>NZ_JBVIDX010000008.1:0-105934 GCF_055572155.1 Streptomyces sp. NPDC030814
ACGCCTCCATCGACGCCGCGAACACCGGCGAGGCATCCCACAACTCACGCCCCATACCAACCCACTGCGCACCCTGACCCGGGAACACGAACACCGTGCCGTCGCCAGTGCGAGCAGCCCGTCCCCTCACCACGCACGACGGCGTCACACCGTCGTCCGCCGCCAGCGCGCCGGTCCCAAGGACCAGATCGTCCTGTTCCACTCCCAGGACCACAGCCCGGTTCTCCAACGCCGTACGCGTCGCCGCCAACGACCACGCCACATCCACCGGCCGGACATCCCCACCGACCGACTCCACGAACGACGCAAGACGCCCCGCCTGACCCGCGAGCGCGTCCCCACCACGACCCGAGACGACCCACGGCAACACACCGCCCGCCACGAACACCGGCGCCACATCCTCATGCCCGGGCTCAGCCTCCGGCACCACCACCGCCGGAGCCTCCTCCAACACCACATGCGCGTTCGTCCCACTGATCCCGAACGACGACACACCGGCCCGGCGCGGACGCCCCTCGGCCCGCGGCCACTCCGCCGCCTCCGTCAGCAACGACACCGACCCCGCCGACCAGTCGACATGCGGAGTCGGCTCGTCGACATGCAGCGTCCGCGGAAGGACGCCGTGCTGCATGGCCAGCACCATCTTCATCACGCCGACCACACCCGCGGCGGCCTGGGTGTGACCGATGTTGGACTTCAACGAGCCCAGCCGCAGAGGGCGTTCCGGGTCCCGGTCCTGTCCGTAGGTGGCGAGGAGCGCCTGCGCCTCGATCGGGTCGCCCAGCGTCGTCCCCGTTCCGTGCGCCTCCACCGCGTCCACGAGATCAGCACTCAGCCGGGCGTTGGCCAACGCCGCCCGGATCACCCGCTCCTGCGAAGGACCGTTGGGCGCGGTCAGACCATTGCTCGCACCGTCCTGGTTGATCGCCGACCCACGCACCACAGCCAACACCGGATGACCATTGCGCCGCGCGTCCGACAGCCGCTCCAGCAACAGCACACCCACACCCTCGCCCCAGCCGGTGCCGTCCGCACCCGCCGCGAACGGCTTGCAACGACCGTCCGGCGCAAGACCCCGCTGCCTGCTGAACTCCACGAAAATGCCGGGCTCTGCCATCACGGTCGCGCCTCCGGCCAGCGCGAACGAGCACTCACCGGAGCGCAGCGCCTGGACCGCCAGATGCAGCGCGACCAGCGATGACGAGCACGCCGTGTCCACCGTCACCGCCTGTCCGCGCAGGCCGAGGACGTAGGCGATCCGACCGCTGGCCACGCTGCAGGAGGTACCGGTCAGGAGATAGCCGTCGACGGACTCGGGGGCTCGGTGCAGTCCGGGACCGTACTCCTGCTGCATGAGTCCGACGAACACTCCGCCGTCGCGCTCACGGACCGTCTCAGGGTCGATTCCCGCTCGTTCCAATGCCTCCCAGGAGGCTTCCAGCAGCAGCCGCTGCTGCGGGTCCATGGCGACGGCCTCACGCGGCGAGATACCGAAGAACCCGGGGTCGAAGTCACCGGCGTCGTAGAGGAACGACCCGGAGCGCGCGTAGGTGGTCCCGTGCTGCTCAGGGTCGGGGTCGTACAGTTCGCCCAGGTCCCATCCCCGGTCGGCAGGGAAACCGGAGATCGTGTCACCACCGGCGGCGAGCAGTTCCCACAGCTCTTCCGGTGTGCGGATGTCACCAGGCAGACGGCAGGCCATGGCCACGATGGCGATGGGGTCGTCGTCCAAGGCCGGCACAGAGTCCGCAACAGGCCGCGGAGCCGATTCGCCGCCTCCGTGGAACTGTTCGCCCACATGGCGGGCGAGTGCCTGAGGAGTGGGGTGATCGAAGAGCACAGAGGCCGGCAGGGAGAGTCCCGTGTCCGCCACCAGCCGGTTGCGCAGCTCGACCGAGGTCGCGGAGTCGAAGCCGAGCGCCTTGAAAGTAAGGGCCGAGTCGACCTCACCGGCGGTGGCATGCCCGAGCACGGCGGCAGCGTGGGCACGGATCCGCTGCAACCAGTCATTGGGGCGCCCGGGCAGAGGTACGACGTTTTCGTTCGACTCGCCAAGTTCCCCGTGAGTATGAGTGGGACGACGGGTTGTACCACCGTCGAACCAGTAGCGCCGGCGCTGGAAGGCGTAGGTCGGCAGCGGGATGGTGCGGGCGTCCTGGCCGGCCAGGACCGCCGTCCAGTCGACCGGAACACCCCGCACCCACGCCTCCGCCAGCGAGGTCAGGAAACGGTGAGCGTCACCCTTGTCACGGCGCAGAGTGCCCGTCACGACCGCGTCCGGGGCGGCCTCCTGGACCGCCATCCCCAGCACCGGATGCGAACTGACCTCGACGAACGCCCCATAGCCCTGCTCCACCAGGCCCTTGACCGCGTCCGCGAAACGCACCCGCTGACGCAGATTCCGATACCAGTACCCCCCATCCAGACGCACCGTGTCCACGAACCCGGCCTCGGTCGTCGAGAAGAACGGCACCTCACCCGACCGCGGAACCACCGGCCCCAGAACCCGCGCCAACTCGTCCTCGATCGCCTCCACATGCCAGGTGTGCGAGGCGTAGTCCACCGGAACACGACGCGCCCGGATACCGCTGTCCTCGCAGTGCGCCACCAGCTCATCCAGCGCATCCGCGTCCCCGGCCACCACCACCGAACCCGGACCATTCACCGCAGCAACATCAACCCGACCCACCCACTCCCCGAGCAGCTCCTCAACCTCGGCGAGCGCCAGCGGCACCGAGACCATGCCGCCACGTCCGGCGATCGCCCTGATCGCCCGCGAACGCAACGCCACCACCCGCGCCCCGTCCTCCAACGACAGACCACCCGCCACCACCGCCGCAGCGATCTCCCCCTGCGAATGACCCACCACCACCGACGGCACCACACCACACGCACGCCACACCGCCGCCAACGACACCATCACCGCCCACGACACCGGCTGCACCACATCCACCTCAGCCAGCTCAGAACCACCCCGCACGACATCGCTCAACGACCACCCCACAAACGGAGCGAGCGCCGCCTCACACGCCTCCATCGACGCCGCGAACACCGGCGAGGCATCCCACAACTCACGCCCCATACCAACCCACTGCGCACCCTGACCCGGGAACACGAACACCACCCGGTCAGCCCCGACCGCCACCGAACCCCGCACCACACCGGAACCGGCCACCTCACCAGCGGCCACCACACCCAGCCCGGCAACAAGCTCGCCCGACTCACCACCCAGCACCACGGCCCGGTTCTCGAACGCCGTACGCGTCGCCGCCAACGACCACGCCACATCCACCGGCCGGACATCCCCACCGACCACGGTCAGACGACCGGCCTGACCCGCAAGCGCGTCCCCACCACGACCCGAGACCACCCACGGCACCACACCACCCGCCACGAACACCGGCGCCACATCCTCATGCCCGGACTCAGCCCCCGGCACCACCACCGCCGGAGCCTCCTCCACCACCACATGCGCGTTCGTGCCGCCCATCCCGAAGGCACTCACTCCTGCGATGAGGGGCAGGTCGGGGCGGGGCCACGGGCCGGTGCTGTCCTGAACGCGGAGCCGGAGAGCGTCGAGAGGGATGTTCGGGTTGGGTGTCCGGTAGTTCAGGCTGGGCGGAAGTTCGCGGTGCTGAAGTGCCAGTACGGTCTTGACCAGGCCGGCGATTCCGGCCGCGCCCTCGAGGTGGCCGACGTTCGTCTTCAGGGAGCCCACGCGCAGGGGCTCGTCGGAGGGCCGCCCCTCGCCGAGTGCCGCGCCGAGGGCGGCCGCCTCGACAGGGTCTCCGACCGGCGTCCCGGTGCCGTGGAGTTCAACGTACTGGATGTCGTACGCGGCCGTCCCTGCGTTGCGCAGGGCTCGACGGATGACGTCTTCCTGGGCTCGCGCGTCGGGAGCGGTGAGCGTGTCACCACCGCCGTCGTTGTTGACGGCGCTGCCGCGGATGACGGCGCGGATGGGGTCGCCGTCGGCGAGGGCCCGGTCGAGTGGCTTCAGTACGACGAGACCGCCGCCCTCGCCCCGGACGAACCCGTTGGCGCGGGCGTCGAAGGTGTAGCAACGGCCGTCGGGCGAGAGGGCGCCGAAGCGGTGAGGGTAGAGACTGCTCTCCGGGGCGAGTTGCAGGTTGACGCCGCCCGCGATGGCGATGTCGCTGTCACCGCTGCGCAGGCTTTCGCAGGCGAGGTGGACGGCCACGAGCGAGGACGACTGCGCCGAATCGAGTGTGAGACTGGGGCCGCGCAGGCCGAAGAGGTAGGAGAGCCGGTTGGCGACGAGGGCGCGGTGCGTGCCGGTGAAGGACTGGTGGGTGACCGCTTCGGGTCCGAGCGCGTGGAGCAGGGTGGCGTAGTCGTCGTGTGCTGCCCCGATGAACACGCCCGCGCTGGTGGAGCGGGCTTGTTCGGGCAGGATGCGGGCATCCTCCAGGGCTTCCCAGGCGAGTTCGAGGACGAGGCGCTGCTGGGGGTCCGTGGCGTCCGCCTCGCGTGGCGAGAGACCGAAGAAACCGGCGTCGAAGCAGTCGACCTCGTCGAGGAACCCGCCCCAGCGAGGTACGCCGTCCCCGGACGCGTCCTCGGTGGAGGCAGCGGCAAGGAGCGGGCGATCGGCGGGAGTCGGATGCACGGCGCTGTCGCCGTCGCGCAGCAGGCGCCACAAGCCGTCGGGGGAGGACGCGCCCGGCAGTCGGCAGGCCAGGCCGACGATGGCGATGGGCCGCTGGGGCGCGGCGTTGAGCCCGTACCGTGTGCGTTCTGACTCGCTCATTCCACTCCACCAGCTTGTTGGCCCAGCACGTGTGGACCGCAGTCGACGGGTACGGCATGCGTACGGCGCACGGCGTAGCCGGCGGCCCGCGCCGGCCGGTCAGGGGTCGGACGGCGGATCACGGAGCGCCGGGTTACTCACGCTAGGGGCGCATGGACTAGGGCGGCCCCTAGATTCATGCCCGACCGCGGGATGCGAGGGCCGCGCAGGGGCGGTGTGTTTCGGGAAACGCCCAGACATGGGCGGGGGTACGGCCTCCGGTGTTGCGCGCACCGGGGTTCTCCCCTCTGAATGGGCAGCACCGCCCGCAAGGGGGCGGCGGCGATGTGTCCGGTCTCGGGTCGGCGTACGCGACGGATCTTCGGCCGGTCCGGAGGAGGCGGAGGGATTTCATGACGAACGCGGAACTCGCGGACCTGCGTGACGCCCTGGTCAGGCTGCGTGGCAGCCTGGATTCGCTGCGGCTGGCGAACGGTGATTCACCGTACGTCCGCAGACTGATGAACGATCTCGACCGGTTCCAGCTGGACATGGAGGATGTCACCGGGGCCGGGGTTCGGTCGTCGGTGCTGCACGGGAGCAGGCGTGGGCGGGAGGTCGTGCAGATCAGCGACGGCCCGTATGTGCATATGGCGTGGCAGGACGCCGACGACGAGGGTGTCGGCGGTCACCGCCGCTGAGTGGGGCGGGCGCGCCGTCGGTGACCTCACCGGGGCCGCGGGCGCCAGGCTCCGGACTCCCCAGGCGGGCCTGGGGATCCGGTGGCGGCACGCGGCGCCGGGGGTCACTTCACGTAGTCGGGCACGACACGGGGCGGCCAACTACCGACCGTGAGGACGCCCGTGGAGTAGGCGCGGGAGACGAGCGCGGCGCGGTTGGGTGCCTTGAAACGGCGCAGCATCAGACCGACGTGGTACTCCACGCCCTGTCGGCTGAGGTAGAGGCGCGAGGCGAGCTGGATGGTCGAGGCGCCGGTGGCGACGCCCTCCAGGATGCAGGCGTCCAGGGCGGTGAGCACCGGCGTCGGTTTGGCGGGTCGCTCCGCGGCCTCGGCCGGCTCGTCCTCCGGACTCATCAGGACGACGACACCTGACAGGTCGTCCCCCTCTCCCTTGACGGCTATGCCGGTGATCTCCGCGGAGAAGACCCGGTCGTGCCCGCGCATGGCGACCACGCGCTCGACGAAGCGGCTGCCGTGGCCGTTCGAGAGGCGGGTGAAGTGCTTGGGCAGGACGTTGCGTGCGCTCGGGTGCAGGACGTCGTAGATGCTGCGTCCGCAGATCTCCGTGGAGGGCCGGGCGACGTGCCGGAAGAAGTCGGCGTTCGCCGCTTCGATCTTGAGGCCGGCGTCCAGACTCGCCATGCCGGTGACGTGAGGCGGGGCACTGTGCCGCCGGTCTCCTCCGCGTGTATTGCGCGATGCTTCGGGAAGGCCACTGACCATTGCCGACCTGTCGGCGTAGGGGAGCATGGAATTCCTCTCCTGAACGTCAACGGGAAATGCTTTTTAACAGCGGAAGGCAGAGCAGAAAGCCGCTGCGACGAATTTTCCATTCTTTTTCTGCACCGCTGCCGGTGACATTAGGTCGACCGTGTGTAAGGAGTCAACGATGGTCGGGGGCGACGGCGAAATACTGCGGTGCCCCCGTACGGCGGGTTCGGTCATCGCGCGTAGCTTCGTTCGGTGGACCGGTTCGGTACGGTCAAGCCCGCACCGCACGGGCGCAGCATGCACACCCGCAGCCCGTGTTGCGCGGGTGTGGCGGGGATGTGTCACGGACGGAAAGGGTGCGCCTGACGCAACACTGC
The DNA here is from genome assembly GCF_055572155.1 of Streptomyces sp. NPDC030814. Lineage (NCBI taxonomy): Bacteria > Bacillati > Actinomycetota > Actinomycetes > Kitasatosporales > Streptomycetaceae > Streptomyces > Streptomyces sp. NPDC030814. Next base: position 6,581 of record NZ_JBVIDX010000008.1, read on the forward strand.
CGTCTGCACTTTCAGCCGAAGAGTGGACAAGCGTAACGTGACCGCCCACATGCGACGACGTCGACCTGCGCCGGCCTCCGACGGCGAAGATAACGACCTGGTAACGACAAGACGCATATGGTTTGATGGCAAAGCATCGGGGAACCGCATCGCCCCACACGGGTCGGGGGCGGGGCTTCCACCCGACTCCAACGCCATTCCGGAAAACAGGAGACGCACGCTGCGTCAGCTCGTGCGAGGCGGCAACAAACACCACTGCGGGGACAAACACGGAGCAGACGAGTACGTCTTCGGTATCACCGTCACGGACCCCTGAAAATGTCTTTTACACGCACGCCTGCGCCCGGTTGACGCCCGGTCGGGCCGGCCAGGGTTGGGCGAACCGCTCCGTACGGACACCTGGGGCCGGGCAGTGAGTGAGGTTCGGACATCGACCGAGCGCAGGCCCTGCAGCACGACGAGACGGCCACGCGTGAGCTTCGCGGGCTGAGACTCGCCTCTTGACGACCCCAGCACACCCGAGCGACCCGGCGAGAAGATCGCCTCAGAGGGCATCTCAAGGACCCTGCCGCGTCTACGAGCACACCGCCCCGGCGCGGCAACCTCGATACGACCGACTCCTCACCACGCCGGGCATCGGCCTCGGACATCAGGTTGCGGGCGACCGCGACCGCGTTGATCGCTGCCGGCGGCGTGGGGACGCTGTCCTTCCGCAACGGCTGACTCGACCGACAGCCTGGCGGCCACCGGCCCCGAGACCACCGGACCTGCGAACATCCAGGCACGCACCGAAACCGGGAGGGGATCCCCGCACGCCGACCTGACGACGCGTCATCCAACGGCCAACTCGGCGCGGGGCGGGAAAGAGTTCTGCCGTGCCGCCCACGGACTGTCACACCGTGGGATCACCCAACCGCACCGCCTTGAGCCAACCGGACTGTTCGGACGCCTTCCGACAGACATCCGGAGGAGGGCAGGAATGACGACCCGACCGCCTTCCGCCGACGACCACCGACGCACGGGCGTTCCCGCGGGTCAGCGCACCCTTCCCCGCGCATTCAACGGCACCGGCGGCAGTTCCGGCGCGGGCAGTGGAGCCCCGTCGTAGCCCTTCACCTCCCCGAACCGGGAGCCCTCCATCCAGTCCCGGCGAGCCTGTTCGATCTCCTCCCGAGTTCGCCCGATCCGGTTCCAGAACATGATCAGCTCCTCCTCGAAGGGCTCGCCGCCGAGGAGCATGAGGGACGCGTCGGGGTCGGCGCGGAGGGGGAGTTCGGTGCCGCCGCAGCCGCCAGCCGAGGTAGAGCAGGGAGCCGCAGACGACGGGCACCCCGTCGACGTGGGCCTCGCCCGACATGGAGAGGACCGCGTACTCGAAGTCGGGTTCGGGGGGAGGCGGAGGTCGGCGCCCCGGGTGAGGGTGAGGTCGGCGCCGACGATCGGCGTGAACGTGGTGCCGGGTGACGTGGCGCCGTCGAGCGAGGCCCAGGGTGAGCGTGGCGCTCGGGCCGGGCGCGGTGACGACCGGCAGTTCGGCGTGGTGCTCGAAGCGCGGGTCGGCGTGCCGGTGCCCGTCCAGCAGGGCGACCCACAGCTGGGCACCGTGCAGGATGCGGGCGTGTGGCCCGGGGCTCTCCTCCGAGTGGCTGATTCGACGGCACCCGCCACCCCCACGACATCTCCGCCGGCACCGGACCGGGCTCCCGCGACGACCGCCATCCCCGGCGAAAGGCCGGGCCCACTGGAGATGAAGGCGGCCGCGACCACTGCGGCCGCCTTCACACCTCCGCTTACGCTCGGGCCCAGCGTTGGTTGACACCGGTGTGGCAGCTCCACACGATCACCGCAGCGCCGTTGGCGGTGCTGCCGCCGTTGACGTCCAGGCAGAGTCCGGTCTGGACGTTGCTGACGGTTCCGTCGAGGTTCACATTCCATTGCTGGTTCGCGCCGCCGGTGCAGTCCCAGATCCGTGCTCGGGCGCCGGAGGCGGCGTTGCTCGGCACATCCAGGCATCTGCCCATCACCCGCAGGGTCTGTCCGGTCCGGGTGAAATGCTGGTTGGTGCCGGTGTGGCAGTCCCAGATGATCATCTGGGCGCCGTTGAACGAGTCGGCACCGCTGACGTCCAGGCATCGGTCCGCGGACTGGCTCCGCAGCCGGAATGTGCTCGGGTCGGGCGGGGTGGGAGTCGGGTCCGGGACAGCACCCGTGAAGAAGCTCCAGACTTCTTGCTTGACCCAGCTCCTGGCGCCGCTCTCACAGCCGGCGCACCCGTCCACGGGGCCTTGCTGGTGACCTCCGTCGAACGCGGCCCAGACGACCGGATACCCCTCTCGGCAGCCCGAGTAGGCGGTGGTGATGTGGGTGCGGCTGCCCGGCGCGGGCTCCGACGGGTTCTGGGGAGTACAGCCGTTGTTCCTGACGAACCTGTCCCGCATCCCGCGTCCGGCGCCGATGTTGTCATTGATGCCGTGGATTCCCATGTACGCGAAGGGCTGGGTGCCCCCGCTGCACCCGCTGATCCCCCCAGGCGCGGCAATCGCGGCGACCGCACGGAAAACGTTCGGCCTGGCACATGCGAGTGCGTAACTCATGGCTCCGCCGTAGCTGAACCCGAGGGCGAAGCGCTGCGCGGTGTCGACACAGAGGTCGTTGTCGATACGCCTGATCATGTCGTCGACGAAGGTCACGTCCTCGCCGCCGGAGTTGCCCCAGCCGTTGTTGATGCCCTGCGGAGCAACGAAGATCGCGCTGTTGTTCGCCAGTCGTCGGAGTCCGTAGTGGGCATAGACATCGCCATCGCTTCCGCCGCCGGCGACTTGCCCGGCGGTGCCACCCAACCAGTGGAATCCGAAGATTAATCGATGTTGGCGGGTGTTGTCGTAGTTCTCAGGGATGCTCAGGATGAAGGAGCGATTCTTACCGCTGCTCTGAATCGTGTGCGTACCGTTCGTCAGTGTGGGGGCACGTCCGCATCCGGCAGTCCCCGCAAGTGTCGCCCGGGCGGTGGGCGACGTGCTGGCCGCAGCACTGACTCCTGCCATGCCGGCCATGGCAAGAACGAGCAATGCCGCTACCACTGCTCGTCCAAAGAACCATCTATGGATCGACATCATGCGACTCCCTCGCTGCTCGGTGACATGGCTCTCGCTGGTTGGTCGCGCCGCAGTTCGCCCTGGATGCGGTGGAGCTGGAATCGCTGGTTGGTGCTGCCAGTGGCTGCCCACTGGGAGATGCGGGCTCCGTCGGCGGTGGAGGACTCCCACACGTCCAGGGCGAGGCCGCTGTGCCGGTTGACCAGACTGATCACGCCATCGCCGTGGTCGACCAACCGCCACTGCTGGCCGGCGGCGTCGGTATCCGGCTGCTGGGTGACGTCGGCGCCGCTGCTGCTACTGGCGACGTGCAGGACCAGACCACTGTGCCCAACCCGGATCTTGTAGTGCCCGTCGTCGGAGGGCAGGAACTCGAAGTGCTGGTTGGCACCGGCACTGATCTGCCACTGGATCAGCCGCGCACCGGCAGCCGTGGAGGCGCCGTTGATGTCGGCAGCCTTGCCACTGTGCTGGGCCACCAGCCGGTAGGCCACGCCGGCCTCCACGGGCCCCGACCTGCGTGCGGACGCACGGTAGGTGTGGCCGGCCTGGCCGGTGAACTCGATGAGATCGACCTCGAGCCGCTTCGGCTGGACCGGCTCGCCGCTCGAGTCGTCCTTCAGCGTGAAGTCGCCGGCGAATATCCGACTGCGCACCCGGACGGCACCGTTTCGGTCGGGTGTGACAACCAACTCGATCCGGCCGCTGCTCCACTCGGCGCCGACGGTGTATCCACCGCGGCCGCGCAGTCCGCTCACGCGCCCGGTGGGCCAGGCGGCCGGCAGCGCCGGCAGCACGTGCAGTTCGCCGTTGTGGCTCTGCAACAGCATCTCCGCGATACCCGAGGTGGCGCCGAAGTTGCCGTCGATCTGGAACGGTGGGTGCAGGTCGAACATGTTGGGCGCGAGCCGGTCCGTGCGCACCAGGTCCCGGATCAGCTTGTGGGCCCGGGCGCCGTCCTCCAACCTGGCCCAGAAGTTGATCTTCCATGCGAGTGACCATCCCGTCCCGTCGTCACCGCGCAGCTCCAGCGTCCGCCGCGCGGCCTCGTGCAACTGGGGTGTCCCGCGCTTGGTGATCTGGTTGCTCGGATGCAGACCGTACAGGTGGGAGACGTGCCGGTGAGTCCGCTCGGTCTCCACCCAGTCGGCGAGCCACTCCTGGACATTGCCCCTGGAGCCGACCCGCATCGGCGCCAGCCGGTCCCGGGCCGCCACTGCCTTGGCGCGGAAGGCGGCGTCCACACCGAGGATTTCGCCGGCGCGGGCGACGCTGTTGAACAGGTCGCGCAGGATCTGGTTGTCCATGGTGGGCCCCGCGCAGACGGTGGCGTTCGCATGGTGAGGGAGCTCAGGAGAGTTCGACGGGTTGGTGACCAGGTGTCCGAGCGTCGGGTGGGCGACCAGGGTGTCGAGGAAGAACTGGGCGGCGCCCTTCAGGGCCGGGTAGTTCGAGCGGAGGAAGTCGAGGTCACCGGTGAACAGGTAGTGGTCCCAGATCAGGGTGGCCAGCCACGCGCCACCGGTCTGCCACATCCCCCACTGCGCTCCGTCGACGACCGAGGCGCCCCGCCACGCGTCGGTGTTGTGATGGGTCACCCAGCCGCCGGCGCCGTACTGCGCCTGGGCCACCCGGGCGCCGGTCACGGTCAGGTCGTTGATCATGTCGAAGACCGGGAGGAAGCACTCGGACAGGTTCGTCGTATCGGCGGGCCAGTAGTTCATCGGCAGGTTGGCGTTGATGGTGAACTTCGAGTCCCAGGACGGAGCCATCTGGTCGTTCCAGATGCCCTGCAGGTTCGCCGGCTGGCTGCCCGGTCGCGAGGATGAGATGAGCAGATACCGGCCGAACTGGAACAACAGGGCGGAAAACTGCGGATCGTTCACTTGCGCGTGCTGTGCGATCCGCACGTCGGTCGGCTGGTCGGCCGCCGTCGTACGTCCCAGATCGACCGACACCCGGTTGAACAATGCCCGATAGTCGGCGAGATGCCGGCTGCGCAGTTCACCGATATCGACCTTGCGGGCAGCGTTGAGGCGGCTTCGCGCGATCCCCTGGTAGTCGCCGTCGACGTTCCGGAAGTTGATGTAGCTGGAGCCGATCGACACCAGCACCGTCACGCTGGTGGCACCGGAGACCCGCAGCGTGCCGCCCGAGCTGCTGACCGTGCCGCCCGTCACGGCGGCGTTGGCCAGGGCGAGGAACCGGACCCGCCCGGCGATGCCCTCCATGGTGCCGGAGGTGCCGTCGAGGGCGATCGTGGCCCCGTCCGGGCTGGACGTCGCAGTCCGTTGTGGACTGTCGAATGTGGCGGTGAAGGCGATGGAGTTGGCCCGGTCGGCCGTCAGCCGGACCACGATCACCTGGTCAGGTGCGCTGGCGAACACCTCACGCTGGTACCGCACCCCGTTCAGCACGTAGGTCGTGGTGGCCGTGGCGGTGGTGAGGTCGAGCGTCCGGTTGTACTGCGACGCACCGGTAGCGCTGCCGAAGGAGAGCCGAAGGTTTCCGACCGGCTGGTAGGCCAGCTGTCCGGCCGGACTGCCCAGCATCGTCTGATTGATCAGGTCCTGCGCCGGCCCCCACTGATCCGCAAAGACTCGCCGCCGGATCTCCGCGATGTTGGCCGCGCCGCGGGTGTTGGCGGAGTCGTACGGACCGCCGGCCCAGACGGTGTCCTCGTTGAGCTGCAGGCGTTCGGTGTCGACGTTGCCGAACACCATCGCGCCGAGGCGCCCGTTGCCGATCGGCAGTGCCCGCAGCCAGTCCGTGCCGGCCGGCTTGTCATACCAAAGGGAGAGGTCGTCGGCGGCCAGCACCTTTGGCGGCGGGGCCGAGCCGGCCCTGGCAGTGGCAGTCCACCCACCCGGCACGATCCCTGCTCCGGCCGCCGCCCCGGCGGCGAGAAACCGTCTGCGTGTCACCTCGGACATGTCGTTCTCCCTTCACGGACTGGAGCAGGTCACTGACTTCGGTGATGACAAACCGCCGGTGCGAAACCGACGGCCGTACGCCGTCTTCTCCGACGAGCCGCAGGCCGGCCACCGGCTGCGAGATCTGCCCGTCGCAGCCGATCGCGTTCAACGCCCGGAAGCAGTCCTCCCGGGGCACGTCGCCGTGGCCGGTGGAGCCGAAGTCCCAGCCGCGCCGCGGGTCGACCCCGGGGCAGATCGGAACGGTCCCCGACGGACAGCGCGGCGAGCAGGACGGCCCGCGCCGCGTCGTCGGCCGTCCAGCCGGGGGCATCCGGTGGCTCGGCTCTGCCGCACCGACGCCCGGCGGCGGCGAACAGGTCAGCGCCCCCCGACGGTCGCTCCGCGACCCGCCCGCTCCACTCGTCCGCGACCCGCCCGCTCGCGTCGTCCGTGCCGGTCGGCCTCACGGCCTCGCATCCCCCGCAGACACGCAAGGCCGTGCAGTCGCGCCGACCTCTGTCCGTGTCCGCGCCGTCGACGGGCATGGCCGCGCCTTCCCGGTTGGCGGTGTGGTCACGTCTGCGGTGTGCAGGATCGGTCGAAGTCGGCCGTCTGCGGCAGCCGGCCGAGCCGGCGCGGAGTTTGCCCTCTCCGCGCCGGCCCCCTCCCAGATCGCTCACGTAGCGGGCACGTCAGCGTCATGCCCCCCGACGTGGCGCCTGGAAAGCCTCGCTCCCCGGCTTCGCCCGGATCTCCGGTCAGCAGGTGGAGTCGGTCTGGGTGAGCAGCCCCACCCGCCACGGCAGGGACACGCAGCCGCCGTCGGCGTTCGGGTCCATGCCCTGGCACAGGAACTGCCACGTACACGGGCTTCAACGGCAGGGTCTGGTCGTCACCGCCCCGGCCAACTCCCCGTGGTTGAAGTCCTGAGCCCACGCCGGGCCCGAGCACGTCACGTTGTTGGAGCAGGCGAACGGGCTCGACTCCGTCGCCAGGTGTGGCGTCCACGAACCGCCGAGGCTGCCCGAGGTGAACGACCGGTACCAGCGGCGACCATCCGAGCCGATCGCCTCCTGCACCAGCAGGTACCGCTCCTGGCCCTGGATCCTGTGCACCGCCCCGCCTTCGAACCACCTGCGTCACGTGGTTGATGGCGGCGTTGCGCAGATCGCCGTCGGACAGGCCCCGCGCCCGGCCGAGCTGCTGGGCGTGCCGGAGCAGCGTGTGGCCGCACACGCTCATGCCGTTGGCCCGGGCATGCCGATGCGGTCTCCGCCGCTGTGGTGGACGACACCCCGCTGCGGCTCGGTGGCGTCCCACTTCATCTCGTTCTCGGCGACGACGCTGTTGAAATCGTGGTTGAGAACCGACATGCAGGTGCTGTCGGAGCACTTGTACGTTCCGACCGCGGCGCCACAGCGGCGGCCCTTCTCCGCCGCCGAGGCGCCCCATGTGGACGCCGCGAGTGCACGAATTCGTTCATCGTCGGCACCTTTCGAAGTCGGAGGCACCTCACTGTGCTGGCGCCAGCAATCCGTGGATTCCTTTTGGCTTCCGCTTTCACAGGTCATGAATGCGGAACGTTGCGCGTCGACGACTAGAAGATTGACAGATTGTCATGGTCCATTCAAGAGGGAGCCGTCGATATATGTGGGCCTGATCCGTCGTGCGACCGACCGGAGAAGCGAGACTATTGACGGCCACGCCTCATAACCTTTTCAGGCGGCGAATCGGAGTGACAGGCGCGTGTAAATCGCGGCAGTTTTCGTTATCGGCGGCCGGCTTGAACAGTCGCAGTCGCCATAGTGCCGAGAAGCACTGCGCCGTCGCCGAACGCGAAGACGTGGGTTTCGACTCTCGCGTCCCTCGGACGAGTTTGCCGGGCAACCCGGCCTTGAACGCGGCAACCGGCTCGGAGCCCGCCTCGGCCGACTCGGCTCCCGTCACGACGGCATTCTCGGCCGCCCCGGCGAGCGCCTGTTTGTCGAGCACCATGGCCGACCACGCCAGCGGGAGGGGAGCAGCGCCAAGTCGACGCTCAGCCGCTCCAGGGGTACCAGTTCGTCGGCGGCCCGGCCGCACTCCGCGCAGGATCGGGTGTGCCGGGTGATGCGCTTACGCCACAGTGTGCTCGGTACTCCGTCCCAGCCCCCCAGCGCGGCGGTCAGCTGTGGGCACCGAGGGCTGGCTTCCAGCGCGGCGACGAGTGACCGGCTCAGCTCCAGCTGGTTGCGCATCCGCTGGACGCGCACACCCGCGTGAGCCACGCTCGTTCCCAGCGCCGCCGCGAGCTCCGCCCTCGTCAGCCGGCCCGCGGTCTCCAGCCACCACAGCGACAGCAGTGCCCGGGCGTCCGGGTCGAGCCATCGGCTGGCGCGTACGGTCTTTCGGCGATGACCTGACAGCTCGACGTGAATCAGGGCCAGGTTCTCGGCGTCGGCGTCCGGCGGATCCGTCATCTCGTCCAGGGGGGCGGTCCGTTCGGCGTCCGCCTGCCGCCGGTGCAGATGGGTGCTGATCTGTCGTGTCGCGATGGTGGCCAGCCAGGGCCGGAAGCACACCGGGGCGCGCAACGTGCGCAGCTCGGGAAGGGCCCGCAGCATCGTCTCCTGCACCACGTCGTCGACGTCCGCGAGCTCACCCAGCGCCCTGCGCACGATCGCGTACACCAGCGGCAGGTACGTCGCGGCCAGGTCGTCGAGCGCTCGTGGATCGCCGGCCTGTGCGGCGACGACCAGGCTCGTCTCGTCGGCTCGGCCGGCTCGCGTCACGAGCCCGTACACGTTGCCTCGGGCAAGGCCGCCCCAGGTGCCGCGCACGTCGCCGCCCTCGGGTTCACGCATACGATCGACTCGGGCGCGGCTGGCTGGTAATGCTGGACGGCCCATCATCGCCCCAGCCATCCGTCATCGACGACAACGATGCCGTGGACACAGTCCGACGCCGGGGAGGCGAGGAACACCGCGGCGCCGGCGAGATCGTCGGCGCGTCTCCCGTGGCCGGCCGGGATCCGGCCGGGGATCACCTGGTTGCGCTGGGGGTCCGCGCGTAACACCTCGGTGTTGTCGGTGGCGATGTAGCCCGGTGCGATGGTGTTGACGTCGGCGCCGCACTCGCCCCGCTCCTTCACCAGGGCCGACGCCCCGGCGACCCGGCTCCCGATCTCGAGGGTGCGGACCCCGCGGTGGACAACCGCCTTCATCGATCCTCCATCCCCATGGTGTCCAATGTCCCTTCCGCGGTGGATCGGCATGGTCCAGGGGTGACCGCGAGCAGCCGCCGGCCGGCCTGCTCCGGCCGTATGTGCGGTCCCTCGGGTGCGTGTGCCGTTCGCTGACGGGCCGCGGTCATCTCCGTTTCGTCGATCCGGATGCCCAGGCCCGGCGTGTCGCCGAGCACAAAGGCGCCGTCCTCGACGTGCAGGTCCATCGCGACGCCGATCGGCGGCTGCAGGCCCTGCAGTTCGCTGACGAGGTGGTTGGGCACCGACGTCGCGGCGTGCAGCAGCGCGACAGGCGTGTTGCCGATCGGGCTGACCGGCAGGTCATAGGCGTGCGCCAGCGCGGCGACGCGCAGGAAGTGGGTGACTCCCCAGACCGCGGCCGTCTGGACGATGTCGACGCCGCCCGCCGCGATCAGCGGGCGGAACTGCTCGAGGCCGGTGAGGTTCTCCCCACTGGCGACCGCCGTCCGTACGCCACGGCTGACAGCGGCCAGGCCGTCGGCGTCCCAGCGCCGGACCGGCTCCTCGATCCAGGTCAGGTCGAGTGTGCGTTCCAGTTCACCGACGTGGCGTACCGCCTGCTTGCGGCTCCAGGACTCGTTCGCATCCAGCATGAGCCCTGGCCGGGTCCCGTGCGCGGCCTCGGTCAACACCTCGCGTACGAGCAGCAGCCGGTGCCGGTCACGCTCGATGTCCAGGCCTCCCTTGAGCTTCGCCGCCCTCAGGCCGCGTTCGGCATAGACCTGGTAGGTAGCGACGAGTTCGTCGTCGGTGAGGCCGATGTCCAGGCCGGAGGCGTAGGCGTGGACCATGCGGTCGTTGCCGCCGAGCAACCGCCACAGCGGCTCACCCACGGCCTGTGCCTTGATGTCCCACAACGCCGTGTCGAACGCACCGATCGTGCCGAACACCACGCCGGCGTGCCCGGCTTTGAAGGTGTGCCGCAGCATGCGGTCGTAGAGAGCAGTCACCGCGCGCGGGTCCTGCCCGTCGATGGCGGCGAAAATCACCTCGGCTTCCACGTGCGGTCCCAGGCCGACTCCGGTGATCCCCTCATCGGTCTCGACGATGACGACCGGCACGGGCACCAGGCCGTCGGCGTAGACGCCGTTGGCGTCACCGACAGGACGGCCCCACTCCTGCGCCGTGGTCAGGGTTCTGTACCCGGTGATGCGCATGCGTCAGCCTTTCGTGGCGCCGGCCGTCACGCCGTCGGCGATCTGGCGCTGCAGGAACAGGTAGGTCACCAACACGGGTAGCCCGGCGATCAGGACACCGGCTGCGAAGGTGGGGATGTCGGCTGAGTACTGGCCGCGCAGTGAGGTGATGCCCACCATCAGGGTGCGATGGTCGGCCGACGGCATCATCAGCAGTGAGATGAGCACGTCGTTCCAGCAGAACAGCGCGTCGAGGATGCCCACCGACAGCAGTGCCGGAGCACCCATCGGCAGCATGATGCGCCGGTAGACGCCGTACAGGGTGTTTCCGTCGATGCGTGCGGCGTCGACGAGCTCGCTGGGCACCGCTCGGTAGTAGCTCGTCATCAAGAAGACGGTGAACGGCAGGAACTGCGCGACGTAGGCGAGGATCAGCCCCGGATAGGTGTCGATGAGACCGCCGTCGGCCATGATCCTGGCCAGCGGCACCATGATCACCTGGAACGGGATGAACAGTGCCGCGAGGCAGACCAGAGCCAGCGCGGACGAGCCACGGAACCGCATCTGGGCCAGCGCGAACCCGGCCATGGACCCGATGAGCAGCAACAGCGCCACGGCGCAGGCCACCACCAGCACGGAGTTGAGGAAGTACCGCCCCATGCCGACGCTGTTCCACGCGGTGCCGAGGTTGTCCCACTGGAGCGTGCTTGCCAGGGAGAACCGGTCGAGGATGTACTCCCGGCGGGTCTTCATCGCGACGTTGGCGGTGAACAGCAGCGGGTAGACCGTCGCCAGGGCGAGGAGCACCATCGGCACGGCGACCAGCCATCTGCTCGGCCCCAGGCGGGACATCAGTCCTCCCTCCCTGCCCGGCGCAGCAGGCCGACCTGCAGCAGGCCCACGACCAGCATGATGAGGAAGAGGACTGTGGACGCGGCCGATGCGAGCGCCGGGCGGCTCATCTGCCCCTGTTGGACCCAGATGTAGTACTCCGGCAGGTAGGTGGACCCTTCCGGGCCGCCACTGGTCATGACGTAGAGCAGTCCGAACATCGAGGTCAGCATCCCGATCATCGTGGTGACGACGACGAACTGGATGGTGCGGGACAGCCCCGGGATGATGACGTGCCAGATCATCCGCGCGAGCGAGGCGCCGTCGACCCGGGCGGCGTCCAGGAGTGCGGAGTCCAGGGTCGAGAACCCGGCCAGGAACACCACCAGCGCCATCCCTGACGTCGCCCAGATGTGCACGCCGACGACGGCGAAGATGGCTACGTCGGGATCGCCCAGCCAGTCCACCGGGCCGACCCCTGAGCCGCCGAGTACTGCGTTCAGCGGACCGTCGACGGCCAGGAGCAGGTTGAAGATCGCGCCGACGATCACCGGTGAGAGCACAGCCGGGAAGAAGTAGACGCTCCGGAAGAACGGGTGTCCTGGCACCCTCAGGTGGATGAAGGTGGCGAGCAGTCCCGGGATCGCGACCGCGACCGGCAGCAGCAGCACCAGCAGTCCGACGTTGCTCAACGCGGTGCGGAACAGCGGGTCGTCGATGAGCTCCGCGTAGTTGTCGAGCCCCACCGTGGCGCCGTTGCGTTCGCCGTCACCGGTGAAGGAGAAGCTGACACCCAATCCCAGTGGCCACAGCCGGAGCACCACGATGACCAGGGCAGCGGGAGCGACCAGGACGTAGGGGGCGAAGCGTTCGGCGCGCCGGCCGTTTCGGACTCGCGGAGATTTCGACGCAGGGCCGCGGCCACCTGCCGCCCCACCTGCTGGCGCCCCGTCGGTCCGTCCTCCTTGAGCAGCGCGGACCGACGCATCCATGGGTGACATGGCCTCAGCCCGCCTGCTCGGACGCCGACAGCTGCTTGACCGCCGCGTCGACCGTGACCGATCCGCTCAGCAGTTGCTGAGACAGCCGCCCCATCAGGTCCACGGTCCTGGACGGCAGGGCCACGTGCAGGGCGGGCTTGCCACGGTCGATCTCGGACACGATGGTGGCGACGGCTGGGCCACCGCTCGAGACGTCCACGGTGCGGTCGGCCGCGATGGCTCCCGCGTCGGCGTAGAACGACTTCAGTGCGTCGGTCGACGTCAGGGAGCGCACCAGGTCGGCGGCGACCTCGGGGTCCTTGGTCCACTTCGCGACGGCGTAGCCGATGCCGCCGTCGTAGGGCAGGCTCGGTGTGGCGCCGGCCGTGACGACCGGCGACTTCATGACGCCGACATCGCCGGCGTCGAGGAACTCGGCGAAGTCCTTCCAGTGCCCGATGTCCGACATCAACCCGATGACGTGGGCGGACTTCTTGGACTGGAACACCGCGAACGCGTCGTTGAACATCGCCGTCGAGTTCGCCCCGTCGTTGTTCAGGCCTTTGTCGTTGGCCTCCTTCCAGAGCGAGAAGACCCGCTTGACCGCCGGCGAGGACCAGTCTCGTCTGCCGGCGATCCAGTCGTCGTACTCCGTGGGCGACAGGATGCCCGAGCCGAACGCGGACAGGAAGAACTGGATACCGATGCCTTCCTTGTTGCCCTGGGCGAAGCACCTGGCACCGGTCGCCTCGGTGATGGTCCGGCAGTTGGCGACGAACTCGTCCCAGCCGGTGGCCGGCCGCTCCGGGTCCAGCCCTGCCTTCCGGTAGAGCGACTTGTTGTAGTAGATCGGGTGACCCTGCAATGTCACCGGAGCGGCGTAGGTCTTGCTGTCCTTGGTGAAGGCCTCCCACCCGGCCAGCCGCTTCCTGTCGTCACGGACGTACTCGTCCAACGGCAGAAGGGAGTCCGCGCGGTCACGGATCTGCCCGCCGCCGTTGAAGAGCATGACGTCCGGCCCCTTGCCGGCCTGGATGGCGGCTCCGAGCAGGGTGTAGTACTGATCGAACGGTTGCGCGACGAATTCGACCGTCACGTCGGGATGCTGCTTGGCGAAGTCGGCCTTGGCCTTCTTGACGTACGAGGACGCTGTGGCGTCGCCGGACTTCCAGTCCCAGACGACGAGCTTGCCCTTCGAACCACCGGACGCCGAATCCGGGTCGGAGGCGCTTCCGCAGCCGGCTAAGACGACGAGCCCGGCAACCAGGATCGCCGACCACGGTGTTCGCTGCTTCATTGCTGCCCCACTCTCCTGAGGAGGCCGGCTGTCCGGCGATTGAGGTTGAGGAGGAACGCAACTCGTATGACGTATGTAACTCGTATGACGTATGACGTCAACAGGGATGCCGTATAGTAGGCGAGCATCCGTGGTATGGCACGGGTCCTGGGGGGTGTCATGACGGCAGTACCGCAGTCATCCGCAGAGGCCTCCGAGGCCCCCGCCTGGAGCCGGCGCCCGGCGAACCTCGCCGCCGCGGTCACCGCCGAACTGGTGGATCGGATCGTCCGTGGAGTCCATCCGTCCGGTTCGCCGCTACCGCCCGAGCCCGTGCTCTGCGCGACCTTCTCGGTCAGCCGCACCGTGGTCCGCGAGGCGGTGAAGATACTTCAGGAGAAGGGGCTGGTGCAGGTCCGCCAGGGCGCCGGCACGATGGTCACCCCGCCGGCGATGTGGAACATGCTTGACGAGCTGGTCCTCGGCGCGACCATCGCCGAGGACGAGAGCCTGGCCATCCTCGATCACCTCGTCGCGACCCGCCGCGTGCTGGAGTCCGACATGGCCAACGTCGCCGCCCGCCTGGCGGACGCCGAGGTGATCGACCAACTGCGCGGTCTGGTGGAGCGGATGGATGAGCTCGTCGACGACCCCGCTTCCTACCACGAACAGGACCGTGCGTTCCACGACACCGTCATGCAGGCGTCGGGGAACCGCATCGGACGTGCCGTGGTCCGTTCGCTGGAGCGCCAGGTCATCGACTCCGCCCGTTACGTGGGGCGAACCGGCCGCGCCTTCTGCGTCGCGTCCAACAACGGCCATCGGCGCATCTACGAGCGGATCGCCGGGCACGACCCCAAGGGTGCGGCCGAGGCGATGTTCACCCACATCACCGAGGCGTGGGTGGTGCGCCGCAGCGGGCCGGGCGAGCCGACCCGGCTGCGGCGTTAGAGGTCCTTTCACTATGCCCGCCCGGGTCGGACACTCCTGGTGAAAGGACCCCCTGGAGGCGACTGACCCGCCGGCGGGATCGGCAGGGCAGGATCAAGCTGGTGGCCGAAGGGGCCCGGGCCTTGACACACTCCGCTGAACGACCGGAAAGAGCCGGAGTCACCGGCACCGCGTCCAGCGGCTCGCGCTACGAGGGGGAGGGGTCGGTGTGAGCGTTCATGCAATTCCCCATCAGAGGCACCTTCAGCTCCACGCAATTCCCCAGTTGGTTGCGGCCGGTGACGGGCCGCCCGACTGCTGAGTGTGGGGCTGGACAGTGCCCTCAAGGGCGCCTTCGGCGGCGCTCCGCGCTGGGCATTCGCCCACCCTTGACCGCCCTGACCAGCCCTGATGATCGGCGGCTATCAGGCGGCCCGGAAACCCTGGCGACCGTGGGGAACGAGGAGCAGCTCCGGCGTCCGCATGGGGACGAAGGCGTCGGCGCCGAGATGCCTCTGGCCCATTCCGTGAAGTTCCGGCTGGGGAATTACGCGACGTTCCACAGTCGGCAGGGCTCCGCGGCGGCGTGCCGTATACAGCAGGGGTCCACGGATCCACCGAGGTGCGGTGGGGCCCGCGCCCACTCGGGCCCCACCGCCGGCATCCGCTCCTGTCCCGAAGGAGCGGAGAGGCGTTGATTCCGCTATCGCAGTGCCCACTGCTGGTTGCTGCCGCCGTGGCAGGACCAGAGGGTGATCCTGGTGCCGTTGGCGGTGCCGCCGGCGTTGGCGTCGAGGCACAGTCCGGACTGGACGCCGGTGATGGTGCCGTTGGGGTTGACGTTCCACTGCTGGTTGTTCTGGCCGTTGCAGTCCCAGATGATGACCGGGGTGCCGTTGGTGGTGCCGCCTCCGCTGGCGTCGAGGCACTTGCCGCCGTGGACGGTCAGTTGTCTGCCGGCGGTGTAGGTCCAGGTCTGGCCGGCTGCGCCGGTGCAGTCCTGGAGTTGGGTCTGGGTGCCGTTGGTGGTGCCGGCGCCGGGGACGGTCAGGCAGCGGCCGGACTGCGCGCCCACGATCTGCTGGGCCGTTGTCGGCGGTGGGGTGGTGTCCCGCGGTCCGGCGGACGCCATCACGTCCTGGGCACCGGAAGGCCAGTTGCCGTTGGTCACCGTGACATTGCCGGAGACCACGTTGCCGCGGTCCCCGTTGGTCACGTTCGTGCTGCCGTTGGTGGACCAGTTGTCGGTGACGGTCCAGTTCCCCATGTTCTCGCCACCCCAGTAGTTGGCCGTCGCCCACGTACCGGTGCTCGAGAAGACATTGTTGGTGGCCGTGTAGTACTTCGAGCCCTCGTCGAAGTACACCCCGAAGTATCCGTTGGTCCGCAGGCAGTGGTTCCGGCTGATCAGCGCGCTCGGGTTCCATCCGAGCGTGTAGATGCAGCCACCGTCGTTCATCTGCTGCATGACATCGTGGATGTAGTTGCCGATGAGCCGGTTGTTGGACGCGGTGGTCGGCGTCGTGTAGCGCGGCTGGTAGTTGTACAGGCCGCGGTTGGCATAGTGGTTGCTGCCGCCCGCGTCGTTGGCGCCCCAGCCGTACCCGATCGACATGCCGGAGTAGGGCATGTTGTAGACCTCGTTCTGGGCGACGGTGCTGTTGGTGACGTACGTGGTCAGGACAGAGACGATGCCCCGGTAGTCCGCCCCGAGGTCGTGGATGCGGTTGTTGCTGATCGTGATGTCCCTGTTGACCATGCGCTGGTCGCTGGGATGGTGGGCGTCGGCGCGTACACCGCCCACGAGGATGCCACCGGCTGAGCTCCGGGCGATCTCCGACCGGGTCACCGTGATGTTGCGAGCGCCCAGGCCGACGCCGCTGGCGTGCGCGTTGGCGTCGTTGCCGATACCGATGGCCGTCTGGCCCAGGTTGACGAACCGGGAGTCACTGAAGGTGACGGTGTCGGCGGCGGAGATCTGCACGGCGGCCGGCATCTGCGACCAGTGTGGCCGGGCGGCCTCGAACTGCGTGCAGCCGTTGTGGCAGGAGTCGAAGCCCGGCCAGCTCCAGTTGCCGGCCATGTAGGCGCCGGTCTGCTGGTCCGCGTAACCCTGGTTGCTGCTGGGGCCCAGCCAGCTCGTACCGGTGAAGGTGATCCCGCTGAACGTGATGTGGTGCGCCGGCTCGCTGTACGTGCCCCCGACGTCCACCAGCGACTGCAGCGTCGGCAGTTCCACGCTGACGGTGCTCATGTTCTGTCCGGCCAGGGGGATGTAGTACAAGGCTCCGGCCGTGGGGTTGAGATACCACTCACCGGGCGAGTCCAGGAACTCGTACGCGTTGGACAGGTAGAACGGACCGGCCCGGTGCGGCCGCATGAGGGTGTCGTAGCCGAAGTTGTTGTTGTTCCACGCCGGCTGTTGCATCGTGATGAAGTTCGCGCTGATGCTCTGCACCGGCGAGTACCGGTCGGTGAAGGAGTTGACGCTCTCCACCTCGATCCGGCTCTGGTTGGCCAGGTTGTTCAGATAGCTCAGCGCACCGCTCGAGAACCTCATTCCGGCGTTGGACGCCGTGAAGTCGGCCCTGTTCACCTGTGTGCGTGCCCGGGTGGCGACGGTGCCGTTGACATAGAGCTGCCGGGCGTCGAGACCGGCGGGCACGTCGGCCTTCCAGATGTTCTTGGCTGTGTCGGCCACCGACCAGCCGGTGACCGCCCGGGCACCGGTGATCACCGGACGCGCCGAGGGGGCGGCCTGCCACACGACCGTGTGGCCGCCTGAGCCGGAGTCCTCCGCCGTCAGCCGCAAGGGTTGGGCCAGCCGGTACACACCGTCGGCCAACTGCACCACGATGTCGTCCGACATGGTGTCGTTGAGCGATCGCACCGCCGCCTGCGCGGCCGTCAGTGAACACGGCTGCGTGCTGGAACAGTCGGTGCCGGTGCCGGACGGCGAGACGTACACGGTGCGGGGAGCTGCGGATGCGGGCGCGGGGAACGCCATCACGGCGGTCGCGGCCAAACCGACTGTGGCGGCTCCTGCCAGAAGCCGCGTTCGTGTCGAGCGAGTGGTGAACACGTTTTCTCCTTATGCCGGTTCCCGGGCGGAAGGGGATGACCGCGCGACCTGGCTACTCGGCGTGCGGGAATGAGGGCTCGCGGAGGGAACACGATGTTCGGGCGTGGGCGTTGCGCTTCGCTCGGCGCCGACCGCCGTACTGTCGGAGAGTTGTACGGCGGCCGGTGCACAGACCGGTCGGACCGTAGTGCTGTTCCCGTGGGCCAATTCGTATGACGTGTGGCGTCGTTGGGAAACCAAAGCGACCCCCCTTCACCCGGTCAAGGGAGCGTTTTCCAGTCCGCGGAGGACGGTTCGGAGGTAGGACAGCCCGTCGCGGGCGAGGTTGTCCTGCGACGGGGCGAGCGGCCGCCAGATCGAGGCCGCGGTGGCGATGGCCTCGTTCTGCGCGGTGAACGACTCGATGCACACCGCCCCGCCGTAGCCGGTCGCGGCCAGGCCGGCGAGGAAGCGCGGCCAGTCGAAGTGGTCGGCGCCCGGGGCGCCGCGGTCGGTGCCGCTGACCTGGACGTGCTTGATGTACGGACCCGCCGTGACGAGCGCCTCGTAGGGGTCAGCCTCCTCGATGTTCATGTGATAGGTGTCGATCATGAGACCGACGTTCGCGGGCAGGCCGTCGATCAGCTCCACCGTCTGCTCGACCGTGTTGACGACGCTCGTCTCATAGCGGTTGAGGGCTTCCACGCCGATGCTCACGCCCCGCTCCCCCGCGTAGTCGGCCACTGGCCGCAGGGCGCGGCGGACGTCCGTGTAGCAGTCCGCGCGCTCCACCGGTGACATGCGCCAGGTCCGCCCCACCGCGGCGTAGACGGGGCCGCCGACGCAGGGCGCGCCGACGGCCACCGCACTGTCCACACACGTTTTCAGATACGCCACGGTGGAGGCGACGACCTCCGGCGGGGCGTTCACGAGGTCACGTCCGGGCGAGGTGACCGCACAGACGCCGACCGCACGCAGGCCGTACGCCGCCAGCAGGTCCCGGGTGCGGGCCGGGTCCCAGTCGCCGGGTTGCTCGATCGGCAGCTCGACCGCGTCGAAACCGAACCCGGCGATCCGCGGCACCAGCTCGGCCATGGCCTCGTCGTCGACCGGCGAGGCCCAGACCCACGGGTTGACACCGATCCTGTACACCGGACTACTTCCAGCGCCGCGGGTAACCGGGCAGGTCGGTGCAGCCGCACATCGCGTAGTGCAGCGGCGGCATGGTGGGGTCGACGTACTCGTCCAGGTTGTCCTGGGTGATGGTCGGCTGTGGCAGCTTCCACGGGTTCGGCACCTGCTCGCCGTCAAGGATCTTCAGCGCGGCGATGATCGGGGTGCGCCACTGGTAGGTCGGGTAGGTCGGGGCGATCGCCGTGAGCTTCTTGTCCTTCCACAGCTTCAGGAAGTCGAGCTGGTCCTCGCCGTTGATCGGCGGCACGGGTTTGCCGGCGTCCTCGAACGCCTCGACCGCCGCGCCCGCGACCGCCCCGGCGTCCATCCAGACGCCGTCGATCGTGCCGTACCGCTGGATGTAGTCGTTGACGATCTTCTTCGTCCTGGCCGGGTCGCCGTCGGTGAACTCGACGCCGACGACGTCGACGCCCGCCTTGTCGAAGGCGAGCTTCGCCGCGGACCAACGGGTCTCCAGCACGTCGACGCCGGGCAGGATGCGCAGCGCGAGCACCTTGCCCCCTCGCTTCATCTTCTGGGTGACGAACTCCGCCGCGACGTGGCCGAATCCGTAGCCGCCGATCGGGTTGATGAACGTCACCGGGCAGGTCGTGTCGACGCCGCGGTCGAAGACGATGACCGGCAGGCCCTTCTGGCAGGCGGCTTCCACGGCCGGGGTGAGCGTCGCGGTGGTGTTCGGTGAGACGATGAGCGCGTGGCAGCCCTTGCCGAGCAGGTCGTTGATGTCGGCGATCTGTTTCTGGTCCTTGCCTTCGGCGTCGACGTGGACGAACTCGGAGATCCGGCCGCGGTGCGTGTCGACCTCGGCCTGCATGGTCTTGAAACCGACCTGGCGCCAGGGGTTGTTCAGCCCCGCGTTGGAGAAGCAGATCTTGTACGGTCCGGGCTTCTTGAACTTCGCGGTCTCCACCATCGACGGGTTGAGCGCCTGCTCCCAGGGCTTGCCGGCCGGCCCGGTGGGTGCGGCGTCCAGGAGCGCGAGCTGCTTGTCGTAGTCGGCCTGCACGAAGAACTTCGACTGCTTCCCGGTGCCCGACCCGGTGCTCGCGGAGGGCGAACCCGACGCACCGGTGGTGGGCTCGTCGGTGGCGCAGCCGGCCAGCACCAGTAAGGTGCTCACGGCCAGCACCGTCATGGAATGCCTCACTGAATCCCCTTCATCCGGACGGGAATCGGAAGGACGCCGCTGCCACGGCGAACAGAATGATCCCGCCCTGCACGGTCGGTTCGAGGGCGCCGGAGACGCCGTAGAAGTTCATGAGCGTGAAGAGCGTCTCGAGGGTCAGCGCGCCCAGCATCGCGCCGACGACCGAACCGCGGCCCCCGCCCAGAGCGACACCGCCGAGGACCGCCGCGGTGATCGCGCCGAACTCGAGGCCGGCACCGGCCTGGAACGACACTCCGCTGTACCCGCCGATAAGGACAGCCGCGAGCGTGGCGGCGAGTCCGCTGAGGACGAACGCCATGGTCTTGGCGCGCCACACGCGCACGCCGCTCAGCTCGGCGGTCCGCGGGTTGCCGCCGACGGCGACCAGGGTGCGGCCGAAGTCCGAACGCGTCAGCACCAGCGCCAGAGCGGCCGCCGCCAGCAGGATGACCAGGGCGTACGGGATCCGGCCCAGCGCGGGCACGTCCTCGAACGCCGACCGGCCGAGCCGGCGGAACCCCTCGGAGAGGCCGCCCTTCGGGGCACCGTCGGACCACAGGTACACGGCACCGACGAGGATCAGGAACATCCCGAGGGTCGTGATGAACGACGGCACCCGCAGCCGCGTGGTGACGAGGCCGTTGACGAGGCCGACGGCGATGCCGAACGCGAGCAGGAGCACGACGACAGGCCAGCCGGCCGACGGATCGCCGTCGATCAGCCGGGCGGCGATGACCACCTGCGCGGTGACCAGAGAGCCGACGGACAGGTCCAGCTCGCCGGAGACGATCACGAAGTACTGGCCGGCGGCGAGCAGGATGACCGGCGCGGAGCGGCCGAGGAACGACATCAGCGACGGCGGCGAGAGGAAGTCCGGTTGGCGGGCGGTCAGCAGAACCAGCAGCACCGCCAGGATCACGATGATCGGTGCGAGGCTGCCGGAGCGGAACGTGAGGAGCCGCAGTGGGCGGGCGATCCGCATGCTATGACGCCTTTCGCATCGCCCGGCGGGCGTGGACGGCGACCGCCGCGATGATGATCACGCCACGGATCACCTGCTTGAAGAACACGTCGACCTCGAGCTGGTTGAAGATGGCGTCGATGCTCGCGAGCAGCAGCACCCCGCCGACCGTGCCGACGACGCCGCCGCGCCCGCCGGCCAGGGCGGTGCCGCCGAGCACCACTGCGGCGATCGACTCCAGGTCGTACAGTCCCTCGGTGCCTACCCTGGGTGCGCCGGCGCCGAGCCGACTGGCGAGGTAGACCCCGGCGAGGCCGGCGCAGAGGGCGCACAGCACATGGGCGGTGACGAGGACCCGGCTGCCCCGCACGCCGGAGAGCCGGGCGACCTCCGGGTCACCGCCCACGGCGATCAGGTGGTGGCCGAAGCGGGTGCGCGCCAGCACGAACCAGGCCGCGGCGGCGACGGCGAGCAGGAGCAGGAACGACAGCGGCACCGGCCCGATGCGCTGGTACCCCAGGCCCTGCACCAGGGCGGGTGCGGTCTTGCCGGCCGGGCCGTCGTATCCGTTGTCGAGGTATCCCTTCAGCAGCAGGCCGACGCCGACGGTCGCGATGAAGGGGTTGATCCGCGCTGTGGTGACGAGCAGGCCGTTGACGAGGCCGATCGTGGCGCTGACGGCGAGCGTCAGGCCGATCGCCGGCAGCAGCGCACCGTCGTCGCCGGCCATGGTCTCGGCGGCGACGAGGGTGCTCAGGCTGACCACGTACGCCACGGACAGGTCCAGCGAGCCCCCGACGACGACCAGCGTCTGGCCGACCGCGACGAGGCCCAGACCGGCGGCGACGTGCAGCAGGCTCACCGTCGTCGGCAGGCTGAACAGCCGGCCGCCGTCGACCGTGACGACGATCCAGCCGATCGCCAGGGTGAGGACCAGGGCGACGAACACGCCGGGCGGGGTCCGCCGGGCCGGCAGGGACAGCGCGCCGCTCATCCGGCAGCCTCCCGTCCGGTGCCGACCGCCAGGGCGACGACGTCCTCCTCCGTCGCGCCGGCGGGTAGCTCGCCGGCGATCCGGCCGTCGCGCATGACGATGATCCGGTCGCTCATGCCGAGCAGCTCGGGCAGCTCGGACGAGACCATCAGCACGGCGGCGCCGTCGCGGGCCAGCCGACGGACGAGATCGTGGATCGCTGACTTGGCGCCCACGTCGATGCCCCGGGTCGGCTCGTCGAAGAGCAGGATCCTCGGGGCGAGCGCGAGCCACCTGGCCAACACGACCTTCTGCTGGTTGCCCCCGGACAGGAAACGGATCTCCTGGTCCTCCCCCGCGGCGCGAAGCTCGACGGCCGCGAGCAGCTCCCGGATCCGCGCGGTCCGGGCACCGCGGCCGAGCCGGCCCGGGCGGACGGCGCGGCCGGCCAACAGCGCGTTGTCGAGCACCGACTGCTCGGCGACGATCCCCTCGCCCTTGCGGTCCTCGGAGACGTAGGCGATACCGGCCCGCATCGCGGCGCGGGGCGAGCGCAGCCGGACCGGCGCTCCGTCGACGGTCACCTGGCCGGTGCTGAACGGTGAGGCGCCGAACAGTGCGCGGGCCAACGCCGACCGGCCGGAGCCCTGCAGGCCGCCGACGCCGAGCACCTCGCCGGCGCGCAGCCGTAGGTCGATGCCGCGCAGCTTCCGGTTGCCTCCGCCCCGGACAGTCAGCCGCACCGGGCCCAGCTCCTGCGGCTTCGCCGGGTCCGGGTAGTAGCTCGGCAGCTCGCGGCCGACCATGTGGCGCACCAGCTGATCGGCGCTGGTGTCCGCGGTGTCCAAGGTGGCCACCGCACGGCCGTCCTTGAGCACGGTGATCCGGCTGGACAGGTCGAAGACCTCCTTGAGGCGGTGCGAGACGTACAGCACGCCTATCCCCTGCTCCTGCAGCCGCCGTACGAGCGTGTAGAGCTGGTCGACCTCGTGGTCGGCGAGCGCCGCGGTGGGCTCGTCCATGATGAGCAGCCGCGCGTCGAGGGCGAGCGCCTTGACGATCTCGACCACCTGTTGTTGCGCCACGCCGAGTCGTCCCACGCGCGTGTCGGGCGGTAAGGAGCCCTCCCCGATCGAGTCGAGGAGGCCCGCGGTACGGCTGAGCATCGCCCTGCGGTCGACGAGCCCGCGGCGCAGGGGCTCGCGCCCCAGCCAGACGTTCTCCGCGACGGTGCGCTCGGGCAGCAGGGTCAGTTCCTGGTAGACGATGCCGATACCGGCCTGTCGGGCCTCACGAGGGCTGCGGAACGTCCGCGGTGCGCCGGCGAACTCAACCGTTCCCTCGTCGGGCTGGTGGACGCCGGACACCACCTTCATGAGCGTGGACTTGCCTGCGCCGTTCTCGCCGACGACCGCGTGCACCTCGCCCGGCCGGACCTGGAGGTCGACACCGTCGAGCACCCGCACGCCGAGGAACGACTTGCCGATGCCTCGCAGAGCGAGCAGCGGTGACGGCAGCAGGCCAGACATCGTGGGAACCCTCTACATTCGCGTCGTCAGCAGGTTCGAGTCGCCTATAGGTGAATCGTTTGGGTACGGCCGGCATGGAATGACAGCTCCCGTCCGCGAACTGTCGTCGAATAGCCGCGAACTTTCGCCGGACGCGATGGTGACATCGCGGCCCCGAGGGTAAATGCCTCGATGAGCGCCTGGCAATACCACCGGACATCGCAGTGGGACGTTCGCCGTTCGAACTGCTCAATGTGGACCGGCGATCAGTCGACAGCGATTGATTCGCCAAAAACTGTTATCGAATCGGCCTGTGCACAGTCGCGCGCCGAACCACGACGGCTGATGCGCAAAAAGTGTTATGGAATCGGCCCGACGACAGTCGCGCGCCGAACCACGACGATTGATGCGCAAAATGTGTTATGGAATCGGCCGCACCCGATCCATATTGACTGTTGCGATACGCCGCTGCATGCTGGCCGGCAGACCACGGGAGACGGTCGCATCTGGTGTGACGCCCCCTTTCTTCCGTAGGGACTTGACTGCCCGTCACGGCGGACGGGATGACGAGCTGACGGCACACGCGTGCCTACGACGCGCTCAGGCACTCCGGCGCATCGGAGGTGCGGCCGACGCGTGCCCGTGGTCATGCCATCGTTGCTCCGCCGAAATAGGAGACGGCATGCGTCGCATCACATTAATCTTCGGGGCGATCGCGAGCGTGCTCCTGTCGCTCGTCATCGCCCAACCGGCGTCAGCGGCGCCGGCCTTCCGAGCCCTGGTCTTCACGAAGACGGCCGGTTACCGGCACGATTCCATCCCTGCCGGCCTCGCGATGTTCCGGGAGCAGGCGGCGGCCAACAACTTCGAGTTGGTCCACAGCGAGGACTCGAGCGTTTTCACCCCGGCGAACCTCGCCACCTTCGATGTGCTCATCATGTTCCAGACCTCGGGAATGGTGTGGACCACGGCGGCCCAACGTCAGGCGGTGGAGGGCTACCTCGCCAGCGGCAAGGGCATCGTCGCGATCCACAACGCCACGGACATGGGCATCGAGAACGAGTACCCGTGGTGGGACCAGACCATCAACGGCGGCGCACACATGCCGGAGCACTCCCCCGGCGTGCTGGGCGGCACCGCCATCGTCGCGGACAAGAAGCACCCGTCGACGGCCGGCCTGCCGGACCGTTGGAACCGCAGCGAGGAGTGGTACAACTTCGACCGCAACCCCCGCGGCGACGTCCACGTCCTGGTCACCGCGGACGAGCGCACGTACAACCCGGGCCCCCGCGCCATGGGGCCGGACCACCCCATCTCCTGGTGCCGCAACACCGGCGGCGGACGCGTGTGGGCCACCGCCATGGGGCACTCCAGCGCGGCCTACAGCGAGACGCATTTCCGGAACCACGTCCTCGGGGGCGTCAAGTGGGCGGCCGGCAAGGAGCCCGGCGACTGCGGCGGCACCGTGTGGGGCAACTTCGAGAAGCGCACCCTCGACGACAACACCGCGGACCCGATGGCCCTCGCGGTCGCCCCGGACGGGCGGGTGCTCTACGTCCAGCGGGGCGGGCAGCTGAAGATCTTCAAACCGACCACCAACAGGACCGTGACAGCCGCCACGCTCAGCGTCTACACCGGCGGCGAGGACGGCCTCACCGGGCTGGCGCTCGATCCCGACTTCGCCGACAACGGCTACGTGTACCTGTATCACTCCCCGGCCGGAGTCCCGAACGACATCAACCGGGTCTCCCGGTTCACGCTCACCGGCGACACCCTGAACATGTCGAGCCAAAAGACGATCATCGACATCCCCGCGACCCGTGACCGCACGTTCGCCGAGCCCGGGCACACGGGCGGCTACATCGAGTTCGGCCCCGACAAGAACCTCTACATCGGCACCGGGGACGACGTCCCACCGAACCTCGACCCCGCCTGGCAGGGCTACGCCCCGCTGGACTGGCGGCAGGGCAAGGCCAACCTCGACGCCGCCCGCACCGCCGGCAACACCAACGACCTGCGGGGCAAGCTCCTGCGCATCCGGCCGTCGGCCGACGGCGGCTACACCGTCCCGGCCGGCAACCTCTACCCGCAGGGCACGGCGCAGACCCGGCCGGAGATCTACGCGATGGGCTTCCGCAACCCGTTCCGCTTCTCGATCGACCCGGAGAACGGGTGGGTGTACCTCGCCGACTACGGCCCGGACCGGAACCCGCCCACCACCAACCGCGGCCCCGAAGGGCTCGTCGAGCTCAATGTCATCAAGACCCCGGGCAACTACGGCTGGCCGTTCTGCCACGGCGACAACCAGGCCTACGCGCCCTACAACCCGAGCACCGGCGCCGTCGGCGCCAAGTTCAACTGCAACGCGCCGGTCAACAACTCGCCGAACAACACCGGCCTGACCAACCTCAAGCCGATCGTCGCGCCGAACATGTGGTACGGCTACGGAGTCTCACCGAACTTCCCCGAACTCGGCTCCGGCGGCTCGGGGCCGATGGGCGGACCGGTCTACCGCTACGACGCCGCGAACCCGTCCGAGACGAAGTTCCCGCCCTACTACGACGGGGTCCACTTCTTCTACGAGTGGTCGCGCCACACCGTCAAGGAGGTCCACTTCGACTCCGCGACCGCGGTCACCCGGACCAACCCCTTCATGCCCGCCGCCAAGTTCCTCAAGCCGATGGACATGGAGTTCGGACCCGACGGCTCGTTGTACCTGCTCGAATGGGGCAACAACTTCTCCGGTGGCAACAACGACTCGGGGCTCTACCGCATCGACTACAACCACGGCGGACGGTCGCCGATCGCCAAAGCCACCGGAACGCCCACCAACGGGGACGCGCCGCTGGACGTGCAGTTCAGCAGCGCGGGGTCCACGGACCCGGATCCCGGCAGCACGCTCGCCTACCACTGGACATTCGGCGACGGCACCACGTCCACGGCGGCCAACCCGTCACACACCTACACCGCCAACGGCAACTACACCGCCCAGCTCAAGGTCACCGACAACACCGGCAGGACGGCCTTCGCCAACGTGCCGATCACCGTGGGCAACACCGCGCCGACCGTCACCCTCACCATTCCGTCCAACGGCGGCATGCTGGACTTCGGCGACCGTGTCCCGTACAATGTGTCGGTCTCGGACCCCGGCGGCGCGCCCGTCGACTGCGACAAGGTGTTCGTCAACCCCGCCCTCGGCCACGACGACCACCAGCACGAGACCACGGATCATCCAGGGTGCTCGGGCACCATCGACACGACGCTGCTGGGTGGGCACCCAGACGGCGCCAACCTGTACTACGTCCTCAACGCCCGCTACACCGACAACGGCGGCCCCGGCGGCGCGAACCCGCTCACCGGCTACGCCCAGGTGATCCTCCAGCCCAAGCACAAGCAGGCCGAGTTCTACACGGACCAGTCGGGTGTGCAGATCGTCGAGCAGGCCGGCGCGGAGAGCGGCAAGCGGGTCGGCAACATCTCCGACGGCGACTGGATCGCGTTCAAACCGATGAGCCTGTCGGGCGTCACGAGCGTGAAGTACCGCCTGTCGTCGCCGAGCGGCGGCGGATCGATCGAACTGCGCGCCGACTCCCCGACCGGCACGCTCCTGGCCACGACACCGGTGCCCAGCACCGGCGGCTGGAACACCTACCAGTCAACGTCGGCGGTGAACACCGCCGATCTCTCCGGCTCGCACCCGCTCTACCTGGTGTTCAAGGGCACCTCGAACAACTGGTTCGACCTCGACTCGCTCACCTTCGGCGGCAACGGGGTCGGCGAACCGGGCAGCGGCGGCGGTGGCGGCGTGGCCGGAAGGACCTGGACGGTCGCGGCGCAGCACAGCGGCAAGTTCATGGACGTCAGCGAGGCCTCGACCGCTGACGGCGCCCAGGTCGTCCAGTGGCCGTCCACCGGCGGCAACAACCAGAAGTGGCAGGCCGTCGACGCCGGCGGCGGCGCCGTCCACATGAAGGCGGTGCACAGCGGCAAGTGCCTCGCCGTCACGGGCGGGTCCACCTCCCAGGGCGCGTTCCTGCAGCAGTCCACCTGCGACAACGGCAACGCACAGAAGTTCCTTGTCACACCGACCAGCACGGCGGGTGTGTACACCGTGAAAAGCGTGCCCAGTGGACTGTGCGTGGACGTCAACGGCGGCTCGACGGCCGACGGCGCACGACTCCTGCAATGGAGCTGCCACAGCGGCACCAACCAACAGTGGCGGTTCACCGCCGTCTAGGTGCTGTGACCGGACGGGATGCCCGGCGCGGTTGCGCGCCGGGCATCCCACCCTACGAACAGGTGAGGAATCGCCATGGTGTTTCGGATACCTCGGCCCCGCCGGTACGGACGGCTGTCCGCGCTGGGCGCCGCCCTGGTGCTCGTTGCCGTCGGCGCCACCGCGGTGGCGGCACCGATCGAGCCCGGGCAGAGCGCCCCGATCGTGGGCGCGCAGTCCGGCCGCTGCCTGACCGTCCCCGGCGCCGCCACCACCAACGGCACCCAGACCCAACTCCAGGACTGCACCGGCGCAGCCGGCCAGACCTGGACCTACACCGCCGGCAGACAACTGACCGTCCACGGCGACAAGTGCCTCGACGCCAGCGGAGGCGGCACCACCAACGGCACCCCGGTCATCATCTGGGACTGCAACGGCCAGAACAACCAGCAGTGGAACGTCAACCCCAACGGCACCATCACCGGCGTCCAGTCCGGACTGTGCCTCGACGCCAACGCCGGCGGCACCGCCAACGGCACCAGGACCATTCTCTGGTCCTGCCACGGCGGCACCAACCAGCAGTGGAGCTCGCCGACCCCGCCGCCGGACCCGCCGGACCCGCCGGTGCCGGGCGGCGCGGGCACGTGCGACATCTACGCCTCAGGCGGCACACCCTGCATCGCCGCCCACAGCACCGTACGAGCGCTCTACGGCACCTACAACGGCAACCTCTACCAGGTCCGGCGCTCGTCCGACAGCACGACCCGGAACATCGGCGTCCTGAGCGCGGGTGGTGCCGCCGACGCCACGACGCAGGACTCGTTCTGCGCGGGGACCACCTGCGTCGTCACCGTCATCTACGACCAGTCCGGCCGCGGGAACGACCTGTGGTACCAGGGATCGAGTGTGGTTCCCGGCTCCAGCCAGAGCCGCCCGGCGATCGCGACGTCGGAGTCGCTGGCGGTCGGCGGCAGCAAGGCCTACTCGCTCTACATCAACCCCGGCAACAGCTACTGGCGGGACGGCCACCTGACCGGCGTGCCGACCGGCAGCGCCCCTGAAGGCATGTACATGGTGACCAGCGGCACCCATGTCAACGGCGGCTGCTGCTTCGACTACGGCAACAGTGAGACGACCCGAGCGGCCGACGCGGCCGGGGCGATGGACGCGATCAATTTCAGCACCCAGTGCTGGTTCGGCGGGTGCGCCGGCAGGGGCCCATGGGTCCAGGCCGACCTCGAATGGGGGCTCTACTCCGGTGGCAGTCAGACCTGGAACACGAACCAGCGGGCCTTCACCAGCAAGTTCGTGACGGCGATGTTGAAGAACAACGGGACGAGCCGTTTCGCGCTCAAGGGTGGCAACGCCCAGACCGGAAGCCTGACGACGCTCTGGGACGGCGCGCTTCCGCCCGGCTACAGCCCCATGAAGAAGCAGGGCGCCATCATCCTCGGCAGCGGTGGTGACTGCTGCAAGCCCGGCGGCGGCGCGAACCTCAGCGCAGGCACCTTCTACGAGGGCGCGATGGTGTCCGGATACCCGTCCGACGCAACCGAGAACGCGGTGCAGGCCAACATCGTCGCCGCCGGCTACCGCTGAGTCGCTCATCCATGAAGGGAGAAACGTGATGCGACAAGGCAACAACCGTCACCGATGGCGCACACCGATCTGGCGCACACCGATCGCCGTGGCCATCACCCTCTTGCTCGCCGCCGCCGGCATCAGCGGCATCGGACTGACGTCCGCCGCCGCTGCCGAGGCCCCCTCCGCCGCCCCGAGCGCCGGATGCGGCAAGCCGCCCACGCTGTCGAGTGGTCCGCGCTCGATTCAGAGCAGCGGCAGGACGCGGAACTACATCCTGCGAGTGCCCGCCACCTACGACAACAACCGCCCGTACCGAGTGGTCTTCGGTTTCCACTGGAACGGCGGCACCGCCAATGACGTCGACTCGGGCGGAACCAGCGGATACTCCTGGTCGTACTACGGCCTGCGGGCGATCTCCAACGACAGCGCGATCTTCGTCGCGCCCCAGGGCCTCGGGAACGGCTGGGCCAATTCCAATGGCGAGGATCTGACCTTCGTGGACGACATGGTCAGGCAGATCGACGCCGGCCTGTGTGTCGACACGAACCAGCGCTTCGCCGGGGGTTTCAGCTACGGAGGCGGCATGAGTTTCGCACTCGCGTGCGCCCGGCCGACAGTGTTCCGCGCGGTCGCCGTCTACGCGGGCGGCCAGT
This sequence comes from Streptomyces sp. NPDC030814, assembly GCF_055572155.1. NCBI lineage: Bacteria > Bacillati > Actinomycetota > Actinomycetes > Kitasatosporales > Streptomycetaceae > Streptomyces > Streptomyces sp. NPDC030814. Next base: position 36,285 of record NZ_JBVIDX010000008.1, read on the forward strand.
TGAGCGGGTGCAACGGCGGTACCCAGCCGGTCGCGTACATCGGACTGCACGGCTTGCGGGACCCGGTGCTCCCGATCGCCACGGGACGTTCACTGCGTGACCGGTTCGTGCGGAACAACGGCTGCACTCCCCAGAACCCGCCGGAACCGGCACGGGGCAGCCTCACGCATGTCGTCACGACCTACTCGGGGTGCCGCGCCGGCTACCCCGTGGCATGGGCCGCGTTCGACGCGGGCCATACGCCGGGTCCTGTCGATGGATCACCCGGCGACTACGAACCGGGTGAGAGGTCGTGGACCCGGACGGTTGTGTGGAACTTCTTCACGCAGCTCGACGGCTCGACGCCCACCCCACCGAACCCCACCACGTTCCGGCTGCGCAACGAGGGTTCGGGCCGGTGCCTGGACGTCAACGGCGCGAACTCGGCCAACGGCACACCCATGATCATCTGGGACTGCCACAGCAACGCCAACCAGCAGTTCACCCAGAACGGTCAGGCGCTGCAGGTGCTGGGCAAGTGCCTGAACGTTCCGCCCGACGCCGCCGCCGGCACGCGGGTCCAGATCCAGGACTGCAACGGTGGCACCAACCAGCAGTGGGCCCTCAACAGCAACGGCACGATCCGCAACGCTCAGAACGGGTTGTGCCTGGACGTCAACGGCGCGAGCACCGCCAACGGCTCCGCGGTCGTCGTGTGGAGCTGCCACGACGGCGCCAACCAGCGCTGGACGCGAGCATAGGCGCACGGGTGAAGGGGGTACGTGACATCACGTACCCCCTTCACTCCCTCCGCGGCCACCCGACGTGGTCGCCGCGCACCACTGCGGGGGAAGTGGCCCGGCTTACCACAACGGAAGGCCGACGCCTCGCCAGGAAGTGCTGGGACGTCGCGTCGCCACAGGAGCTGCGGCGCGGCGGAGGCAGCGACCTGGTCGGGATCGTGCCGATGGTCGACCATATGAAGCAGCGGTACCCCGTGGGTCCCGCCAGGATCTTCGCCGTCGGTGAGTCGTCCGGGGCGGTCCCCCGCAGCAGTGGGTGACCTGGTGACACACGCGCACGCGGTCGTGCCCGCACGACAACGCGGCACAGCCTGACGTCCGCCGCACCCGGCCTGGGAACTCGGAAGGGCCACCGCGTCCGCGGGGTGTGCTTGGGTTCTGGGAGTCGTTGCAACACCCCAGTTCAAGGGGTGGCATGGACGTCGAGATCCGCAAGGTCCGGACACCTGGCCGCAGTCGCCGACCAGCTCAACCGACGCCCACGCAAAACGCTCGGCTGGGAAACCCCAGCCGAGCGCCTGCATGCACTGCCCGCGGCCTGGACAACCAACCATGTGTTGCAACGACCGCCAGAGACCGCCCCCCGGCGGGGGCCGCCCTTCCAGCGTGCCGCGTCAGCTCAGGGCAGGGTCCATTTCTGGTTGGTTCCGCCGTGGCAGGTCCACAGGTGCACGAGGGTTCCGTCCGACGAGTTGGCACCCGACACGTCCAGGCACTTGCCCGACTGCGGGTTCCGCAGCGACCCGTCCGGGTACGCCTGCCAGTTCTGGTTGGCACCACCGTTGCAGGACCACAGCACGACTCTCGCGCCGTCCGCCGTGCCGCCACCGCTGACGTCCAGGCACTTGCCCAACGCCTTGATCGTCGACCCCGGCGTCACCGTCCACTGCTGCCTCGCCGAGCCCGTACAGGACGAGATCTGCACCGCCGTCCCATCCGCCGAACCGCCGTCACGGACATCCAGACACTTGCCCGCGACCCCCACGATCGGACCCGCGCCGGGGGTGGGGGGCGGGCTGCCGCCCAGCTCCTTGATCCGGACATTGCGGAACGACACGTCGTCCCCCGTGCCGTGATTCTGGATGCCGACGTGGCCGGCGAGCGAGCGGGCGGGGTTGGTGTTGGTGAAGTCATTGATCTTCACGCCGTTGAGCCAGACCTGGAGCCGCTCGCCCTCCACCAGCACCTCGAAGGTGTTCCACTCGCCCGGTGGATTGAGCGCCGCGTCCCGGGCAGCCGTGTCCGGGGCCTTGACGGCGTAGATCGAGCCGGTCGTGCGGTCGGACGCGTCGGTGGCGTCGATCTGGACCTCGTATCCGTTGTCCATTGCCGACTGCGGGTCGTTCGTCGGTGGGAAGCCCACGATCACGCCGGAGTTGTCGTCGCCGGACATCTTCCAGTCCAGCTTCAACGAGTAGTTGGTGAACTGCTTGGCGCTGTACCAGAGCATGCCGAGGCCGCCGTACGAGGCGAGGGTGGCGTCCGCGTTGGTGAAGCCGCCCGGGCCGGCCTGCGACCAGCCGGTGGTCGAGCCGTTGTAGAGGGTGGTGTAGCCGGTCTCGGGCCGGCAGTCGGCCTTGGTCCGGCCTGCCGCGTACCGGATGCCGCCGAGCAGGTGCGCCCGGAACGCGGGCTCCGTGTACGACGCCTGGCTGTGCCCGCCGCCGGTGTAGAAGGCCCGTCCCCCCGAGTAGGTCTTGCACCAGCTGTGCGGGTGGTCGGCGCCCATCGTGCCGCCCGAGTACGACGACTCGTCCAGTGTGGTGAGCACACGCGCGGTGGTACGGGGGTTGGTCCGGAAGTTGTACCACTCATCGGTGCGGGTCCAGGTCTGCGGCAGGTGGGCGGTCGCCGCGTGCGCCCGCCCCTCCACCTTGACGTTGGCCTGCTGGACAGCGGGGTGCGAGGCGAAGTAGGCGCCGACCAGATCGCCGTAGAACGGCCAGTTGTACTCCGTGTCCGCGGCCGAGTGGACGCCGACGAAGCCGCCGCCCGATCCGATGTACGACTGGAACGCCGACTGCTGGGCGTCGTTCAGGACGTCACCGGTGGTGTTGAGGAAGACCACCGCCTCGTAGCGGCTCAGGTTGCCTGTCGTGAACTGGCTGCCGTCCTCCGTTGCCGTCACCGTGAAACTGTTCGCCGCGCCGAGGTCGCGGATGGCCTGGATCCCCGCCGGGATCGAGTCGTGCCGGAAACCGGCCGTCCTGGAGAACACGAGGACGTCGTAGGCCGTGTCCGCGGCATGAACGGGGTGGGGCTGTCCGAGGAGGACCAGGGTGGCGAGTGCCGTGGCCGCCCCACCGAGCAGGGTTCGGGGTCGTCTGCGCATGTGCGTCGCTCCCTTCTTGGTGACCGACATCAGGGCAGGGTCCACTTCTGGTTGGCGCCGCCGTGGCAGGTCCACAGGTGCACGAGGGTGCCGTCCGCGGAGTTGGCGCCCGAGACGTCCAGGCACTTGCCCGACTGCGGGTTCCGCAGCGATCCGTCCTGGGACGCCTGCCAGTTCTGGTTGGCACCACCGTTGCAGGACCACAGCTGGACCTTCGTCCCGTCCGCCGTGCTGTTGCCATTGATGTCCAGGCACTTGCCCAACGCCTTGATCGTCGACCCCGGCGCCACCGTCCACTGCTGCCTCGCCGACCCCGTACAGGACGAGATCTGCACCGCCGTCCCGTCCGCCGAACCGCCGTCACGGACATCCAGACACTTGCCCGCGACCCCCACGATCGGACCCGCGGACGGCCCTCCCCCGGTGTCGAAGGTGAACGCGTCGACGTCGAAGAGGAATCCGGAGCCGCCGGAGAAGGTCAGGTAGAGCGTGGTGGTGCCGGCCGGCGCACCGGAGATCGAGCCGGTGACAGTGGTGAAGTTCGTCCACGACCCGGTGACCGGGACGGTGGCGGAGCCGAGGACGGTGCCGGTCGGCGAGCCGGCCCGAACCTGCACCGTGCCACCCGCGCCGGCTGACGACACCCGGGCAGTGAACGACGTGGCGTTGCTCAGCTTGTACGGCTCGAACGCGATCCAGTCGCCGTTCTCGATGTCGCCGACGGACTTGCCGCCCTCGGCGGTCGACTTGTCCAGGACGGTGACGCCGGACGACGTCTTGTAGTGCTCGGCCTGCCGGTGCTTCGGCTGCAGGATGTGCTGCGTGTGCGTGGTGAGCCCGGCACTGTCGGTGTACTCGGCGTCGAATACCCCGAAGATGTTCGCCGCGTCGTCGTGCTCACCGTCGACCGGGATGGTGATCGTGCCGGTGCACCCGGTCTTCGAGGTGACCGGGTGGCCATGACTGTCGTGCCCGACGATGTACGTCATCTTGACCTTGGCGCAGTCGACCGTGCCGTCCTCCGGATCCGTCACGGTGACACTGAACGGCACGGTGTCGCCGAATGCGAAGATCTGCCCCGCGGCAGGGCTGTCGATGGTCACGGTCGGCGCGGTGTTGCCGACGGTGATCCGCACGTCGGCGGTGCCGGTGGCACCCTGCGGGTCGCGTACGGTCAGCCTGGCCGTGTAGTCGCCGTTCGTGGTGTACGTCTTCGTCGGGTTGGCGGCGGTGGAGCTGGTGCCGTCACCGAAGTTCCAGGCATAGGTCAGTGCCCCGCCCTCGGGATCGGACGATCCGGCCGAGGAGAATGTCACGGTCAGCGGTGCCGTGCCGGAGGTCCGGTTGGCGCCGGCCACCGCCGTGGGCGCGCGGTTGCCGCCGCCGACGTAGTCGAAGCGGTATAGGGCGGAGTTCTGGTCGCCCTGGTAATACCCGGTGCCGTAGTCCAGCACGTAGTAGGAGCCGTCCGGGCCGAAGGCCGAGTCGATCACCTGCTTGCCGGTCCAAGGGAAGCTGTCGATGGTGCCCGGGGAGCCGTCGGCGTTGAGGTGGATCGGCTTGATCCAGCCGCGGCCGAACTCCGTGGCGAAGAACTGCCCGTCGAAGGACTGCGGGAACTTCGTGGGCGAGCCGAGATCGGGGTCGTACCGGTACACCGGGCCCGCCATCGGCGACTCCGAGCCGCCGCCGAACGCCGGCGGGCTGCCGGCGTCGCCGCCGTAGCGGATCCAGGCGGGCTTCGCGGGCGGCAGCGTGCTCAGGCCGGTGTTACGGAACGAGTTGTTCGTCGCTCCGCCCGAGCAGTTGTACTTCGCGCCCGCCGTGTTCGTGGCGAAGTCCCATTCGGCGAACGTCTCGGCGTTGGTGTTCGTGCCGTTGCAGTACGGCCAGCCGTAGAAACCCGGGCCCGTTACGCGGTTGAACTCGACCTGGCCCTGCGGCCCGCGCGCCGAGGTGGCCCCGGCGTCGGGGCCGTAGTCGCCGACGTAGACGACGCCGGTGGCCTTGTCCACGCTCATCCGGAACGGGTTGCGCAGGCCCATCGCGTAGATCTCCGGCCGGGTTTTGGCCGTGCCGGGCGGGAACAGGTTGCCTGCCGGGATCGAGTACGACCCGTTGTCGTTCACCTTGATCCGCAGGATCTTGCCGCGCAGGTCGTTGGTGTTGGCGGCGGTGCGCTGCGCGTCGAACGCCGGGTTGCGGTTGGTCCGTTCGTCGAGCGGGGCGTATCCGGCGGACTCGAACGGGTTGGTGTCGTCGCCGGTGGACAGGTACAGGTTGCCCGCCGCGTCGAAGTCGATGTCTCCCCCGGCGTGGCAGCAGATACCGCGGTCGGCCGGCACGTCGAGGACATCCACTTTGCTGGACTGGTTGATCGTGAAGTCGGCGTTGAGCGTGAACCGGGAGAGCCGGTTGACGCCCTGCCACGTCGACCAGTTGCCGCCGGTGGTCGGTGCGTCGCCTCCCGGCGTGGACAGCGGCGGGGCGTAGTAGAGGTAGATGTGCCGGTTGGTGACGAAACCCGGGTCGATGCCGATGCCCTGGAGGCCGTCCTCGTCGTGCACGTAGACGGGGATGGTGCCGATGACCGTGGTGGTGCCGTTGGCGTCGGTCCGGCGCACGGTCCCGTTGCGAGCGGTGTGCAGCACCGACCGGTCGGCCAGCACCGCCAGCGACATCGGCTCACCGACCTCCGCGACTCCCCGGGCCAGTTGGACCTGCTGGAAGTCGGCGGCGTTGATGGGGTGCGCCGCGGCCGGGGTCGCAGTGGACAAGGTCGCGATGAGAGCGGCCGCGACCAGGAGCAGAGCCGAACCGATGGCCGGCCAACGCGCGGCCACAGCCCTCTTGGTCAGCATGAACATGACAACGCAGTCCCCTTCCCGAACAGGTGGTTGCCAGGCTTGGGGCGCGCGCTGCCGCGCCGATGCCGTAGCGGGATGTCGCCGCTTCGGCCCGCCAGTGCTGTGACCGGAAAGGTTCACCGGCTCGCGACGCCCGGCACGACACCGCGCCGCGTTGTCGTATCACGGCGTACATCCAGTACGCGGTGATACTCCGCCTTGCGATGCTCCCTCACTGCCTGAACGGCGTGGGAGGTGCCTTCGGCACCGGGCAGCCGCGAGCGGTCCGGTGAACCTTTCCGGTCACAGCACTGGGTGTGCTTCAGCAGGCCACTACGCCGAGCAGGGGCAACGGCTCGGAAACAGTAGAAGTCGATGGCTACCGCGCTGTCGGGTCACATCGACGACCGTGATGGTCTGCCGACAGGCTAGAAGACTTCAGCCCGATGTGTCCACAGTTCCCTCAGGACCATCCAGCTTCGGGTCCGTTGCGAACGAGGTTGAGAAGGGCCCGAGCCCGAAGGCACCCTGCGCACCGCAGCCGAGGCCGCGGGGGAGGCACCACGTGCTGCAGATGGCGGCCGTCAGCCGCCCCCGGCGAAGGCGACCATTTTCTTTGCCACGTCGGCCCGGCCGAAGTCAGCGACGCGGCCAACGGGTCCGCGACCACACCGGGCCGGCAAGTCCTGCACACCGGTGGGAGCGCCCGGAGCCCCGCGAGGAAGGAGCAGGGCAAGGGCGAACGAGTTGGAGGCCGATGAGCGGCGGTCGCCGGACCGTGAGGCCTGACCTGGAGAGGTGGTAGTCGGATCTCTCATCAGCGGCCCCGCTGGAGCGGCCGCTGCCCCTCCTCGGACCCCGATCGGCCAACACCGGCGCCAGGTCGGCCGTCGGACCCCGCAAGCGCTCTGGGGGGCGAAACCGCGTCGGGCGTCTTTCCAAGTCCTTTGAAATGCTTGAGAAAAAAGCCTTTCTCTGCAGCTCCGAAGAATCCCCAAAAGGGACTTGAAGGCTTTCCGGGAGCATGATTTCGTCAATTTCAGTAGGTCGTCCGAATGGTCGGCCGATGATCCGGAGTTGGGGGATGTCATGCCTGTGACGTCACTGTCCGAGCGGCTCGCCGGGAATGGGCTTCAGCAGCACTTGCACGCAGAGGCGACGGCGGTCGAAGAGGCCTGCGTTCCGCGGTACGGGGACTGCCTGTGGGACTCCCAGTGCTGCCACGGTCTGATCTGCGAGTGGTTCCACTGCTACCTGCAGAGCTGACAACCGGCAGGTGAGTGAAGCCCGTCGGGGCGATGGGTGTGCACAACCGGCGCCCCCACGCCCCGACGGAGCGGGTCGATCCGAGGGACGACAACCCTCCTCGAACAGCGCGGCAGTCTGGGGGCAACGAAATGCTGAGACTCTGGAGAGCGGCTCGCACGGCACAGGAATTCGTGGAGTCCGCCCGGAGGGACGGCGGCACATACGAACTCGAATGGCCGCCTGTGCGCAAGAAGTTCGGTGATCCATCACGCGGTGCGCCGTTCGCGGTGGCCAGGTTGCGAGTGGCCGAGAGACTGTTCATGGGTTTTCTCGACCCGGTCGAGGACGCGTTGTTCGTCACTGCCGGTCTGAACGTTCTCGGGTACCCGGCCTCGTTCCACCTCGGACGGGAAACGGCCCCGGTCGTGGCGGCCGGGGGCTTCTACGCCTGGGTGCAGTGCGGTGGGGCCGTGGTGAGCACCTCACTGCCCGTCCGAGAGGAGTACACCGAGGTGCTGCGGACCGGGGGAAGGGGACTGCCGTGCTGAACGTCGTCACCTCGGACGGGCACGGCGCCGTCCGTTGCGCCCCGCCCCGGCAGACCCCTGCGGCGGCCGGTGTGACCGCGGTCGTGAGCCCCGAGGGCTTCACCCTGGGACGGGCCGGGCTCGGGGCCGGAGACGTGTACTACCGCGTCGGCCTGGGACGGCTGGAGTGGAGCGAGAATCCGGTCGATCTCGCCGATGGATCCGACCGGAACCTGCCTGCACCGGCTTCCGGCCGGCTCCTGCCCGAACCGGGCACGCTCCTCGCGCTGATCCACGGACTGGCCCCGCCGCCGGACGCCACTCCCCTGCCGGGGGTACGCCGACTCGCGTTGGGCACAACCGTGCGCGTAGGCCCGGGGGGTGTCGTCGTCTCCCGCCGGCGCCCCACTCTGCCCGACGGACCGGCCGACTTGCTCGGGGCGGTCGCGGACTCCTTGAGCGCCGCACCCGACGACTACGCCATCGCCTACGGCGGAGGCCTGTCCTCTGCCTTCCTCGCGGTCGCCGCCCTGGCCGCCGGCCACCGACCACGACTGCTCCACGCGGACCTGGGCCTACCCGGCCACCGCCCGGCCCCGGCCGCCATACCCGGGCTGTCCGTCTCGCGCACAGCGGTCGACGTGTTCGACCTGCTGGACCACCACCGGGCTCCCCTGGGCGGACTGACGCCCACGCTGCCCGACGTGGAATTGCCCCGCAGGCTGGCCGTCGCTCTGACCGAGGCGGCGGGGCGGCCCCTGGCGTCGGCCGTGCTCCTGGAAGACCTCGCCGGCGCCAAGCTGCCCGACGTCGGCCGGGGCACCCGCGACTGGCGGCTGCTGACCTGCGAACCCTTCCATCTCTCCGGCGTCCTGCCTTCCCTGCGGGAGGCGGCGGACCTGCTGGAGCAGGGCGTGGTGCGCAGCGACCGGCCCGGCCAGGGCCCCCCTGACGACCACCAGGCTCCCGACGGGCCTCCGCCGCCGCCTCCGCTGGGGAGGCGGGACCTCCCCGTGCTGACCCAGAAGGGCCGGGTCGCCCTGCAGACGGTCCAGCAGGCATCGCTGTCCGTCTGGAAGGACCATCTGGATCTGCTGGGCCCTCTTCTGGGCCGCGCCGACGCCGGCCTGGCCGAACGGGTGCCCCGGGGCGGTCCGTTCCTTCCCGCTCTCGACCCGGCCGTGCTGGGTGCGGTTCAGGCCCTGTCGCCCGAACGACTCGGCCGTATCTCCCGGGGGCTGTTGCGCAACAACCGGCCGATGGCCGCGGCGGTCGCCCGCCACCGGGTCCGCGGACTGCGGCGCGCCTCGTCCTCGTTCGACCTCAGGCTCGCGGCGGCGGCCTATCTGCACAGCGAGAGCGCCAAGATCGTCATCGAACTGCAGCGGGAAAGCGCCCTCGCGGACATGGGACTGATCGACGCCGACGCGGTGATCGGACTCCTCAACGGGGGCCCCGATCGCGCGGACCACGCCCTGCCGCTGCTGCGACTGCTGTGGATCGACCGATGGCTGAAGGGCTGACCACGATGACCACCTCCGCCAATGCTCCCTCCTCCAGCCGTATCGCCCTCGGTCCCGGAGTACGGCTCACCCAACTGCCGTTCGGGGGCGCCGTCCTGATGAACGAGAAGACCTTGGCTCTCGTCGAGTGCACCGAGCAGGACGCGACGGTGATCAAGCGCCTGCTGTCCGGGGAACACCCCGGCCCCGACGACACGGACGTACACCGGGTGGCCTCTGACCTTCTGCGATCCCAATGGCTCGTCGTCACAGACGAAGTGAAGTGAGGTTCCATGTCCTCCCGACTCCCGCAGGCGGCGCTGGCCGCGCTGGCCGGACCGCTGCTCGTCGGCGGCGCCGCGAAACTCCTCACACCCGCGTCCCGGCTGGCATGGCCCTACCGGACCGGGCCCCTGCGCGCCCCGCACGGGCCCCGTCTCACAGGCGGCGCCGAACTGGCGGCGGCGACCGCGCTCGTCCTGCTGCCCGGCCGCGCGGCCCCCGCCGCCGCCGTGCTCACCTACGGCACGCTGACCGCTGTGGCGCAGTCCCTGGCCGGACAGCGCTGCGCCTGCTTCGGCGCCGCCCGGCTGGCGACCGTGGGCCGAGCACATGTCGGCGCCAACGCCCTGGGCGGTACGGTGGCGGCGGCTCTGCTCACCGCTGACCTGCCCGCCCGCCCGCGCCTGCGCGGGGCAGCCGCGGCACTGGCGGCCGTGACGACGGCGGCCGCCGTGCTCCTGACCGACCGGCGGCGGGCCAGAGCGGAAGAGATCATGGAGCACTGCGGGGAAGCGGTGGCCGGCGTACAGCTCTACGTGTCGGACGACTGCCCCGCGTGCCGGGCGCTCAAGCAGCTGATCGGTGCGATGGAGCCGGTGCGCCAGGACCGCGTGAGCATGACCGTGGTCAGCAGTGGCAGCGAACTTCCGCCCGGGATGACGGACATGTCGGTGCCGTGCGCGATGCCGGTCGACGCGACGGGCGGCCCCGTCTGCGCACCCGTCTCCGGGATCGGGGCGGTCAAGGCCCTGATCGACACCGTCGTCATCACCGGACCGGACGTACCACATGCCGCCTGAACCCCCCGGGGCCGCCGTGTCCGCCGGGCCCCGCACATCCGAACGGGAAACCGTGCACTTCCGGCCCGACCTGTCCGCCTGGGCCGTGCTCAGCGCCGCCGAGCTGCCCTCCGTGGCCGACCACAACCCACGGACCGTCTACTGGCGGGACCTGCCGGTCGACCCCGCTCTGACCGGTGTCGCACCGGCCCGCGCCCGGCACGCGGGCGTGGTGCTCGGCGGCTCCGCGCTGTCCCACCCGTGGCGGCTGCCGCTGCGCCCCCTCCTGTCGGCGGGGATCACCTGGCACCCGGAACTGCCCCTCGTAGCAGGCCTCGCCCAACGGGACGACCACCTGCACCCGTGGATCGCCGACTACACCGCCCGTCGCCTGACCGTCCACCGGCGGGTACGGGCCGCGCTCTCCCTGGCCTGCCGCCGACCGGGCCGGCCGGCCCTCTCGTGGTGCCAGGACGGACGGCTGACCCTGCTGACGCGTCCCGCCCCCGTGGCGAGCGGACCCGAGCGGGCGGCCGAGGGCAACCATGACGAGGTGGGGAGACCGGTGGTGTTCGAGGCCACCGGGCCGGGACATGTCGCTTTCGTCCCCGGCCTGGCCGAACTCCTGCGCCTGGCCGGTGCCTCGGTGTCCGTCCTCGACCCGGTCACCGGAGCACTGCGTTCGCTGACCCCACCGCTGCTCGTGGGCGTCCTCGACCCCGCGCCTGGTGGACGGGCGGTTCTGGTGGAGCACGCCACCGCGGCCGATGACGGGGCGGCTGAGCACTCACCGGGATCCGGCGACGGACTCGACTGGTCCCGCGCCGTGCTGCGGACCGACAGCGGTTCATGGTCGCCGGTACCGGCCACCGCACGCTGGGTCACCGGGGTCGGCGAAACCACCGCGTCGAGCAGAACCGTCGAGGGCGGCACCGCTGTCGAGTTGCGCCCACCGCACGATGCCGAGGGACAACACCCGGCCACCGGGCCGGGGATCACCCACGAGGAGGACGACCCGCCCCTTTGGTGGCACTGCCTGACGGTGGGCACCGAGACGGCCGTCGTGAGCCGCCACCGCACTTCGCTGCGGCTGCGCAGCGGTGAGGACGATCTCCGAGTGGCGCTGCCCGGAGCACTCGACAGACTTGGCACGCCGACCGCCGCACGCGACGCCGCAGGCGTCGTCCTCACCTGTGTCCAGGGCGGCCGGGCCGGATTCCTCCGGCTGGCTCACGGTGAGCCGGAGGCCGTCGTCACCGTCCAACCACCGCCCGCAGGTGAGGACGGTCCCCTCGATTCCGTCTGGACGACAACCGAGGACGGCGTTTCCCACCTCTTGACGCACCGGGCGGGGCGCTTCGACCACCACGAACTGCGCGGAGATCGCCTCCGTCCGGTGAGCGGAACCATCCTGCCCCGGCTGTGTGTGCCTCCTCCCCGCACGCGCGCGCGAACGGTGTCCCCCACTCTCGTCCTGTCCCCGCCGCCGGGCGGGCACGCTGCCCGGCTGACCCGCGTCGACGACCCGGCCCGGAACGCCGGCGCGGCAGCGCGACTGCTGTGGATCCAGGTACGCCGGAGCACAGTCGATCCGGCGGGCACGAATCCGCACGCCGACGTCTCCGCGCTGCGGACGTCCGGCTGGTTACTGGATCTCCCCCTCACCTGGCCGTCCGACGCCGTGCCCGCCGATGTCCGGCAGCAGATCGTTCACGCGGTCGACCAGTCGATGACGAAGATACGAGAACAGACCTCGCCGGAGGAGCCCGTCGTGGTCGGCGGCCACAGCTTCGCCGCCACGGTCGCCCTGTACGCGCTCGGCCACTGCCCGGGGCTGGCGGGCGCCATAGCCCACAGCGGCTGCTACAACCGCACGCTGACTCCGGAGGGCTTCCAGTACGAGAGGCGGACCTACTGGCAGGTCCCCGAGCTCTACCGCGCGTTCAGCGCTCTCGACTTCGCCGACCGCCTGAAGCGGCCGGTCCTGCTCGTGCACGGCCTCGACGACACCAACCTGGCCACTCCGCCGGATCAGGCGGTGGCCCTGTACCGGGCCGTCGTCGCCAACGGCGGGCGGGCCCGGCTCGCTCTCCTGCCGCACGAGGGACACAACTTCCGTCACCGCGAAAGCCTCCAGACCGTGACACGGGAGCACGAGGCGTGGCTGGCGGCCTGCGCCACGTCCTCCGCCCCGCGGGCGGCCGGCTCGGAAAGGACCTGACCGATGGCAGAAGCCGGCCCGGAGCGCCATGAGGGAGCACCGGTAGGGCCACAGGAGGGAGCCGACGACGAGCCCGGAGACACCGTACGGATCAGCGCCGCCGACCTGATGCGGGCCAGCGCGTACATGGTGCGTATGGCATGGCAGGCGGACCGCCGCCGGCTGACGGGCATCATCGCCGTACAACTGCTGACAGCGGCGGGACTGGCCGCGCTGGTACTGGTCCTACGGAGCACGCTGGGAGCGGCTTCCCTGTCCGCGGGTTCGGGCGGGCCGTCCGGGGACGGACTGGTCCTCGCCCTCTGCGGGTTGGTGGCCCTCACGTCCGTCGGCGGCGTCCTGCGTACGGTCGCGAGCGGCTGGCAGCGGGTGCTGACGGTGAAGGTCGACCGGCACATCATGTCCGCGGTGCTGAAAAGCGCGGCACGGTCGGACCTCGCCCGGTTCGAGGAGCCCGCGTTCCACGACGGCCTGAAGCGGGCTGTCTTCGCGTCCCGGTTCCAGCCGGTGATGGTGGTGACGGCCCTCATCGGCGCGTTACAGGCGCTGCTGAGCATGGCCGCCGTGGGAGCCGCGTTCGCCGTGATGACCTGGTGGCTGCTCCCGTTCACGTTCCTGGCCGTGCTGCCCGTGCTCAGGGCTGCCCGCGACGAACGCGACGCCGACCACCGCCTGCACGGACGGCTCGCGGAAGGCCGCCGGGCGCGTGAGTACCTCGAACAGCTCCTGGTCGGACAGGACGCGGCCAAGGAGATCCGTGCCCTGAATCTCGGGGACACCCTGCGCGGACGCTGGGACAGCCGATACGCCGAGGAGATTGCCGGCACCACCGAGGTGCAGCGTCGTCACACTCGTCGAAAGGTGCTCGCTCGGCTCATCGGCGATGTCGTCTTCGTCGCCGTCATCGGCACCATGTGGTGGACGGTGCGCAGTGGCGGCATGGCCGTTCCCACCGCGCTGGCCGCCCTGGCGGCGTTGCTCATGCTCGCCACCCGCGTGCAGATGCTCGGCTACCTCTTCAACAACATCGGTGCCGCCGCAGTGTATGTGCAGGACATCCGCACCTTCACGCGGGATGGCGTCCGCACCCCCACAAGAGACAGGACGTACCCACGGGACCAGGACGACACCGGCCGTGAGCACACCGTCGTGGCGGGCGGGAGCCGCTGCTCTGCGATCATCCCCGCGGAGCGGCCCGGGGCGGAGACAGCGGAGATGTCGGGGACGCCGGAGAGGCCGGCCTTCTTCTCCGTGAGCGCCCAGAAGCTCTCCTTCACCTACCCCGGCTCCACCGGAGCGGCGCTGCACGACGTGTCGATCGAGCTGGCCGCCGGTGAATTGGTCGCCGTCGTGGGCGCGAACGGCTCAGGCAAGACGACCCTGGCGAAAATCCTCGCCGGGCTCTACGCCCCCGACGGCGGATCCCTGCTGTGGAACGGACGTGGCGCATCCCGGCCCGGGGAGCGGCTGGCCGCGACCGCGATGGTCTTCCAGGACTTCGTCCGCTTCAAACTTCCCGCACGGGACAACATCGCCTTCGGCCGCCCCGACGTGCCCGTCGATCCGGACGCCGTAGACCGTGCGGCGGCCGACGCCGGGGCGGGCGGCATCATCCAGGGGCTGCCGTCGGGTTACGACACCGTCCTGAGCAAGGAGTTCAGCGGCGGGGCCGATCTTTCGCTGGGCCAGTGGCAACGGCTGGCGCTGGCTCGCGCCTTCTACCGGGACTCGCCCCTCCTCATCCTGGACGAACCGACGGCCTCCCTCGACCCACAGGCGGAAGCCGACCTCTTCGGCCGTATCCGCAGCCTGTTCGCCGGCCGGGCGGTGCTGGTGATCTCCCACCGGTTCTCCAACGTCCGGGACGCCGACCGTATCTACGTCATGGAGTCCGGCCGGGTCATCGAGCACGGCAACCACGACGAGCTGACGGCGGCGGGCGGCACCTACGCCCGGCTGTTCCGGCTCCAGGCGGAGGCATACCAGCACGGCCGCCGTGGGCGGGGCCGCACCGGGCAGGGGCACCGCGGCGGAACGGCGGCCACGTTGTCATGAGCGTCATCACTGGGCAACTCATGACGCGAGGACGCCGAGCAGACGTTCACCGCGCCGTGTCAGCAGCAGCCGCACCTGCTGCCCCTGGCGCTTGCGCCGGACGAGCCCCGCCGCTTCGAGCACCTTGCAGTGATGCGTCGTCGCTCCCGGCGCACAGCACAGCAGGGAGCTCAACTCCCCCATGGTCATGCCCCGGTGTGCGAGACGCATGAGCCTGGCGCGCATGCCGCCGAGAACCTCCTCCAGAGGGTCGAGAGTACGGCGGTTCGTGGTGACGGCACCGGAGGCCAGCTCCCGCAGCCCCGGTAAGGGATAGCCGATCCAGCTCGGGCCCTGCCGGCCCAGGGCGATCACGGAGGCCGTGGTACCGGACACCAGGGGAACGAGCAGAAGCCTGTGGTCGGGCAGTTCCATCGTGTCCCGGCCCGTGCCGCGGCCCGGCAGGGACAGCCCCTCACGGGTGCGGCGGACGCCCGGCCCCAGCGTCGCGAGTGCGGGGTCCAGCGCTCCTGTGACCGTGGCGACGCCGATGCGTTCCGCCTCGAGGTCGAGAAGGTGCCGCGCCCGTCGCCACACCGGCGCGAACGCCGCCCAGATTCTCGCCGTCGCCTCGATATAGCAGTGGACGAACGGCGCGGGCTTTTCGAGTACGCGCCGCCAAGCGGGCGGAACACCGTCCGGAAAGCGCTCGGTCACCTCAGCGGCCAATTGCGCCGGTGTGGCCGCGGCCATCCGGTCGAGCTGCTCGGGCACGGTGTTCGTGTCGAGCGGGAGTGGCGACATACAGTCCGGCAGCCACAGCCCATCGCTCTCGCACGCCGGGCCGAGCGCCTGCGCCGTGTTGCTCGGACACGCGACCCGTGCCGCCGACCGCCACCCCGGCGGCACGCCCTGGTCCGCCGCGCCGAGGGCGTCGGCCAAGAGCGAGATCACCGTGGGCAGAGGCTGTCGGCCCACGGAAACTCTCAGATCCTCCATCGACCCCAGGCGCAACACCGACCTGTTCACCACGCGATCCCCCGCTTCCGCCCAAAAACCCTTCCCCTGAATCGCTTTGCTCACTTCTTTCCCCCTCAGGAACCGGGTCGGCAAGCGGCGTACTCGCTGTGGTCCATCCCGGTACGACCTCTGATGCGCGGGGCGTGTCGGACGGTGTCCGGTCGTCACACGTGCGGCCCCCATCGGCTTCAGGTTTAGCGGGTTCGGGGTTGTTCGAGTTCGAAGCCTGGTGCCGAACAAACAAGTCCTGAAAAAATGCGATGCCGCAGTACAGGGTGTGGCACGGGGGTATCGGGGAGCCGCGGGGAGCTGCGGGGGGCCATCGGGGAGGTGCGGCGATGCCGCGCAGGGAACGACCGCTGATCACTGGGGACGGTCCGCTGTTCGAATTTGCGTCGGGGTTACGGCAGTTGAGGCAGAAGGCGGGGAATCCGCCGTACCGGAGGCTGGCGGAGCAGGCTCACTATTCGATTTCGACCCTGTCCTCCGCCGCCTCCGGGCAGCGGCTGCCGACACTGGCGG
Organism: Streptomyces sp. NPDC030814; assembly: GCF_055572155.1. NCBI lineage: Bacteria > Bacillati > Actinomycetota > Actinomycetes > Kitasatosporales > Streptomycetaceae > Streptomyces > Streptomyces sp. NPDC030814. Next base: position 52,380 of record NZ_JBVIDX010000008.1, read on the forward strand.
TGACTCTGGCTTACGTGCGCGCCTGTGACGGGGACGTCGACGAGTGGCGGAAACGCTGGCAGGAGGCCGCGGAGCTTCTGGGCGAGGCGTATCCGGAGTCCGGGCCGGGGGTCGAGGACGGCCTGGTTCCGCCGTACACGGGGCTGCGGTCCTTCCGGGAGCAGGACACCGCATGGTTCTTCGGGCGGGAACGGCTGCTGGAGGAACTGGTCGGGCGGCTGGAGCGGCAGCGGTTCGTGATGGTGATCGGGGCGTCGGGGTCGGGCAAGTCGTCGCTGTTGCGGGCTGGGCTGGTGCCGCGCCTTGAGGCCGCCGCGTCGAGGACGGTGATCGTACTGACGCCGGGGGCACGACCCTTGGAAGAGTGCGCCGTGCGGCTGGGCGCGATGGCGGGCCTCAGCCCCGGTGCCCTGTACAGGGAGTTGAGGGAGGACCCGAGGAACCTGGGCCGCGTGATGCGACAGGTCACCGCCCGCTCCGGCTCGGCACGCGGCGAACGCGACGGCGACCGCGACGGCGACCGCGACCGCGACCGCGACCGCGAACTGGTCCTGGTCGTCGACCAGTTCGAGGAAACCTTCACGCTCTGCCAGGACCCGGCCGAGCGGGACCTCTTCATCGAGGCCCTCGTCTCCGTCACCTCGGACGCCGACGTCCGAGGTCGCGTCGCCTTGGGCGTACGCGCCGACTTCTACGCGCACTGCACCCGCCACGCGTCCCTGGTGGAGGCGATCCGCGACGCACAGGTGCCCGTCGGGCCGATGAGCCTGGACGAACTGCGCCGTGCCGTGGTGCAGCCCGCGCAGCGGGCCGGGCTGACCGTCGAGGGTGCGCTGCTGGCGACGCTCATCGCGCAGGCGCGCGGCCAGGCGGGCGTGCTGCCGCTGCTGTCGCACGCGCTGCTGCAGACCTGGCGGCGTCGACGGGGCAACGCGCTGACACTGGACGCGTTCGAGGCGGCGGGCGGCCTGGAGGGCGCCCTCGCGCGCACCGCCGAGGAGTTCTACCAGGGGCTGGACGCGGGACGGCAGAAGCTGGCCCGGCAGGTGTTCGTACGGCTGACCGCACTCGGGGACGGCACGGAGGACACCCGGCGACCGGCCCGCCTGGAGGAGCTGGCCGGGCTGGCCGGGCCCGACGACAGCGACGACGGCGTCGGCGAAGTCCGTGTCGTACTGGAAGCGGCGGCGGGCGCACGGCTGCTGACCCTGGACCACGAGCGGGTGGAGCTGGCCCATGAGGCGCTGATCCGATGCTGGCCCCGCCTGCACGGCTGGCTCACCGAGGACCGCGACGCCACCCGGACCGCACGCCGCCTCACCGACGCCGCCCAGACCTGGGAGGCGCTGGGACGGGAACCAGGCGCGCTCTACCGCGGCACCCGCCTCGCCCTGGCCGCCGGGCTCGACCGAACGACGTTGTCCGTGCCGGAGCGGGAGTTCCTGGACGCCGGGTTGGCCGCCCAGGCGGCGGAACACACGGCGGTGCGGCGCCGGGCCCGGCTCCGGCGCCTGGGCCTGGGGCTGCTGAGCGTCCTGCTCGTACTGACCACCACGACCGCGGTTCTCGCCGTACGGGCGCAGCGGGCGGCGGACCAGCAGCGCGACGTCGCCGGTTCCCAACGGGTCGCGGAACGGGCCGCGGCGCTGCGGACGGTCAACCCGGCGCTGGCCGCTCAGTTGAGCCTGGCCGCTTACCGTCTGTCGCCCACCCCCGAGGCCCGCGGCAGCGTGCTCAGCTCCTTCGCCACTCCTTACGCCACCCAGCTGACCGGCGAACAGGGCGCCGTCACCGCGGTGGCGTTCAGCGCCGACGGCCGCGTCCTTGTCACCGGCGACGCCAACCGGACCGTGCGACTGCGGCGGGTGCCTGATCCGCACCGGCCGGCCCGGCCGGTCACGCTGGGGCGCATCGGCGGCACCGTACGCACGGTTGCCGTCAGCCTCGACGGGCGACTTCTGGCTGCCGGGGACGAACACGGGACGGTGACCGTGTGGGACATCGGTGACGCACGACGGCCTCGACTCGCGGCGCGGCTGCCGGGCGGCGCCGGTCCGGTTGTCGGGTTGGGCTTCGGATTCGGGGCGGCGCTCGCAGCCGGCTCCGGCGGGCGCACCCTCGCGGTAGCCGCCCGTGACGGAATCCGGATGTGGCGGCTGTCGGACCCGCGTCAGCCGCACCGCCTCGCCACGCTGGACCCGGGCGCCGACGTCACCGCGGTGGCGTTCCACCACGACGGGCGGACACTGTCCACGGGGCATGCTGACGGCGCGACGCGGCTGTGGGAGATGGCGATGTCGGGCGAGCGACTGCGTCGCCTGTCGACCGTACATGGCCGGAGAAGCGAGGCCGACGGGCCTGGCGGGACGGGTGAGGCCGACGGGAACGGCGAGACTGACCGGACGGGCCCCCTCAGCCACCTTGGCCGCGCAGGCCACACAGGCCGGGTGAACGCGGTGGCGTTCGCCCCACACGGGCGTCAACTGGTGACCGGGGGCGCCGACTTCACCGTACGGCTGTGGGACGTGACCCGGCCGCGCAAGCCCCGACAGACGCAGACGCTCGCCACGCACACCGACGCGGTCAACGCCGTTGCCTTCAGTCCCGACGGGCGCCAACTGGCCACAGCCGGCACCGACGCGACGGTACGCCGGTGGAATGTGGGCCGCTCCGGTTCCGTGCGTGCGGCGGCTGTGCTCTCGGGGCACACCGGCGGCGTCGGTTCGCTGGCCTTCGGCCCCGGGGGCCGCACGCTGGCCAGTGGCAGCGAGGACCAGAGCACCCGCCTGTGGGACCTGCCCGGCCCGGCTCTGACCGGCCACACCAGTTCGCTCTGCTCCCTCGCCTTCAGCCCCGACGGCCGGCTGCTCGCCAGCGCCAGCTACGACCGCACCGTGCGACTGTGGAACCTCGGGGACACGCGCCGCCCACGCGAGCTGCCCCCGCTCCTCGGCCACACCGGGCCCGTCCAGTCGGTCGTCTTCAGCCACGACGGCCGCACCCTGGCCAGCGCCGGTGCCGACGGCACCCTGCGGCTGTGGGCCGTGGAAGCGGCAGACGGCAGCCGCGCCCGCCCGGTGCACGCGGTCCCCGCCCGGGTCGGCGCCGTCAACACGCTCGCGTTCAGCCCCGACGGACGCATCCTGGCCACCGGCGGCGAGCAGGGCACCGTACGCCTCTGGGACGCGGCGGACGTACGCCGTCCCCGCCCGCTGTCCGTTCTGCGCGCAACCGGTGCGGTCGACTCCGTGGCGTTCGCCCCCGACGGCCGCACCCTGGCCGTGGCCGGCCGGGACGGGACCGCCACCCTCTGGGACGTCACCGGCCGACGGCACCCGTCCCGCCTGACGGTTCTCACCGGACACACCGGCGCGGTGAAGTCGGTCGCCTTCGCCCCCGACGGCCGCACCCTGGCCACCGGCAGCGAGGATCGCACCGTACGCGTCTGGAACCTCACCGACCCCCGCCACCCAGTGTCCCGCAACCGCCTCACCGGCTACACCGACGGCGTCATGTCCGTCGCCTTCGCCCCGGACGGCCGGACACTGGCCGCCGCCAGCTCCGACAAGAAGGTGCGGCTGTACGGTCTGGCAGCCCGCGGCGAGGTCCGGGAACCGGTGCTGCTGAACGCGCACACCAAGCCGGTGGACGCCCTCGCCTTCAGCCCCGACGGCCGCACCCTGGCCACCGGCAGCCAGGACTGGACCGTGCTGTTCTGGGACCCCGACACCGAACGCACCGCCTCCCGGATCTGTGCCACGGTGTTCCCGACGATCACCCGCGCCGAATGGCGTCAGTACTTCCCCCAGTGGAAGTACCGCCCACCCTGCGGGAGTTGAGGAACGACACCGGGGAGTCGGACGTGCGACGATCCGCCGGTTGCTCGGGCCGTAACCGCTGGCGACCGGTGTCCGCCCGGGGACGACTCACCCATCGATGCCGAAACTCCGGCCGGCAATTCCGCCTTGGCCTCGGCTGCCGGCGTGGCAGCGGTGCCCGGGTCACCGCGCCCCATGCCGCGACTGCGCGGTCCGGTACAGCAGGACGTGGGGCAGCTCACCGGCCGTGCTCCAGCCTCCCTGGTCGGCACCGGACCGACCGGGTCACATTTTTCAGGAGTTGTTGTTCGGTACGAGTGCGTCGAAGGCGAACAACGCGCGGGCCGCTACACCTGAAACCACCGGTCGCGCACTTGGAGCGCAGCGTGTGAGCCCGGCTGGCCGACGCCTGCCCGACGAACGGGGCAGAGCCGGCCGGGACCGCAACGCGACCTGAGCTCTGGATGTCCTGCGAACGCAGCGCATGGACACCCACCAAGTCACCGACGGTTTCCATCTGTTCCACCGCCACGAATGGGGAATACCAGTTGAAGACTCGCATGAAGTGGACCCTGGGAGTGATGGGCGCAGCCTCGCTCGTCAGCTCCGTGCTCGCTGCCCCGGCGTCCGCAGGAGAGGCAACCGTACTGGTGTCCAGGAACTGCCCGCCCGCGCCGACCTGCTCGTTCCAGGTAACCGGCTTCCCGGGCGGCACCATCTCAATCGATGTGGACGAGTACGGCAGCAGCGGGGTCGTACACCGCTGGGACCTCATCAACGGGGCAGGCAACTACCAGTGCTACGGCACCTACCGGCAGGTTGATCCGCCCCGGTCGTGGACCTGCAGCGGAGTCGTCGGGGGTACCGTCACCGTGATCGCCCAGATGGACGGCGGCGGATACATCGGTATTCGCTGATTCCCGCTCCCACCCTCCGGCCGCTTCGACGTACGACCGGCTCGCGGCGCCCGGCACGTCACCTCGCCGCGTTGTCGCATCACCCGCGTACATCCAGTACGCGGGTGACACTCCGCCTTGCGATGCTCCCCCACTGCCTGAACGGCGTGGGGGTACCCCCAGCACCGGACGCCACGAGCTGTCCGGCAATCCTTCCGGTCACAGCACCAGGTGCGGACGAGCAGGACGACACCTGCCGTCGCGGCACCGAGAACCACCGCGGCGACTCCGTACACGAGCCGGTGGGCGCGCGGTAAGGACTCGCGCCGCGTTGTCCGATGCCGGGGTCGTGGGCGGAAGGATGCCGCGGCGACGAGGAGGGGCGCGGGCCATGCGAACTGGCCGTGCACTCCGGCCGCGTAGGGTCTGCACACAGGGGCGGAGCGGGAGGACCGGACGTGGGTGGCAGGGCGATGGTGGTCGGCGGGGGAATCGGCGGGCTGGCCGCCGCGATCGGCCTACGGCTCGTGGGCTGGGAGGTGACGGTCCTTGAACGCGCCCCCGTCCTGGCCGATGTGGGCGGCGGCATATCCCTGCACGCCAACGGGGTCCGCGCGCTGGACCTCCTCGGTGTGGGCTCCGCGGTCCGTGCGGCAGCCCGGCCCCAGAACACCGGTGGTACCCGAACTCCCGCAGGCGGCTGGCTGGTCAGGATGGACGGCAACGCGGTCGAGCGTGCGCTCGGCTCACCGGTCCTCGGCATCCGCCGGTCCGAGCTGCATCGACTGCTGCGTGCGGCTCTGCCGCCCGGGTGCCTGGTCACCGGTGCCGAGGTGACGTCCGTCGACACCACCGACCCCGCCCGGGTGCGCCTGCGTCTCGCGGACGGCTTTGCGGACGGGGACCTGGTCGTGGCATCCGACGGTGTCAACAGCCGGGTACGCGCCCAGCTCTTCCCTCACCACCCCGGCCCCGCCTACAGCGGTTCGACCGTCCTTCGCGCCACGACCGAGCATCCGGTCGAGTTGGCGTCCGACCTGGAACTCACCTGGGGCAGGGGAGCCGAGTTCGGTCACATGGTGTTCGCCGACGGCCGGGCGGAGTGGCACGCGGTGCTCAACTCGCCGCCCTGTGTGCGGTTCGGGGACCCCCTGGCCGAGATGCGCCGCCGGTTTGCCGACTGGCACGACCCGATCCCAGCGCTCCTGGACGCCACCCGACCCGACGCCGTCCTGCACCACGACATCCGCGAACTGGCGACTGCGTTGCCCGCCTTCGCAAGGGGGCCGATCGCGCTGGTCGGTGACGCGGCCCACGCCATGACGCCCAACCTCGGCCAAGGCGCCAGCCAGGCGCTGGAGGACGCGACCACCCTGGCGGCCGCGCTCGCCACCACGCCCACACTCGATGCAGCGCTGGCCCGCTACGACGCCGAACGCCGCCCCCGCAGCCGCTCCGTCGCTCGCGCCGCACGCCAAGCCGGCCGCCTCGGACACCGGCTGACCCACCCCGTCGTCATCACCCTGCGCGACATCGCTCTCCGGCTGACCCCCTCCGGCGTGACCCTCCGGGCAGCCCTGCGTCACGCCCGCTGGGTTCCCCCGGCGATGCGTTGAAACGGCCCAGCGTGATGCGCCACCCCTGTCGGTTACGGCGTGTTCCGCGACGGAACGTGCCGTGTTCGTCGCGGTCGTAGAGGATGCCGAACTCCCGGAAGGCGGCCGGCTCTGCCGGATCGAGGTCATGGCGGGCATCGAGATCGTCGTGGTAATTGGCGGGGATCGCCAGTGTCTCGGCGCCGGCGGCCCGGAACCGGCGGGCGGCGGCGAGGATGTCGTCGGTGACGAATGCGACGTGCTGCGCCGGGTGGTGATCACCTTCCGCGCCCGGGGCCACGTGCCAGCCCCAGGTCGGCCGCGCGTTCGCGGACCTGTTCGGGGCTCAGTCGGCTGGCGAGCAGATCGTTCTCGAAGATCTCCACACCGTGGAAGCCCGCGCGTGCGGCGGCGGTGAGCTTCTCGCTCAGCGAGCCGCTCAGGCAGACGGTGGCGATGGACTTACGCATCGGCTCCTCCGGGCCCTCCGACGCTGATCCAGGTCTTGCCGGCCCGTCGGCCCGCTCCGGCGAAGGCTTCCTGGGCCAGTTCCAGCGGGTACCGGCATTCGACGGCACGTCCGGGGCGGGCACTGCCGAGTTCGGCCACGGCGTCGGCGAAGTCGTGGGGGTGGTCGTAGATCATGGATCCTCGGATCACGAGCTGGCGGCGGACCACGTCGTCGACGGTGAGGGGGAGGGGGGCGGAACTGAGGCCGACCAGCACCACGGTGGCCCCGGGCGCCGCCCGGTCCAGGGCGGGGCGCAGCGCGGGAGCGTGACCGGAAGTCTCGAAGACGAAGGTGAATCCGGTGCGTCCGTCGTCGGCGAGCGCGCCGAGCCGTTGAGCCCGGACCAGGCGCTGCGGATGCGGCTCGACGACCACCGGCCGTGCCCCGAGACGGGCGAGGATGAGACAGACCAGCAGGCCCTGTGCCCCGGCTCCGACGATCAGGCAGCGGTCCCCCGCGGTGACCCCGCTGCGCCGTACGGCGGCACGGGCGACGGTGTACGGCTCGGCGCTGGCGAGGTCGGCGCCGGACAGGGTGTTCGGGACCGGGTGGGCGAAGTGCGAGGGGAGCGCGATCCGTTCGGCGAGGACGCCGGGGGCGTTCAGGCCGACGATGGTGCGGTGGGGACAGGCAGAGGTGAAGCCGCGGAGACACTCGACGCACTTCAGGCAGGCGTAGTTGGGCTCGACGACCACCTTCTGTCCGAGCCGGCGGTCCCGCACCGCGGCCCCTGCGGCGACGATGCGCCCGAAGCCCTCGTGCCCCAGGACCCACGGCACTTCGGGGGGACGGCGCTTGCCGTGGAAGACGGCGAGATCGGTACCGCACAGTCCGACCCCGTCCACCTCCACGACGACGTCGTACGGTCCGCAGGAGGGCTCCGGCCAGTCGTCGACCGTCTCTATACGACTGGTGCCCGTGAGAACCGCTGCTCTCATCTCGTTCTCCTTGAATCTCCCCCGAGGTCCGCTTAGTGGACCATACGATCCGAGGAGTGGTTTTACCAGGGGCCTGGGCGAAGTTCCTCGGCCGATGCCCGCTCGTTCGGCAGGGGCGGCGTATCACCGGCCCACCGTGCGGGGACATGGCGCAACCGCCGTACGTCCAGCGGGACATACGGCGGCTGCGCACCCTTCCGGGTCTCCCCGGGAATCCGTTTGCGGGTCAGACGGTCTCGCTGACGGACTCCGCCGGCATCGCGGCGGGAGCCCGGTCCCGCCCGCCGCCCATCCGCAGGGCGACGAGGAGGGAGATGAGGCAACCGAGAGTGAAGTAGCCGGCGACCAGGTACCAGCCGCCGTCCGCCCAGAGGACCAGGGAGCTGAGGACGAAGGGCGTGAAACCGCCGCCGACGACACTGGCGAGCTGGTAGCCGACACCGGCGCCGCTGTAGCGGTACTCGGGGCCGAACATCTCCGTGAACAGGGACTGCTGCACGGCGACGGCCATGTCATGGGCGCCGTTCACCAGGAGCACCGAGCACACGATGATCAGCGCCATCGAACCGGACTCCATGGCCAGGAAGAAGGGGACGGAGCCGGCGATGCCCAGGACGGAGCCCCACACGTAGACCGAGCGCCGGCTGAAGCGGTCGGCGAGGTAGGCGAACGCCGGAATGGTGACGATCGCCAGCGCGCCCACCGCGAGGTTGATGTTGAGCAGGTTGTCGCGGTCCAGGCCGAACTCGGCCGTGCCGTAGCTGAGGGCGAAGTTGGTCACGCCGTAGAAGGTGAACAGCTCGACCATGCGCAGACCGATGATGGCGAAGAAGCCCTTGGGATTGGACCGGATGGCGGCGACGAGGGGCAGGCTCGGCTTCTTGCCCTGCTGGAGCGTGGCGACCTCCTGGGTGAAGACCCCGGACTCCTCGACCTTGGCCCGGATGACCAGGCCGATGATCACGATGACCGCGCTCACCAGGAAGGGGATGCGCCAGCCCCACGAGCGGAAGGCGGCGTCCGACATCCCGCCGGAGGTGACCTTGGTGATCAGGGTGGCGAGCAGCAGGCCGACCGACGCGCCGACCTGTACGCCGCTGCTGTAGAGCGAACGCCACCTGCTGGGCGCGTTCTCCACCGCCATCAGCGCGGCACCGCCCCACTCGCCGCCGACGGCGAAGCCCTGGGCCGCGCGCAGGACGACCAGTAGGAAGGGCGCCCACAGACCGGCCTGGGCGTGGGTGGGCAGGACGCCTATCAGGGTGGACGCGAGGCCCATGATCAGCATGGTGAGGACCAGCATCTTCTTGCGGCCCAGACGGTCCCCGAAGTGGCCGAAGACGATGCCGCCCAACGGGCGGAACAGGAAGCCCACACCGAATGTGGCCCAGGCGGCCAGGGTGCCCACGGCCGGGCTGACGTCGGGAAAGAACAGTTCGTTGAAGAGGAGGCCGGCGACGATGCCGTAGAGGAAGAAGTCGTACCAGTCGACGACCGCTCCCATGAAGCTGGCTACGGCCGCCCTCTTCGCCGCACTGGGATTCGCGGTCCCGGCGCCTGCTGCCGGGCTGGGGATGCTGCTCAACTCACACACTCCATTGGATGCTGCGCTTCACCGGCCGGCCGGGAGGCGCGGCTCGAGAGCGACGGATGGAATCGGGACAGGCGACTGCCGTGCGAATGGGGGTCGGGGCCGACGGCGCTCGCTCCGGGGTGGGGAGCCTGCCGTCGGGCGATGCCGGGGGCGCCCCTGGCGTGAGGCGATGCCCGAACGATCTGGTCCGTGTAGTGGATCGAATGGACCGATTGGCGGGAAGATACGGTCCCTGGTACGGGACAGGCAAGAGTTTTCGCAGATGTTTCCGGCACGGTTCGGCTGCCGCGCTTCCTGTGATCCGCAGAACGGACTACCGTCGAGGACGGGAGCAGGCTCCCGAGCGGCACCGGGTACGCTCCTGTGTGCAATCGACTGGGGAGGCGGAAGAGTGGCGAGCAGCGGCGTGGGGGTCGACTCGGAGAAGGAGCTGGCCGGCACCGGAGTCCGCAGTGTGCGGCGCGCCCTGGACATCCTCGGCCTGCTCAGCGAGGAACGGCCCCTCATCACACTGCGCGAGATCACCGAGACCACCGGTCTCCCGAAGACCACGGTGCTGCGCCTCGTCCAGACGCTGGAGGAGAGCGGTCTGCTCTGGTCGGACGGCAGCGGGTACATCGCCGGCCCCGGCCTGTGGCGCTGGGCCTACCTCGCCCGGGGCCAGTGGGAGATCCCCCGCAGCACCCGCAAGGTGATGCGCGACCTGGCGGACCGGCTCGGCGAGACGGTCAACATCTTCGTCCCCCGCGACCTCCACCGCGTCTGTGTGGCCCACGAGGAGAGCCCCCACCCCCTGCGCCACGTCGTCGACGTGGGCGACGAGCAGCCGCTGTGGGCCGGCGCGTCCTCGAAGATCCTGCTGCGCGACGCCCCCGACACCCTGCTGCGTCGGCTCGCCGTCGCCTCATCGTCGAACGACGAGACCTACGCGGACCGGCTGCGCGCCTCGGCGCAGGAAGCGGCGCGGCGGGGATACGCGGTCAGCAACAGCGAGTGGGACGAGGGCCTCACAGCCGTCGCCGTCCCGATCACCGGCGCCACCGGCGCCGTCATCGCCTCACTGTCGGTGAGCGGCCCGAACCACCGCTTCCCCTACGAGGCCGTCGAACGCTTCGCCACCGAATTGACGGACGCGGCACGCCTCATCTCCGACCAGGGCTTCACACGGCCGCTCAGCGGGGGACGCCAGAGCAGAGCCGACTGACCGTGTCACGAGGGACGGCTGCCGGGTCGGCCTGGACAGCGGTCGTCCATCTCGTCGGCAGGGTCAACTGCCGGGCGTCGCCGTCACCCCCGTCGCCGTGAGCGCACGGAGACCTGTTGTCCCTGACGTTGCTCCACAGGGGGCGGGAGCCGACCGTCCCGGTGAACGGCACGTAGGAGCGGTCGTCGTCCGTGGCCATCTCGGATGGACCTCGGGGAGGGCGTCGGGGCGGACGGAGTTCTCGATCGGCTTGGGGTCCTTCCAGAACTCCCCGACGGGCAGGCCGGGCATGGCGGGCCCCCTTCATCGTGGTTTCCCGGCGTGAACCCCGACGGAGTCCGTGCCGTCCCTCCCCCACCCGGCGAACCCGACCGTTTTTCGGATTCCGGACATGCGACGCGCTCTCATGCTCCGGGGCAGACAGCTCGCTCCGCACCCCCAGCAGGTCGCGCGGCGCGGCGGTCAAGCGCCACGCGGGATGTGGACATCGGTCGTCCGGCACGGGACTCGGCGGTTGCGGACGGTACGCGACCAGGCGCGGCCCGGGTTCCGCCCGCGTCCGGGGCGGGTCCGGCACCCCGACAGCCGTCGCCATCTGCGCCGTGTCCGCAGCGCAGGCGTCGTAGACGCTGGGGCGAAGGGGCGGCCGGACCGTACACCTCGGGCTGGGCGGCGCAGGACACCGTCCGGCGCGACCCGACCCAGCCGCTGGTCGCTCCCGCGTCATCCGGCTTCTCGGAGAGCTGCGGCTCCGGCCTCGATCCCACCGGCACCCTCCAGGTGCGCTGAGGCCCTGTCGTGGCCGCGAGGACAACCGCCGGGTCAGGGATACGCGCTGTCCCTGGCCGCCGCTCGTGTTCAGAGGCCCCGGGTGATCGTCTTCTCGCGCATCATCCTCTGCAGTTCCCTGTCCGACAGCGGGTGCAGGGTGTCCAGGACATGGCGCAGACCGGATTCGTCGAGGAACTGGCTGGAGACCTGGACCTCCGTGCCGTGATGGCGGCGGACGAGGCTGATGTCGCGGCCCCCGCCGGGGAATGCGCGGATCACGCGCATCTCGCCGTGTGTGTCCACGGTGCAGGTGACGTCCTTGTCCACGAGCTGAGCGCAGGTCGCCGACGGCGTGAGCGGCGAGCGAACCGTCAGGCCCGCGTATCCGCTCGTATGCGGATCGACGGGGCGGTAGTCGACGACGAAGGAGGACGGTCCGAGCACAGCACGGGAGAACTGCATCCCCGCGGGGGCGTCACCCAGGTACAACAGCTCGGGACGCTCCCGGTACCGCGCGACCTCCGCCGCGTGCCGGCGCTGCTCCGCCTGCGCCGGACCGATCAGGCCGCCGTGGACCACACCGAGCGCCAGCACGGCCACCGCCCCCAGCCGCACCCACCGGCCGGGCACGAAGAAGGCGGCGGCCACGGCGTACGGCACCCCCGTCAGCGCGATCCGCGTGCCGGCGCCCCCCAGGTCGACGCCCCCACCGTAGGCGGCCAGACCTGCCAGGACGCCGAGGGTGCCGAGGACGAACACCAGGACCGCCCAGCCGAGCCGTCGGGGCCCGGAGTCGCACATCGGTACGACCGTCCGCGCGGTCAGGCCCGCCGTGGCCAGGAGAACCACCGTCAGCGGCATCCCCACGACGAGGGCCGTCGCGGCCGCTCCCGTGCCACCGCCCCAGCCCGCCATCACCACCCCGAAGCCGAGCGTCGGCACCGCGGCCGCCATCATCGCCCAGACCAGCAGGAGATGAAGTACCGTCAGTGTCCCTCTGCCACTTGTCATCCCCGAAGCCTGCCAGCCCGCGTTCGGGCGGACATGAGTTCTCCTACTCAGTGCGTCGCGGGGATCCACTCGGCGATCTACTCGACGTCGACGAGGACGCCCGGTGAGAACGTGGCGGAGAACAGGTCGGTGCCCCGGTACCTCAGCCACCACGAACCGTCCCGGGTGACCGGGTAGGACGTACCGGTGATCCCGGAGGCTCCGGTGGTCAGCGCCCGTACCGGCTCCACCGTCCGGCAGGGACTGGCGCAGAACTCGAGTTCGACGGACTGACCGGAGCGTCCGGCGTAGGTGTCGGCCTCCCAGTCGGCCCCGGTGAGCCGGCCGAGCATCCCGACGTCACGACCCGCGGGGACCGGGTTGGGAGAGGCGACGAAGGTCAGCTTGGACCTGCGCTGCAGCTTGAGGGCGTCGGGGAAACGCTGGGTGGTGATGCTGCTGCCCGGATCCACGTCGATGTCGTTGCTCGCCACCAGGGCCCACATCCGCCAGTTGCCGGCCCAGTCGTTGGTGACCTCGGCGCTGCCGCTGTCGATGCGGAACCACTCCGTGCACACCGCGGTGGTCGCGCTGGTGGGTGTGCATCCCGGGGCGGGCTCCGAAAGGCCGTCCAGCATCTGCCCGCCCGGACCGAACAGGTTGATCTCGATGCCGTGGCGGTGGATGCCGGCGTCGGCTCTGGCCGTGACCGTGGCCTGGAAGGTCAGCGACTGGCGGGGGCCCAGCACGATGGGCCGCCCGCCGTGGACCAGGACGCCGAGGATTTCAGGCGGTGTCAGGTCGTGACCGTCGGCCCGGGCCGAGGGCACCGTCGCGCACACCATCAGCAGGGCGCCGAGCACGGCCGCGAGAGTCGCCCGCCGAGCGGGCGCGGGTCCGGCCTCGGATCTGGCGCTGGTACGCATGATGCCCCCATGACTCGTCGTCGGTGGGCAGAGGGTATGGAGCGCCGGCGGCCCCCGACACCGGCGGCGTCTGCTCCGGTACACGGTCATGACATTCGTGACGGGCACGGCTCGATCCGAGCTCCCGCCGGAGTTACAGAACAGGGACAACTCGGTGCAACCGTGTATCACCCGTCCGCGTCTCCGACCGTGCCCAGCGGAGAGGCCGGGCCATAGCGCTACCGGGAGTGACGAGTGAACCGATCCAGGGGATGTGCGAGACGGGTGTCCCAGATGGCTGCCGCAGGGCTGATCGCGGGGCTGGTCGTGGCCTGTGGGCCGAAGGACCTGGCTCCGGGTGAGGCGGGCGGGAGCGAGAAGCCGGGCAAGGCGTCGAAGTCCGCTGCCGCAACACCGGCGAAGACGCCCGACAGTCCGGCGAAGACACCTGGTACCCCCACCAAGACGCCGTCCGCGAAGCCCAGTGGCACGGCAGCCGGTGGCGTCAAGGCCCTGACCTGCGCCCAGTTGCAGAACGCGTCCCTGGACGGCGGAGGGCTGGAGGGGTACGGCATCGCGGGAGCCTCTCTCAGCGCAGGGCGGTGGGAGGGGCCGGACGGTGTGGTGATCGAGCTGCAGCCCCAGTGCGACATCGGTGACATCACCGGGGACAACGCGGCCGACGCCGTGGGCGCGCTGAAGATCTCGACCGGGGGCACGGGCAAGTTCTACACGCTGGTGACGTGGCGCAACGACGGCGGCACCCCCGTCCCCGCGGCGGTCGCCGAGCTCGGCGACCGCACCCCCGTCGTCTCCGTCGAGTTCCCGCCCACGGGGACGCCGCGCCAGGTGACCGTCGTCTACCGGACACGCGGCGACGACGATCCGGCGGCCGTCGTCACCCTCACTCGTACCGCGGTGTACGAGGTCAGCGGTGCCTCCATGGTGGAACTGCACCACAGCGACGCCCCGTACACGCCGTAGTCGGCGGCCTGGCCGGGGATCACCCGATGGTGAAGCCGGCGGGAGACCCACCCCCGGCCAGGACCCGGTCCGCCGACGGGCGGGCGCACTGCGCCGGTCGATGCGGGCCCGGCCCGTACGACTGCGCTCACGGGCCCTGCCCCGCCGGCTGCCGTCCTTGGCCTGCGGCGCCGGGCCGGCTCCGTTCGGCAGCGGCGGTTTCAGGGCGCAGGCCGTGGGTCGATCCACAACGACTCGGACGTGGCGCACAGTTCGCCCTCGGCCGTGGTGAGCGCGACACCCATCGTGTGCTTGCGGCCGGACTCCGACAGCAGCCAGGCGTACACGACGTAAGGCTCCCCCGCCGCGACGGGCCGCAGCACCGTGCCCGTGAGGGAGGCGGTGACCGCGCCCGGGCGCTGGGTGCCGAGAAAACGGCCCGCCCAGTGTCCAGGGCAGTCCAGGGCACCCCAGGCCAGGGGGACCGGGAGCAGGCCGCCCGAGTCGGCGAAGACCCGCGAGGGGGTCCACGCGCAGGCCACGACGTCGAGATCCGGCACCGGCGCGCAGTACACACGCAGACCGCGATCAGCGGTGCGCAGGCCGCACCCGAAACAGTCGACCACACCCGGTGGCGGCGTCGCCCGGAACCTCTCCGACGCGGCGGCCGCCTCGTCCCAGGAAGGCGCGGTCGGCACCTCGAGCGGCAACTCGGCCGCGCGGGCGGAGGCAAGGGGCCGCTCGGCCTCCCCCAACTCCACGCTTCCGTCCGCGGATTCGGCGATCCGTACGGGCACGCCGACCGGCACCGGCCCGCGGAAGTCCACCCGTACGGTCCTCGCCCCGGACCTCTCGGCCAGCACGCCGGCGACATAACCCCCGAAAGCCACTCCGGGGTAGCCGACATACAGCTCGGGCACCACGATCGCGTCACTCGTCGTCATGATCCCCACTTCACCACATCCGCGGGGGACGGCAACGGCAGGAGCAGCGGCAGCCGCCCCGCAGCCGCCAGGTTTCCCTGCACCTCCCGTCCGCACGGAGGCCGGCGACTCAGGCGCGTCGGCCGGCTCCGCCCGGCGCGAGGGCCGGCTGGAACTCCGCCTGCTGGAGTTCCGCGAGCAACTCGCTCTGCCCGGCGAGTAGTTCCGTCAGGATTCGGCGAGCCGCGCGCAACAGGTCGGCCACATCGCCACCGGCGAGCGCGTAACTGACCGTGGAGCCCTCCCGGATGGAGACGACGATCCCCGAACGGCGCAGGACACCCAGCTGCTGGGAAAGGCTGGACGGCTCGATCTCGATCTCGTTGAGCAGGTCACGAACGGCCAGAGGGCCGCTTTGCAGCAGTTCCAGGACCCGGATGCGCACCGGGTGTCCGAGCATGCGGAAGAACTCGGCCTTGGCCTGGTAAAGGGGGACCTGCATGAGAATCGCTCGCTCCCTGCCGCGTTCGACGGGCTTTCTCTCGGCACGGCGGCCCAGATGCCACCGCGGGCGGCTCGACGGGGGCGACGCCGCCTGCTGCGTCAATCCTCGCCGATCCGGCCCCGCACACCCACGGCTTTGACCTCATCTGGATATTCCCAGTTGAAGAAGTCTTCAAGTCATGGGCGTGCGAGGCCGTGAACAGCGGCACTTCTATACGTGGAGGTCCGCTTCGACGCGCTTGAGTTGATGCCGGGCCATGGCGAGGTTCGATTTGCCCCTGTCGAGCACGAGATAGAGGAACAGGCCGTTGCCACCGCGGCCCTTGAGCGGCTGGATGATGTGGTATTGACTGCCGAGCGTGATCAGCATGTCCTCGATCTCGCCCGTGAGCCCCAGGTGCTCCATGGTGCGGGTCTTGGCCCGGATCACATCCGTGTTGCCCGCTGCCGCGACCGTCAGATCGAGGTCTTTCCCGCCCCCCAGCGTGCCCAGCGCCATACCGCTCGTGTAATCGACCAGCGCGGCCCCTAAAGCGCCTTCGATCGACGTCATGATCTCCTTCAGCGAGATCTCGACATTGCTCATCCCGGCATCTCCTCCAAGTCACTGCGCGGATCGGGCATCGCCCTCTCCGCCGGTGCAAGGACCCTACGAAGTACCCGCGACGGGCAGCGCTGTTGTGCGGTTGTTGTTCGGTACTGAACGCAGGAGTGGTGAATTGCCTTAGGCCGCTTCGATTTTGACCGCTCATGCACACGGAAGAATCGGCGCCCTCATCCACTCCCCGTTTGAGGGATGACCTCCGCGAAGCCGAACCGAACCGAGCCGAGCCGAGCACGGCGCGCCCCCGGCTCCCCCTGGGGTGCTCACAGCCGAGCGTCGCCCTCTTCCGGTGTCACCCGCCGCTGAGCATGCCTTCGCGCAGTCGGGACAGGAGGCGGGAGATCAGGCGGGAGACCTGCATCTGGGAGATGCCGAGGCGTTCGCCGATCTCGGCCTGGGTGAGTTCCTCCACGAACCGCCAGTGAATGATCTTGCGATGGCGTTCGTCGAGTTCGGCGATCATCGGGGCGAGTGCGTGGAAGTCCTCGATCAGACCGAAGGCGGCGTCCTCGTCCCCGATGAAGTCGGCCAGCGCGGACTCGCCGTCCTCGCTGCCGGTGATCGCCGCGTCCAGGGAGGCCGACTTGTAGCCGTTGGAGGCGAGCCGAGCCTCCACGACCTCGTCCTCCGGGAGGCTCATCAGCTCGGAGAGCTCCCTGGTCGTCGGGGTCCGGCCGAGTCGGCTCTGCAGTTCCTCGTTGGCGCGGGCCAGCTGGGCACGGGCCTCCTGGAGCCTTCTGGGCACGTGGACGGCCCATGAGGTGTCACGGAAGAACCGCTTGATCTCACCGACGATGTAGGGGACGGCGAAGGAGGTGAACTCGACCTCACGGGACAGCTCGAACCGGTCGATCGCCTTGATCAGGCCGATCATGCCGACCTGGACGATGTCCTCCATCTCCTCCGGCCCGCGGCTGCGGAAGCGACCGGCCGCGTAGCGGACGAGGGACATGTTCATCTCGATCAGCGTGTTCCGGGCGTACTGGTACTCGGGGGTGCCCTCCTCCAGTACCGCCAGCTGGTCGAAGAAGAGCCTCGACAGCTCTCGCGCGTCCTTCGGCGCGACCTTGGAGGGGTCCGCGATCTCCGGAACGTCCACCGCCCGCCCCGTGGTCCGTACGGTCGTCGCCATCGTGCGCCCCTCCCAGTCGTCGACCTCGTCCGCGCCGGCCCTTCGTCCGGCAAGCACGCGCCTACCCAGGCCGCCGAGCGGCATTCCTCCGACCTCCGGACTTTTTCCCGGTCCCGCTCGGTCCTCGCGAACCGCGGGGCGCGGCGGCCCCCCAGGTCAGACGGTGAAGCGGTCCGGATCGGCGGCCTGCCAGTCGGCCGCCCACGAGGCGGGCGGCTCGGCGAGCAGCCGGCCGGGGGCGAGCCACTCGTACAGCTCTTCGTAGGAACGCTCGGTGCACGGGTCGACGCGTCGGCGGAGCATGTGCGGGCGCAGTTCGGCGGGGTCGGTGACCCCCATGGCCGCCATGATCTGCAGGGCACCGGCCACGGTGGCCTCCTGGAACCGCCGGACGCGTGCCGTCTTGTCCCGCACGTCGAGAGCGCGGGCCCGCCGCGGGTCCTGGGTCGTGACACCAGTGGGGCAGGTGTTGGTGTGACACCGCTGTGCCTGGATACATCCGACGGCGAACATCATCGCCCGTGCGGCGTTACCGTAGTCCGCACCCTGGACCATGCGTTTGACCAGGTCGGTGCCTGTGGCGATCTTGCCGCTCGCGCCGACCTTCACCTCCTCGCGCAGGCCCACGCCCACGAGGGCGTTGTGCACGATGTGCAGACCCTCGGTCAGGGGGCTGCCGACATGGTCGACGAACTCCAGGGGCGCCGCGCCGGTCCCGCCCTCGGCGCCGTCCACCACGATGAAATCGGGTGCCGTGCCCTCCTCCAGCATGGCCTTGCAGACGGCCAGGAACTGCCGGCGTGAGCCCACACAAAGCTTGAACCCGGCGGGCTTGCCCCCGGACAGCTCGCGCATACGGGCGATGAAGCGCACCAGCTCGCGTGGCGTGGAGAACACCCGGTGGTACGGCGGTGAGACGACCGTCCGCCCCTCGGGCACGTCCCGGACCCGGGCGATCTCGGCGTTCACCTTGGCGCCGGGCAGAACACCGCCGATACCGGGCTTCGCGCCCTGCGACAGTTTCAGGGAGACGCACTTGACGTGGTGGTGTGCGGCTTTGTCCGCGAACTCGGCCGCGTCGAAGTCGCCGTCCTCGGTGCGGCAGCCGAAGTAGCCGGTGCCGATCTCCCACACGAGGTCGCCGCCCGGACGGAGGTGGTACTCGGACAGCCCGCCCTCACCGGTGTCCTGGGCGAACCCGCCCGCCGCCGCGCCCCCGTTGAGCGCGAGGACCGCGTTGGCGGACAGCGAGCCGAAGCTCATCGCCGAGACGTTGAGGAGGGCCATGTCGTAGGGGCGGCCGCAGTCGGGGCCGCCGATCCGTACCCGCGGCGGATCCTGCGGCACCGGACACGGCGCCATCGACGGGACCAGGAACTCGTGACCGGGCCGGTACACGTCCCGTTCGGTGCCGAACGGCTCCTCCGCGTCGGTGCCCTTGGCGCGCTCGTAGACGATGCTGCGGACGTCCCGGTCGAAGGGGCGCCCGTCGAAGTTCCGCTCGATGAAGTACTGCTGGAGTTCCGGGCGTATGCGCTCCAGGAGGTAGCGGGCGTGGCCGAGGACGGGGTAGTTGCGCAGTACCGAGTGCCGACGCTGGGTCAGGTCCCACACGGCCGGCACGGCGAGGCCTGCGAGCGGGAGGGCCGCGAACCACCAGTACGGCGAGAGCCCGAGCGCCGCGGCCGAGGCCAGGCAGGCGGTCACCAGAGTCAGCGCAACGATTCCGAAACGTGTCACATCTGCCGCGTTGCCCGGTCGCCCGTCGTCATGCGCGAAGCCGTGCGGGAAGCGGTCGGCCGGGGTGCGGGCGGGCAGCGGTTGCCGTGCCAGTCGAGGACCATGACCGTGGCGTCGTCCGCGAGGGTGCCCTGACAGGCGTCGAGCACCGCGCCGGTCAGCCGTCGTACGACTTCTCTCGGATGCAGGGCGCGGGTCTCGTGGACGAGCGAGAGCAGGTCGGCGGCGGCGGCACCGCGGTCCTGCATGCCGTCGGTGAGCAGGATCAGGCGGTCTCCGGGACGCAGGCTCAGTTCCTGCGCGCGGTAGGGGATGGGCGCGGCGACACCGAACGGCAGGTTGACGGCCAGTCGGACCTCCTCGACGGTGCCGTCGCGCAGCCGCAGGGGCCAGGGATGGCCGGCGTTGACCAGTTCGCAGACGCCTGTTTCGAGGTCGACGCACAGCAACTGGCCGGTGGCCAGGCCGCAGTTGTGGCGCAGCAGCGCCTGGTGGGCCTGTTCTGCCTGGTTGAGCGCGTCGCAGCCGCTGCGGCGGGCCCGCCGCAACGCGCCGATCAGCAGCGTGGCCAGCAGGGCGGAGTCCGTGTCGTGGCCCATGGCGTCGGTGATCGACAGATGCAGGGTGTCGCGGTCGAGGGTGTAGTCGTAGGTGTCGCCGCCGATGTCGTCGGCCGGGACCAGCCCGGCGGCGAGGGTGAACTGGTCGGCCTCGCAGCAGGGGGCCGAGGGAAGGAGCTGGTGCTGGATCTCGGCGGCGAGGCTGGTCTCGGTGGTGCGTCGGCCGAGGTGGTAGAGATCGGTGAAGCGGCGGTCCGTGACGATGATGTAGGCGAGCGCGTGGGCCGCGTCGCGGACCTGCCGCAGCGCGGTGTCGTCGGCGGACTGGAGGGTCACCTCCAACACACCGATGCAGTCGCCGCGGTTGGTGACCGGCGTGACGACGCGCAGTCCGTCCTGCCCCTCCGGCTCCACGTGCTGGCTCTGCCTGCGGAGGACACTGTCGTAGATGCTGCCGTCCAGAACGATCGGCTCGGCGTGGTCCGTGACCTCGCCGCCGGGCGCGGTGAGGCGCACCAGCCGCTGACCGATGAGGTCGGCGAACAGGAAGGAGACACGCTCCGCACCGAACCGCTTCTGCAGATCGCGTGCCACCACGTCGACGGACTCACCGGGCGGCGCCGCCTCCGCGGCGGCCAGCAACTCGCCCAGTTCCAGATCTCCACGCTCCACGACAACCTCCCGTCGGCTGCCGCAACTTTTTCCCCGGGTTCCCGCGATATCACCCGATGTGTGACAAGGAACGCAGTGCGTGCACCCGACGCGTTGCCGGGTCTCGTCTACGAAGCGTGACGGCCGGTGACGTCCCCGTCGGGATCGTCGGGAAGGGCGATGCGGACGGTGATGCGTTTGCCGACCGGCTCCCGCCGCACCTCGAAGCCGTGCGCGACGGCCATGACGATCTCCAGGCCGTGCTGCCCCACTCGTCCCGGGTCGGCGGCCCGGGCCACCGGGAGGACCGGGTCGCTGTCCCACACGGCCACTTCCACCATCGCGCCGGAGACACGCAGCTCCATCAGTACCGGGCCCGGAGCGTATTTGCGCGCGTTGGTGACGAGTTCGCTGACCACCAGCTGGGTGAGTTCCATCGCGCGCGCGGACACCGGAAGGCCGTGCTCGACCTGGACGCGGGTGAGGAAGTCGACCGCGCTGTGACGCGCCTGGGCGATGCAGGACCCGTCGCCGTCAAGGGCGACGGTGTCCTGGATGGGAGCGGCGTCGGGCATCACACCGCCCTCGCCGTCAGGAACTGATTCCGCCGGGTCCACTTTGATCCCCCGTTCACCTGCCTGCGCGTACCCCGCACCATGACTCACATGCTCCCTGAGAAGACCGACCCCAGGCATTGAACACCTGTTCGCCGTACCATCGTGGCAGGGTGCCGATGTACATCCTGTCGGAACCCGGACACGCATCAGCGAGAGCAATCGAGGACACGAGCCGTGACAGACCCCCATGGAACAGCCCGGTCCGGCCGGCTGTCGATCGGCTTCACGGCCGTCGACGGTGTCCGAGTGGTCACCCTGAGCGGCGAGATCGACCACACCGTCAGGGAACAACTCACCGAGGCTCTGCTGCCCGCCGGGGACCCGGCCGCGCGGACAGTGGTCGATCTCAGCGGTGTGACCTTCATGGACTCCAGTGGCGTCAACGTCCTCGTCGCCGCGCACCACGAGGTGAGTGACGCGCAGGGGTGGCTGCGCATCGCAGGCGCCCGGGATCCCGTACGGCGGCTCCTGCACATGGTCGCCTTGGACCAGGTCATTTCCTGTCATCCCACCGTCGAGCAGGCCCTCGCCGCCTGACCGCCGGCATGGGGCAGACGCTGCGGAGCGGTTGGGACCGTGCTGCCGCGAGCCCTTTTCGGGTGTGCGTCCCCGGACGGTCGGCATGCCGGCCGTCAGCGCGGCGCACTCGTCGGAGTCCAGGTACCGGAGCGCCTCGTCGGGGCGCGGACCGGCGGAAACCAATTGTGCGGTGTGCCGGCCCGCGTCTAGTTTCTGTGGGCATCGACGTGTAGCTCAGGAGAAGAGCGCCGGGCTCGGGACCCGGAGGGCGCAGGGGCGGAACCTGCCACGTCGACTTATGAACGAGAACGCTGAGCAGCAGCCCCTCACCGCGGCGCCGTCCTACGTGGCGGCCCAGCTGGCCAAGGCCTTCACGACCAGGCTGACCCATGAGGACGCCGACACCCGGCGCCGCGCCGAGGTGCGCGGACGGCGCTGGCGGCAGGTGCTCGCGGGGATGGCCGCGGGCCGGCTGACGATCGGTTCGCGGACCCCGGTCAGGGGGCTCCCGGCCTGGGTGACTCCCGAGGTGGTGCGGGGCGGCTTCGCGACCGGGACCGCGAGCGCGGGCGGCCCGCTCCAGCCGTACGAGATCGAGGCCGCGCGGAGTTTCGGGGTGCCCGCCGAGCGTCGCGCGCTCTTCGCCCACTGCCTCACCGAATCCGGACTGGCCTGGCTGTGGACCCGGTTGGACAGCGGCCACTACGAGGTCGGCGTCCCGGAGGAGGCCGCGCTGCTCACCCTGGCGTGGCTGGTGCGGCACGGAGAGCAGGACGCCGCGCTCGATCTCGCGGTGGAACTGGAGCCGTTCGCCGACCGGCTGCGGTTCCTGCCCCGCCCGGCGGACGGCCCAGCGCCGGACGCCACGGCCGTCCACCGGTACACCGTCTCCGACACCGTCGACACCCTGGTCCAGCTGCGGCCGAACGCGGCCGTCGAGACCCAGCGCGAGGCGCACGCCGTGTGGCAGCCGTTCGGCGACGAACTGCTCGTCCACTGGCTGCGGACGGCGCGGGACGGCAGGGTCCTCGAACTCCGCCCGGACGGCGACTGGTTGGCGGACGGTGAGGTTCTGCTCGGCCGCTACCGGCGGCTCGCCGCTGAGCACACCCGCTGCACCAAGCACCGCAACCCCAAGGAGAATGTGGGCATTCTGCGGGGCGCGCTGGAGGAGATCGTCGCCGGACGGCAGCCGGACGCGCGCCGGCTCGGGCTGCTGCGGCACGCGGTGGAGTCGATGGTGCGGCGGCGCGGTCTGCCCGGGTCCGACGCACACATGGCGCTGCGCCGGAGCCAGGCCGAGCAAGCGGCGCTCCCCTCCCACCATGCGCTGGCCCAGCTGATGCTGCGCCGCCTCGCCGCACTCCCCCAGGACACGGGCATCACCGATGTCGCCCCGCTGCTTCGCGCGGTGACCGAGGAGGAGGGCCGGGAGACCGGGCTGCCCATGGGCGCGGCCGTCCCGCCCGTGATCGGTCGTGTGGTCGAGTCCGCGCTGAGCGCCCCGGTCGGCACGCTCGTGGAGCGGGGAGTCGTCCCGTCCGCCGAGGTACTGGCCGAGCTGGTACCGCAGTTGGTCGCCGCCGCCACCGCGCGGGCATACCGTGACGAGGCGCTGCGGGCGCTGATGGCGGCGAACCACCGGGCGTTCCGCGACCGCCACTCCGTGCTGCTGCTCAATCTGGAGCGGCAGGTGCGCGTCGAGGAACTGCCGTGGGTGCGGGCGGTGTCCGGGCAGCGGTCCGCGGTGCTGGGCAGCACGGACGACGAAGGCGCGCTCACCGTGCTGCGGCAGCTGGGCGAGCTGGCCGTGCAGGCATTCCCCGGCACCGTCCTACCCAATCCACTGGTCCGTGAGCTGGGCGAGCTGGAACGTCAGTGCGAGCTCGGCGCCCCCTTCGTGGAGGAACTGGCCGCCGACATCTTCATGGGCACATTCAGCCCGAAGTTCCTCACGGCGGCACGGATCGCGGGGGAACTGCTCGGCGGCGGCACACTGTACGAGCGCTACTACGGCATCGACTACGGGGCGATCCGCAACCTCGCGATCACCGAGACCGGCGCGGCCCCGACCCGCTCGTACGGCGCCCGCACCTCTCCCGGTTTCGCACGTCTGTGCGCCGAGCGCGCCGGAACGCCGTCCGGGTTCCGGTCGGTCGCCGCCGCCGGCACGGTGATCGAGCAGGCGCAGATCCTCACCACTCACAACCTGGCCACACTGGTCCAGCGGGTGGGCATCACCCCGCGGCCCGGCTGGGCCGACCTGTCGCGCCGCTGCTTCGTGACGGTGTGCCGGCTGACCGCTCGGGTGCACCACAACCCGCGCCCACTGGGCACCATCAAGGACGCGGCGTACGCCTGGCGCCAGATGCTGTTCCACCTCTCCCTGTGCACATCCGAGGACCAGCGCCGGGTCATCGCCGGACTGCATGAGGAGGCGGCCCGTCACCCGGCCCATGTCGCAGCACGGTTGGCACCCGCGCTGGCGGGCCTGGCCCTCGTCGCCGAGGGCGGCGCCTTCGACGCCGACGGAACGACGGACGACGGCCGCGCACGACGCTTTCTCGGGTGGAGTACCGACGGCCACTGGATGCGCCACCCGCTCCATACATAGGATGTCAACGGCCCTTCCGTGATCTGGCCGACTCCGGAAGCCCTTCTGCGACCGCATCGCTTCAAAACTTCCCCATATTCATGGGATGTCATGGACGTGACCGCGTGATATCTATACGGGTGCGCTCGAACCGAGATCCGCCTCGTCGATTCGGCAATACCTCCCCAGAAGAGGACGTCCGCATGAGAAGGTCCTGGATTCTTCCCCTGGTCACACTTGCCGCCGCCACCTTCGGACTGACGGCGGCAGGGGTGACCCCGGCCTCCGCCGCCCCCACCACGCCCCTGCGGGTCATGCCGTTGGGCGACTCCATCACCTGGGGCGTCGGAAGCAGCACGGGCAACGGCTACCGGGCTGCCTTGTACAACAAGCTCGCAGCGGACGGCCATCCGCTGGACTTCGTGGGCACGGGGCGGGGCGGTTCGATGTCCGACCCCGACAACGAGGGCCACTCCGGGTACAAGATCCATCAGATCGCCGCACTCACCGACGCCTCACTGACCCGATACCGGCCCAACGTCGTGACGCTGCACATCGGCACCAACGACCTCAACGAGAGTTACCAGGTCTCCACCGCCGGCGCCCGGCTGAAGTCGCTGGTCGACCGCGTCACCGCCGCCGCCCCTGACGCGACCGTCCTGCTGGCGTCCCTGGTCGTGTCCACCAGTGGCTCGGAGGAGCAGTACCGGGCCGCGTACAACCAGGCCATCACGCAGATCGTGCGGGACGCGCAGGCCGCGGGCAAGCA
Organism: Streptomyces sp. NPDC030814; assembly: GCF_055572155.1. NCBI lineage: Bacteria > Bacillati > Actinomycetota > Actinomycetes > Kitasatosporales > Streptomycetaceae > Streptomyces > Streptomyces sp. NPDC030814. The sequence continues at coordinate 77,177 of NZ_JBVIDX010000008.1, forward strand.
CGTGGCCCACGTCGACATGAGCGGCCTGACCACGGCCGACCTGGCCGACGCCCTGCACCCCAACGACGCGGGCTACCAGAAGATGACGGACGCCTTCCACCGCGGCGTCCGGGCCGCGGACACCGCCGGATGGCTGAGGAACCCCGCTCCGGCCCCCGCCCGTGTGCAGTCGGGGACGGCCGGCAAGTGTCTGGACGTCAGCGGCGCGAGCAGCGCCGACGGGACCGCCGTCCAGATATGGAGCTGCGGCGACGGCGCCAACCAGTACTGGTCCGCGTACACCGACGGCACCCTGCGTTCCCTGGGCAAGTGCCTCGACGTCTCCGGCGGCGGGACCGCCAACGGCACCAAGGTGCAGCTGTGGACCTGCCACGGCGGCGCCAACCAGGTCTGGCAGCCCTACGACGGCGGCTACCGCAACCCCGCGTCCGGCCGCTGCCTCGACGTACCGGGCTTCTCCACGACCGACGGCACACAGCTCCACCTGTGGGACTGCCACGGCGGCAGCAACCAGAAGTGGACCATGCTGACCGCCGGCTGACCTTCCGTCCGAGCGGCGGTACCGGGGGGCGTGCGCCCGGCACGCCACCCGTGGCATTCAGCTCGGCTTCGTCAGGAGCCACTGCTGCGGCGAGCCGTCGTCGGGACGGCCGCGCGGTCGCGATCGCTGCGGGGTCGGCGGCGGCCCTGGCCCGCTGCCCTCCCGTTCACCGGACATGGCGCGCGACACCGGTCGCCTTCGCCATCAACCACTCCAGGGGGCCGCGCGAGACGTACCGCGACCAGACGGTCGCGAAGACCATCACTGCCCCGAGGAAGCCGAGGAGGACGTGCAGCGGGGAGCCCGGCAGTTCCTCGATGCCCAGGACCTGGATGCCGACGATGTGGAAGACGTAGGCCGTCAGCGACATGGAGCCGACCGCGACGACCGGCCTGGCCACACGGCCCAGCCGGGGGAAGGCGTCCATGGCAGACAGACAGGCGGTCACGACCGCGATCGCCACACCGGTGCCGGCGACGATCGACAGGGTCGTCTCACTGTGCGGGGAGGCGACCAGCAGCGCATGGGCGCTGCCCCACGGGTAGCCGCCCGTGTCGGACCACCACAGGGCACCGGGGTCCCCGCCCCACGCGGACGCGCTGATCGCCGAGTACGCGCCGGGCACGAAGTGGATCGCCAGCCAGGAGCCCCCGTAGCCGACGACCGCGAGCGCGACACCGGTCAGCGCGAGCCGCCCGCGCACTGCGGTGGCGGTGAGGTCGAGGCGCGCGACGGCCATGCCGGCGATGACGAACGGTATCCATGTCAGGGCCGGGTAGCTTCCGGTGAAGAACAGCGACACGGGCCCGTCGAAGCCGTCCTGCGAGATGCCTCCGCGGGTCATGAGCGTCTGCTGTATCACGTACAGCACCTGGGGCATCACAAGCGCCGTGCCCGCCGCGATCAACGCCAGAGGGCGCGCGCCGAGCCGGTACAACGGCAGGACGAGGAGGAAGTACACACCGTAGAAGGCGAGGATCACCTCGACCGGGGTGCCGGACATCGTCAGCGCGGTGCCGACGGCCAGCAGGATCACCGCCCTGATGACCACCTTGGCGACGGCCTGACGGCCCGCCCGGCCTGTCCTCGGCACACTGCGCCCGGTGATGAGCACGACGGCGAACCCCGCCAGGAAGGCGAAGAGAGCGGATGAGCGGCCATGGGCCAGCTCCATCAGGAAGCCGGTCGCTCCGCCCTCAGCCGGATCAGGGCCGACATGGGCCGCATACATGCCGAAGACGGCGAGACCGCGGGCCAGGTCCAGGCCGATCAGCCGGCCCACGCCGGGCGAGCCGGTCGCGGGGTCGGTCGTGCGGTGTGTCCGGGTCTTGCCGTCGGCTGGGGGCTGGGCGGTGGCTGCGTGCTGTGTCATGGCACTCAGCCTCGAGAACGGGCGGACCGCGGAGTATCCGGCGGGAGGCTGCGGCGTCCCTGCCGACCGGAGGGTGCTCCCCCACCAGGCGGCGGGAGCCGTCCGTCCAGAGAGTGACCGAGTGCACCGGCCATGGCTCGCCCGGCGGGACGGGAAGGCGGCGCGGGCCTGTCCGGGGGCCCGGTCTCCGCCGTGCCGGCCATGGCCTGACGGGCCAGGCGGTCAGCAGGTGGAGTTGGTCCGGCTGTGCAGGCCGATCCGACAGGGCAGGCTGAGGCAGTCGCCGGTGTCGGCCCTGGGCACGGAGGTCCTCCCTTCGCTGACCGACAACCCATCCCGCGTATCCGCCGACCGGCGGCTCCGGCTCACTGCTCCTTCGGCGGAGCCGTGCTCTCCCGGACGGTGAGGGTGGTCGCCATCTCCAGTCCCCTCTGCGGCACGTCCTCCCCGCGGCCGAGGGCGAGCGCGAGTTCGGTGGCGGCGGTCGCCATCTCGGCGAGCGGCTGATGGACGGTGGTCAAGGGCGGGTCCATCCATGCCACGGCCGGTACGTCGTCGAAGCCCACCACGCTGAGATCGTCCGGGATGCGCAACCCGAGCTCACGCGCGGCCCGGTAGACGCCGACCGCCTGCATGTCGTTCGCGGTGAACACGGCGGTGGGCCGGTCGGGACGGGACAGCAACTCCCGAGCCGCGGCGTACCCGTGCTCGCGGGTGAGCTGGGTCCTGACCACCAGGCCGGGCTCCACCGGCAGCCCGGCCTCCGCGAGAGCGGAGGTGTAACCGGACAGCCGCGCCAGGCAGAAGGCGTGGTCGGGCCCGCTGATCATGGCGATGCGCCGGTGCCCCAGTCCGAGCAGGTGCCGGGTCGCCGCCTGGCCGCCCCGCCAGTTCGTGGCACCCACGAACGGCACGTCGTCGGGCAACTCGTCGATCGGGTCGAAGACGACGAACGGAATGCCCCGCGCCGTCAGTTGCTCGCGTTCCGCCTCCGAGAGCTGCGCCACCGACAGGACGCACCGGGGGCGCCGGCCGACGGTGTCGTCGATGGTCATGCCGGAGGCCTCATGGAGGCCGAACTCCGACACCAGCACGCCGATCCGGTTCTTCCGGGCCACGCGCTCGACACCGCGAATGATCTCCACGGCCCACATGCTCTCCAGTTCGCGGAACACCAGCTCCACGAGATTGCTGCGGTTCTTGGGAGGCTTGCGGTAACCGTGCTGGTGGATCAGTTGCTCCACACGGGCCCGCGTCTCGTCCGACACCCCCGACCGGCCGTTGAGCACCTTCGACACAGTGGGTACGGAGACGCCCGCGGACTCGGCGATGTACGCGATCGTCACCGATGCGGGTCCCTCGCCGCGCTCCCCGTGCTCCTCCGTCGAAGGTTGTCCCGCTCGGTTGTCCGGCACGGTCGCCCTTTCTCCTCCCCTGACCTGCTGCCCCGCCATTCTGGCACCTCGCGCCGAGGACCGGTGCTCAGGCGAGGCCCCTCGGCCGGCCCCACGACGACGCCCTCGGGACGTCAGCGGTCGAGGTGGAAGCGGACGGTGGTGCCGTCGTGGGCGGTGTGGAGGCGTACCAGGTCGGCGATGTAGTGGACCAGCATCAGACCGCGTCCGCCCAGCTGGTCGCGTGCCGGGGGCCGGCGCCCGGCCAGTGGATCGGTCAGCCGGCCGAGGTCGTGGACCTCGCAGAGGATCTGCTCGTCCTCCGCCCAGATGCGTAGCGTCCCCGATCCGCCGCCGTGCACCACGCTGTTGGTGGTGAGCTCCGCGACCGCCAGCGCCAGATCCTGAAGGCGCGCCTCGCCCAGGCCGAGTTGCCGGGCCTCGCGCACCGCGAATTCGCGGGCCCCCGGAAGTGCTTCCGCGTCGAACGGCAGGGTCGCGGCTCCCGGCGGGCTGGTGAGGGGCTGGTTGTAGCGGGCGACGACCCGCTCGGGCGCGTAGGTGTCGCTGGGCAGTTCGACGCCGGAGTCGATGACGACGGGGTGTGTGGCGCGGGCGTCGGCGAGCACCGCCGGCGCCAGGGCGTCCGCGTCGTACGGGCAGAGGATCGTCACCTCGCGGCCCTGGAAGGCCTGGTTGATGAGGGCCTCGTGCTGGACGCACGCCGGGTACTCCGCCGCCGAGCGGCCGGCCCAGATCGGCTCCCCGATGATCCTCACCCGGCCGCCCGGGTGGGCGTCGGCGAACGCACGCAGCACTCCGGGGATGATCCGCCCCGGATTGCGGCCCGCCCGCGTCATGTCGAGGAACTCGACCCGGGCGGCGTCGGTACCCATCCGGGCTCTGATCAGGTCGAGGTTGGCGCCCGGTACGGCGACCGCGACGGCCTCTCCGGCGGCCAGGCCGTCCCGAAGGAACGGCACGGTGCCCGCCGTGTACTGCTCCTCGCCCCGGTAGAACAGCGCGGGGTGTACGAAGGGTCCACCGCTGGTGGCCGTAGTCATCGCTGCGCCACCTCTATCGTCGGAAGGTCGGGCCAGAACAGGTCGAGGATGCGCGTAAGCTCCGGCGGCGGGCTGTGCACGACGATGCGGCCGGTGGTCAGTCGCTGCGCGGTGACCGCCAGCGCCGCCGCGCCCCCGACGTCGATGGACATCAGACCCGACAGCTCCAGATGGGTGACATCCCCATGGGTGCTCGCCACATCGTTCAGGGCCTTTTCCCAGGATGACCGGGTGATCACGTTGATCTCTCCAGCGGCACGGATCCCGGGGCGACCGCACAGCGAACGGATCTCCAGCGCGGCGCCCCCGGGCTGCGGCGCCGGGACCGTCCTGTCCACACCGTCGGCGGCATTCACGTTCCCTCCCCGCATCAGGTACCGATGAACGACACTCCCCCGTCTCGCCGCTCACCGCGCCGACGGAAACGACGGACCCAAGGACACGTCATCGTATAACCCACCGGGCGCAACGGAGTTCGGGACCTCTGGACGGCCGTTGCCGCGGGATGTCCGGATCCAGATGTTTGCGCGGTCACTTCGGGGACAGTCCAGAGCCTGCCATGGACACACCTGTTCGAGCGCCCGGTGCGGCGGTCGACCGACAGAGGGGGGGACCATCCGTGCTCACCCACACGGGACGGTGGCGGCACTTAGGGGTCCTTTCACTATGAGCGTCCGATCAGGCCGCGTGGTCCGGTGCCGTGCATCGCAAGGCGCCGGAAGGTCCTCGTAGCGGAGCTACTAGGACCTTTGGGCAACGCGGCGAGGTGCGGTGCCGGACCACGCGACCCGGGCGAGCATAGTGAAAGGACCCCTTACTCGGGGCCCTGACGAGCGTGGCCGTCGCGCTCGGACTCACCACGGGGGCGGCACAGTCCGCCGCGGCGGCCGACGGCACCCCGAGGGCCGTGACCGCCTATCGCCACACCAGCGAGGCCGGCGACTGGGTCGGGCAGGGAACCGGCGCGGCCTACACCTCGTCCACGGCGAGCATCACAGTCGACGGCGCCCCGGAGGTCGTACGGTTCCGGGTCGAGAACGACAGCGCCTGGTGGGACGTGGTGCTCGCCGCCCCGCACGGCGAGAAGCTGCACCCCGGCGTCTACCGTGACGCCGAGCGGGCGCACTCCGCGACCGGCCGTGCCCCCGGCCTCGACGTGAGCGGACAGCACCGCGGCTGCAACGTGGTGTACGGCCGGTTCGCCATTCACCAGATCGAGGCCGACGCCTCCGGGAACATCACCCTGCTGGACGCCACCTACACCCAGCACTGCGAGGCCCCGGACGCCCCCGCGCTCAAGGGCGTCGTCAAGTACCACGCGTACCCGCTGTCGTTCACCTACGCCAGCGATCCGGGCGACTACCCCGGCCAGGGCCGCTCCGGCACGCACACCGCCGCCACCAGCATCTTCTCCCTCCGGGAATGGGGCATCGGCGGCCTGTCCTACGACGTGTCCGGCAAGCGGGAAACCTGGTCGGCGCTGCTCGTCCCGCCCACCGGGGAACGCTTCGAGACCGGACGCGCCTACCGGACCGAACGCGGTAGCGGTCCCGGGGTCGCCGGCCTCGACGTGTCGGGTTCCGGCGGCTGCAACCGCAGCCAAGGAACCCTGACCCTCACCAAGCTCGCCCGGGACGCCGAGGGCACGGTCACGGCCTTCGCCGCCACGTTCGAGCAGCACTGCGAGGGGGCCGAGCCCGCACTGCGCGGGACGATCCGCTATTACGCCTGAAAGCGCGGAAGGCGCGGAAGGCGCGGAAGGCGCGGACGCGCGGCCCTGCGGCTCAGGGGTGAACCCGGAGGACAAGTCCTAGTCCACCCGCACCCCCACGATGCAGGTGTCGTCGTCCGTGTCCGACTTGCTGTACGTGAGCAGGCGGTCCAGTTGCTGGTCGAGCGTGGGGGGCACCGTGCTCGCGGCGGTCAGCAGCTGGGCCAGCGATTCCTCCACGGAACGGTCACGGCGTTCGATCAGGCCGTCGGTGTACATCAACAACGTGTCGTCGACGGCCAGCTGGACCTCGTGCTCCTCGTATGCCGCCTCGGGCAGGGCACCGAGCAGCAGGCCCTTGACCAGGGGCAGCGGTGCCGCCTCGCCGTCGCGCACCAGGACGGGCGGCAGGTGGCCGGCCCTCGCCCAGCGCAGGGTGCGGACCTCGGGGTCGTAGAGGCCGCAGACCGCCGTGGCGGTGACGGCGCCGTTCAGGTGGTGGGCCACCATGTTGAGCCAGGACAGCAACTGGGCCGGTCCGGCGCCCGTCACGGCGAGACCGCGCAGCGCGTTGCGCAGGACGACCATGCTGGTGGCCGCCTCGATGCCGTGGCCGGCGACGTCCCCCACACACAGCAGCACCAGCCGGGACGGCAGGACGACCGCGTCGTACCAGTCGCCGCCGACCAGGTTCTGGGTCTCCGCGGGCCGGTAACGGACGGCCACCCGCAGCCCGGGGGCCTCCAGCGGGGCCTGCGCGGGGGGCATGATCGCGTGCTGGAGCTGGAGGGTCAGCCGGTTGCGTTCGCTCGCCTGCTGCTCGGTGTGGGCGAGCTGGTCGCGGGTCGCGGCGAGGGCCACCTCCGTCCAGTGGTGGGCGGAGATGTCCTGGTAGGCGCCCCGGACGACGAACAGCCTGCCGTCGGAGTCGAGGACCGGCTCGGCCACCACGCGGATGTGCCGGGTCACACCGTCGGGCCGCTGGAGCCGGAACGCCGTGGACGCGGGCCGGCGGTGGTGCAGCAGGGTGCGCAGGAACCTGCCGATGGCGACCGCGTCGTCGGGGTGGGCATGGGCGGGCAGGTCCTCCAGCGGGACCGGGCCTGCGGAAGCCGGCTTGCCGTACAGACTGTAGAGCTGGCCGTTCCAGGTGATCTCGCCGGTGAGGAGGTTCTCCTCGAAGCCGCCGATGCGGCCGAGGCGCTGCGCGTGCTGGAGCAGGCTCGCCAGGCGGGCCGTCTCGTCCTCTATCCGCCAGATGAGCAGGACACTGCCCCCGTGGCGGCTGATGTTGATGTCGGCGACCGCCGCCAGCGGCACGTCGTCCACCAGGGCGGTGAGCCGCATGCGGTGGGCGCGGAACGGCTCGCCCGTGGCGTAGACACGTTCGACCTGCTCGAACAGTTCGCTGTCGCCGGCGGCCATCGGGTAGGCCTCCAGCAGCAGGGCCCCGTTGACGACACCCCGCGGCCGGCCCGCCGGGTCGAGGAAGCGCCGGTTGACGTGGTGGATGCGGAAGTCGACCAGTTCCCCTTCGGCGTCCAGGTGCGGGACGAGCACCAGCGCGGGGTCGTGGAGGCCGTCGGCCAGATCCATCAGTTCGGCGACGTCCGGCAGGAGCCCGGGCCGGGTGTCGCCGTCGGGCCGGCGCGGGACGTACGTCTCCAGGGTGTGTGCGCACAGCTCGGCCAGGGCCTCGACCTGGCGGACGATCTGCGGGGGCTGGGGCTCCAGCGGCGCGGGCCAGACGATCTCCAGCACTCCGTGGATGCGGCCCCCGGTGCCGGCGGGGACGGCGACGCGACCGCCGTCCGGGTGGTGGTGCTGGCCGATGGAGGGCAGACCGGTCTCCGACAGGCAGCCGATCCACTGGCCCGTCCGCTCGCCGAGTCCGCGGCGAGCCACGGTCGCCACACCCGGCGGCACATACCGCCAGCGGCCCGCCTCCGCCGCCGAGAACCCTGCGCTGCCGGCCAGGGTGAGGGAGCCGTCCGCGTCCAGCGCCCAGATGGCGACGGCCTCCGCGCCGAGCGGCGTCAGGGCGTGTTCCAGCAGGGAGTCGGCCACGGCCTGCGCGTCGTGGGCCGCCAGCGCTCCGCTCTCGGCGGTCCGCAACCGGACGGCGAAGGAGTCGCTCCCCGGCGGGCCGGTGGTGTCGCCGCGGTTCGCCGTGGTCGCGAGGAACGCGGAGGTCACCTCGGAGAGCCGGTCACGCGAGGCCTGGTTGATGACCTCGACGGCGAACTCCAGTGGTGTCACGCCCGCCTGCTCGGTCAGTTCGGCGAGCTGCCGAGCCGCCTGGGCCGGCCCGCAGTGGAGGCGCTCGACGAGGATGCCCTTGGCCAGTTCGACCAGGGCGCGGCCGTCGGCTTCCGCCTGGGCGGCCTGTACCTCGCGCCGCAGTCGCTCCACGGTCGCGGCGAGCCGTCCCACCGGGGACGGCTGCCCCTTCCCGTCCTCCTCTGCGATATCGGTGACGGCCATCGGGTCGCCGCCGGAGGAGGGGGCGACGGCCACCACGGCGGTGCCGCCGGTGGCGAGCAGGTCGATGCCCGCCGTCGGGTCGTCGGCGGACAGTTCGCCCGTCGGGGCGCCGGCGTCCGGCGGTTCGGTCGGCTGATGGAGGTTGCTCACGGTTGGCCTGTTCCTCGGCTCGGGCGTCCAGGGACGCCACGCGGTGGGCTGGTGTGCGCGGCGGGGCGGCGCCCCGTCACGTGGACAGCCAGCGTCGGACGCGGGCGATGAGGTCGTTGGTGTCGACGGGCTTGGTGACGTAGTCGTTGGCGCCCGACGCGAGGCTCTTCTCCTGGTCGCCGGGCATGGCCTTCGCGGTGACGGCGATGATGGGCAGATCGGCGTACCGGTCCATCGCGCGGATCTCGGCGGTGGCGGTGTACCCGTCCATCTCCGGCATCATCACGTCCATCAGGACGAGCGAGATGTCCGGGTGGGCGAGCAGCATCTCGATGCCCTTGCGTCCGTTGTCGGCGTGCAGGACCTGGAAGCCGTGCAGTTCGAGGACCCCGCTGAGGGCGAAGAGGTTGCGCGCGTCGTCGTCGACCACGAGCACCGTGCGGCCGAGGAAGGCGTCGTCGACGACCTCGGCCGGGCGCTGGAGGTCCTCGCCCCGTACCAGGGACAGGACGTCGCCCGGTTCCTCGGCGGACAGGTGCAGGGTGATCCGTTCCCGCAGTTCGTCCAGGCTGGACAGGAAGTCCAGCGGGCGGCCGTCCGCGCGGGAGCGCAGCGTCTGCTCCTGCGCCAGGTCCACGCGATGCCCGGTGTGCACGAGGACGGGCACGCTGGCCAGCGCCGAGTCGCCCTCCATGGCCTCCAGCAGCCGCGCGCCCTCGCCGTCGGGCATGCCGAGTTCCAGGACGACGCAGTGGCAGGGGTCGGCGGCCAGGGTGCTCGCCGCTTCCTGCGCCCCCACCGCCGTGATGATGTCGATCGCGCCGAGCGGGTCGTCGGGGTCGGGCGCGATGTCCGCGACGGCGCGTTCGGCGACGAGGGTCAGCAGCCCGCGCGGGCGCTCCTCGACGACGAGCAGGCGCCGCCTGCGCCGTTCGGACGTCAGGGCGGGCGCGGCGTCCGGCCGGGTGGTCGGCGGGAGTTCGGCGGTGGCCGACTGCTCCACGGGCCGGGCGCCGCCCGCGAGCACGTCCTCGAAGTCGGCGCGTGCCACGGGGAGGTAGAGCGTGAAGGTGCTGCCCTGGCCGGGGGTGCTGTCGACGGTGACGGCGCCGCCCAGCAGATGGGCGATCTCGCGGGTGATCGACAGCCCGAGGCCGGTTCCCCCGTACTTGCGGCTGGTGGTGCCGTCCGCCTGCTGGAAGGCTCCGAAGATGGCCTCCAGTTGCTGCTGGGGGATGCCGATCCCGGTGTCCTTCACCCGGAAGGCCACGACGGGGCCGCCGCGCAGGACGCCGAGGGGCACCTCCCGGTCGGCAGCGGGTTCGATGCGCAGTTCGACCCCGCCCTGTTCGGTGAACTTCACCGCGTTGGAGAGCAGGTTGCGCAGGATCTGCCGCAGCCGGGAGTCGTCGGTGAGCAGGTCGGCCGGTGTGCCGGGCGCGGTGGCCACCGTGAAGTTGAGGCTCTTCTGCGAGGTCATCGGCCGGAAGGTCGCCTCGACGTACTCCAGCAGCTTGCGCAGCGGGACCCGCTCGGGGGTGACGTCCATCTTGCCGGCCTCGACCTTCGACAGGTCGAGGATGTCGTTGATCAGCTGGAGCAGGTCCGAGCCCGCCGAGTGGATGATGCCCGCGTACTCCACCTGCTTGGGGGTGAGGTTGCGCGAGGGGTTCTGTGCGAGCAGCTGGGCGAGGATCAGCAGGCTGTTGAGCGGGGTGCGCAGTTCGTGGCTCATGTTGGCCAGGAACTCCGACTTGTACTTGGACGCCAGCGCCAGCTCCTGGGCGCGGGTCTCCAGTTCCTGCCGGGCCTGCTCGATCTCCAGGTTCTTGGCCTCGATGTCGCGGTTCTGCGAGGCGAGCAGGGACGCCTTCTCCTCCAGTTCGGCGTTGGAGCGCTGGAGTTCGTCCTGCTGCACCTGCAACTCGGCCGAGCGGGCCTGGAGTTCGGCGGTCAGCCGCTGGGACTCCTCCAGCAGCTCGTCGGTGCGGGCGTTGGCCACGATGGTGTTGAGGTTGACGCCGATGGTCGGCATCAGCTGGGCGAGGAAGTCCTGGTGGATCTGGGTGAAGCGGGTGACGGAACCCAGCTCGATGACACCGAGGACCTGGTCCTCGACCACGATGGGCAGCACCACCAGGGCGCTGGGCACGGCCTGTCCGAGGCCGGAGGAGATGGTGACGTAGCCCGGCGGCAGTTCCTCGACGCTGATGGGCCGGTGGTTGCGCGCGGCCTGCCCGACCAGGGAGCGCCCGACGGGGATGCGGTCGGGCCGGTCGTTGTCGTCGGGGTAGCCGTAGGAGCCGACCAGCCGCAGCTCGGGGCCGCGCGCGGTGTCCTCGGCGAGGTAGAAGGCGCCGTACTGCGCCGAGACCAGGGGCGAGAGTTCGTCCATGATCAGTTCGGCGACGACGGGCAGTTCGCGGTGACCCTGCATGAGGCCGGAGATACGGGCGAGGTTGGTCTTGAGCCAGTCCTGCTCCTGGTTGGCCCGCGTGGTCTCGCGCAGGGACTCCACCATGGAGTTGATGTTGTCCTTGAGGTCGGCGACCTCGCCGGACGCCTCGACGGTGATCGAGCGGGTCAGGTCGCCCTCGGCGACGGCGCTGGTGACCTCGGCGATCGCGCGGACCTGGCGGGTGAGGTTCCCGGCGAGTTCGTTGACGTTCTCCGTCAGCCGCTTCCAGGTGCCCTCGACGCCCTCGACCTCGGCCTGTCCGCCGAGCCGGCCCTCGCTGCCGACCTCGCGGGCGACACGGGTGACCTCGGCGGCGAACGACGACAGCTGGTCGACCATCGTGTTGATGGTGGTCTTCAGCTCCAGGATCTCGCCCCGCGCGTCGACGTCGATCTTCTTCGACAGGTCGCCGTTGGCGACCGCGGTGGTCACCAGGGCGATGTTGCGGACCTGGCCGGTGAGGTTGTTGGCCATCGAGTTGACGTTGTCGGTCAGGTCCTTCCAGGTGCCGGCGACGTTCGGCACGTGCGCCTGGCCCCCGAGGCGTCCCTCGGTGCCGACCTCGCGGGCGACGCGGGTGACCTCGTCGGCGAAGGCGGAGAGGGTGTCGACCATCGTGTTGATGACGTCCGCGAGCGCCGCCACCTCGCCCTTGGCCTCGACCGTGATCTTCTGGGACAGGTCGCCGCGGGCGACGGCGGTGGCGACCTGGGCGATGGAGCGGACCTGGCCGGTCAGGTTGGACGCCATCACGTTGACGTTGTCCGTGAGGTCCTTCCAGGTCCCCGAGACGCCCCGGACGATCGCCTGTCCGCCGAGGTTGCCCTCGGTGCCGACCTCGCGGGCGACGCGGGTGACCTCGTCGGCGAACGCGGAGAGCTGGTCGACCATCGTGTTGATGGTGTTCTTCAGCTCCAGGATCTCCCCGCGCGCGTCCACGGTGATCTTCTGCGACAGATCTCCCTGGGCCACCGCCGTGGCGACCTGGGCGACGTTGCGGACCTGCGCGGTGAGATTGCCCGCCATGAAGTTCACGGAGTCCGTGAGGTCGCGCCAGGTGCCCTTCACGCCCTTGACGTCGGCCTGACCGCCGAGGCGTCCCTCGGTGCCGACCTCCCGGGCGACGCGGGTGACCTCGTCGGCGAAGCCGGAGAGCTGGTCGACCATCGTGTTGATGGTGTTCTTCAGCTCCAGGATCTCGCCCCGCGCGTCCACGGTGATCTTCTGCGAGAGATCGCCCTGGGCGACCGCCGTGGTCACCTGGGCGACATTGCGGACCTGCGAGGTCAGGTTGCCCGCCATGAAGTTGACCGAGTCGGTCAGGTCGCGCCAGACGCCGGCGACGCCGGGCACCTGTGCCTGACCGCCGAGGCGGCCCTCACTGCCGACCTCGCGGGCGACGCGCGTGACCTCGTCGGCGAACGACGACAGCTGGTCGACCATCGTGTTGACGGTCTCCTTCAGCTGGAGGATCTCGCCGCGCGCGGGGACGTCGATCTTCTGGGACAGGTCGCCCTTGGCGACCGCCGTCGCCACCTGTGCGATGTCGCGCACCTGGGTGGTCAGATTGCCCGCCATGGCGTTGACCGAGTCGGTCAGGTCCGCCCAGGTGCCAGAGACCCCCGGTACCTCGGCCTGACCGCCGAGCGTGCCCTCGGTTCCCACCTCGCGCGCCACACGTGTGACTTCCGAGGTGAACACGGACAGCTGGTCCACCATGCCGTTGAAGACCGTGGCGATGTCGCCGAGCAGCCCTTCGCCGTCGGACGGCAGCCGGGTGCCGAAGTCGCCGTCCCGTACGGCGGTCAGTCCGGCCAGTAGCTGCCGGAGCTCCTGCTCGCCCGGTGCCCGGTCGGTGGCCTCGATCGTCTTGCCGCTCATGCGCACCCTCGTTCCGCTCCCCTAGAGCCCTCACCCCGAGGACTCGGAACCCGCGCCGGGCCCCTGGAGAGGCCCGCTCATCTCTGGCGTTTCCGCAGTTCACGAAAGAGCCGGATGAGAAAATCCGGTGAAGGTTAACTCAGTTGCCGCGCCACGACCAAAGCCTGATGCGGAGATCCCGGACGCCCGGAAAAGACCCTGAACCGAGGGGAATACATGCACGGATGAGGGGCACTCGGCGTGGTTCGGCGCAGCCGTCGCGACCTTTCTGCCGGCCTCTCCCAGAGCCGGGCCCCGCCGGGCTCTAGGAGCGCGGCGGGGCCGGTTTCGTGTCGTGTGCGGGGCCCGTTTCGTGTCGTGTGGGAGCCGGCCGACAGGCCGTGGGAGGGCGTCCCTCCGGAGTCGGCCCGCCCGTCGCCGCACACCTCCTCGATGCCCCTCCGCGTCGCCGTCCGGAAACGCCCCCGCCCGCTCCTGCCTGCTGACCGCCGCGCCGGACGCTATTTGACGGAACCGGCCATGACCCCCTGCACGAAGTGCCGCTGGAAGGCGAAGAACACGACCACCGGCACGACCAGCGACAGGAACGCGCCCGGCGCCAGCACATCGATGTTGCTGCCGAACTGACGGATCTGCGACTGGAGCTCCACCGTCAGGGGCTGGGACGAGCTGTCGGCGAACAGCAGCGCCACCAGCATGTCGTTCCACACCCACAGGAACTGGAAGATGGCGAGGCTCGCGATCGCCGGTCGTCCCACCGGCAGGACGAGCCGGGTGAAGATGCGCCACTCGGTGCCTCCGTCCATCCGGGCCGCCTCAAGCATCTCCTTGGGGATCTCGGCGAAGTAGTTCCGCAGCAGGAAGACGGCGAACGGCAGTCCGTACGCGACATGGAAGAGGACGACACCCGGGATCGTGCCGAACAGGCCGAGCTGTCCGAAGAGTTTGGCCACCGGCAGCAGACCGATCTGCACCGGCACGACCAGCAGGGCGACGACCAACAGGAAGAGCGCGTCACGGCCGGGGAAGTCCAGCCAGGCGAAGGCGTATCCGGCGAGCGCCGCGATCACCACCACGAGGGCGGTCGTGGGCACGGAGATCAGCACCGTGTTCCAGAACGCCTTGGTGATTCCCGCGTTCTCCAGCAGCGCCGCGTAGTTGTCGAAGGACAGCTGCCCGGGACTGGTGAACGTCGTCCACCAGCCGCCCTTGGCCGTGTCCTCGGCGGACCGCAGGGACGACAGGAGCAGCCCGGCCAGCGGGGTGAGCCAGATCAACCCGATGACCACCAGGAATGCCTGGACCAGGCTGTTGCCCAGCCCGCGGCGGAGCGCGCCGAGACTCATCGCTGACTCCCTCGGAATCGACGGACGTTGAAGACCATGGCCGGGATCACCAGCAGCAGGAGCAGGACCCCGAGGGCGCTGCCCAGCCCCTGGTTGTTGCCGCCACCGAAGGACACCAGCCACATCTGGGTGGCCAGCACGGTGGCGTCCTCCTGCACCGGGCCGGGCGCGATGATGTAGACGAGGTCGAACACCTTCATCACGTTGATGACGAGGGTCACGAAGACCACGGTCAGCACGGGCGCGAGCAGGGGCACGGTGATCCGCCGGAACACCTGCCACTCGCCCGCGCCGTCCATCCGCGCCGCCTCCAGCGTGTCCCGGGGCAGTGTGGACAGGCCGGCGCCGATCAGCACCATGGCGAAGCCGGTCCAGATCCACAGATAGGCTCCGATGATCGCCGGGGTGACGAGCGCCGGGCCGAGCCAGGAGACGCCGTCGTAGGGCGGGGCGAAGTTCGAGCCGGGGAGCGCGACGGCGTACGTGCCGGCCGTGAGGCCCGCGAAGCGGAAGGAGCCGTCGGCGGCGGTGGTCGTGCTGGCGACCGTCTTCCCGTCGCGCAGCGCCTCGACGGTCATCCGGGGCAGCCCGCTCTCCTCGGGGTCGACCCGGCCCGGCTCACCGCCCCCGCCCCGGGTGAAGTCGAGGTAGACGACACCGCGCAGTTCACCCGGGGCCGCCTTGCGGGCGGCGGCCGCGCGGGCGGGTTCGGCGCCTTCGGGGAGATCCTTGGGGGCGACGCCGACGAGACCGAGGGAGACCGTGTCGCCGGGCGACACGGTGGTGCTGGTGCGGTATGAGCCGTCGGCGCCCCCGGTGAGTCCCTGGCCGTCACGCGCGCGGGCCGTCGGGTACGACGAGGTGCCCTGGAAGGCGTCGTGGACGCCGACCACCGCCGCGTTCAGCACGCCCTTGTCGGGGTCCTCGTCGTACGCGAGCCGGAAGATGATGCCGGCGGCCAGGAAGGAGACGGCCATCGGCATGAAGAGCAGCAGCTTGAACGCGGTGGCCCAGCGGACCTTCTCGACGAGCACCGCGAGGATCAGCCCCAGCCCCGTCAGCAGGGCCGGCGCCACGACCACCCAGATCGCGGTGTTGCGCACGGCCTTGAGAGTGGCCGGGTCGCGGAACATCTCGGTGTAGTTCTCACCCCCGACGAACCGGCTGCCGGTGGCGTCGAAGAGGCTGCGGCCCACGGAGAACAGCACGGGGTAGACGACGAGCGCGCCGAGCAGGAGCAGGGCGGGGAAGACGAAGATCAGGGCGACGATCCGGCCCCGCCGCCGGGCGCGCCGTTGACGCACGGCGGCTTCGGCGGCGGGGGGAACGGCCACCTTCGTGGCAGTGGCGGTCATCGCGGTCAGCCCTTGTAGGCCTTGGCCGCGGCGGCCTCCAGCTGCGCAGCGGTCCCCATCGGGTCGGACGGGTCGCGCAGGAAGTCCTGGAGGATCTTCCACTCGCCGGCGCCCTTGGTCCCGCCGAAGGCGGCCGGCGCCTGGTCGGACATGTCGAAGCGGACGGAGTCCCCGGCGGCTATGAGGGATTCGGCGGTGGTGCGGGTGACGTCGTCGCCGTAGGCGGCGGGCTCGACCTTCTTGTTCGGGGAGAGGAAGCCGCCCGCCTCCGCCCACACGGCGGCGGCCTCGGGCGTGGCCAGGTACTCCAGCAGGGCCATGCCGGCCTTGGTGTTCTTGCCGTCCTTGAGGACGACGGCCGCGTCACCGCCGCTGACCACGGGGGCCTTGCCACCGCCGACCGGCGGGAACGGGAAGAAGTTCGCGTCCTCGCCGATCTTCCGGCCGAACTGGTCCTTGGCGACCCCGGCGACGAAGTCGCCCTCGTAGACCATGCCGGCCTCGGGCTCGGGGCCGAAGACCTTCTCCACGGAGCCGGGGAAGTCGGTGTTGAGGGCGCCCTTCTGACCGCCCGCGAGCAGCTGCTTGTCGCCGAACAGTTCGCCGAGCGTGGTGAGCGTCTCGACGACGCTGCTGTCCGTCCACTTCAGCTTGTGGGCGGCGAGGGCGTCGTACTTCTCGGGACCGGCCTGGGAGAGGTAGACGTTCTCGAACCAGTCGGTGAGCGTCCAGCCGTCCTGGCCGGCGACGGAGAAGGCGGCGAGGCCCGAGTCGGAGACGGTCCGCCCGGCCTTCAGCATCTCGTCGTAGGACTTCGGCGGCTTGACGCCCGCGGTGTCGAGGGCCTCGGGGCTGTACCAGACGGTCGACTTGTGGGCGGCCTTGAAGTACAGGCCGTAGAGGGTGCCGTCGACACTGCCGTAGTCCTTCCAGACGGTGGCGTAGTTGGCGTCGACGGACTTGCGCGCCGTGCCGGACAGCGGCTTGAGCCAGCCGTTGCCGGCGAACTGCTGGAGCACGCCGACCTGCGGGACCATCACCACGTCGGGGGCGTTGCCGCCCTCGATCTTGCTGCCGACGACGGTGGAGACGTTGTCACCGGTGGAGACGAACTGGGTCTTGGCGCCGGTCTTCTCGGTGAAGGCGTCCAGCACCTTCTGGAAGTTCTTCTGCTCGCTGCCGGACCAGACGCCGGCGACGGTGACCGTCTGACCGTTCAGTGCCTTGTCGCCGCCGCCCGCGGAGACGGGGCCGCCGCCTCCGCAGGCGGTCGCGCCGAGCGCGAGGGCGAGGGCGGTGCAGCCGGTGAGCAGGGTGGTACGTCGTCGCATCATCGTTGATGTCCCTTCGGAGCGGGGGAATGGACGGTGTGAGGGGTGTGGGGGCTCAGGAACCGGCGTCGTCGCCGATCCACCAGGCGGCCGTGGAACCGGGGAGCACCCCGGCCGGACACGGGCCGCTGGACAGCAGGGGGGTGCCGGCGACGGGCGCGGGCGCGGGGGCGGTACCGAAGTTGACGGCGCAGACCAGGCCGTCGCCGCGGACGAAGCCGAGGACGCCGGGCTGGGTGTCCAGCCAGCGCATGCTGCCCTCGCCCAGCTGGGGCAGGGCAGCACGCAGCTGGAGACCGTCGCGGTAGAGGTGCCAGAAGGAGCGGGTGTCGGCGAGCGCGCGGTCGGTGGCGTACTCGGCGAAGTACTCGGGCTGCGGCAGCCAGGGCTTGGCGCCCTCGACACCGGAGGTGAAGCCGAACGGCGAGGCCTGCCCGGACCAGGGCAGCGGCACCCGGCAGCCGTCGCGGATCCGGGCGCGGCTGCCGGTGCGGCGGAATATCGGGTCGGTGAGCACGTCGTCGGGCAGGTCGACGACCTCGGGCAGGCCCAGTTCCTCGCCCTGGTAGATGTAGGCGGCTCCGGGCAGCGCCAGCATCAGCAGGGCGGCGGCGCGGGCGCGGGCGGCGCCGAGGCCGCTGCCCTCGACGGCGGGCTCGCCGTAGCGGGTGACCGTGCGGACCTGGTCATGGTTGTTGAGGACCCAGGTGACGGTCGATCCCGTGCCCGCGATGTCCTGCATGGCCTCGGTGATGACCTTGCGGAAGGCGTCGGTGTCCCAGGAGGCGCTCAGCAGGTCGAAGAAGAACGCCTGGTGCAGTTCGTCGGGGCGGACGTACAGCGCGTGTTCGCGTGCCGTGGGGACCGAGACCTCGCCGACCAGGAGCCGCTCGCGGCCGTCCCGCTCGGTGTACTCCTCGCACACCGCCCGCCAGTGCCGCCACACGTCGTGGACCTCGGGCTGGTTCCAGGCGAGCGGGTTGACCGAGTCACGGGTGCGGGCGTCGGCCTCCGGGTCCGGCGAGTCGGGCAGCTCGGGGTGCTTGAAGAGACCGGCGGCGACGTCGATGCGGAAGCCGTCGACGCCCCGGTCCAGCCAGAAGCGCAGGACGCGGTCGAAGTACGCGCCGACCTCGGCGTCGCGCCAGTTCCAGTCGGGCTGCTCGGGCGTGAACATGTGCAGGTACCACTGGCCGGGTCGGCCGTCCGCCTCGGTGACGCGGGACCAGGCCGGGCCGCCGAACATGGCGTGCCAGTTGTTGGGCGGCTCGGTCCCGTCCGGTCCCCGCCCGTCGGCGAAGTGGAAGCGGGCGCGGGCCTCGCTGCCCGGCGCGGAGGCCAGGGCCTCGCGGAACCACGGGTGCTCGCTGGAGCAGTGGTTGGGGACGATGTCGAGGAGCACCTTGATGCCCAGCCGCCGGGCGGCCGCCACCAGCAGGTCGAACTCGGCGAGATCGCCGAAGAGCGGGTCGACGTCGCAGTAGTCGGCGACGTCGTAGCCGTGGTCGTGCTGCGGGGAGGGATAGAAGGGGCTCAGCCAGATGCCGTCGACGCCCAGCTTCTTCAGGTACGGCAGTCCGGCCCGGACCCCGGCGAGATCGCCGACGCCGTCGCCGGTGCTGTCCAGGAAGCTGCGGACGTACACCTGGTAGATCACTGCGTCACGCCACCAGTGACGCGACTCGATGCGCTTGGAGCTCACCCCGTTGACCTGTCTGTGCGAGCTGACGGTTATGCATGCATGTTATGTAGGCGTTTCGCAGGGGTGTCAACGAGTGAACGCCAGGTATCTTGAATCCAGGCCGCTATATGCGGATATTTCGACCCAAGAGGAGGCAGGTCGATACGGGGGCGTTACCTAACATGTAAGCAGGTGGGGATGCGCGGCGGGGAAGGAGTCAGCCGCGGCGGGAGATGGCGGCCAGCTCCCGGGTGAGCCGCCGCACCGCCGCCTCGGGCGTCGAGTGGCCCGTCATCGCGTCGTGGACGACCGCCTGCACGACCATGCTGACCTGGTCGTAGCGCGGGCTCTTGGGGCGCGGCGCGGCCGCGAGGACGCTTCGGCGCAGCGTCGGCAGATAGGGGAACTCCCTGATCAGTTCCGGGTCCCGGTAGAGGTCCGCGCGCACGGGTGGCAGCGCGCCCCGGGTGAGGACCTGCCGCTGGACGCGCTCGCTGGTGAGGTACGTGATCAGGCGAGCGGCGGTGTCGGGGTGTTCGGCGTGCGCGTTGACGGCGAGGTTGGAGCCGCCGAGCACACTGGTGCCGGGGCCGTCGGGGCCGGGCAGCGGTGCGGCACCGATCTTCCCGGCGACCGCGGAGCCGGGGGCGGAGGCGCCGACGTAGGCATAGGGCCAGTTGCGCAGGAAGAGCAGCCGGCCGTCCTGGAAGGCCTGCTTGGACTCCTCCTCCTTGTACTCCAGCGCCTCCCGGGGGATCCACCCGTCGCGTACGCCGCGGGCGAGGAACCCGATGCCCTCACGGGCCGCCGAGCCCACGGTGACGCGTTCGCCCTCGTCACCGAGGATCGTGCCGCCCGCCGAGTACACCGCCTCGGCCGCGTTGACGGTGAGGCCCTCGTAGGGCAGGAACTGGCCCGCGTAGCCGCCGAGGCCGTGCTCGGGCGCGATGGTCCTGGCGTAGTGCTCCAGCTCCGCCCAGGTGCGGGGCGGCGGGACGCCCTCCTCGGCGAGGACGTCCTTGCGGTAGAGGAGCAGACCGGCGTTGGTGACGTACGGGACGGCGTACAGCTGCCCGTCGTACGTCGCCGTGTCCACGACCGGCCGCAGGAAGCTGCCCAGCGGGAAACGGCTGCGCGGCAGCGGGCGGATCCAGCCGGCGGCGGCGAACTCCGAGGTCCAGGTGACGTCGATGTTGAGCACGTCGAAACGGCCTCGGTCACCCCCGCGCAGATCGGTGATCATCTGAGCGCGGGTCTCGTCCGCGGAGTCCGGCAGTTCGACGAGGGTGACCCGCTCGCCGGGGTGGGCGCGGTTCCAGCCCTCCAGGAGGGGGCCGAGGTAGCCGGTGAGGTCGCCCGCGGTGGCCAGGGTCAGCGGGCCGCGGCCCCGGAGTCCGCCCTGGGCCTGCGCGCCGGAGGCGCCGTAACCGGCCAGGACGACCGCGAGAACGAGGAGGCCCCTACCGGCGGCGCGTATCCACCGCATAGGTTCCTCCTTGTGCACCCGGCACCGGGCACCTTCGCCCGGAGTCAGAGGCTATGTATACCCGTTAGGTATGGGCGATACTAGGGCCTGGAACACAATACGAGGCTGCGAGGAGGACAGCTCGAGTGCGCCTGCCCCTCCTGGCCTTGCTGGCGCGCGGCCCGGCCCACGGCTACGAGCTCAAGCAGGACCTTGAGCAACTCCTGGGTGCCGCGTACCCTCAGCCGAACATCGGCCAGATCTATGTCACCCTCGGCCGCCTCGAGAAGTCGGGTCTGATCGAGGGCGAGGAGGTCGAGCAGTCGAGCCGGCCCAACAAGAAGATCTACCGCCTCACCGCTGCCGGGCAGGAGGCGCTGCACGCCTGGTACGAGGAGACGTCGGACGAGCCGCGGGTGCGGGACGAGTTCTTCATGAAGCTCGCGCTCGCCCCGCAGACGGGTCTCGCCGACCAGATCGTCCTGATCAACCGACAACGGCGCCATTACCTGAACACCATGCGCAATCTGTCGAAACTCGCCACGGCCGACCACCGGGACAACCGCATCGCCCAGTTGCTGATCGAGGGCGCCATGCTGCATCTCCAGGCCGATCTCGACTGGCTGGAGCGCTGCCAGGAGGAACTGGAGAAGCCGGAATGAGCGACGCGCCCACTGCTGTACTGCGGGCCGAGGGGCTCGTCAAGACCCACCACGGCGAGGGCGCGCCCGCCCATGCGGTGCGCGGGGTGGACCTGTGCGTGCGGCAGGGCGAGTTCGTGGCCGTCACGGGCCCCTCCGGCGCGGGCAAGTCGACGCTGCTGCATCTGCTCGGTGGACTGCAGCGCCCGGACAGCGGCAGCATCTGGCTGGACGGTGAGCGCACGGACGCCTACAGCGAGGCCCGCTGGGCCGTGGAGCGCCGACGCCGGATCGGCATCGTCTTCCAGTTCTTCAACCTGGTCTCCAACCTGTCGGTCGCGGACAACGTGGAACTGCCCGCGCTGCTGGCCGGTGTCTCCGCCAGGCGGGCCCGCGCCGAGCGTGCGGAGCTGCTGGCCGAGCTGGGTCTCGCCGGCAAGGAGCGCAGCATGCCGGGCGAGCTGTCGGGCGGCGAGCAGCAGCGGGTCGCGCTGGCCCGGGCCCTGGTCAACCGCCCTGGGCTGCTGCTGGCCGACGAACCCGCGGGCAGCCTGGACAGCAAGGGCACCCGTGAGGTGATGCGGCTGCTGTCGCGTTTTCACCAGCGAGGCCAGACGATCCTCCTCGTCACCCATGACGCCCGGCTGGCGAGCGCGGCGGACCGGGTGATCAGCTTCTTCGACGGCCGCATCGCCGACGACGTCGAGCTGGGCGGCGCCCCGTCGCCCGGCGCGGGAGTGCCCGCCGTGCTGAAGCTGAGGGACTGACGGATGCGGGCCATGTTGCGCTGGGCGCACTCCGACCTGCGCACCCACCGGGGCGAGGCGCTGTTCCTGGTACTCGCCACCGTCGGCATCGTGACGTCCCTGCTGCTGGCGACGGCGCTCTTCGGGTACGCGACGAACCCCTGGCAGCGTCTCTTCACGCAGTCCCGTGGCGCCCATGTGTGGATCCACACCGCCCCCTCCGCCGAGGTGTCCGAGCTCGCCCGGCTGGCGGGCGTCGAGTCCGCGGCCGGCCCGTACGCGACCGCTGCCACCACGGTCACCTCCCGTGGCACCCGCGCCTCCGTCGAACTGCGCGGCACGTCCGAGCGGCCCGAGGTGGGCCGCCCGCTGCTCACCTCCGGTCGCTGGCTGGATGCCGGCAGGCCCGACGGGGTGGTGCTGGAGAGCAGCCTGGCCCGGGCACTGCTGGCCGGCCCCGGGGACCTGCTCTCCCTGCCCGGTGCCACCGGGAAGCTGACGGTGCTGGGCGTCGCCGACAGCGCCGAGCCGCGCTATCGCAAGGGTGAGCGGCCGGGGCTGGTCTGGGTCCCGCCGGCCGCCCTCCCCCGCACCGCCTCCGACCACGGCCAGGTGATCGGGCTGCGCCTGACGGACCCCGACGACACCGACTACGCCGTCCAGCGGGCGGTCACCCTGCTCGGCGCCGGTGCCGTCAGCGAGGTCTCCGCCTGGCAGCAGGCGCGGGCCGAGGCGGAGGGCGACAACCGGCTGCTCGGTCTGGTGCTGGGACTGTTCGGGCTGGGCGCGCTGGTCGCCGCGGGGCTGGCCGTGCACGGGGCGATCGGCACCCGCATCCGGGGCCACCTGCGGGACATCTCCATCCTGAAGGCGATCGGCTTCACCCCCGGGCAGGTCGTGCGGATCTTCCTGCTCCAGCATCTGGCGTACGCGCTGCTGGGCGCCGTGGCCGCGGCGGCGCTCACCCAGGCGCTGGGCCCGCTGCTGCCCGGGCGCCTCGGGGACGCGGTCGACCTGTGGCAGGGCATGCCGGGGCACACCGCGGCCCTGGTCGCGGTGCCGGTGGGCGTGGTGCTGTTCATCGGGGCGACCACCGGGCTCGCGGCGTGGCGGGCGGGACGCGTGCCCCCGGCTCCGGTGCCGCGCACCGGCGTACCGGGCGGCGGACGGCTGTCGGGGGTGGCGCGCCGGGCGCTCGGTGTCGGGCTGCCGCCCGCGCTGGTCCTCGGCTGGCACCGGGCGTTCACCCGCCGCCCCCGGTCTCTGGCCACGGTCGCCCGCCTCGCGCTGCCGCTGACGCTCATCGTGGTGGCGATGAGCGCGTGGACGACCATCGACCGCTTCCACAGCGAGCCGGAGCGGATGGGTCTGGCGGCCGCGCTCACCGTGCGCGCCGACGACGGCCTCGGCGACGCGGCGGCTCGGGCTCTCCTGGCGCGCAACCCCGAGGTCGTCGCGGCCCATCCGGGTGTCGAAGTGGCGGCCCTGGTGTCGGGCCAGACGGCCACGATCGCGTTGCGGGGTCTCGGCACGGACGCGGAGCCGTACCCGTACACGCTGGCCGAGGGCCGTCCCGCCCGCGGTTCCGACGAGGCGGTGGCCGGGCAGGGTCTGCTCGACCTGCTGGACGTGGCGGTCGGCGACTGGGTGCGACTGACCGTGGCCGGCCGGCCCCAGATCCTGCACATCGTGGGCCGCAGCATCGAACCGGAGAACGCGGGCCGGGTCATCACCGCCTCGCTCGACACCCTGCGGGAGAACGACCCCGGCCTCCGGCCGACGCTGTACCAGGTGCGGCTGCGCGCCGACGCCGATCCGCAGCGGGTCGCCGCCGAACTGAGCGCCGCGGCCGGACCGGGCCGGCTGGACGTGCACACGGTGACGAACCCCGCCGACGGTCTGTCGCCGCTGCGCGGTGTCGTCGTCGGCCTGCTGGGCGTCCTCGCGCTCATCGGCCTCGTCGAACTGCTGACGGCCATCGGCGGGACGGTTCGCGAGAGCGAACGGGATCTGCTGGCGCTCAAGGCGATCGGGCTGTCCCCGCGGCAGATCACCGGCATCACCGTCACGGCCACCGGGTGCACCGCCCTCGCCGCGACGGCGGTCGCCCTGGCGCTGGGACTTCCGCTCGCCCACTGGCTGATCGACGCGCAGGGCAGGTCCAGCGGCATCGGGGCCGGGATCGCACGGGGCCCCTCCCTCTTCGTGCTGTCGGCCTTCGCCGCGGCGGCGGTGCTGGGCGCCCTGGCGCTCGCGGTCCTGCCCGCACTCCGCGCCGCCCGCCGCCGCCTCGCGGACACCCTCGGCGCGGTGGCGTAGCACGCGGGCACCCGGCGCTCACCGAATCGATCCCCGACAAAGCCGCGCGGTGCCCTGCGGGACGCCGGGACTGCTCGACGGCGTCCGGGCCCGCGCCTGCCTCAGTCGTCCGGGCCGGGGAGGCGGTCGTCGGGCACGATGTGCACGGCGGCCTCCTCGGCGCCCGCCGCTCCGCCGTCGATGCCCTCGTCCTCGGCGACGAGTTCCTTGGTGGTGTCGGGGTGCGCGCCCTCGTCCGGTGCCACGAGGCGGCCCGCCCGGTCCGTGCCGGCCTCCGGGTCGACGGGTTCGCCCTCGCCGCCCGGAAGGTCACCGACCCCGTCACCGGACGGGACCGTCACATCGGGGACCTCCTGGCGCAGCCGTTCGTCGAGGGACTCACCCTCGTGCTGTTCGGCGGCGGTGGTGCCGGTCCTGGTGACGCCCAGCGGCCTCTCGGGGGGTGAGTAGCCCTCGTCCAGCATGTCGTCGTAGGTGCGCTCGTCGACCGCGTCCTGGAGATCCAGCGGGGCGGCGTCCTCCTGCTCCTCGTTGCCGCCGGTGGGCTGGTAGGCGTCGTCCGCCAGGTTCTCTTCGCTCATGGTCGCCTCCCGCTGACGGTGACTGGGTTCCTGTCTCCGTGCGGAGTACCGAGGAGCGGCGGTGTGACACTCCCCGTCCGGGCTGTTTCGCCGGGTGGACCGGGGAAACCCGGACCTCGTCCGGCCCTGCCCTCACGGGGTGAGGACGGGGCGAGGACGCCCCGGCACCCGCGCGCGGAGGAGGGTGTGCCATGACGAGCCCTGACCCCGAGCCGAACCGCACCACAGGCCTCGAACCGGGGGGCGGAGTGCCCCCGGGTGAGACACCGCCCGGCGAGGGCGGCACCTCCGGAGTGGCCCGTCCCGACCCGCCCGCAGTGCGGCGCAAGGGATGGGGTGCCCTGCCGCTCGCCCTGATCATCCTGCTCGCGGTGGTGATCGCGATCGGGCTGATCGGCATGGCGGTGGTTCTGATCGTCCAGTGAGGCACGGCTTGTTGCCGTCGCGGCCTCCCGCGTTTCCGGAGGCCGCGGCCGGGGACTCGCACGCTGTGGTGGCCTATGGAGCAGAGGAACGGGTCCGCCTGCCCGTTCTGCGGACCGGATGGTCGACGCAGGCGTTCGTGCACTGGCCGTTCCGGCCCGACCAGGTGCAGCGCCTCCTGCCGGAGGGGCTGGTCGTGGACACGTACGAGGACACGGCCTGGGTGACTCTCACGCCGTTCGTCATGGCCGATGTGCGCGCGCCCGGCCTGCCCGCCTCGGCACCGGGGCTCCCGACCTTCGCGGAGACCAATCTGCGGACGTACGTCCGGACACCGGACGGGCGGGACGGGCTGTGGTTCCTCTCCATCGAGGTGGCCTGCCCTCTGATGCTGGCGGCCTGTGCCGTCGGCGCCCCGTACCGCCTCGGCCGACTGCGGACCTCGCGGGACCTGACGGCCGTCTCGTACACCGGTTCCCGGTGGCGCGGCGGCGCGTCGTACCGTCTGGTGGTCCGCCCCGGTGAACCGATCAGGCCGACGGAGCGGGACGTGTGGCTGACCTCGCGCTGGCGGGCGTACACCAGCCGGTTCGGCCGGATCTGGGAGACACCCGTGGAACATGAGCCCTGGCCGTTGTGCGAGGCCACCGTGGACGCGGTCGAGGAGACGCTCACGAGGGCCGCGGGACTTCCCGCGCCGGGCGCGGAGCCGCTGGCGCACTTCTCACCCGGGGTCAGGCACGTGCGGCTCGGGATGCCCCGGCCCCGCCCGTGCGCGCCGGGGCCTGCGGGCGGCGGCGCACACGAGCGGAACGGATGACGGTGCGGCGACCGCGCGGCTCCGGGCGGCTGGTCTTCGAGGGATGGATCGCGGGCCTGGGCACCTCCTCGGGGACCCGGGTCGTGGTGGGGCACTGGGAGGC
The DNA here is from genome assembly GCF_055572155.1 of Streptomyces sp. NPDC030814. NCBI lineage: Bacteria > Bacillati > Actinomycetota > Actinomycetes > Kitasatosporales > Streptomycetaceae > Streptomyces > Streptomyces sp. NPDC030814. Next base: position 103,043 of record NZ_JBVIDX010000008.1, read on the forward strand.
ATCGCCGTTCGGGCCGTTCGGCGATGTGATGATCGAGCGGGCGGACGGGCACCGGCTGCTGCTGGCGCCGACGCGGGAGACGGCTGACTTCATCGCCGGTACGTACCGTTTCGACGAGGTGCGGGTCGTGCCGGTCGGCGTACGCCGCGACCCGGGGGCCTGGACCGTCCGGGCCGGGCCCCTGGACCTGCGGTTCGCCCTCGGACGGCGCGGCCCGCCGGGTCTGCTGCTGCGCATCGTGCCCGGCGCGTTCGCCCGGCGCCCGGCGTGGAGCGCCCTGACCGACCTCCCCGCCCGTCTGCTGCTGCGGGGTGTGCGTACACGGGGCAGTGCCGGCTCGGGGCGCCGCGAATGGTACGGCGCGCGGGATCTGCGGCCGGTCCGAACCCTGGCGGCGACCTACGGCGGGGACGACCTCGGGACCCTGAGTCCCGTCGATCCCCCGGTGCGGTTCGGGTTCGGTTCGGTGCCCCGGAGCCCCGGCGTCACCCGCGTCGTCACGACGGTGGCGCCGGTCAGGGCGGGGCGACCGGCCTTCGGTGCTGTACGGCACCGCCGACGCGGGCCGTCGGTCCACTGTCGTTATCCGGCCGGGCGTGCGGGTACCCGGACGGCCCGCGCGAAGGGACGGTCCCATGGGTGAAGTGAAGGGCCGTACGACGCCGGACGCCCTCGCGGTCGCACAGGGCGCCTTCAACGTCGTCGGCGGGCTGTGGCCGCTGCTGCATCTGCGCAGCTTCGAGTGGGTCTTCGGGCCCAAGAAGGACACTTGGCTCCAGATGACGACGGGCGGTCTGCTGGTCTCCGCCGGCGTCACCCAGCTGGCGGCGGTCGGCACCGAACAAGGCCGGGCGCACGCCCGCCGCGTCGGTCTGGGCACCGCCCTCACTCTGCCGGCCATCGGCCTGGTGTACGTACCACGGGGCCGTATCCGCCCCACATATCCACTCGACGCGGCGATGCAGACCGGCTGGATCAGGGCCTGGCTGCGGTCCTCGCGCCCGAAGGACACATAGGACGGAGCATTGGCCACCGGGGCCGCTCCCCCGGGCGTCGGCGGACGGCGACACAGCCGCTCCCGGTGGCAGCGTCATCGGCGGGCGTTACTGACGGCGCGGTGCGGGCACTCGCGCCGCATGAATCCAAGTCGCCCTCCGCTCGTGGACAGCTCGCTCGTGTCACTCGCCAAGGGATACAACTGGCTGCCCGACCTCAGGAACCGCACCCCCGGGCCCCTGGTGCGCGTACGTGTGATGGGTCAGCCCGCCGTCGCCCTGCGGGGCCCGGAGGCGGTGCGGTTCTTCTACGACGAACGGCATGTGGAACGCGCGACGGCGCTCCCCGGCCCGGTGCTGAGCACGCTGTTCGGCCGGGGAGCCGTGCACACCCTGGACGGGCCCGCCCACCGCGTCCGCAAGGAGATGTTCCTGTCGCTGCTCACCCCGCCAGAGGCGGTCGCCGGCCTGGTGGACCAGGTCACCTCCGCCTGGGACGAGGCCGTGGACGTGTGGTCCGGGGAGCCGTCGGTGGTCCTGTTCGACGAGGCGAGCCGGGTGCTCACCCGGGGTGTCTGCCGGTGGGCCGGGATCCCCCTCGACGACGCCGGGGAGACGGCCCGCGACCTGGTCGCCATGGTCGACGGCTTCGCCACCGCCGGGCCCCGTCACTGGCGGGCCCGCCGCGCGCGGAGCCGCAGCGAGGCATGGCTCGCCCGTCTGGTGGAGGACGTACGGCAGGGTGCGGCCACGGCGCCTGCCGGGTCGCCGCTGGACGCGGTGGTGCGGCACCAGGACGCCGACGGCGGACCGCTCGACCCGCACACCGCCGCCGTGGAGCTGCTCAACATCATCCGGCCCACGGCCGCCGTGTGCTGGTTCATCGCCTACGCGGGACACGCGCTGCACTTCAGGCCCGAGATCCGGCGGCGGCTCTCCGAGGACGACCCCGCGTACCACGTGGCGTTCGCCCACGAACTGCGGCGCTTCTATCCGTTCGCCCCCTTCATCGGCGGGCGGGCCGTCACCGATCTGGAGTGGCAGGGGGAACCGATCCCGTCGGGGACGCTGATCCTGCTCGACCTGTACGGGCAGAACCACGACCCCGACCTCTGGGACCGTCCCCTCATACTCGACCCCCGGCGCTTCCTGGAGCGGCCGCCGGGCCGCGACGAACTCGTCCCGCAGGGCGGCGGCGAACGTGCCGGCGGCCACCGTTGCCCCGGCGAGGACATCACCCTCGCACTGCTGGCGGCGCTGGCGCCACGGCTGGCCCGGCTGGAGTACGACGTGCCGGCCCAGGACCTGAGGATCCCGCTGTCCCGCATCCCGGCACGGGTGCGCAGCGGCTTCGTGATGGAGCGCGTCCGCGTGCCGATGCGGTCCCTCGCGGCCTGGCGGGCGGCGGGGTGAGGGTCCAGCCGGCCGTCAGGGGGACGGCGACGACTGCGAAGGACTGCTGAGGGCTGCTGAAGACCGCTGAAGACTCCTGGAGAAGGGGACGCAGGCCGATGATCACCGCGAACCATGTCCGGGCACTGCTCGAAGGTGAGGACGACGCCACTCTGGTGCTGGCGGAGGGACACGCCGAGGTGCTGTCCGCCGACGAGTTGGCGTCGGCGCGCGCACAGGGGGCCCTGACGGTCATCTCCGGCGGGGAGCTGAGGGAACGCCTGGCCGCCGGCCGGTCGGCACCGGACGACCTCAACGCGGTGGCGGCGACGCTCGACGCGATCGTGGCGGAGCAGGGCGGCTGAGCCGCCCGCCGGAGCGCCGCCTTCGGTGCAGTGGGGCGGGGGGGGGGGGTTTCTCGCCCCCCCCCCCCCCCCTTTCAGCGGTCCCCGCGGTCCCCCATCCTCTGGAGGGCAACCCCCCCCCCCCCCACGAGACAGGGGTG
>NZ_JBVIDX010000008.1:105940-220880 GCF_055572155.1 Streptomyces sp. NPDC030814
AGGTGGGGGGGGGGGGGGGGGGGGGGGGGAGGGGGGGGGGGGGGGGGGGGGGGGGGGGGGGGGGGGGGGGGGGGGGGGGGGTTTTTCCCCCCCCCCCCCGGCCCCGCTCTGTCAGGCGCTCCGGCTGATCCGGCGTCCGGCGGCGGCCACCCCCGCTCCGACCAGTGCGACGGTGGCCGTACGGCGCATCGCGGTGCGGCGTCGGCCGCCCCAGCCGCCGTGCACCGCGCCCTCTCCGGGCGCCGGTACGTGCAGCGCGCCATGGGTGGCCGGTGCCGCCTCGTCGTGGGACAGGTGGGTCTTGTCGGTCTGCCGCGCCATCGCCCGCTCCGCAAGGGCCGGTGACCTCCGCGCCTGGCGCACCAGGGCCTTGCCGGCGGGGCCGACGACGACCTCGCGACGCGGGTGGCGGACCAGGTCGACGACGGCCTTGGCGACCTGCTCGGGACTGTGGACGGGCGGCATGGCGAGCACCTTGCGCCCGGTGAAGTTGGCCGCCTGCTCGAAGTGCGGGGTGTCGATGGTCGCCGGCATCACCGTGCACACCTCGATTCCCTTCACGCCCTCCACCCGCAGCTGCTGCCGCAGACTCGACCCGAGCCCCTGCACGGCGTGCTTCGACATGCTGTACGGGTGGCTGTACGGCTGTGCGACGGCCCCCGCGACGGACGAGATGTTGACCAGTGTCCCGTGGCCCTGCGCCCGCATCACCGGCAGCGCGGCCCGCGCCCCGTACACATAGCCCATCACGTTGACGTCGAGGACCTTTCGGAAGTCCTCCAGCGGTACGTCCTCGAAGCGGCCGAAGGCGTTGACGGCCGCGTTGTTGACCCAGACGTCGATCCGGCCGAACTCCCGTACCGCCCGGGTGGCCAGGTCCTCGACCGCCTTGACGTCCGTCGTGTCGGTCGGCACGACCAGGGTCCGGGCCCCTCGGTGCTTCTGGCATTCCTGTGCGGTCGCCGCCAGCGCCTCCTCGCGGCGCGCGGCCAGCACCACGGCGCACCCCTTCCGGGCGAAGGCCTCCGCCGTGGCCCGGCCGATCCCGCTGGACGCTCCCGTCACCACCACCACGTGGTCCCGCAGTCGCATCGCGTACCTCCTCGCGCATCGCTGCCATCGCTGTATCCGGCGCACACTCCTTTCGCGGCGCCGCCGGCGCACGGGTACCCGAAACCGTTCAGTCACCTCAGCGGTCGGCGCCCCGGCCGCACCGGCCCGGTGGCGGATTCACCGCCGGGACCGCCGGGTACCCGGCAGGCCCACGCGCGGGTCCGCTGCGCCGAGACGGGTCGGGGTGCTGCCGCCATGACCGAGTACGAACGTTCCCGCACGATGCCCGCACAGCCTGAGCACGTGTTCGACCAGGCCGCCAACCTCGACCAGCTGGACGCCTGGATGCCGGACGCCCTGCACGTGGAGGTGGCCGATCTGCCCGCCGTCACCGTGCACGAGGACCGCACCGACGAGGACACCGACGCCCTGCTGCGCGCCCAGCGCGACCAGATGCGGCTGGAGTGGGGCACACGGGGCCGGTCGAGCTACACGGGGTGGCTGCAGGTCGCCGGCATCGGCAGCGGCGCCAGCGAGGTGACGGTCCATCTGTCCTTCTTCGACGACACCCACGACCCGGGCGAACAGGCCGTGGCCGACGCGCTCGACACCAGCCTGCGCCGCTTGGAGGAGCAGGTGCGGCTGCGTGTGGACGACACGGCGGGCTGACGCCGCGGGCGCCTTCCGAAGCCTCGACGGGGAAGACACGTGTCCATCCCTGGGTGGAGAGCACACCTCCACCCCGGATCCCCCCTGCCTCCGATCCCCCTGACCTGTGCCTCTGCCAAGTTTGAAGGAGCACAGAACTTTCCCGTTCCCCGGAGGCGACCATGTCCGAGTCCGTCCACATGTCGGTGATCGTCGCGGTCCTGGTGTGGGTGGTCGCACGGCAGTTCCTGGCGCAGCGGATCGACCGGGACCAGCGGTGGTGGGTGCTGCCCGTCGTCCTGGTGGTGATCGCGGTGCGGGAACCGGGGCTGCTCGACGGACGGCATCCGGTCGCCGCCGGGACGCTGCTCGGCGCCGAAGTGGTCGTGGGGCTGCTCACGGGCCTCGGCTGGGCGGTGACCCCTCGCGTGTGGCGGGCCCCGGACGGCTCGGTGTGGGCCAAGGGCACGAAGGCCACCGGCCTGGTGTGGCTCGGCGGGATCACCGCGCGCGCCGGGCTGTACGGCGCCGGTGCGGCGGTCGGCGTGGAGCAGGGCAGCGGCACGCTGATACTCGGGCTGGCGGTGACCCTGCTGACGCGCGACGGGCTGCTCATGCGGCGGGCCCGCCTCCTGGAGCCGACGTACCGTGATGCCGACCGAGTCGTCGCGTTCCCCGTCGCCGTCCGGAAGGACCATGTGTGAGTCGTCGTCTGGCATGGACGAGCTGGCCCTCGCGGGAGGCGCTCTCCCAGGAGGGCGCCACGCGGTACGGGCGGCTGTGCTCCTGGGGTGTACGGGTCTTCTTGACCGGCCTGCTGCTGTGGCGCGGGCTTTCCGGGCACCCGCTCCTGTCCTGGCGGACGCTGTTCGACGTGGTCGCCGTGACCTGCTGCGCCCTGGGTGTGTGGGTGTTCTTCCGGCTCACCCTCGCCCGGCGGTTGCGGGCCTCGCTGCTGGCGGTCCTCGCCGCGGCAGGTCTCGCAGTGGCGGCCCGGGCCGTGGGCTTCGAGGTGCTGGCGGTCTTGGTGTGGTGCGCCGTCGCCGTCCTGGCCCTGCGACGACTGCCGTTGGCCGCCGCCGTGCCCGTCGCCGCCCTGGCCCTGGCGGGCTACACCGCGACGGCGGACGACCACTGGCCCACGGCCACCGCGACGGGGGCCGGCCTCTGTCTCCTCGGTTACGCCCTGCGCCTGGACGCCGAGGCACGTGGCAACGCCCGCCGACTCCAGGACCGCGAACGGGCCGCCCTGGAGGCCCAGGCGGAGTCGGCAGCCCTCGCCGAACGGGCCCGCATCGCCCGCGACATGCACGACGTCCTCGCCCACAGTCTCTCCGCCCAGCTGGTCCATCTGGAGGCGGCCCGGCTGCTGATCGAGCGCCACGCCGAGCGGGGGCGGATCCTCGAACGAGTCGTCGCCGCCCGCACCATGGCTCGCGAGGGCCTGGCCGAGACCCGTCAGGCGCTGTCCGCGCTGCGCGGCGAGCCGGCCCCGGTGGAGGAGTATGTGCGCGATCTGGCCGCCCTCGCCGAGGCGAGCGCCGTGCTGGAGGTCACCGGCGAACGCCGCGAGCTGTCGGGGGAGGCCGCGCAGACGGTGCGCCGGGTGGCCCAGGAGGCCCTGACCAACGTGCGCAAGCATGCGCCCGGCGCCCGAGTGCGGCTGCGGCTGGTCTACGAGGACGCTCATGTCACCCTGGAGATAAGGGACTTCGGCGCCCGGTGCGGTCCCTGGCGGGACGGCGGCGGACTGGCCCGGTCCGGCTCGGGGTACGGTCTGCCCGGGATGCGGGAGCGGGCCGAGCTGCTCGGCGGCACCCTGGAGGCAGGACCGGACGAGGAGGGCTTCGTGGTGCGGCTGCGGGTGCCGGCGTGAACGAGGGGGCGGAGGGCGGCCGTACGGCGCGGGTGGTGGTCGCCGACGACCAGACCGTGGTGCGCGAGGGCATCGTGATGATCCTGGGGCTGCTGCCCGGCATCGAGGTGGTCGGCTCGGCGGGCGACGGCGAGGAGGCCGTACGGCTCGTCGCCGAACTCGCCCCGGACGTCGTCCTGATGGATCTGCGCATGCCCCGCTGCGACGGGGTGGAGGCGACCCGCCGAATCCGCGCCGACCACCCAGGCACCGAAGTTGTCGTCCTCACCACCTACGCCGACGACGACTCCCTCTTCCCGGCGCTTCGGGCCGGAGCGCGCGGCTATCTCACCAAGGACGCCGACGGTGACGAGATCGTCCGGGCGATCCGTGCCGTGCTGAGCGGTGACGCCGGCCTCTCCCCTCCGGTCCAGCGGCGTCTTGTGGAGCATCTCTCCCGCCCGGCCGCGGCCCCGGAGACCCTCCCCGGCAACCTGACCGCCCGTGAGACCGAGGTGCTGGCGCGCATCGCCGACGGGCTCACCAACTCGGAGATCGCCCGCGCCCTCCATGTCTCCCCGGCCACGGTCAAGACGCACATCAACAACCTCTTCGCCAAGACCGGTGTGAAGGACCGGGCGCAGGCGGTGCGTTACGCGTACCAGAAGGGCCTGACGCTCCCGCCGCAGGATTAGGGGCCCGCCGTCCGGCTCCCGGCTCCCGGCGGCTTCCGGCTCCCGGCGGCTTCCGGAAGCGAACGGCTGTGACGGAGGGGGGCGCCCCCGCCCATACGGCCCGTGACGGAGATCCGGCCCCTGACGGATATAGGCCCGTGACGGATGTCGACCAGAGGGGTTGACGGGGTCGTGTGGGGCGGTCACCTTCGAAAGCGCATGACCTGGGAGCGCTCCCACACCTCCGCGCCCCTCCGTTGTCCGCGTGTCGAAGGGATGCCACATGCACACGTCTCGGCCCTTACCCCCACAGTCGCACCTCTCCCGCAGGACCGTGGTGGCGGCCGCCGCCGCGGGTCTCGTCACCGCCGTCGTCCCCTCCCCCGCGCGGGCGGCGGCCGACGCACGGGCCGTGTTCCACACCGTGGGCCGGGTGAAGGAAGCCGGCGACGGGATGGTCCAGTACAGCTGGCCCGGCGTGTACTTCGAGGCACGGTTCCGGGGCACCGGCGTCGGGATCGTCCTCGACGACACGAACAACGACTACGACGTCCGTGTCGACGGGACGACCGCCGCCACGCTGGTCACCCCGGGCCGGACCGTGTCCTGGCTCCGCGGACTGTCCGACACCGAGCACACCGTGCGGCTCGTCAAGCGCACCGAGAGCCCGTGGGCGGTGGGACGCTTCGGCGGGTTCGTGGCGGCCCCCGGAGGGGCGATCCTCGGGGCGCCCCGGGCGCGGACCCGGCAGATCGAGTTCATCGGCGACTCGTTCACCGCCGGGTACGGCAATGTGTCGCGGACGCGGGACTGTTCGGGCAACGGCGGGGTCAACCGGAACAGCAACGCCGATCTCACGTTCGGCGCGCTGACCGCGCGCAGGCTCGACGCGGACCACCAGATCAACGCGATCTCCGGGCGCGGCATGGTCCGCAACTACAACGGCGGCGACCCGGGCGTCAGCTACCGCACGTTCTACGACCGGGCCCTGCTGAACGTGGACGGCGACGTCTGGCGCAAGCCCGACAGCTGGCGCCCGCAGGTCGTGGTGATCGGTCTCGGCATCAACGACTTCTCCACGGCCCTGCGGCCGGGCGAGCGCTGGGCCACGCAGGAGGCACTGGTCGCCGACTACGAGAGCGCCTACCACGGGTTCCTCGACCGGCTGCGTGCGCGCTACGGTCGCGGCACGTTCCTGGTGGTCTCCGCCACCCGGCCGTTCGCCGACGCCACCACGAGGATCGTGCGGGAGCGCAACCGGCGGGGCGACGACCGGGTCCGCCACTGGTTCTACGGCGACGCGGCCCTGGATCTCCTCGGCTGCGACTGGCATCCGTCGCTCAACGACCACCGGGTCCTCGCGAACCTGCTCACCGAGTTCCTCGCGGGCCTTCCGCTGCGCTGGTAGCGGGCGGCCGGGCGCGTCGCGGCCGGGGTTCAGGCCGTCAGGGCCTGTCCCGGCCGCAGTGCGTCGAGGAGGCCGGAGTGGTGGAGTCCGGCCACGGGGGCGAGGAGGTCGGGGTGACGCAGCAGCGCGGCCGCCCGGCGGTCGTGCGCGTCCGGGGTGAGCAGCCGGCGGAAGGCGACGGGGGAACCGGCGGTGTGGTGGGTGCCGGCGAGGGCTGTCACCGCGGCTCCGGCGAGGACGGGGTCGGTGAGCAGGCAGGCCGCCCAGCTGGCGACGACCTCGTCCACCCAGGTCCGCCAGGCGTGCTCGTCCTCCGACGCGTGGGCCGTCTCGCAGCCGGTGATCCAGTCGAGCCGGGCCGAGCCGCCGGGCCCGGCGACGCCCACGAGTCCGGCGTCCATCGGCGTCGGGTAGCGCAGCCATGCGGCCACGGTCACGGCCTGCCGGGCCTGCGCCTCGCAGAGGGCGGAGTCGAGCGCGCCGCCGCCCGCCGGGTAGGCGCGTGTCAGCCACTGGGCGGTCGCCGCGATGAGAGGGGAGAGATCTGCGTGCACTGGGCCATCCGTGGGTACTGGGGAGCGCGCACCGAAGAACGTAGCCGGGGACCGTCGGGACGGAAATGGCGCAGACCACGGAACGGACGTGTCCTCGGCCACAGAGGCCGGCCGACCTGACCACCAAGGGATCAATGCATCGAAAGCGGACACGAAGGGGGTTCACTGGCCCCCCTCGTACCCGTGCGGCGCAGACGGCCGGGACAGGCGGAAAGGAGCGAGTCATGGGACACGGCGGAAACGTCGTCGAGGAACTCAAGACCGACCATCGCGAGGTGGAGGAGCTCTTCGGCAAGATCGAGCAGCTGCCCTCGGGTCATTCCAAGCGCAAGGAGTACGCGGACCAGGTCATCATCGAACTGGTCCGTCACTCGGTCGCCGAGGAGGCGTACCTCTACCCGGCGGTCCGTGAGCACGTGGCCGACGGGGACGCGATCGCCGACCGCGAGCTGGAGGACCACGCCGGGGCCGAGCGCATCATGAAGGACCTGGAGCGGTGCGAGGCCGACGACCCCGAGTTCGACCGGCTGATCAGCCAGCTGATGACGGAGATCCGGAGCCATGTGCGGGACGAGGAGAGCAACCTCTTCCCCCGGATGACCCAGTCGTGTCCGGCGGAGATGCTGGACCAGCTGGGCGACAAGGTGCGGACGGCCAAGAAGACGGCGCCGACGCGACCGCACCCGTCCGCGCCGGACAAGCCCCCCGCCAACAAGATGCTGGCGCCGGGCATGGGTTTCGTCGACCGTCTGCGCGACGCGATGACCGGCCGCGGCAAGGAGTCCTGAGACACCGGACGGGGGTGGCTCCAGGAAAGGGCCCGGGGCGGCGTCGGCCGCTCCGGGCCCTGGTGTCACCCGCCGGAGGCGATGTCGGCCACCGCCTCGACCGCCAGGTCGAGTTCGGCCTCGGTGTTGTAGTAGTGCGGGGAGAGCCGGACCAGGGGATGGACGCCCCGGTGTTCGGTGTCGAACGGGGTGTGCTCGGGGACGGTGTAGGTGACGTTGATGCCGCGTCGGGCGAGAGCGGCGGCGACGTCCGCGGCGGGCACGCCGTCGACCTTGGCGGTCACGATGGCGCAGCGGTGCGCGCCGAGGTCGTGGGTGGTGACGCCGGGCAGGGCGTCGAGGCGGTCGCGCAGATACGCGCCGAGGGCGAAGGCCCGTTCGCCGATCCGGTCCAGTCCCAGGTCGAGGGCCTGGCGTACGGCGGTGTCGAGGCCCAGCACATTGGCGTAGCCGGTCTCCCAGCTCTCGAAGCGCCGGGCGCCGGGCTGCCAGATGAAGCCCCGCTCGCCGTCCCAGGTGGCGGCCTGGATCTCGATGACGTGCGGGTCCAGGTACTCCAGTGCCTCGGGCCGCACCCACAGGAAGCCGGTGCCGCGTGGGCCGCGCAGGAACTTGCGGCCGGTGGCGGTGAGCAGGTCGCAGCCGATCTCGGTGACGTCGACCGGGAACTGCCCCACGGACTGGGTGGCGTCGAGCAGGAACGGCACCCCGGCGGCGCGGGTGATCCGGCCGATCTCGGCGGCGGGGTTGACCAGCCCGCCGCTGGTCGGCACATGGGTGACGCCGACCAGCCTGGTCCGCTCGTCGATCAGCGCGGCGAGGGCGGCCGTGTCGAGCCGGCCGTGTTCGTCGTCGGGGACGACCACGACCTCCGCGCCGGTGCGGCGGGCGACCTGGAGGTAGGCGAGGACGTTGCTGCCGTACTCGTCGCGGCCGGTGAGGATGCGGTCGCCGGGTTTGAAGGTGAGGGAGTAGAAGGCGGCGTTCCAGGCGTGGGTGGAGTTGTCGAAGAGGGCGACCTCCTCGGGCCGCCCTCCCAGCAGTCGGGCGATATGGGTGGAGGTGGCGTCGATCCGTTCCCTTTCCCGTGCCGCGGCCTCGTAGCCGCCGATGGCCGCTTCCAGTTCGAGGTGGGAGGTGATGGCCGTCAGGGTCTGCCGGGAGAGCAGGCCGGCTCCGGCGTTGTTGAGGTGGATCCGGTGGGCGGTGCCCGGGGTCTCCCGGCGCAGTGCGTCGACATCCATGGGCCCATCCTTCCCGGCCCTCGGCGCTCGGTGAACTGTGCGCGCCCCGACTGGTCCACGTTCCGAGTGACGGAGATGCCGGTGTCGGTGGGCGTCTGGCCGTGGATGTCGGTGACGCGGATGCCGGAGCGTGCAGCCGGGAGCGTGCACGAGGTCGGTTCAGCTCGATGGGGTGCTGATCGGCTGCCCGGCCTGCGGTGCTCTGGGCCGTCCGGGTCAGCGCGATCGCGCGACCGACTGCAGGGTGATGTCGGCCGGGGCCGCATTCTCACCTGTCGAAGACCCGTCGTTGTCACCACGGGACTAACGCCGGGCCCACAGGACTCAACTCCCGCAAATGAACCCACGATTCCAGGGGTCTTCCGCCGTCGCGCTGCCATATTCGAAAGCCACTTCGGAGGTGGCTGTGACACTTGAGGTGACGACATCCCGGACGAGGCGGCCGGCGGAACGGACGCCGACCCGCGTGCCGGAACCCGCCGCCGGTCCGGTCGGTGCCCCCGCCGTCGAGCGGACCCCGGACCGCACCGCCGACCGCGTCGGCGACCTGGCGGAGCGCCGGGCGCTGGCGGTGGCTCCCCACAGTCCCAGGAGACGCGGTGAGTACGGCGCCCGGGAGCGGATCGATCTGCTGCTGGACGCGGGCTCGTTCACCGAGACCGGGTTGTTCGTGCGGGCCCGGCCCACCGGCGACGGCGCCCACCGCCCCTACGGCGACGGGGTGGTCACCGGGCACGGCACGATCGACGGCCGCCCGGTCTGTGTGTTCGCCCAGGACGCCACTGTCTTCGGCGGCAGCATGGGCGAGGCGTTCGGGGAGAAGACCCTTGCCCTGATGGACCTCGCACTGAAGACGGGCTGCCCCGTCATCGGGCTCAACGACGGAGGCGGCGCCCGCATCCAGGAGGGCGTCACCTCGCTCGCCCTCTACGCCGAACTGGTCCGCCGCAACGTACGGGCGTCCGGGGTGATCCCGCAGATCTCGGTCGTCCTCGGGCCGTGCGCCGGCGGGGCCGCCTACTCCCCCGCGATCACCGACTTCACCGTGATGGTGGACGGCGCCTCGCACATGTTCGTCACCGGGCCCGACGTCATCGAGACCGTCACCGGCGAACGCACCAGCGCCGAGGAACTGGGCGGCGCCCGCACCAGCAACACCGTCAACGGCAACGCCCACTTCCTCGCCGCCGACGAGGTGGACGCCCTCGACACCGTACGGGACCTGCTGTCGTACCTGCCCGCCAACAACCTGGAGCCGCCCCCGCGGTACACGCCGGGGACCGTGCCGGACGGGGCGGTTCTGGACACGGTGGTGCCGGACCGGCTCGGGCAGGCCTACGACATGCGGGACGTGCTGCGCGCGGTCGTCGACGACGGTGAACTCCTGGAGGTGCAGGAGCTGTTCGCGCCGAACATCATCTGCGCCCTCGCGCTCGTCGAGGGCGCCTCCGTCGGGGTCGTCGCCAACCAGCCGCTGCACGCCGCCGGGGTCCTCGACATCGACGCCTCCGAGAAGGCGGCGCGCTTCGTACGGTTCTGCGACGCGTTCGGCATCCCGCTGCTGACCTTCGCCGATGTGCCCGGCTATCTCTCCGGCGTCCGCCAGGAGCAGGCGGGCATCATCCGCCGGGGTGCCAAACTGCTGTACGCGTACGCCGAGGCGACCGTACCGAAGGTCACGGTGGTGGTGCGCAAGGCGTACGGCGGCGGTTACGCCGTGATGGGCTCCAAGCACCTCGGCGCCGACATCAACCTGGCCTGGCCCACCGCGCGCATCGCCGTCATGGGCGCCGAGGGCGCGGTGGGCGTCCTGCACCGCCGTGAACTCGCCGCGGCGGCCGACCCCGAGGCGCTGCGCGCCCGGCTGGTCGCCGCGTACGAGATCACGCACGGCACGCCGTACCTCGCCGCCGAGCGGGGGTACGTCGACGCGGTCATCGCCCCCCGCGACACCCGCTCCCATGTGTGCCGCGCCCTGCGCGTCCTCGGCGGCAAACGCGCCCCGATGCCCCAACGCCGCCACGGCAACATCCCCCTGTGACCGGCCCGTCCGCCCCCGCAAGCCCCGTCCCGCGACGTGAGGAGCCATGCCCGATGGACAGCCGACGTCCCCCGTTCGCACCCCCGTCCCGGAGTCTGCCGGAGTATGTGGGGCACTGGGCCACGACCACTCCCGACCGTCGGGCGCTCACGTTCGTCGACCATCCGGCCCCGCACTCGCGGGGCGTCCACCGCACGCTGACCTGGCGGCGGCTGGATCTGCGGGTGCGGGCCGTGGCCGCCCGGCTCGCCGAGGAGACCGCGCCCGGGGAGCGCGTCGCGGTGCTGTGCCCGCAGGGGACGGACTATGTCACCGCGTTCCTCGGGGCGCTCACCGCCGGGCTGGTCGCCGTACCGCTGTATCCGCCCGGGCTGCCCGGCCACGGCGACCGGCTGGCGGCCGTGCTGGCCGACGCGGGCCCGGCCGTGGTCGTCACCACGGGCCCCCTGCGGGAGCAGGTACGGGAGTTCTGCGCCGACCCCTCCGTGCGGATCGTCACCGCCGACGAGGTGCCCGACGCCGCCGCCGACGGGTGGCGGCCCGAGCCGCCGGACGCCACGGCGGTCGCCTACCTCCAGTACACCTCCGGCTCGACCCGGACCCCGGCCGGCGTGGAGATCACCCACGCCAACGTCGTCGCCAACGCCCGTCAGGCGCTCACCGCCTACGGGGCCGACACCCGCCCGGTGACCTGTGTGGGCTGGCTGCCGCTGTACCACGACATGGGGCTCGTGCTGAGCGTCGCGGCGCCGGTGGTGCGGGGGCTGCTGTCGGTGCTGATGGACCCGGTGGCGTTCCTGCACGAGCCCGTGCGCTGGCTGCGGCTGCTCGCCGCGCATCCGCGAGCGCTGAGCGCGGCGCCCAACTTCGCCTACGACTACTGCGCGTCAGCCGTCACCGAGACCCAGAAGGCGGGGCTGCGGCTGGGCGAGGTGGCCGCGCTGATCAACGGCAGCGAGCCGGTGCGGCCCGGTACGGCCGCCCGCTTCCACGCCGCCTTCGCCGCACAGGGGCTCCCGGCCGGGACGCACTGCCCGTCGTACGGGCTGGCCGAGGCGACCGTCTTCGTCAGCGCGGCCCGGCCCGGTGAATCGCTGCGCAGGTACGCGCTCGACCGTGACGCCCTCGCCACCGGCAAGGCACTGCCCGCCCGGCCCGACGATCCGAGGGCGGTGCTGCTGGCCGGCTGCGGCGCCCCGGCGGGCCAGCGGGTCCGGATCGCCGACCCGGTGTCCCGCGCCGCACTGGCGGAGGGGGAGGTCGGCGAGATCTGGGTGCAGGGCCCCAACGTGGGGCGGGGCTACCGGAATCAGGAGCGGCAGACCCGGCGGGTCTTCGGTGCCGCGTTCGCCGACCCCGACGACGGTCCGGGCGACTGGCTGCGCACCGGCGATCTGGGCACGGTCCTGGACGGGCAGTTGATCGTCACCGGCCGGCTGAAGGACCTCATCGTCGTCGACGGCCGCAACCACTACCCGCAGGACGTGGAGGCCACGGCCCAGGACGCGCACCCGGCGCTGCGGCGCGACCGGCTCGCCGCCTTCGGGGTCCCCGGCGGTGCGGGCGAGCGGGTGGTGGTCGTCGCGGAGCATGTCCGTACCACGACCCTGGCCGACCTCGACGTCCCGGCCGTGGCCCGTGCCGTGCGCGCCGCGGTCTCCGCCCGGCACGGGCTGCGCCTCGCCGACGTCGTCCTCGTCCCGCCGGGCGCCGTGCCCCGCACGTCCAGCGGCAAGGTGTCACGGGCGCTCACCCGCGAGCGGTATGTGGCGGGTGACTGGACGGAGGTCTCCCCGTGAGGGCCGTCCGGAACGTCGAGGAGGGGGAGTTGCGGCGGCTGGTCGCCGAGCGGGTGGCCGCCTGGAGCGGTGGGGCCGTGGCGGACGTGCCGATGGACCGGCCGCTCGCCGATCTCGGTATGTCCTCGCGGGACGCGGTGGTGCTCGCCGGGGACCTGTCGAGGGCGACGGGCCGGGACCTGCCGGTCACGCTGGTCTGGGAGGCCTCGACCGGTGACGCCCTGGTGGCCCGGCTGTGCGGTACGGCGCCGGAGCCGGCCCCGCGGGTCGCGCGGGCCCCCGTCGTGGCCGCGCCGGGCGAGCCGATCGCGGTCGTCGGCGTGGGCTGCCGGCTGCCGGGCGGCGTGCACGGGCCGGGCGACTACTGGCGGCTGCTGACCGAGGGCGTCGACGCGATCCGCCGCGTCCCGGAGGACCGGTGGCGTGACTTCACCGCGTTCCCGCCCGCCGACGCCCAGCCGTACGGCGGTTTCCTAGACGACATCGCCGGGTTCGACGCGGACTTCTTCAGGATCACCCCGCGCGAGGCGGCGGTCATGGACCCGCAGCAGCGTCTCCTCCTGGAGGTCGTCCGGGAGACCCTCGACCATGCCGCCGTCCCCGCCGCGTCGCTCGCGGGCACCGCCACCGGGGTCTTCGTCGGGATCTCCGCGCCCGAGTACGGGCAGCTCACCGGCGCCGACCCGGCGGCCGTCGACCCGTGGGCGCCGGCGGGTGGGGCGCTGAGCGTCGCGGCGGGCCGGCTGGCCTATGTCCTGGACACCCGTGGGCCCAGCATGGCCGTCGACACGGCCTGTTCGTCGTCGCTGGTCGCCGTGCACCACGCGTGTGTCAGTCTGCGCACGGGCGAGAGCGACACGGCGATCGCCGCCGGCGTCAATCTGCTGCTCTCCCCCACCGTGACCGTCGCCTTCCGCCGGGCGGGCGCCCTGGCGCCGGACGGGCGCTGCAAGCCGTTCTCGGCGGCGGCCGACGGCATCGGACGCGGCGAGGGATGCGCGGCCGTGCTGCTGAAACGGCTGTCCGACGCCGAACGGGACGGCGACCGCGTCCTCGCCGTCATCCGCGCCACCGCGGTCAACTCCGACGGCCGCTCCAACGGCCTGCTGGCACCCAACCCGGCCGCCCAGCAGGACCTGCTGGCCACCGCCTACGCGCGCGCCGGCCTCACCCCGTCGCACATCGACCACGTCGAGGCGCACGGCACCGGCACCCCGCTCGGCGACCCGATCGAGGCGGACGCGCTCGCCGCGGTGCTCGGCGCGGGCCGCGACCCCGACCAGCCGCTGCTCCTCGGCTCCGTCAAGGGCAACCTCGGGCATCTGGAGTCGGCCGCCGGGATCGCCGGCCTGGTGAAGACCGTACTCGCCCTGCACCACGACCTCGTTCCGCCGTCACTGCACTGTCTCGCCGAGGGCAGCTCCCTCGACGACGTACGGCTGCGGGTCGTCACCGAGCCCGAGCCGTGGCCCCGGTACGGCGGTACGGCCACCGCGGGGGTCTCCGGGTTCGGGTTCGGCGGCACCAACGCCCATGCCGTTCTTCAGGAGTGGCGGCCCGGCGCGCTGCTGCCGCCCCCGGCCGACGAGCCGACGGCACGCCTGCACGTCCTCTCCGACGTCGACGCCGTACGCGTCCGGGACACGGCGGCCCGGCTCGCCGACTGGCTGGGGACGCCCGAGGGCGGCGCCGTGCACCTGGCGGACGTGGCCCGCACGCTCGCCGGGCGCACCGGCCGGGGGCCCGTACGCGCCGCGATCGTCGCCCGTGACCGTGACGAACTGGCCGACGGGTTGCGGGCGTTGGGGCGGGGCCTGACCCACCCCCGGGTCGTGACGGGTGACCGTGACCTCGTCGGGCGGGGGCCGGTGTGGGTCTTCTCCGGGTACGGCGGTCAGTGGGCCGGGATGGGGCGTCGACTGCTGGCCGAGGAGCCCGCCTTCGCGACCGCCGTGGAGAAACTGGACGGGCAACTCGCCCCGGAGTGCGGTCTGTCACTCCTCGAACACCTCGCCTCGGACGGTCCGCTCGATCGTCTGGAGATCGCCCAGCCGGTGCTGTTCGGCTTCCAGCTGGCGCTCGCCGAGCTGTGGCGCGCGTACGGCGTCGAGCCCGCCGCCGTCATCGGTCACTCCCTGGGCGAGGTGGCCGCCGCGGTGTGCGCGGGGGCGCTGGACGTGTCGGAGGCCGCCCGGGTGGTCGCCGTACGGGCCCGGCTGCTCAGCGGGCTGCGCGGCGGCGGCATGGCGGTCGTCGACCTCGCCGACGACGAACTCGACGCGCTGGAGCGGCACTTCCCGGGCGTCCATGTCGCCGTGCACTCCTCGCCCACCCAGAAGGTCGTCACCGGCGAGGAGGCGGCGGTGACCCGGCTCGTCCGCCGCCTGGAGCGCGAAGGGCGTGCCGTGCGGGCCATGCGGGTGACCGGCGCCGGGCACTCGCCCCAAGTCGAGCCGTTGCTACCCGAGTTGACGGCATCCCTGGCCGACATCCGGGGCGGACGACCCCGCGTCCCCGTCTACTCCACCGTTCTGGACGACCCTCGGGGCGACTGCCTCTTCGACGCCGCGCACTGGGCGGCGAACCTGCGGCGACCGGTACGGCTGGACCGCGCCGTCGCCTCTGCGTCCGCCGACGGCCACGCGGCCTTCGTCGAGATCTCGCCCCATCCGGTCCTCACCGGAGCCCTCACCGACACCGCGCCAGGCGCGCTCGCCGTCGGCTCACTGCGCCGCGACGCCGACGGTTCCGCCGGGTTCCTCACCCAGCTGGCCGGTTTGCACACCGCCGGACTGCGCCTGCCGCTGCCGCCGGGCCGGGTCGCCGACCTGCCGGGACCACGCTGGCGGCATGTACGGCACTGGTGGACGGACGGGCGGGGCGGGAGCGGCGCGGCCCGGCCGACCGGGGGGACGGTCGCGGTCGCCTCCCCGACCGAAGGCAGGGGACCTGCGGCGGGCGCGGTCGACGACCGCGTGACAGGGGCGGACCTGACCGGTGCCGACGGGGGTCGCGGCGTGGGGGTGGGTGCGGCGGACCTCGGGAGCCCGGTGGGGGTGCGCGGCGCGCAGGAAGTGCGGGGCGCGGATGAGGCGGGCGGCCCGGTGGCGGTGCGCGGCAATGAGGGCGCCTCGGTCGCCGCTCGGCTGTGCCATCACATCGCCGTCGTGACGGGGCACCCGCAGGCCCGGGTCACACCGGCCACCCGCTTCGCAGAACTCGGCCTCGACTCCCTCATGGCCGTCCGCATACGCGCCGGCCTGCAACGCGACTTCGGGAGGGAACTGCCCCTGCGGGACCTGCTGGGCGCCGCGACGGTCGAGGAGACGGCGGTACGCATCCAGCAGGCCCTGGCCGAACCCGGACCGGCGACGGAACCGGCCCTCGCGGGGGCACCGACGACTCCGCCACCGACCGTGCAGGCGCCGCACCCGGCCGCACTGGACGCTCCGCACCCGCCCGTAGTACCGGCGGCTCCCCAGCCGGCCCTACAGCCCGCCGTACCGGCGTCCCAGTCGGCCCCGCCGACGACATCGCAGCCCGCCATACCGATGTCGCCGGTCGATCCGATGGCGGCCGGTCAACCGCGCCGGGCCGCGTCGGCCGACCACGGCCTCCTCTCCCCCACCCGGCGAACAGCCGCCGCGGGCCTCCCGATCCGGACCCTCCACGGCACCGGCTCCCGACCGCCGTTCTTCCTCGTCCACGCCGCCGGTGGCACCACCGATGTCTACCGGTCGCTCGTCGAACGGCTCGGCACGGCGCGGCCGGTGTACGGGCTGGAGCGGGTGGAGGAGGCGCGGACGGTGGCCGAGAAGGCGCGCCGGTACGTCGAGGCCGTGGCAGCGGTGCATCCCGAGGGACCCTGTCTGCTGGGTGGTTGGTCGTTCGGCGGCTTCGTCGCCCAGGAGGCCGCCCGGCAGCTGACGGCCGCCGGCCGGGACGTCGGGCTGGTCGCGCTCATCGACTCCGTGCGCCCCCTCCCCCAGCCGCCCGGACACACCCCGGCCGACCGGATCCGCGCCCACTTCACCGGGTTCGCCCGCCATGTCGCCGAGACGTACGGGGTGCGACTGGGGCTGCCCTACGACGAGTTGGCGGCGACGGACGACGACGGCGAGCGTGTCGACACCGTGCTGCGGGCGCTGCGCGAGGCCGCCGAGGTGCCGCCCGCCGCCCTGGAGCACCAGCGCGCCTCCTACCTCGATCTGCGGATCGGCGAGGCCCACCGGCCGGGCCGCCACGACGGGCGGGTGGTGCTGTACCGGGCCGCCGAGCCCGCCCCCCACACCGTGCGCGACCCGGCGTACGAGCGGGACGACGAGGCGCTCGGCTGGGACGAGGTGTGCCCGCGTCTGACGGTCGTCCGCGTCGCCGGCCATCACCTGTCGCTGCTGGACCCGCCGTACGTCGACGAGATCGCCGCCCATCTGCGGCGCGAGCTCGCCGAGGAGACCCGCTGAACCCGAACGAGGAGAGCCGCCATGCCCCACCGCGACACCGGGATGCCCCCGCGCCCCGCCGTAGCCTCCCCCCGGACGAGCGCCGTCCCCGAGCCCGCCGCCGCACCGTCCCGACGTGCCGTCACCCGGGCGGCCGCCGTCGGTGGTCTGGCCGCGCTGTTCGGCGCCACGGCGGGCACGGCCACCGCCCGGGCCGCCACCGGCCGCGCCGCAATCCACACCACCGCCTCCCGCGCCCTTCGAACCGTCACCACCGGCTCCGGAACGGGCGCCACCCGCCTCGGCCCCCGCACGCTCGACGTCTCGCTTCCCTCCGCCGCGCTGGGCCGCAGTGCGCCGGTGCGGCTGATCCTGCCGTCGTCGTTCGGTACGCGGCCCGGGCGGACGTACCCCGTGCTGTATCTCCTCCACGGCGCCCACGACGACTACACGTCCTGGACCCGGGAGACGGACATCGAGGCGTTCACCGAGGGCCGGGAGCTGATCGTGGCGATGCCGGACGCGGGGCCCACCGGCATTCCGACGGCCTGGCGCAGCGGCGCCGACTACGAGAAGTTCCAGCTGACCGAGGTGCCCGCACTGCTGGCCCGTGACTACCGGGCCTCCGGGGTCCGGGTCGTCGCCGGGGTCTCGACCGGCGGCTACGGGGCGATGGCGCACGCCGCCCGGCACCCGGGGATGTTCGCCGCGGCGGCCTCCTACAGCGGCATCCTCGACACGACGGCCCCCGGTGTGCCCACGCTGATGGACGCCATCGTGGCCCGTGAGAACCTGGCGCCCCTGTCGCTGTGGGGCAACCCGTTCCTGAACGCGCTCACCTGGCGGGACTTCAACCCGCGCTCCCGTGCGGTGGGGTTGCGGGGCACCGCCCTGTACGTGTCGAGCGGCAGCGGGGTGGTCGGCGGCGTGGGCGACTGGCTGCCGGAGGCGCTGGAGAGCGCGCTGTGGCCGTCCGCCCACGCCTTCACGGACACGCTCGCCCTGCTCCGGGTCCCGGTGACGACCCACTTCTACGCGGGAGGAGGACACAGCTGGGCCTACTGGAAGCGGGAGTTCGCCGCGTCGTGGCCGATGCTGGCCGGTGCGTTGGGGGTACCGGCGTGAGGGCGGTGCCGTCGGGGCACGGAACGGAGCGGAGGGGACATCCGTCCAACCCGGGACTTGTCCCTCGCCCCACGGGCACCGGCCCGAGGGTGAGCCGCTTCCGGGTGAAAGGAGGGACGGCCGTGGCTGCCCCCACCCCGCCGCACGGCGTACCGGACGGGCCCGGCGCCGCCCCCATGCCCCCCGATCTGGCCCAACTGCTGCGTGGTCAGCTGGAGGCCGTCGCCGACGAGGTGGAGGAGGAGGTGTGCCGACAGGTCCCCGAGTACGCCCGGCCGGCGGACGGGACGTACCGCGCGCACCTCAGGGCGGGGGTCGTGCAGGCGTTGACCCTGTTCGTCGACCACATCGCCGATCCCTTCGGCCAGGGCTCGGCGATCATGGCGACGTACTACGAACTGGGGCGCGGCGAGGCACTGGAGGGCCGCAGCCTGGACGCGTTGCAGTCCGCGCTGCGGATCGGCGGTCTGCACGCCTGGCGGCTGATGGGTCGCACGGCGGAGGCACTGGGCCTGGACTCCGCGGTCGTGGCGGCGCTGGGCGAGCTGGCGTTCCGGACCGTGCACGAGGTCGCCGAGGCGGCCGCCGCCGGGTTCGCGGAGGCGCGGCCGCACAACACCGACGAGCTGGAGCGGCGCCGCAAGCGACTGCTCGACCTGTTGCTGAGCGAGGGCCCGGTGTCGGCGGAGGCCGTGCAGGACCTGGCCCACGGCGCCCGGTGGTCGGTGCCGAGGCAGGTCGCGGTGGTGGCCCTCGCGGCTACGGCGGACCAGCGGGAGGCGGACCGTCCGCTGGCGGCGGCCGGGGCACTGGTGGACATGGATTCCCGGCCGCCCCGCATGCTGGTGCCCGACCCGGACGGCTCCGGGCGTTTCGGGGGGCGGGCGTTCACGATGGCGCTGCGCGGCCGGCCGGCGGCGATCGGCCCGACGGTGCCCGTCACTCAGGCCGCCCGCTCCCTGCACTGCGCGACCCGGGCGCTAGGTCTGATGGGGCGCGGCATCCTGCCCCGGCAGGGCGTGGTGCGCTGCACCGACCATCTGTCCACGCTGCTGCTGTACGGCGACGAGGCGATGCTCGCGCAGCTCCGCTCGCGGGCGTTGGCCCCGCTCGACACGGTGTCCGAGGGGCAACGCTCGCGGCTCGCGGAGACGCTGCTCGCGTGGCTGCTCGGCGGCAGCAATGTGCCCGATGTCGCGGCCCGCCTCCACATCCACCCGCAGACGGTCCGCTACCGCCTGCGGCAGCTGGAGAAGCTCTTCGGTGACGCCCTGCACGATCCGGGTGCGCGGCTGGATCTCATCCTGGCCCTGCGCGCCGAGTCGCTGCGCAACCAGGACGCCACAGCCGCGCAATGACCGCGGCGACACCCACGACCTGTCGCCCGAATGCGACCGCACTCACCTCGCCACAAAAAGGCGAGGAAAATCTGAATTCCCGGCCATAACACAGTGTCTGGCAGAGCGAATACGTTCGGGACGTCCTTTCCACGGCGCGCTTCGCGCCCCACCCGCAAAGGATCCCCATGCGTATCCGCTTGTGCCTCACCGCGCTCTCGCTCGTCGGCGGGGCCGGACTGACGACCCTCTCGACGCCTGCGGCGGCAGCCGCGGCCTGCACGGATCTCGACGTCGTGTCGGCCCGCGGCACGTTCGAGCCGGGCACGCTCGGCTTCATCGTCGGCGACCCGGTGTATTCCGCACTGCGGCAGAAAATCAGCGGCAAAAGCCTGTCCAGCTACAAGGTGAACTATCCTGCCGACCTTTCGCCCACGTCGGCCGCACAGGGCAACGCCGATCTGGTGAACCATGTCAGGAGTCAGGCCGCCTCCTGTCCGAATCAGCGTTTCATTCTCGTCGGCTATTCGCAGGGGGCCAACGTCGTCGACAACTCGATCGGGATCAGCAGCGCCGGCGCGGTCGTCGGCAGTCCCATCGTGGCCACCATCCCTGCCGCGCTCGAACCGAGGGTCTCCGCGGTGCTGTTGTTCGGCAATCCGATCCGGGCCCTCGGCAAGAGCGTCACCGGCACCTACCAGAGCCGCACCATCGACTTCTGCGCCGCCGGAGACCCGATCTGCGAGAGCGGCGGCGGTGACGTGGGTGCGCACCTCAGCTACCGGGACAACGCCGACGCGGCGGCCGCCTTCGCCGCCGGCAAGGTCTGAGCTCGCCTCCGGCCCGGTCCCCCGCGTCCGGGCCGGACGGGCGGCCGTACCGGTCGAAGACGGGGTGGACGACGCGAGCCGGCGGGTGAGCCGGCGGATCGAGACCCAAGCAGTATTCCGGGGGCGTGCCATCGCCAACGCCGGGACGGTGACGGTGTCCTGCGGGACTGTCACGCCAAGACGGCGTGAAGATCGCCGTCTGCGGCGTCAAGAACGCGCGAAGAATCGGGCCGCACCCGGATGATCGCCTTGGCTGCCGGGTGTGTCGATATCCCTCAAGCGGCTGATAGTGGGCCGCCCGCTCAGCAGTGATCGTCTGGGTGAGCAGATGCTGCCCAAGCGGATCGCCCTGCCGGTCTTTGCCAGTGACCCGTTGTCGTCGGTGGCGTATGCGACGCAGGAGATCCTGCTCGTGCTGACGTTGGGCGGGCTGGCCTGTCTGCACCTGGCGCCGTGGGTGGCGGCCGCGGTGGTGGTGCTGCTGGCGGTGGTGGTGTTGTCCTACCGGCAGGTGGTGCAGGCGTACCCCTCCGGCGGCGGCTCCTACGAGGTGGCCTCACGCAACCTGGGCCCGGGGGCGGGGCTGGTGGTGGCCTCGGCACTGATGGTGGACTACGTGATGACGGTGGCCGTGTCGGTGGCGGCCGGCGTGGACAACATCATTTCGGCGGTGCCGGCACTGGGTGAGCACCGGGTCGCGGTGAACCTGGGGTTCGTGGTGCTGCTGACCGCGATGAATCTGCGCGGGGTCCGCGAGTCGGGCCGGATGTTCGCGGTACCGACGTATCTGTTCATCGCCGGCGTGCTGGCGATGATCGTCACGGGGATGCTTCAGACGGCCTTCGGCCACCCGCCGGTGGCCGAGAGCGCCGGGTGGCACGTTCACGCCGAGCCGGGCCAGGCGGGACTGACCGGCATGGCGCTGGTGCTGCTGGCGCTGCGGGCGTTCTCCTCCGGCTGCACGGCACTGACCGGTGCCGAGGCGATCTCGAACGGGGTGCCGGCGTTCCGGCCGCCGAAGGCGCGGAACGCGGCCACCACGATGGCGGTGATGGGCGGGCTGTCGATCACCATGTTCGCCGGGATCACGACGCTGGCCCTGATCGCGGATGTCCGGTACGTCGAGGACGCCTGCCAGCTGGTGGGCTTTCCCGGCGACTGCGCGACCGGCTCGCAGCGCACGGTGATCGCCCAGCTTGCTGCCGCGGTGTTCGGCGGCACGGACACGGTGATGTTCTTCTACATCCAGGCCGCGACCGCGTTGATCCTGATTCTGGCTGCCAACACCGCCTTCAACGGTTTCCCGCTGCTGGCGGCGATCCTGGCCGAGCACCGTTACCTGCCCCGGCAGCTGCACACCCGAGGGGACCGGCTGGCCTTCTCCAACGGCATCATCATCCTGGCCGTGGTCGCCGGAACCCTGATCCATGCCTTCGAGGGGTCGGTCACCCGGCTGATCCAGCTCTACATCCTGGGTGTGTTCACCTCCTTCACCCTCTCCCAGGCCGGCATGGTCCGGCACTGGAACCGTGAGCTGGCCGAGCAGACCGACCCCGTGCAGCGGCGGCGCATCCACCGCTCGCGGGCGATCAACTCGGTGGGCGCGTGCCTGACCGCGCTGGTGCTGGTCGTGGTCCTGGTGACCAAGTTCAGCCACGGCGCCTATCTGGTGGTGATCGCCATGCCGGTGCTGTACGCGATGATGCGTGGCATCCGCCGTCACTACGATCGGGTGACCCACGAGCTGCGTCCGCAGCCGGGCGGCATCGTGCTGCCCAGCCGCACCCACGCGGTGGTGCTGGTCTCGCAGCTGCACCAGCCCACCCTGCGCGCGCTGGGCTACGCCAAGGCCACCCGCCCGGACTCCCTCACCGCACTGACCGTCGAGATCAGCGACAAGGAGGTGAGTGCGCTGCGCACCGAATGGGAGGAGCGCCGGATCCCGGTGCCGCTGACGGTGATGGCCGCCCCGTACCGGGACATCACCGGATCCGTGCTGGAGTACATCGCGCGCCTGCACCACGAGCACCCCCAGGACCTCATCGCCGTCTACATCCCCGAATACGTGGTCGGCCACTGGTGGGAGCATCTGCTGCACAACCAGTCCGCACTGCGGCTGAAGGCCCGGCTGCTGTTCCAGCGCGGGGTGATGGTGACCAGCGTGCCGTGGCGGCTGGACTCCGGCGACCGGGCGGTCCCGCAGGAGCCGGACCCCGCCGGATCCGGCGTCGGATCGAAGGTCGGCTAGCGTTTCGCGTCATGAAGGGCTTCGACCTGCCCCACGACCGTGGCCGGCGCCGAAGGGGCACAGGCCGTCGGCTGGCCGCGGCCGGCGCTGCCGCAGTGGGTCTGGCGGTCCTCACCGTGGCCCTGGTACACGTGAAGGGCTCGCTGTCGCTGGCCGGCATCGTGCTCATCTATCTGACGGCGGTGGTCATCGTGGCCGCCACCGGTGGCCTGGGCCTGGCGCTGGTGGCCGCGGTGGCCTCCGATGTGCTGGTCAACTTCTTCTTCGTCCCGCCTTACCACACCCTGACGGTCGAGAACCGGGACCTGGTCATCACCCTGGTCGTCTACGTGGTGGTCGCGACCACCGTCAGCGTCGCGGTCGACCTGGCCGCCCGGCAGCGGGCTGCCGCCGCTCGCAGCGGCGTCGAGGCCGCTTTGCTGGCCCGGATCACCGAGGCGCCGCTGGAGGAACGGCCGCTGAGCGTGGTGCTGGAGCACGTTCGGGACACCTTCGGCATGACCGGCGCCGCGCTGCTGGAACGCGCCGGCGACGGCGAACGCCGGGTCGCCGTCGCCGGCGAGCCGCCATCGGATGATCCGACGCTGTCCGCACCGGCGGGAGAGCACCTGCGGCTGGTGGCGGACGGCCCGGCCGTCTTCGCCGCCGACCAGCGCTTCCTCAGCCTCCTGGCCACGGCCGCCGCCCGCGCGCTGCAGGCCGAGCGCCTGGCCGCCCAGGCTGCCCGCGCGCGTGAGTTGACCGAGATCGACAAGCTGCGGGCCGCGCTGCTGGCCGCTGTCGGTCATGACCTGCGCACGCCGCTCGCCGGCATCAAGGCGTGTGTGTCCAGTCTGCGCGAGCCCGACCTGGAACTCACCGACGCCCAGCAGGCCGAACTCCTGGCGACCGTGGACGCCTCCGCCGACAAGATGAACGACCTGGTCGAAAACCTCCTCGCGCTCAGCCGCCTGCAGGCCGGCGCCCTGAGTGTCCACTCCCGCGCCACCGCCGTGGACGAGGTAACCGCCGCCGCCCTCCTGCACACCCTTCAGCCCCCCGGCCGTTCCCTGGAAGTCGACGTTCCCGACAACCTGCCGCCGGTCTGGGCGGACCCCGGCCTGCTGGAACGCGTCATCGCCAACCTGGTCGCCAACGCGCTCGACGCCGGACCACCCGGCCGGCCCGTTCACGTGCACGCCCGCCAGGACGGAAAGGTGATCCGCCTGCAGGTCATCGACCACGGCACCGGCGTTCCCGCCGACCAGCGAGAACGCATCTTCGCCCCCTTCCAGCGCCTGGACGATCACACCACCCGTCACGGCCTCGGCCTCGGCCTGGCCATTGCCCGCGGCTTCACCGAAGCCATGAACGGCACCCTCACCCCCACCGACACCCCCGGCGGCGGACTGACCATGACCCTCACCCTTCCCACAGCACCATGACCCGCATCCTCATCGTCGACGACGACCCCCACCTGCTCCGCGCCCTGACCATCGCCCTGACCGCCCGCGGCTACCAGACCCACGCCGCCCCCGACGCCGCCACCGCCCTGCAGTCCGCCGCCACCTCCGCCCCCGACCTGGCCGTCATCGACCTCGGCCTGCCCGACCTCGACGGCATCAACATCGTCGAAAGCCTCCGCGGCTGGTCCACCGCCCCGATCATCGTCCTGTCCGCCCGCCACGACGAAACCGCCAAGATCAACGCCCTGGACGCAGGCGCCGACGACTACGTCACCAAACCCTTCGGCATGGGCGAGCTCCTCGCCCGCGTCCGCGCCGCCCTGCGCCGCGCCACTCCCGCCGACGAACAGCCCGTGATCACCACGGCTGCCTTCACTGTCGACCTCGCCGCCAAACGCGTCACCACCGCGGTCGGCGAAGTCCGCCTCACCCCCACCGAATGGCACCTGCTGGAAGTCCTCGTCCGCCACCCCGGACGCCTGGTCACCCAACGTCAACTCCTTCAGGAGGTCTGGGGGCCCCGCTTCGAGAAGGAGACCAACTACCTGCGCGTCCACCTCGCCAACCTCCGCCGCAAACTCGAACCGGCACCCTCCCGACCCCGCTACCTCATCACCGAACCCGGCATCGGCTACCGCTTCACCCCCGACACTCCCGCCTGACTCCGCGGTTGCCACCCCGGAACCGGCGACGGCCCGCGTGCTGTGCGGGGCTTTCGAAACACCCCCTGGGTCGTTCTCACCCAGTCTCACCGGGCACCAGGTGAAGGCCGGGCTTCGGTCGGATCATCTCCCGGGGTCGCCGGCGAACTCCGTGAGGCTCGTGGAGACGGGTTCGGGCCGCCCGTCGTTCTGGGCGGGCGCGGCGGTCAGGACGTCGAGGTGCTGGTAGCCGGCGGCGATGACGGGGTCCAGGTCGGCGGGGACACGGCCCGCGAGGAGTCCGTCACCGGCGAGCACGGTGAGCGTCGGGTCGGCGGTGAGGCCGTCGGGGTGGACGACCAGCCGCTTCACCTGGCGCGAGCCGGACAGCTGGAGGTCGGTGACGAGCTTGGTCGGGAAGTACTGCTCGGTGAAGTCCAGCGGCTGCTCGGCCAGACTGCGGGCCAGTTCCTGGATGTCGGTGACCTCCTTGCCGGCGTCGGTGAACGGGGTTCCGTCGGCCGACCGGTATCCGGGGTCGTCCGGGTCACCGACCCGGTCGTAGGTGCGCCAGGTGTAGAGCGGACCGCCGGGGCGGTCGGGGATGGCCTTGTACTCGCCGCCGAACAGGCCCGGTCGCTCCTCACCGCCGTTGGCGACGGGGAAGCTCTTGTCGACGACGGGGCCGCCGTCGAAGAAGCCGACACTGCTCTGGAGGAAGGCGAGCGGTACGGAGTGGTCGTCCATCAGGGCGCCGAGCACCGCCTGGTTGGTGAGCCGGAAGTCCCGCACGGCGGGCGAGCCGGTGAGGAAGGCGGCGGTGTCCTCGGAGAAGAGGAAGCGGTTGGTCGCCTCGATGTTGGTGTTGCGGGGCAGATAACTCGGCAGGTCGGCCTCGCCGCCGGGGTCCCGCAGGGCGCCGAGGCCCGCGATGGCGAGCAGGGTCATGGTCTCGGGGTTCAGCAGCACCTGCGCCGACAGGGTGCGCGAGAGGACGCCGCTGTCGAGCCCGGCCTGGATCACGCCGTGGCCGAGGCCGATGTCCGGCAGGTTGGTGTCGCCGGGGATGCTGCCCTGGAGGTCGGCGAGCGAGGTGGACACGGTGGTGTCGAGGGCGAAGTAGCCGGCGCACTGCCGGTGTCCGGCGTCGGCGGTGGTGGCCGGGTTCCCGTCGAAGTCGGCGGTCGCGAAGTACCCCGTGATGACGCCGCCCAGCGAATGCCCGCCGCACAGGACCTTCTCGTCGCGCAGCCGGGGGTCGGGCAGTTCGGCGGTGAGCAGGTCGTACTGGTCCCGTACGGTCCGCTCGATGCCGAGCCGTGCCATCCACCCGAGGCGGCTGTTGTCGACGTATCCGGGGAAGGTGCGGCCGGCGACCGGCTTGCCCCGGTAGTAGTAGTCCACGGCGGTGTGCTGGTCGCCGGAGGCGATGCCGGTGCGGTCCTCCAGGCAGTTGGAGCGCCGGTCCAGCGCCCAGAACTCGATGTGGCGGCCCTGTGCGGCGGCTCGGGCCACTGTGTTGCGGGCGACGCTGTCAAAGGCACCGGCGCCCTCCAGGATGCCGGGCTGGGCGAGGAGGATCCGGTCGGCGTCGGCGGAGTCGGACGGTCCGTCGGCGGTCCGGTAGCGCAGGTACGACAGCCAGTCGCACGCCGCCGGCCGCGCCCCGAAGGAGGCCGGGAGCGGCACCTTCACCCGCACGACCGTCTCGGTGACCCCGTCGGCCGGGCTCGACGTCGCCACCGGGGTCTCGGTCCGCGCGGTGGCGCCCCGTGCGTCCGGAGCGGCCCCGGTGAGCGCTCCGGTGGTCAGCAGCACCGCCAGCGCGGCGCCTCGCCACGTTCTCTTCCTGCCGCGACTCGTGTTCATGGGTGGGACGGTAGGACCGCGAGGACCGCCCGCCCCGCCCTTGCTCACAACTACGCAGCGGCCGGTGGCGCCTTTGTCATCAGGCACCAACTCCCGCGGCGCCCGGGCGGGTCACAGCCCGTCGCGCACCATGGCGGCGACGATCTGGACGTGCCGGTTGGCCGCCGTGCCCGAGAACTCGTTGTCGTAGTTCAGCCCGTAGGGCCAGAAGTGGCCGCCTCCGGTGGAGATCCTCGCGCTCGCTCCGTCGAACTGCCGCACCAGCGCCGTGGCCTGCCCGCCGGTCCAGGTCCCGCCGCCGCCCAGCCGCGACCAGCCCGAGCTGGTGCCGACGCCGATGGTGTGCGCGATCTCGTGCAGGGCGGTCCGCTCGTTCATGTAGCTGCGGTTGCCGAAGCGAATGGTGCCGTTGATGTTGCCGTCGGCGGTGGGCACACCGGGGTCGTAGCGGACGGTGATGTTCTTCCCCAGGTCGCTGAGGTTGTTGTAGCGGGCCACCGCGGCGTTCATGGCCGAGGTGATCAGGTTGTACGCCGTCTGCTGGTCCTGCGTCGGGTTGGCGGCCCGTTGCAGGGTCCAGGTGATGGTCGCCGCCGCTCGCTCCTGCGCGACGGGCACGGGCTGCGGCGCCGCCTGCGCGACACCGGTCCCGGCCAGCAACGCGGCGGCCAGCGCGCCGACGACCGCCTTCTTACGGGGTGAACTCATGCGGGGTTCCTCCTGTGGGGGGGAGCCGTCGCCCGGGGTGGCGACGGTGAAGCAAGGGGCAGGCCGGGGCCGCCCGAGGGGCGGGGGAGCGCGCGACCGGCCACCACCGGACCCGCAGCCGCCCCCCGCCCTTCCCTACGGCGCCCAGGCAGCCGCCCCGACCTTCCCGGCACCGACCCCGGCCCGCACGGTCGCGGGCGCGTCGGCGGCGGAGTCCAGGGTGTAGGCGCAGTACGTACGCGGCTCGATCACGGTGCCGTGGGTCTCCCAGGCGCCGGACCCGTCGAAGACGTTGTTCCGCTGCACCGGGCGGCCCGGCCCGTTCCAGGACACGGTGACGTGCTCGGCGCCGCGCGCGATGTCCACCGCTCCGTCCGCCACGCCGGCGAACTCGTTGTGGTCGACCCGGATGGGGTGCGACTCCCGGCCCGTGCTCACGGCATCGTCCTCGGCGTCCGTGAACCTGATGTTCCGTACGACGACGTTGTGCGAACGGTGGAGCTCCAGCGCGCGTCGACGGTGGCGAAGCCGGTGGGTGACGTCTCCGCGAGCGGTGACGCCCCAGCCTCCGCCGGTGCCGTCACGGCGATCAGCGGGGTGGGCGTGAGAGTGGGAACAGCGCGTAGCGGCGACCTCATGTGGTCCCTCCCGGGGTGGGTGAGGCCTGACAAGGGGAAAGCGCTTTCCAAGTTTCACGCATGCTAATGACGTGTTTTGAGCATGTCAACGAATCGGACGACCGGAGTTCGGACGGCGTGGCAGCCGGTGCGCGATCGGTGAAGGGGTCCCGTGTCTTGACGTGTTCATTTCCGTCATCAAGCATGCCCTGAGCGCGATTCCTTCTGATCGGTTCTGTTCACCTCTGCGTTGTGGAAGGGAGTGCCGTGTCTCAACGGCATCGCATCGTCCGGACGTTGGCGCCCATGGTTCCCGTGGTCCTGAGCGCGGGCCTGGTGGCCGCGCCCCCGGCGGCCGCGGACGCGCCGGCTGCGGCGGCGCGCGACGGAGTCACCGTACGGATCGATCCGTCGTACCAGCAGCAGGAGTTCGAGGGCTGGGGCACGAGCCTCGTCTGGTTCGCCAACGCGACGGGCCGCTATCCGGAGCCCGTCCGAAGACGGCTCGTGGACATGCTGTTCGACGAGGACGGGCTCGCCCTCAACATCGCGCGGTACAACATCGGCGGCGGCAACGCCCCGGACGTCCGCAAGGACTACATGAAGACGGGCGCGACGATGGAGGGCTTCTGGAAGGCACCCGAGGGAACCACCCGGCAGGACATGGAGTGGTGGGACCCGGACAACCCCGACCACTGGAACTGGGACGCCGACGCCGGCCAGCGCTGGTGGGTGGACCAGGTCAAGGACAAGGTCACCAAGTGGGAGGCGTTCAGCAACTCACCGCCCTGGTTCCAGACCGTCAGCGGTTATGTCTCCGGCGGCTTCGACGCGAACACGGACCAGATCCGGGCGGACCGCGTCGACGAGTTCGCCGCCTATCTCGTGCGCGTCACCGAGGAACTGGAAGAGGCGCACGGCATCGACTTCGACACGATCGCCCCGCTCAACGAGCCCAACACCAACTACTGGGGCACCCAGATCGGCGGGAACGGCCAGCCCACCGGAGGCCGCCAGGAGGGCGCGCACGCGGGCCCGGCACTCCAGCAGAAGGTCGTCCGCGCGCTCGACAAGGCGCTCGACGGGGCGAGGACCGACGCCGAGATCTCGGCGATGGACGAGACCAACCCCACGATCTTCACCCAGAACTGGAACGCCTACGACGCCTCCGCGCGGGCGGCCGTCCCGCAGCTGAACGTGCACACCTACGGCACCGGGATGCGCACCAGCGCCCGGGACATCGCCAAGGGCGCCGACAAAAAACTCTGGATGAGTGAGGTCGAGGGCACCTGGGGCACGGGCACCGACTTCACGAGCATGGAGCCGGGGCTCGGCATCGCCACGCGCATGGTGGACGACATGCGTGAACTGGAGCCGTCGGCCTGGGTGTTCTGGCAGCCGATCGAGGACTCGATCCCGCAGGCCGCGGCGGGCAAGAACTGGGGCAGCATCCACGTCCCGTTCAACTGCACCGCCGAGGACACGCTGGAGACCTGCCCGATCCGGGCCAACTCCAAGTTCCACACCATCCGCAATTTCACCCATCACATCCGCCCCGGCGACCACTTCGTCAAGGTCGACGACCCCTCCAGCGTCGCCGCGGTGAACAAGTCCGGCCGTGCGGCGACCGTGGTCCACGTCAACAGCGGCACGACCGCGCGCTCCGTCACGCTCGATCTCTCGCGCTTCGGCAAGGTCTCGTCCCGGGCCACCGTCACGCCCGTGGTGACCAGCGCCGACGGCGCCCTCGTACGCGGCAACCCGGTCCGGGTGACCGATCGCTCGGCGACGCTCGACGTCCCCGCCAAGTCGGTGACCACCTTCCTGGTCAAGGGCGTCAGCGGGGTGGCGAAGGACGCCGCCCTGGTGCTGCCCGGTCATGTGTACCGGCTCCAGGGCGCCCAGAGCGGCAGGTCGCTCGCCCCGTCGGAGGACGGCTCCGGCGTCGTCCTCCGCACGAACGACAACCGCGGCGCGCGGCAGTTGTGGTCGGTGGAGCAGCTGACGCCCGGCACCGACAACCGTGAGCGGTACGCCCTCGCCAACACCGCCACCGGCAAGCGCCTCGCGGTGCGCGACAACCAGGCGGTCCTGGAGGACCCGGTGGACGGTGAGGCCCCCGCGGCCGCGCAGTGGATCATGTCGACGACCGGCGACGGCACCTGGACCTTCGTCAACGCCGCGACCGGCCGTCTGCTCGACGTCACCGGGCAGTCGTCCGCGGACGGCGCCAAGGTGTCGACGTACACGCCGACCTCGACGGCGAACCAGCGCTGGGCCGTGACCGACGAGACGGTGCTGCGGACCCGGCGGGCGGAGGTGTTCACCGTGCCGGGGCTGCGGCCGACGATGCCCAGGACGGTGACGCCGGTGTTCCGGGACGGCGCCCGCGGCTCCCTGCCCGTGGTGTGGGACCTGCCGTCGGACCGGAGGTGGAGCAGGCCCGGCACGGTGCGCGTCGAGGGCGAGGCGACCGATCCCCTGGGGCGGACCATCCGCGCGAAGGCGGTCGTGACCGTCGACACGATCGTCTCGGCGCTGCCCGGCCGCGCCAAGACCCATGCCGGCGGCGAGCCGGAACTCCCGGCCACGGTCACCGGCGTCGGCAGGAACGGCGGCCGGACAGACCTCCCCGTGACCTGGGACGCGGCCCCCGAAGGGGCGTACGACAAGGCCGGCGTCGTGACGCTCTCCGGCACCGCCCGGGTCGTCGACGGCAGCGAGGTCGAGGCCACGGTGCGCGTCCAGGTCACCGAGGCAGCGCTGACGAACATCGCACCCGACCCTGACGTCTCGGTCGGCGCCACGTTCACCGAGAGCGGCTACTCGGCGGAGCGGCTGCGCAACGGCGACCGGTCCGAAAAGGCCTGGTCCAACTGGAGGTCGGGCACCAAGAACGCCTCCGACACCATCACCTTCACCCTGCCGAGGGTCCGCGATCTGACCCGCGTCGTCGCCCACTTCCACCGCGACGGAGGCAACGTCTCCTTCCCCGAGAGCCTCAAGGTCCAGGTACGCGCCACCGCCGACGGGCCCTGGGCCGATGCGAGCGCCTCCGTGCCGGTGGGCTCCGAGGGCACACCGGTGGTCGACGTCCCCCTGGACACGGCAGCGGCGACCGCCGTCCGCGTGGTCATGACGGCCCGTCAGGGCGGCTACATCACGATGAGCGAGATCGAGGTGTACGCCAAGACCCCCGGCCGCTCGGCGGACGCCGCCGCGGCCTCCATCGAGGTGGCGGGGAAGCCGATCGCGTCCTTCGACCCGGACACGACCGCCTACCGTGTCGTCACCGGCCACCCGGGCCGGGCCGCCGTCACGGCCACGGCCCGGGATCCCTATGCGAGCGTCGCCGTGGACCGCACGGGTACCGGCGACCGGACGTCGGCCGTCGTCACGGTGACCGCCGAGGACGGCTCGCAGACCCGCAGGTACCGGATCGACCTGGTACACCGCTGAGGTCCGGCCCGTAAGGGGTTTCCGGCCGACCGGCCTTGTCGTCACCTTCCCGTCCCCTCACGGTGACGGGAAGGTGACGACGGCACCCGGGTCCGCTGTCTGGATCACGCCGACTTCGGGCTACGGCGCCCTGACTGCGCCGGTGAGCGGGGCGTGGAGCGTGCGGTTGCAAGGCGGAGGAGGGGGTCCACGCGATGAGGGTCCCCCACGCGAGGTTGTTCGAGCGTGGCTGAGTCGGCGACTGACGACAACGCGGCAGATGCGGGTGCCACGCCCGCGGCCCAGGCCTTGTGAAGCGACAGGCGGCCCTAGCGTGACTCCTCCAGGAAGGTGCGGGCCAGGTCGCCCGCGCGGCTGAACCAGTCGGTCAGCAGCGCGAGTTCGTCGGGGGTGTAGCCGCCGAAGAGGTCCGCGAGGCGCTCGTAGAACGGGCCGTAGAGGGTCACCGCCTGCTCGGCGCCGGTCGGCTGGGCGACCACCAGGACGCGGCGCCGGTCGGCCGGGTCCGGCTTGCGGGCGACGAAGCCTCGGCGCTCCAGGCGGTTGAGGACGCCGGTGATCGCACCGGTCGTGACGTGCGCGCGGACGGCCAGGTCACCGGCGGTGACCGGGGTGTCCCCCGCTTCCAGGACGTAGGCGAAGCAGACCAGGTCCGTGACGCTCAGGCCGAACCGGCGCGCGAACTCCTGCTGTCCCACGATCATCGTCGCGATCATGCGGTCCATGGCGCCGATGGCGTCCGGGACGGTGGGGCGGCGCTCGGCCTCCATTGAAATGTGCCTCCCGGGCAGGCTAGATTCCTTAGCTACTAAGATATTATAGTCCGGCGCCGGGGGCGCGAGGGGAGCAGACACATGAGTCTCTACGACGAGGGCCACACCGTGGCCGGTTGGACGGGTACCGCGATCGGCACGGTCGGTTCCGTCGCGCTCGGCATGGGCGTCTGCGGCTGGGCACCGGGCATCCCCCTGGGCATCGCCGTGTCGGTCGCCGCGCTCCTGACCACCTGGGTCCTGCACCTCGCGGGCTGGGGCAAGCCGCCGGGTCCGCGTCCGAGGGACCAGTGGGGCCTCGGCGTCCGCGACCGCTCCGCCCGCGGCGGCCACCCCGGCTGCGTCGGTTGCCGTCTGGCCGGCCGCCGGGGGCCCCGGGCGGCCGGCCTGCCCGAGACCGCCACGACGACCAGGACCGCTCCGGCCGCCACGGCCGCGGTCTCCGCCGCCGACTCGTCGTCCTGAGGCACCGGGCGCCGGCCTCCGGGACGGGACACGGGTACGGCTCCGCTCGTGGCCGGGGCCTTCAACTGCTCGCAGCCGGGCGGCCGGCTCGGAGGTGGCACCGGACGCGCTGCTTGCCCGAGGTGAAGTCCAAGCCGCCGTTGGGGATACGCATGCGGTCGTCGCGGCTGTCCTTGTTCCGGATGGTGATCCGGAGTACGTCGACGTGGTGGAGGCGGGGTCTCATGAACTTGCGGCGACTTGGTCGACGTCCGCTGAAGACGATCCGATGAATCACCTTCCGTCGATCACGGGGCAGGCGGCACCGCATCTTCGTGTGGGCCGCAGGGAACGGCGGCGAGGCAACCTGCCGTCCGCGCCGCCTCACCATCGACGTGAGGAGGACGGACGGGACCTGCGCCAGCCGTAGGGACAACAGCCCGGGCAACAGGAAGATCTCCGGGTTCCGGACCGGTCGGCTCGCGCGAGACACCGACCGCCGGGACACCGACGAGGCCGCCGCGCTGGGCGTGCCGGTGGGCATCCACGCCGACAAGGCACTCGGACGACGTGACGAGTCGTCTGCCCCGTGCGACTGCAGGGCACTTGACCCAGCGGGGTTCGCGACACCCGGCGAGGTTCCCGTCCGCTCGTCGGCGGGTGCGGATCCGACGTGGTTTCCCGCGCGGTTCCCCACGCCCCTGAAAAGCGGCCGGGGCTGCGCCCCCTGCTCTTCAGCTGAAGGGCGGGCCGCAGCCCCACCCTTCAGGGGCGCGTGGAACCGCGCGAACAGCCCCCACCCACCCGCGGTCGCCGACGAACCCGCACTCCCGAGTCGTAAGGCGCCCTCCCCGGGCGTGGAGGAGGCCCCCTGCCACTCCGAAAACACCGAAGCCGGGGATCGTCAGAGGCGACTGCTCAGGACGCACGCGCGAGACTTCGGACCCGACGACGGCCAAGGACCGGGACAAGGAACCACAAACCACAACCGGCCTGATCGGTCCGCTGTTTGACGGTACGTCACCTGGGCGCTCTACCACCCGATCCCCATCAGGTCATCCGTCCCGGACTATTGACTCGCATCACCACAGTGGCGATTCTCGTCACATCGCTTGTGCCAGCCATGACAATCGGGCCAACGTCGTGGTGTTCGCGCGTCCCGCAGGGTCTGGCCGATCGACCGCGCTTCCTCCGACCAAGGACGTGAGTGATGACCAGAACTCGACGCGCCCACCACCGACGCAGACCCCTCATGGTGCTGACGCTGTTCCTGACCGCGATGGGCATGCTGCTCAGCCCGTCGTCCAGCTCGGCGGCCACCGGCGACTGGTGGCTGCCCACCTCACGGCCGACGCCCGACTCCCAGATCAATGTGACGGGCGAGCCGTTCAAGGGCACGAACGCGGCGGGCGAGGTCCGCGGTTTCGTGGACGCCCACAACCACCTGTTCTCCAACGAGGCGTTCGGCGGCCGGCTCATCTGCGGCAAGGTCTTCTCGACCTCCGGGATCGCCGACGCGCTGAAGGACTGTCCCGAGCACTACCCCGACGGCACCCTCGCGATCTTCGACTACATCACCCACGGCGGTGACGGCAAGCACGACCCGGTCGGCTACCCGACGTTCAAGGACTGGCCGGCGTACGACTCGATGACCCACCAGGCCAACTACTACGCCTGGATCGAGCGCGCCTGGCGCGGCGGTCAGCGCGTCCTCGTCAACGACCTCGTCACCAACGGCATGATCTGCTCGGTCTACCCGTTCAAGGACCGCAGCTGCGACGAGATGACCTCGATCCGGCTCCAGGCCAAGCTGACGTACGACCTCCAGGCCTACATCGACGCCCAGTACGGCGGCACCGGCAAGGGCTGGTTCCGGATCGTCACCGACAGCGCGCAGGCCCGCGACGTCATCGCACAGGGCAAGCTGGCGGTCGTACTCGGCGTCGAGACCTCCGAGCCGTTCGGCTGCAAGCAGATCCTCGACATCCCGCAGTGCAGCAAGGCGGACATCGACAAGGGCCTCGACGAGCTGTACGACCTGGGTGTGCGCAGCATGTTCCTGTGCCACAAGTTCGACAACGCGCTGTGCGGCGTCCGCTTCGACGAGCACGGTCTCGGCACGGCCATCAACGTCGGCCAGTTCCTGTCGACCGGCACGTTCTGGCAGACGGAGAAGTGCAAGGGCCCGCAGAAGGACAACCCGATCGGCGGGGCCGCGTCGAAGGCCGAGGCGGACCTGCCGGCGGGCACCGAGGTCCCGGAGTACGACGAGAACGCGCAGTGCAACGTGCGCGGGCTCACCGACCTCGGCGAGTACGCCCTGCGCGGCATGATGAAGCGGAAGATGATGGTCGAGATCGACCACATGAGCGTCAAGGCCACCGGCCGTGTCCTCGACATCTTCGAGGCCGAGTCGTACCCGGGCGTGCTGTCCTCGCACAGCTGGATGGACCTGAACTGGACCGAGCGGGTCTACTCCCTCGGCGGTTTCGTCGCCCAGTACATGCACGGTTCGAAGGAGTTCAGCGAGGAGGCCGGGCGCACGGACGCCCTGCGGACGAAGTACGGCGTGGGCTACGGCTTCGGCACGGACTTCAACGGCATCGGCGACCACCCCGCACCGCGCGGCGCGAACACCTCGAACCCCGTGAAGTACCCCTTCAAGAGCGCCGACGGCGGCTCGACGATCGACAAGCAGACCACCGGCCGGCGCACCTTCGACTACAACACCGACGGCGCCGCCCACGTCGGCATGGTCCCTGACTGGATCGAGGACATCCGGCTCGTCGGCGGCCAGGGCGTCGTGGACGACCTCCTCCGCGGCGCGGAGTCCTACCTCGACACCTGGGGTGCCTCCGAGTCGCACAAGGCGGGCGTGAACCTCGCCAAGGGAGCCACGGCCACGGCGAGCGCGTCCGAGTCGAACCCTTTCACCAGCTACCAGCCCGGCCGGGCCGTGGACGGTGACGGCGGCACCCGCTGGGCGAGCGACTGGAGCGACGACCAGTGGTGGAAGGTGGACCTCGGCTCCACCCACACGGTCAAGCGGGTCACCCTCGACTGGGAGCGCGCGTACGGCAGGTCGTACCGGATCGACGTCTCCACCGACGGCTCGACCTGGAAGACGGTGTGGTCCACGACCTCGGGTGACGGCGGCCTCGACACGGCCAGGTTCTCCGGAGTCCCGGCCCGCTATGTTCGGATGCAGGGGGTCGACCGCGGCACCGACTGGGGCTACTCCCTCTATGAGGTCGGCGTCTACGGCGGCTGACCGCAGCACGGGGGAAAGGGAACCACATGGCACGCTTGCCGTCGGCCGAACGGCGCAGACAACTGACCGAGGCGGCGATCCGCGCGATGACCCGGGACGGCGTCCCCAGGACGACGACCCGGTCCATCGCGGCCGAGGCAGGCGTGTCACTGAGCGTCTTCCACTACTGCTTCGCCTCGAAGCAGGAGCTGATCGAGTCCGTCATCACCACCATCACCGGCCACTATGTGACGCTGGTGCGGGAGGCGATCCGGCCCCGGGAGACGCTCAGGGAGACCGTCCGGGCCGGTTTCCAGGCGTACT
The DNA here is from genome assembly GCF_055572155.1 of Streptomyces sp. NPDC030814. Classification (NCBI taxonomy): domain Bacteria; kingdom Bacillati; phylum Actinomycetota; class Actinomycetes; order Kitasatosporales; family Streptomycetaceae; genus Streptomyces; species Streptomyces sp. NPDC030814. The sequence continues at coordinate 141,517 of NZ_JBVIDX010000008.1, forward strand.
GGGACCACGTGTCCGCCCACCCCGGCGAGCACATGCTCACCTACGAGCTGACCCAGTACGCCCTCCGGGAGCCCGGGTTCGAGCATCTGGCGCGGCGGCAGTACGAGATGTACTGCAAGACGTACACCGAGCTGATCGAGCAGCTGCGGCACTCCATGGAGTTCGAACTGACCGTGCCGGTCCCGGTGCTGGCCCGCTACCTGGCCGCCATGACGGACGGCCTCACCCTCAACTTCCTGGTCCTGGGCGACGACACGACCTGGATGAGCATTCTCGACACGATCACCGACCACGTGTCCGGCCTGGTCAGGGCGGAGGTCCGGCCCTGACCAGGCCGGACACGCCGGCGGTGCCCTGACCGCTCAGCGGGCCGAGGTCGCGATCAGCTGGTCCAGGAGGGCGATCAGTACGTCTCGGCAGGAGGCGCGTTCACGGGCGTCGAAGAGGAGGACCGGGGTGTGCTCGGGCAGGGCCAGGGCCTCGCGGATCTCGTCCGGTTCGTAGGGGTGCTCGCCGTAGAACCCGTTGACGCCGATGACGAACGGGATCTTCCGCCGTTCGAAGAAGTCGATCGCGGCGAAGCTCGAATCGGGTCGGCGGACGTCCACGAGGACGACCGCGCCGAGCGCGCCGATCGCCAGGTCGTTCCACATGAACCAGAACCGCTGCTGCCCGGGCGTCCCGAACAGATACAGCACGAGGTCGTCCCCGATGCTGATGCGCCCGAAGTCGAGGGCCACCGTGGTGGCCTGCTTGTCGGGGATGCCGTCGAGGTCGTCGACACCGAGGCCCGCGGTGGTGAGGGGCTCCTCCGTGCGCAGGGGGACGATCTCGCTGACCGAGCCGACCATGGTCGTCTTGCCGACGCCGAATCCCCCGGCGATGAGTATCTTCACCGCGTCGGGAGCCGGGATGCCCTGTGCGGTGGGGTCAGAGGCGGCCAAGGCCGTCCCTCACTTTCTTCAGCAGGTCCAGGTCGGGAGTCCGGGAGATCAACCGCGGCTGCCGCACGGTGATCCGGCCCGCCTCCAGCAGGTCGCAGAGCATGATCGCCACCACGCTCACCGGAAGGTCGAGCCCGGTGGCCAGCTCCGCCACGACGATCGGCTTGGCGCAGAGTCTGAGGATCCGGGTGTGCTCGGGCTGCGGCCGGGCTCCGCCGACGGGCTGCGGATCCACCGCCGTCACCGTGGTGATGAGGGTGAAGTCGCTCCGACTCGGTCTGGTCCTGCCGCCGGTCAGGGTGAACGGGCGGACCAGCCGGCCCGCCGCGTCGCCTCCGTTCACCTCACTCGCCGCTGTCCGCGACGACCACACCCGCGCGCGGGGCCGCGCTGAGGTGCTCGCCGATCTTCTTCACCAGCATGTTCATCTGGTACGCCACCACACCGACGTCCGCGCCCTGCCGGGTGAGCACGGCGAGGTTGGCGCCCGGCCCGGCGTTGGTGAGGATCAGGAAGGCGTTGCCCATCTCTATGAGCAGCTGGCGCACGGGACCGCCGCGGAAGTCCATGCTGACACCCTTGCTGAGGCTCATCAGACCGGACGCGGTCGCCGCCAGCCGCTCGGCGTCGTCACGCAGGAACGCGGTGGACTTGCTGACGACCAGCCCGTCCTCGGAGAGCACGACGGCGTGGTCGACCTCGGCGACCCGGTCCACCAGTCCGGTGAGCAGCTGGTCGAGCTGGCTGTGGGTGGCGGGGATGGGGCGTGTCATCTGTGTGTCCTTCATGAGCGGGCTGCGACGGGGGAGTCGATGGGGACGTCAGGTGCCGGAGACGGGGATCCGGTCTGCCGGGTCTTCGGATGCGAATTCCTCCCCCAGTACGTACTCGGGTTCCGCTTCGTCGTCACGTGCCTGAAGTGTTCCGCGCTGGAAACCGGCGAGCGAGGAGGCGGCGCGTTCGGCCGTGAAGTCGTCGTCGTCCCCGTCGGGGCAGGGCGTCGACTCGTCCATCAGCTCGGCCGCCAGACTGGTCTGCGGCACCCGCCGGGGCAGCGGGAGCCGATCGCCCTTCGTCCGGGCCGGGGACCTTCGGCCGGCGGTTGCGGTGCCGTTCGAGACGGAGGTGTCGCGGGCCCGGGTGGGCATGGCGGACCGGTCCTCCGCTTCGGGGTCCGGGTCGGCCCGTACTGCCTCGGGCTCGGCGGCGGCGACCCGCCGGGCCACGAGGGAGGACCGTACGGGCGGGTCCTCCGCGTCGCTGCCGTCCGCCTCGGGTTCGGGGGCCTCGCGGACCACGATGTCGTGCGGGATCAGCACGATCGCGGTGGTGCCGCCGTACGGCGAGGCCCGCAGGGTGACGGCGATGCCGTGCCGGGTGGCGAGCCGGGCGATGACGAACATGCCGAGCCGTAGGTCGTCGGCGAGGGCCACCACGTCGAACTTCGGGGGTACGGCCAACTGGGCGTTGAACGCCTCGTAGTCCTCCTCGGACATGCCGAGCCCCCGGTCCTCGACCTCCAGGGCGAGACCCTTCGCCACGATCGCCGCGCGCACGCTCACGGGGCTGGGGGCCGGCGAGTACGAGGTGGCGTTGTCGATCAGCTCGGCGAGGAGGTGGATCACGTCGGCCACGGCCGGCGGGGCGATCCACACGTCGTCCTCGGTGTGCACCTCGACCCGCTGGTACTCGGCGACCTCACCGACGGCGCTGCGCAGAATGTCGATCAGCGCGACGGGTTCGGTCCAGGTACGGCCGGGCCGCTCACCGCTGATGATGACGAGGTTCTCCTCGTAGCGGCGCAGCTGGCTCGCGGTGGAGTCCAGCTCGTACAGGCCCTTGAGGATCTCCGGGTCCTGGTGCTGGCGCTCCAGCTTGTCGAGCTTGGTGAGCTGGAGGTTGACCAGGTTCTGGCTCTGCCGGGCGATACCGAGGATGACGCGCTGGAAGCCGCGCCGGGTGTCGGCGAGTTCGACGGCGGTGTGCACGGCGGTGCGCTGGGCGGCGTTGAACGCCTTGGCGACCTGGCCGAGTTCGTCGGTGCCGTAGTCCAGCGGGGCCGCGGCGGTGTCGACGTCGACCTTCTCACCCCGCTCCAGGCGGGCGACGACGTCAGGCAGCCGCTCCTGGGCGAGGCTGAGGGTGGCGGTCCTGAGGCCCCGCAGCCGCAGCGACAGGGAGCGGGTGATGCGCCAGGACATCACGATGCACAGCAGGAGCGCGGCGAGCCCGGCGGCGCTGAGTGAGCCGGCCTTGATGAGCAGCCCGCGGGCTTCCTCGCCGCTGCGGTCCAGCAGCGCCCGGGTCTGCTCCCGGATCAGCTTCTCGTACTGGACGGACAGGCTGGTCACCGCCGTGTCCCAGCGGTCCTGTGAATCGGGCAGGTCGGTCCTGCGGGACTTGCCGGTGCCGGTGGCGTGGGCCGCGAGGATCTGGTCCTCCACCGCCTGGAGGTTCTGCCAGTCCTTGTCCTGGACGATGCGCTCGACCTCGCTCTTCACCTCTCCTTCGAGGGAGGGCACCAGCTGGTTGTCGACGAGCCAGCGCCGGGCGTTGACCACCTGTCCGAAACGCTCCCGGGAGGCGACGTCGAGTTCCCCGGCGGGCCAGTTCAGGGTGAGGAGCGCGTCCTCCTGGGAGACCAGTTCCGCGGCCTGTTCGAGGGTGACGAGCGGGCCGGCCTGGGAGGTGAGGTCGCCGTCGTCGACCTGGGACAGCTCCTGGAAGGCATGGATCTGGCCGTCGATGATCTCGGTGTACTGGTCGAGGATCTGCTCGGGGGTGATGTCGGTGGGGTTGTCCACCTGGCCCCGGTAGTACTCCAGGCTGCCGGAACCGGCCATCACCGAGTACAGCCGCTCGCCGATGCGGTCCGGGGCGCCCTCGATCGCGTCCGCCTTCTCGGCGAGCCGGGCGACCGCCGCGTCCGTCTTCCTGCGCTGATCCTCCAGGGCAGCCGTGGATCTGCCTGGGGCGGCCATGTAGGCGGCGGAGAGGACGCGCTCCCGCTGGAGGGCCAGGGTGGCCTCGGTGCCCATGGCGCCGGTGGACTTGCTCAGCCCCGTCTGCGCCCGCAGCCGCAGCCCCTCGGAGAACATCTGCGTCGTCGTCATGGCCCAGCTCGCGGTGAGCGTGACGCTGGGGATGAGAGCCAGCAGGATCAGCGAGAGACGGATGGAGCCGAGACGGCGCCGGGCGCCGGTCCTTGGGGGCATCGTCGTCCTTGGGCGGTTGGCGGGGAGCGGAAGGGATGGGGGGGCGGGGCTTCGGCGACCGAGGGTGGTGGGTGGTCACCCGTCAGTACGGCGCACAGGGGATGCGCAGGATGTTATCCGCACAAGTGAAAGCTGCGTCGTGGGAGGTCGAAAGCTTGGTGTCGCCGTTACCGGACCGTTCCGGATGGTTGGATTCCGTGGTGAACCCGTGTCCGAACGGAGCGTTCCGGTTGGTGTTCGCACCGGGTGGCGAGGCGCCGTGCGCGCGGTGTGCGGGGGTCCCGTCAGCTTCGTCTCCCCGTGTGCCGTCCGCATGGCCTCCACGCGTGCCGTCCGCATGGCCTCCACGCGTGCCGTCCGCATGGCCTCCACGCGTGCCGTCCGCATGGCCTCCACGCGTGCCGTCCGCATCGTGTCAGCGCGTGCCGTTCGCCGCGAACTTCTCGATCCCGGCGATGTTCTTCTTGGTCACGAACGCGGGACCGGTGAGCACCGGCTGAACGCCGCCGCCGCTGATGTTGCCGTTGGTGCGGTAGAGCCAGAGCCCGTCCACCGCGAGGTAGCCCTGGAGGTACGGCTGCTGGTCCACCGCGAACTGCACGGCGCCGCTCTTCACGGCCTTGACCATGTCCGCGTTGAGGTCGAAGGTGGCGACCTCGGCCCGGTCCCCCGCGTCCTTGACGGACTTGACGGCGGCGAGCGCGTACTGCGCCCCTAGGGTCACGACCTCGTCGATGGTGGGGTCCTGACGGAGCTTCGCGGCGATCACCCCGGTCACCGCGTCCATGTCGGCGCCGTCGACATAGAGGTTCTCGGTCTGTCCGCCGAAGGTCTTGCGGACGCCGGCGCAGCGCGCCTCCAGGGCGACATTGCCGCGTTCGTGGATGACGCAGACGGCGTGCCGGGCGTCGCGGGCGTCCAGTTCCTTGCCGAGGGCCCGTCCGGCGACGCTCTCGTTCTGACCGTAGAAGCCGAGCAGGCCCTGCGCCCGCCAGGCGTCGATGCCGGAGTTGAGGGCGACGACGGGAATGCCGGCTCTGCGGGCCTCGGCGACCGCGCCCCGCATGGCCTGCGGTTTGGCGAGGGTGACCGCGATGCCGTCGACCTTGTCGGCTATCGCGTCCCGCACGAGTTTCGCCTGGCCGGCGGCGTCCGGGTCGCTGACGAACGTCAGGTCGATACCGTCCTTGGCCGCCGCGGCCTCGGCGCCCTTGCGGACCCGGTCCCAGAAGGCATCCCCCTCGGCCCCGTGGGCGATGAGGGCGACCTTCATCCCGCCTCCACCGGACCCGCCCGCCGCGCCGTCGCCCGCGTCGGAGTCGGTGCCGCCGAGGACGGAGCAGCCGACGACGGTGAGACAGACGGCGGCGGTGAGGGCCGCGGCGCGGAGGGCTGTGGAGAGCCGGTGTGCGGCGGGGGCTGGGTTCATGAGGGTACGGCACCTCGCTGTGCGGCCAAGGCGGAACGGCAGGGGGAGGCGAAAACGCCGCGATCACCGTCCTGACGTGCGGTGACTGGCTGACTTTCGCTGGGCGGAGCCAATCGTGTGTGACGCCCGGTAGTCAAGTGACCAACAAAATCGATGTATTGCTGTGACAGGTCGGCACTGACCCGCCCACACGTGTCAACTGCCGGGAATACCGGACAACCGGCACCGCTCCCGTCCCGTCGCGGCGCACCGTCATCACCCGCTCGCGGCCCCTTGCCGGCGGCCTGCTTCCGTTGCGCCGCCGCAACCGCTCCAGCGGTTCGCCGCAGAACTGACGGGGCGTACGCAACGTCCTCGCAACCTGATGGGGCGTTGACTGGGGCCATGGATGTGGTCCCTCGTGTAGAGCTGACCCCCGCGGCCGCCGACCTGGTCCGGCGGCTGCGGGCGGCCCACGGCCCGCTGATGTTCCACCAGTCGGGCGGCTGCTGCGACGGCAGCGCCCCCATGTGCTACCCGGACGGCGAGTTCCGGACGGGCGCGTCCGACGTCCTCCTCGCGGAGCTGGAGGTCGACGGCGTCGACGAGGCGGTGGGCTTCTGGATGTCCCGCGGCCAGTACGAGGTGTGGAGTCACACCCGGCTCATCGTCGACGTGGTGCCGGGCCGGGGCAGCGGTTTCTCCCTGGAGGCACCCGAAGGGGTGCGTTTCCTCATCCGTTCCCGCGTCGTCGGCCCGGAGCCGCCGCCCGGCCGGTAGTCGTCTGGTGCACTTCCCCTGGGCACTGGAACAGTTGACGGGACATCAGGGGGCACCTTGGCGCGTCGTGACGGACGTTTCAGAACGGTACTGACGGTTCTCGCGGCGTGGAGCGTGCTCACCGGCGCCGCCCTCGCGGGGGCGGCACCGGCCACCGGCGCGGCCTCGGTCGCCGGCCTCGGGCCGGGCGTCGCGTACACCGAGTTCGACGTACCCGCCGCCCAGGGTGTGGCGCACGCCCATGTGCTGAGCGTCGATCTGCGCGACCGACGGGTGCGCGTCCGTCTGCTGTACCCGGGGGCGGTGGCCGCGCGGGAGACCGTGTCCCGGATGGCCACCGCCGCGGGCGCCGTGGCCGGGGTCAACGGCGACTTCTTCAACATCACCGAGGTCCAGCATCCCGGTGTCACGGCCACGGGCGCGCCGGTCGGCCCGGCGATCGCCCGTGGACGCGCCCTCAAGGCCGCCGTGCCGGACGGCCAACGCTTCGGCCCGGACCTGCCGGCCGGTACGAGCACCAAGGACGTGCTCGGGGTCACGGTGGACCGTCTGGCCCGCCTCGACAGCATCGCCCTCGACGGTTCCGTCACCACCGCCGAGGGCGTCCTCCGGCTGGGCGGCCTCAACCAGTACGCCCTGCCGGTCGGCTCCGTCGGGGCGTTCACCTCCGACTGGGGCACCGTCTCCCGTATGCGGGCCGTGTGCGGCATCGACACCGACCGGGCGGCGCCGTGCAGCACCGACGTCCATGAGGTGCTGGTCGCGGGAGGCCGGGTGGCCTCCGTCGCGCCCACGCCCGGCAGCGGTGCCGTCGCACACGGCGCCACGGTCCTCGTCGGCCGCGAGGCGGGCGCCCAGCGGCTGCGCGCGCTCTCCCCCGGCGACCCGGTCGAGGTACGGCACCGTCTGGTGGCGGCGACGACCCGCACCCCGTACGCCTTCGCGCTCGGCGGCTACCCGGTCCTGCGGGCCGGCCGGCCGCTGCCGGGCCTGGACGACACGGTCTCGGCGGTGCGTACGGCCGTCGGCATCGCCGAGGGCGGCCACCGGCTGCTGCTGCTCGCTTTGGACGGCGCCCCAGCCCACCGCTCCGGCCTCACCATCGCCGAGGTCGCGGAGGTGATGCGGGGACTGGGCTCGGACGACGCGTTCAGTCTGGACGGCGGCGGCTCCTCCACGCTGGTCGCGCGTGCCGCCGGCGAGAGCGCCGTCACCGTACGGAACCACCCCAGCGCCGGCGCCGAACGGCCCGTACCGAACGGGATCGGGGTGTTCACCGGACGCCGGTGGTAGGCGGCGGCATGAGGGCCTGGCTCATGGTTTGAGGCTGCTGACGATGTCGGCCGTGGCGGTGAGCCCGTTGTGGATGGTCGGTGCGAGGCTCGTGCTCGCCATGGAGAAGCCGAGCAGGACGCAGACGGTGGCGTGCGAGAGCTTCAGCGCGCCGTTGCGCATGAAGACCACCGTCAGGATCACGAGCAGCAGCACCACAGAGATGGAAATGGCCATCGTCAACCTCCTCCGCCACGCCCACTTCGCGGCATTCGGCGGCAAGTGTGGCGTAGCGGAGGGTTCGTCCGTGCGGCTGACGTGTCCGCCGAACGTGTGGTGTCGGACGTGTCGTGGCCCCGTGGCCCGGGCGCTAGCCGAACGGCGGGCTTCACAAAGCCCGATGGGTGTCCAGGAAGGCTTCGAGGCCCGCGAGGCCGTCGGTGTCGAGGTGGTCGACGTCCGCGGCGAGCAGTTCGCCAAAGGGACCGTGCAGAGGAGGAATTGGCCGGAGCGCCGTCGTGCGGTCACCCCTCCGCGAGGGGCGTGCGGAAGAGCCGGCTTCTGGTGGGGCGGGCTCTTCCGCACGCTTACGCGGCGCTTTCCGACGGCGGTTCAGGGCGCGCCCAGGCCGACCAGTTCGGCCAGTGCCTCCCGGTGGGCGCCCGCGGTGCCGTACGCGATCGCGTCGGCCTTGGCCCGCTTGAGATACAGGTGGACCGGGTGCTCCCAGGTCATGCCGATGCCGCCGTGCAGTTGCAGTGCCTCCTCGGCCGCGTGGACGGCCACGGGTGCGGCGAACGCCTGGGCGACGGCCACCGCCACGTCGATGTCGTCACTGCCGGTGGCGAGCGCGTCGGCCGCGTTGCGGGCGGCCGCGCGCAGGTTGACGACCTCCAGCCACAGCTGCGCCAGCCGGTGCTTGAGCGCCTGGAAGCCGCCGACGGGCCGGTTGAACTGCTTGCGCTCCTTGAGGTAGCGGACCGTCTCGGTCAGTGTCCAGTCGGCGAGCCCGAGTTGCTCGGAGGCGAGCAGCCCGGCCCCGGCGCGCAGGGCCCGGCGTACGGCGGGTTCGGCGTCTCCGAGGAGGCGGCCGGGCGCCCCGTCGAGGGTGACCGTCGCCAGGGGCCGGGTCAGGTCCAGGGACGGCTGCGGGGTGACGGCCACGGCGGAGGCGTCGACCGCGTACAGGCCGCCGTCGTCGGCGGGCACGAGCAGCACGTCGGCGACGGCCGCGTCCGCGATGCCGGTCAGCTCGCCGTGCAGGGCGCCGTCCTCGAACCGTACGACCTTGTAGGCGCCGCCGGCGGCGACGTTCAGCGCTACCGCGAGGGCGCCGATCCTGCGTCCGGAGGCCAGCTCGGGGAGCAGATCGCCGGCGGCGCAGGCCAGGAGGGCCTCGGTGGCGACGACAGCACTCGTGAGGTACGGCAGGGGGGCGACGGCACGTCCCAGCTCCTCCAGGACGACGGCGGCCTCACGATGGGTGGCGCCCTGACCGCCCCGGTCCTCGGGGACGAGGAGCCCGGCGAGGCCCATGCCGTCGGCAAGCGCCTTCCACGCCGCGCGGTCGTGCGGGGCGTCGGACTCGACGCGCGCGATGACACCCGCCGCGTCGCAGTGGTCGGCGAGGAGGTCCCGGACCGCCGACCGCAGTGCCTCTTCCTCCTCGGAGTAGAGGAGATCCGGCTGTGTGCTCATCGGGCCAGGTCCTTCCAGGCGACGTCCTTGTCGGTGCGCGGCTCGGGGGGCAGGCCCAGGACGCGCTCGGCGACGATGTTCAGCAGGACCTCGGTGGTCCCGCCCTCGATGCTGTTGCCCTTGGAGCGCAGGTAGCGGTAGCCCGCGTCACGGCCGACGAAGTCGACCAGCTCGGGGCGGCGCATGGTCCAGTCGTCGTACAGCAGGCCCTCCTCGCCGCGGAGTTCGACCTCCAGGCCGCTGATCTCCTGGTTGAGGCGGGCGAAGGCGAGCTTCATGCCGGCGCCCTCGGGGCCGGGCTGTCCGGCGACGAGCTGCTGGCGCAGCCGTTCGGCGGTGAGCCGGGCCGCCTCGGCCTCCACCCACAGCTTGAGCAGTCGCTGGTGGAAATCGTGGGTGCGCAGTTCGGGCCGTTCACGCCAGGTCTTGGAGACCGGGCCGATCATGCCGCCCTCACGGGGCAGCCGCATACCGCCGATGGCGACGCGTTCGTTGTTGAGGGTGGTCTGCGCGACCTTCCAGCCATCGCCGACGTCGCCGAGGCGGCGGGAGTCGGGGATGCGCACGTCGGTGATGAAGACCTCGTTGAACTCGGCCTCGCCGGTGATCTGGCGCAGCGGCCGGACCTCGATGCCGGGGTCGGTCATGTCGCAGATGAAGTAGGTGATGCCCCGGTGCTTGGGCACGTCCGGGTCGGTGCGGGCGATGAGGATGGCCCAGCGGGCGACATGGGCGCTGGATGTCCACACCTTCTGCCCGTTGACCACCCACTCTCCCCCGTCCTCGCGGACGGCGCGGGTGCCGAGCGCGGCCAGGTCGGACCCGGCGCCGGGCTCGCTGAACAGCTGGCACCAGACCTCCTCCCCGGTCCACAGGGGCCGCAGATAGCGCCGCTTCTGCTCCTCGGTGCCGTAGGCCAGGATCGTCGGCGCGGCCATGCCGAGGCCGATGCCGATCCGGCGCGGGTCGTTGTCGGGGGCGCCCTCTGCCGCCAGATCCGCGTCCACGACGGCCTGGAGGGAGCGCGGGGCGCCGAGGCCGCCGAGGCCCTCGGGGTAGTGCACCCAGGCGAGCCCGGCGTCGAAGCGGGCGCGCAGGAAGTCCAGCCGGTCGGTGGTGGCGGGCGGGTGCGCGGCCAGCAACTCGGCGGTGCGGCGCCTCAGTTCGGCTGCGTCGGTCATGCGGCGGCTCCGTTCTCCGGTGCGGGCACCACGACGACCCGGCCGGTGGTGACACCGTCAGCGACGCGCTGGACGGCGGCCGCGGCCCCGTCGAGCGGCACCCGCTCGCTCACCAGGGGTTTGACGACGCCCCGGGCCGCCAGTTCGGTGAGCTGTTCGTGGCAGTGCTGGACCAGTTTCGGATTCTTGGTGTTGTACAGGCCCCAGTGCAGGCCGAGGATCGAGTAGTTCTTGACGAGGGCGTGGTTGAGGCCGGGGCTCGGGATGGTCCCGCTGGCGAAACCGACGACCACGATCCTGCCTTCGAAGGCCACGACCTTGGTCGACTGTGTGTAGGCCTCGCCGCCCACGGGGTCGTAGATCACGTCGGCGCCCCGGCCCCCGGTGGCTTCCTTCACGGCGGAGACGACGTCCTCGCTCCGCCGGTCCACCACCACGTCGCAGCCCAGCTCCCGGGCGACGGCGGCCTTGTCGGCGCCGCCGACGACCCCGACGACCGTGGCGCCGGCCGCCTTTCCGAGCTGCACGGCCGCGCTGCCGACCCCTCCTGCGGCAGCGTGGACGAGCAGTGTCTCCCCCGCTTCGAGGCGGGCCCGGCGGTGGAGGCCGAACCAGCCCGTCTGGTAGCCGATGTGCAGGGCTGCGGCCTCAGCGTCGTCCAGCGCGGCGGGTGCCGGCAGCAGGGCCGCGGCGTCCGCAACGGCGTACTCGGCGAAACCGCCGTGGGGCAGCGCCGGGCTGGCGATGACCCGGCGGCCGTCCTCGGTCTCACCGCAGATCTCGACGCCGGGCGTGAACGGCAGCGGCGGGCGGACCTGGTAGTGGCCCCGGGCCATCAGGACGTCCGGGAAGTTGATGTTCGCGGCGCGCACCTTCAGCAGGACCTGGCCGTCGCCGGGCGTGGGCCGCTCCACGTCCTGGAGCCGCATCACCTCGCTCGGCTCGCCGTTCTCGTGCACTTGCCATGCCTGCATGCGGTGCCTCCACGGGACAGCTTCGTCGGACCGGGGTCGACTGACATCCGCATACTAAGCGGTCGCTTGCCCTTCGGGGAACAGTCTGCGGGCAGTAGCGTGCGTCACGGGCGGGCGGGCTTGGCCCGGACGTGCATCCGCTCCCCCTGCGGCCCGAAGAGACTGAGGAACTCCGCCGGCGCCTCGCCCGCCACCCCGAACCAGTGCGGCACCCTGGTGTCGAACTCGGCGGCCTCCCCGGCGGTGAGCACCACGTCGTGCTCGCCGAGCACCACCCGCAGCTTCCCCGAGAGCACGTAGAGCCACTCGTACCCCTCATGGGTGCGCGGATCGGGGACCCGCTGCCCCTCCGGCTCGACGCGCACCTTGAAGGCCTGGAGGCCGCCCGGCTGGCGGGTGAGCGGCCAGTACGTCCGCCCGTGCCGCACGATCGGCCGGGACCGGACCCGCGGATCACCGACGGGCGGTTCGCCGATCAGTTCGTCGAGCGGGACCTGGTGGGCCCGCGCGATGGGCAGCAGCAGCTCCAGGCTGGGCTTGCGCAGCCCCGACTCCAGCCGGGAGAGGGTGCTCACGGAGATGCCGGTCGCCTCCGACAGGCCGGCGAGCGTCACCTCCCGCTCCTTCCTCAGGGCCCGCAGCCTCGGCCCGACCCCGGCGAGGACCTCGTCCGTCCCGTTCGCCGCCTCACTCTTCTCACTCATGCCGCTATTGCAGTTTCGGCAAAGACGTTTGTCAATGCGGCAGCTCTCGGGTGACGTTCTCCCTGGAGGTGGTCACCATGACCGAGCAGTACGAAGTGATCGTGATCGGCGGCGGCGCGGCCGGACTGTCCGCGGCCCTGGTCCTCGGCCGGGCCCGGCGCCGGACGCTCGTCGTCGACGCCGGGGAGCCCCGCAACGCGCCCGCCGCCCATATGCAGGGCTATCTGTCACGGGACGGCATGCCGCCGCAGGAGTTCCTGGCCGTGGGGCGCGAGGAGATCGCCCGGTACGGCGTGGAACTCGTCCGGGGCCGGGCGGTCGATCTCACCCGGAACGATCACGCGGACGACGCCGGCTTCGCGGTGACCCTGGCCGACGGCCGGACCTTCCACGCCCGGCGCCTCGTCGTCGCCACCGGCCTCCAGGACGAGCTGCCGCCGGTGCCCGGAGTCGCCGAGCGTTTCGGACGGGACGTACTGCACTGCCCCTACTGCCACGGCTGGGAGGTGCAGGACCAGGCGTTCGGCGTGCTCGCCACCACCCCCATGAGCGTGCACCAGGCACTGATGGTGTCCCAGTGGTCCAAGGACGTCACCCTGTTCCTGCACACCGTCCCCGAGACCGGCCTCTCCGACGACGACCTCCGCCGACTCGCCGCGGCCGGTGTCCGGGTGGTCCCCGGCGAGGTCGCGAGCCTGCTGACCGAGGACGACCGCCTCACCGGCGTCCGGCTCACCGACGGCACGACCCATCCCCGGCAGGTCCTCTTCGTCGCCCCGCGCCCCCTCCCCCAGACCGGTCTCCTCGAGCACCTGGGCGCCGACCTGAACGAGACCCCCTTCGGCGCCTACCCGGTCGTCGACCCGACGGGCCTGACGTCGGTCCCCGGCGTCTGGGCGGTGGGCAACGCCATGGGCTTCTCCGAACAGGTCGTCAACGCGGCCTCCACCGGCTACCGAGCAGGCGCCACGATCAACGGAGAGCTCCTGATGACAGACCTGGACGCGACGCGGCCGGCCTATGGGCTGGTCCCGTGATCCGCGGTGGATCAGCGCACGGCGTCGGATGCTGGGGGCACCTCCCGCGCCGTTCAGGCAGTGAGGGAGCATCGCAAGGCGGAGGGGCGTCCGCATACCGGATGCATGCGGACGTTCCGACAACGCGGCGAGGTGCCGTAGCCGGCGTCGTGCGCCCGCCGGGGATTACGGGAAAGCCCTGGGGAGGGGTCGAGCCAGGAGCGGGGAACGACGCCGTCGACCCGCCCGGGCACCACGGGGGCGCGGGGACCCCCGCCGGCTCATAGGGGCGCGGGGAAACCGCGCGAACGATCGGCCCGAAGGGCCGTCGAGGGGCGCGGGGAAACCGCGCGACCAGCCCCACCCACCCGCACCCGCCGGACCCCCACCCACTGGGCGCCCGGCGAAACTCCGTAGGACCATGGCTGCATGCTGTTCGCCCAGCTGGCCCGTCTGTCCCAACAGGTAGCCGCCACCTCGGCCCGCTCCCGCAAGACCGCTCTGCTCGCCGAGCTGTTCCGGGAGGCGGACGCCGAGGACGTGCCGATCGTCATCCCGTACCTCGCGGGACGTCTCCCCCAGGGCCGTCTCGGCATCGGCTGGAAGGTCCTCGACCAGGACATCGCCCCCGCCGCCGAGCCCACCCTGGCCGTACGCGACGTCGACGCCCGTCTCACGGCGATCGGCGGCGTCACGGGCACCGGCTCGCAGGCGGAACGCAGACGGCTCGTGGGCGAGTTGCTCGCCGCGGCCACCGACGTCGAGCAGCGCTATCTGTTCGGGCTGCTCACCGGCGAGGTCCGGCAGGGCGCCCTCGACGCGGTGGCCGTCGAGGGCCTGGCCGCGGCCACGGGTGCGCCGGCCGGCGACGTCCGCCGGGCCGTGATGCTCGCCGGCTCGCTGCAGACGGTGGCGCAGGCGCTGCTCGCGGACGGCCCGCCCGCCCTGGACCGGTTCCGGCTCACCGTGGGGCGGCCCGTCCTGCCGATGCTGGCGCACAGCGCCTCCTCGGTCGCGGAGGCCGTGGAGAAGCTGGGCGCCTGCGCGGTCGAGGAGAAGCTGGACGGCATCCGCGTCCAGGTCCACCGCGAGGGCCCCGACGTACGCCTCTACACCCGGACCCTCGACGACATCACCGACCGCCTCCCCGAACTGACCGCGGCGGCGCTTCGGTTGGGGGGTGAGCGGTTCATCCTGGACGGGGAGGTGATCGCGTTCGACGCGGAGGGACGGCCGCGTTCCTTCCAGGAGACCGCCGGTCGGGTCGGCTCCCGGGTGGACGTGGCGACGGCGGCCGAGCAGGTGCCCGTCTCGCCCGTCTTCTTCGACGTGCTCTCCACGGACGGCCGGGACCTCCTCGACCTGCCGTTCACCGAACGTCACGCCGAGCTGACCCGTCTCGTCCCGGAGCCGATGCGGGTCCGGCGCACCGTCGTGCGCGGCCCCGACGAGCTGGCCGGGGCGGAGCGGTTCCTCGCCGACACGCTCGCCCGGGGCCACGAGGGGGTGGTGGTGAAGTCCCTCGACGCCGCCTACAGCGCGGGCCGGCGCGGCGCCGCGTGGCTGAAGGTGAAGCCCGTGCACACCCTGGACCTGGTGGTGCTGGCCGCCGAGTGGGGCCACGGGCGCCGCACCGGCAAGCTCTCCAACCTCCACCTCGGCGCCCGCACCGCCGACGGCGGCTTCGCGATGCTCGGCAAGACCTTCAAGGGCATGACCGACGCGATGCTGGCCTGGCAGACCGAGCGGCTCACGGACCTGGCCGTCGAGGAGAAGGGCTGGGGCGTGACCGTCCGGCCCCAACTCGTCGTCGAGATCGCCTACGACGGCCTCCAGCGCTCCACCCGCTACCCGGCCGGTGTCACCCTCCGTTTCGCCCGCGTGATTCGTTATCGCGAGGACAAGACCCCCGCCGAGGCCGATACGGTCGAGACCCTGCTTGCCGCACATCCGGAGGTCGCCCGGTGACGACACCCAAGCGCAGTGCCGGCCTGCTGCTGTACCGCCGCACCCAGCACGGCGTCGAGGTGCTGCTGGGCCATATGGGCGGTCCGTTCTTCGAACGGAAGGACGCGGGCGCGTGGACCGTACCCAAGGGCGAGTACGAACCCGACGAGCCCGCCTGGGTGGCGGCGCGCCGCGAGTTCCGGGAGGAGCTGGGGGTGGAGCCGCCCGACGGGGAGGCCGTGCCGCTGGGTGAGGTGCGGCAGACGAACGGCAAGATCGTCACGGCCTGGGCGATCGAGGCCGACCTCGACCCGTCGACGGTGGTGCCGGGGACCTTCCGGATGGAGTGGCCGCCCAGGTCGGGGCGGATCCAGGAGTTCCCCGAGCTGGACCGGGTGGAGTGGTGCGACCTGGAGCGGGCGCGCGCGGTGCTGGTGAAGGCGCAGACGGAGTTTCTCGACCGGCTGCCTGAGCACTCGGACTGAGGGGCTCTTGCACTGTGCCCGACCAGGCGACCTGACCGGACGCTCATGGTGCAGGAACCCCGAGCCCGCGTTGCGGCGCGCGTCGCCGCGCGGGAAGGTCGAGGGACAGCCCACGCAGGAGGTCAGGCATGCCCATCGCGACGGTGAACCCGGCGAACGGCGAGACGCTCAAGACGTACGAGGCCCTGGGCGAGGAGGAGATCGAGCGCCGGCTCGCGACCGCCGAGCGCACGTTCCGTACGTACCGGACGACGTCCTTCGCGGAACGCGCCCGGCTGCTGCGCAGGGCCGCCGACCTCCTGGAGGAGGACACGGAGGACGTCGCCCGCGTCATGACGACCGAGATGGGCAAGCCGGTCAAGCAGGCCCGCGCCGAGGTCGCCAAGTGCGCCAAGGCGATGCGCTGGTACGCCGAGCACGCCGAGGTGCTGCTCACCGATGTGGAGCCCTCCGCCTCGGATGTGAGGGACTCCGGTGCCTCCCGCGTCCTGGTCCGCTACCGTCCGCTCGGCCCGGTGCTCGCCGTGATGCCGTGGAACTTCCCGCTCTGGCAGGTGATCCGCTTCGCCGCGCCCGCCCTGATGGCCGGCAACGTGGGCCTGCTCAAGCACGCCTCGAACGTCCCGCAGACCGCCCTCTACCTGGAGGACCTCTTCCGCCGGGCGGGCTTCCCGGAGGGCTGCTTCCAGACCCTGCTCATCGGATCCGGCGCGGTCGAGGGCATCCTGCGCGACCCGCGGGTCCGTGCCGCCACCCTCACCGGCAGCGAGCCCGCCGGCCGGTCCGTGGCCTCCGTCGGCGGCGACGAGATCAAGAAGACGGTGCTGGAGCTGGGCGGCAGCGACCCGTACATCGTGATGCCGTCCGCCGACGTCGACCGGGCGGCGAGCACCGCCGTGACGGCGCGGGCGCAGAACACCGGCCAGTCCTGCATCGCCGCCAAGCGGTTCATCGTGCACACCGACGTGTACGACGCCTTCGCCGAGCGCTTCGTCGAGGGCATGAAGGAACTGAAGGTCGGCGACCCGCTGGACGAGGACACCGACGTCGGCCCGCTCTCCAGCGAGCAGGGCCGCGAGGACCTGGAGGGTCTGGTCGACGAGGCCGTGGAGAGCGGCGCCACGGTGCTGTGCGGCGCGGAGCGCCCGGACGGGCCCGGCTGGTACTACCCGCCGACCGTTCTGGCCGACGTCACTCCCGAGATGCGTGTCCACAGGGAGGAGACCTTCGGGCCGGTCGCCACCCTGTACCGGGTCGCCGACCTCGACGAAGCGATCGCAATCGCCAACGACACGCCCTTCGGGCTCAGTTCGAACGTGTGGACACAGGACTCCGCCGAGGTCGACCGATTCGTACGTGACCTCGACGCCGGGGGCGTCTTCGTCAACGGAATGACCGCCTCCCACCCGGCATTCCCGTTCGGCGGGGTCAAGCGCTCGGGTTACGGACGTGAGCTGTCCGGACACGGAATCCGGGAGTTCTGCAACATCACCACCGTGTGGCAAGGGGCGTGAGCGTTCCGCGGTTACCATCCCCGTTGTGAACCGCGAAGTGACTCTGCCTCTGATCGTCGACGACCGCGGGACCCTTCAGGTGGCCGCCGCCGATGTCAGCAAGCTGCTGCGAACGGTGGGCGGACGGTGGCTGCACCTGGTGGAGGCGGGCGCGGACGACCTGGACGAGGACACGGTGGCCGCTCTGACGATCGAGTTGGCGAAGCTGGCCGACCGTATCGACGTGGCGTGCATCGCGCACAGCAGTGGTGCCGTGTCCGGCTGAGACGGCTCCCGCCGACGCCCTTCACAGGCGCGCGAGGGTGATCCAGAACCGGGATTCGTAGCTCTGCAGCAGTCGGCCGTGGCGCTGGGCGAGTCTCTCGTCGATCCGGCCCGCCTGCCATCCCTCCTCCACGGCCGTCCGAGCGCTCTTCTCCAGGTCGGGGGCCGGCGCGGCGAAGAGGTCGAAGAACGCGCAGGCCTCGTCGGTGAGGTCGTAGTGGTGGCGGAGGGCTTGCGCGATCAGGGCGCAGTAGCCGCCCCAGGAGGCGAAGTTGGCGGTCAGGGCGAGGACCGCGTCGGCCGGCGCGGCCTCCAGGGCGAGGCGGGCGACATACGACGGATAGGCCTGGCAGCCCGGCAGCGGTTCGTGGGCCGCCGCTCGTTCCTCGTCCACGCCGCAGGCCCGCGCGAACTCGGTCAGGTGACCGGCCGCCACCTCCTCGCCGTCCGCGAGCAGCCGGAAGAAGGCCGCGCTCGCGGGAGAATCGGTCGCCGCGCGCTGGGCCAGATGGGCGAAGGAGCGGTGATCGGAGGCGATCACCAGGTGTTGCTCCAGGGCGAGGACGGCGAGGACGGCGCGGTCGGCCGCGCCGGAGGCGATGAGCGGCAGCAGGGGGTTGTCGTCCGGGGCGGGGGCCAGTTGCGCCGTGAGGGTGTCCAGCAGTTGCCCGGCCGTGCGCGTCATTGCGTCCTCCTGTCGGTTCCGGCGGTGGCGCTGTGCCTCCTCGACCTTGGCACGGCCGCCCGGTTCGGAGTAGTGGGCGCCGGTCCGTGCGGCTTCGCCGGTCTGGAGTAGTCCGGCGCGAGATCGCCGGGCCGCCGGGTGATCGTGGGTAACCGACCGAACCAACCGAGCCCGGCCCCGGGCGCCTTCCGGACAGCGAAAGCTGCATGGCCGGATCATGCTCACCGGGCACGGCGGTCTCGCGAGCGCCGTCGTCCTGGACGCGCCGCACCGGCTGTTCGACGAGCACACGAGAGACGGCGTGACGACACATGACGACGAGCGAAGAAACCCTGGGCGCCCCTCCGGTACGGCACTGGCCCGTCCTGAATCTGACCGGGGTCGACTTCGACCCCCTGCTGGCCGAGCTGATGCGGGAGGGCCCGATCAACCGGATCCAGCTGCCCGACGGCGAGGGCTGGGCGTGGCTGCTGACCCGCTACGACGACGTACGGCTGGTGACGAACGACCCCCGGTTCAGCCGCCGGGAAGTGATCGGCCGTCAGGTGACCCGGCCGGCACCCCACTTCGCTCCGCAGCCGAGCGCGATGAGTTTCGCCGACATGCCGGACCACGCCCGGTTGCGCCGCTCGGTCGCCCCGGCCTTCACCACCCGCGGCATCGAACGCCTCCGGGCGGCAGCGCGGCGGACGCTGGAGGCGACGGTGGACGCGATGCTGCGCGACGGGCCGCCCGCCGACCTGGTCGCACGGGTGCTGGAGCCGTTCCCGGTCACCGTGACCTGCGAGCTGATGGGCGTCCCCGAGGCCGACCGCGAGGACCTGCACGCATGGACCCGGCGGTTGCTGTCGTCCGCGTCCGACGTCGAGGCCGGGGGGCAGGCACGACGGGCCATGGAGGCGTACTTCACGAAGGCAGTCGCCGAGCACCGGGACTCCGACGGTGAGGACGTCATCTCCCTGCTGGGAGCGGCCGTGGGCCGGGGCGGCATCACCGAGGAGGAAGCGATCGCGCTGGCCGTCTCCCTCCTGACCGGCGGCGAGGCCGTCACCACCACCACGGGCCAGATGCTCCACCTCCTGCTGACCCGCCCCGACCTGCTCGCCCGGATGCGTGAGGATCCCGGGCTACGGCCGCGTGCCCTCGACGAACTGCTGCGGTACATCCCGCATCGCAACGCCGTCGGCCTGTCCCGTATCGCCCTGGAGGACGTGATCCTCCACGGGGTCCGCATCCGGGCCGGCGACCCGGTCTACGTCTCGTACCTGGCCGCCAACCGGGACCCGAACGTCTTCCCGGATCCCGAGCGCGTCGACTTCGACCGCGTCCCGAATCCCCATCTGGCCTTCGGGGACGGTGCCCACTCCTGCGCGGGCGCCCACCTGGCCAGGCTGGAGATCGGGCTGATCATCGACACGGTCCTCGACCGGGTGCCCGGCCTGAGGACGGCGGCGCCGCCCGCCGAGGTCCGCTGGCGGCGCGGCGCCCTGCTCCGCGGCCCCGAGGCCCTCCCGGTCACCTGGTGACCGTGCCCCGCCCCGAGCGGGCTCGGCGAGCCCGCGGTGCTACCGGATGGACATCCCCGAGACGGTCCGGGCGATCACCAGCCGCTGGATCTCGCTGGTCCCCTCGAAGATCGTGTAAATGGCCGCATCCCGGTGCATCCGCTCCACCGGGTACTCCCGGGTGTACCCGTTGCCCCCGAGGATCTGCAGCGCCTGCGCCGTCACCTTCTTCGCCGTCTCGCTCGCGAACAGCTTCGACTGCGACCCCTCGGCGGCGGTGAACGGCCTGCCGTTGATCGCCATCCACGAGGCCCGCCACACCAGAAGCCGCGCGGCGTCCACGGACGTCCGCATGTCCGCCAACTGGAACGCGACGCCCTGGTTGTCGATGATCGGCCGCCCGAACTGCTCACGGGTCTTGGCGTACTCCAGCGCGACCTCGTAGGCGGCGCGGGCGGTGCCCACGGCCATCGCCCCCACCGCGGGCCGGCTCGCCTCGAACGTGGCCATCGCGGCGTTCTTCACCCGCTCGCCCCCCGCCTTGGCCCGCTCCCGGGCCCGCGCCAGGCGCTCGTCGAGCTTCTCCTTGCCACCGAGGAGGCAGGAGCCGGGCACCCGCACGTCCTCCAGGACGACCTCCGCGGTGTGCGAGGCGCGGATGCCGTGCTTCTTGAACTTCTGGCCCTGGGACAGACCGGGCGTGTTCGGCGGGACGATGAAGGACGCGTGGCCCTTGGAGCCGAGTTCGGGGTCGACCACGGCCACCACCACGTGGACGTTGGCGATGCCGCCGTTGGTCGCCCAGGTCTTGGTGCCGTTGAGCACCCACTCGTCCTTGGCCTCGTCGTACACCGCGCGGGTGCGCATGGAGGCGACGTCGGAGCCGGCGTCGGGCTCGGAGGAGCAGAACGCGGCGACCTTGACATCGTTGGCGTCGCCGTACATCTGCGGGATCCAGGTGCCGATCTGCTCCTCGGTGCCGTTGGCGAGGACGCCGACCGCGGCGAGGCCGGTGCCGACGATGGAGAGCGCGATGCCGGCGTCACCCCAGAACAGCTCCTCCATGGCCATGGGGATGCCGAGACCGGTGGGGTCGAAGTACTGCTGGGCGTAGAAGTCGAGGGAGTAGATGCCGACCTTGGCGGCCTCCTGGATGACCGGCCAGGGCGTCTCCTCCCGCTCGTCCCACTCGGCGGCCGCGGGCCGGATCACATCGGCGGCGAATCCGTGCAGCCAGTCGCGGACCTCTCGCTGTTCCTCGTTGAGTTCCATGGTGAACTCGGCCATGACGCCTCCAGCACTGCACTAAGATGTTACCTGCGGTAACGTGAGTCTGTTACCGGTCGGTAGGAAAAGTCAACTCCCGGGTCGACCTCGGCAGCCCGTTCGATCGTGACGTGTCCATCAGTGCTACTTTGCCCAGGCGTCACCGAAATCCGTACTGGGGGAGATACATGGACACCACGCAGTCGACCGACCGGGAACGGTCCGCCGACCGCCGTCGGCGCGAGCTGCTGGAGGCCGCGGACCGAGTGGTGCTCCGCGACGGCCCCGGGGCGTCGATGAACGCCATCGCCGCCGAGGCGGGCATCACCAAACCCATCCTGTACCGCCATTTCGGCGACAAGGGCGGGCTCTACGCCGCTCTCGCCCAGCGTCACACCGATGCCCTCCTCGACTCCCTGCGGGCCGCCCTGGACGCCCCGGCGGAGCGCCGGGAACGCGTCGAGGCGACCCTCGACACCTATCTCGCGGCCATCGAGGCCCGCCCTCAGGTGTACCGCTTTCTCATGCACCCTGCCGAGGGCGGCCAGCCGGCGGGCGACCATGGCTTCGACGTCGGCAAGCACTCCGCACCCCTCCTGCGCCGCATGGGCGAGGAACTGGGCAAGGTCATAGAGGACCGCCTCGACCTCGGCCCTGACGGCCGCCGGCTGGCCCGGGTCTGGGGCCACGGCATCGTGGGCATGATGCACGCCGCGGGTGACTGGTGGCTCGGCGAACGCCCTTGCAGCAGAGCCGAGTTGGTCCGCAGTCTGGCGGACCTCCTGTGGGGACGCCTGGCGGCGGCGGGCGACAAGGTGGGCGGCCCGGGCTTCTAGGGCCTGCCGTTTGGATCACGCCTGGGCCGCAGGGCTTGGCACGCACATCTGCCACGCTGTCGTCGGTCCCCAACTCCCCCACGCTCGAACAACCTCGCGCGGGGGACCCCCTCGCGTTGACTCCCTCCTCCGCCGTGCAGCCGCACGCACCACTCCCCGCTCACCGGCAGCCATCAAGATGCCGCAACCCGAAGTCGGCATGATCCGAACGACAGACCCCAGCGCTGCGACCGGAAAGGTGAGCCGGTGAACCCTTCCGGTCACAGCACCAGCGGGGGCCGTGCCGGAAGGGGCGCGGAGATCCGCCCGATCAGCCGCGACGCGCCCGCGCCCGCCGGCACGTCAGCGGCCCCACGGCGCCTTCGCGATCTTCCGCTGTGCACGGGAACGACGCCATCCCGAGAGCCGGTCCACGTACACCCGGCCCTCCAGGTGATCGCACTCGTGCTGGAGGCACCGCGCGAAGAACCCGGTTCCCGGCACCCTCACCCGGTCCCCGTCCACCGTGTACCCCTCCACCACGGCCTCGTCGTGGCGTTCCACTCCCGCTTCCAGGCCGGGCAGCGACAGACAGCCCTCCGGCCCGCGCAGCACGATCCCGTCCGCCGACACCAGCCTCGGGTTCACCACATGGCCGAGATGGCGCTCGTCCTCGTCGTCCGGGCAGTCGTACACGAACACCCTCAGCGCCCGGCCCACCTGGTTCGCGGCCAGACCCACGCCCCGCGCGTCGTACATCGTCGCGAACATGTCCTCCACGAGCCGCACGAGTTCCGGACCGAACTCCGTGACTTCTTCACAAGGGGCGTGCAGGACGGGGTCCCCGAGCAGTGCCAGGGGGAGAACGCGCCCTCGGGCGCCGGGAATCGAGCCGCTTCGCATGGGCGCAAGAGTACGTTCGGACCCGATATCGCCGGTCCCGTGGGTGAGACGGCCCAGGTGAGATTCGGGCGTGTGAGTGGATCTCGATAGTCTTTGGTCCACACGTTGCCGGGACTGGGCGCGGCGCTGTACGCAAGGAGGATCGAGAACTGATGGCAGGCAACTCGGACCCGCTGACGCCGCGGGCCAAGCTGGCCGTGACGGCGGGCAAGGCGGTCGCGGCGGCATCGCGTGCCGCGGGACGCGGTAGCGGATCGGTGATCGGCGGCCGGGTGGCCCTCAAACTCGACCCGGATCTACTCGCCCGGCTGGCGCAGAACCTGGACGTCGTCCTGGTCTCCGCCACCAACGGGAAGACGACCACGACCCGGCTGATCGCGGAGGCCCTGCGCGCCGCCGGCCCTGTCGTGTCGAACGCGCTGGGCGCCAACATGCCCGCGGGCATCACCTCGGCGCTCGCCGGGAACTCCGACGCCAAGTTCGGTGTCATCGAGGTCGACGAGAAGTACCTCGCCGGTGTGGCCCGGGACACCGACCCCAAGTGCATCGCTCTGCTCAACCTCTCACGCGACCAGCTCGACCGGGCCGCCGAGACCCGCATGATGGCGGAGGCCTGGCGCGAGGGCCTGGCCGGCACCAAGTCCGTCGTCGTCGCCAACTGCGACGACCCGCTGGTGGTGTGGGCCGCTTCGTCCTCCCCCAACGTGGTCTGGGTGGCCGTCGGCCAGATGTGGAAGGACGACGCCTGGTCGTGCCCGTCCTGCGGCGGTGTGATGCAGCGCCCGGGCGACGACTGGTTCTGCGGCGAGTGCGGTTTCCGCCGGCCCACGCCGAGCTGGGCGCTCTCCGGCGACCACGTCCTCGACCCGCACGGCTCGGCCTGGCCGATCCACCTCCAGCTGCCGGGCCGCGCCAACAAGGCGAACGCGGCCTCGTCGGCCGCGGTCGCCGCCGTCTTCGGTGTGCCCCCGCAGGTCGCCCTGGAACGCATGTACCAGGTGCAGGCCGTGGCCGGACGCTATGACGTGGTGCAGTTCATGCAGCGCGACCTGCGGCTGCTGCTCGCCAAGAACCCGGCGGGCTGGCTGGAGACGTTCTCGCTGATCGACCCGCCGCCGTCGCCGGTGATCCTGTCGGTGAACGCGCGCGGCGCCGACGGCACCGACACCTCCTGGCTGTGGGACGTCGACTACACGCGGCTGACCGGCCACCCGATCTTCGTCCTGGGCGACCGGAAGCTCGACCTCGCGGTGCGCCTGGAGGTGGCGGGCCAGCACTTCCAGGTCTGCGACAGTCTCGACCAGGCGGTGCAGATGTGCCCGCCGGGCCGGATCGAGGTCATCGCGAACTACACCGCCTTCCAGGACCTGCGCCGCCGCGTGGGCAACTGACCACGAGGACTCGAGGGGAACTCATGAGTGACAACAGCCTGCGGGTCGTCTGGGTCTACCCGGACCTGCTCAGCACCTACGGCGACCAGGGCAACGTACTGGTCGTGGAGCGCCGGGCCCGTCAGCGCGGCCTGGACGTGGCCCGCCTGGACGTGCGCAGCGACCAGCCCATCCCGACCTCCGGCGACATCTACCTGATCGGCGGCGGCGAGGACCGTCCGCAGCGGCTCGCCGCCGAGCGGCTCCGTCGCGACGGGCATCTGTACCAGGCGGTGAACAACGGCGCGATCGTCTTCGCGGTGTGCGCCGGCTACCAGATCCTCGGCCACGAGTTCGTCAACGACCTCGGTCAGCGCGAGCCGGGCCTCGGTCTGCTCGACGTGACCACGGTCCGCGGCGAGGGCGAGCGGTGCGTCGGCGACGTCCTCGCGGACATCGACCCGCGTCTCGGGCTGCCCCAGCTGACCGGGTTCGAGAACCACCAGGGCGTCACCCACCTCGGCCCCACCGCCCGCCCGTTCGCGAACGTGCGGCTCGGCAAGGGCAACGGCACGGGCGACGGCACGGAGGGCGCGTACAACGACACCGTGTTCGGCACCTACATGCACGGTCCGGTGCTCGCGCGGAACCCGCTGATCGCCGATCTGCTGCTGAAGTTGGCGCTCGACGTCAACGCACTGCCGCCGACCGACGACCGCTGGTTCGAGGCACTGCGCAACGAGCGGATCGCGGCGGCGACACAGCCGGCGTAGCGCATGCGCGCTCAGCGGCCGGGGCGGCGCCCGGCCGCGGTCCGCGCGCCCGGGTGAGGACGGGCCGAGGAGCCTGTGAAACGGTTCCTCAGTGCCCGTACCAAAGCCCGTCTGACACCATCGCCGCTCACGTGTGACAGCCCGTCTGACCAGGCCTCCGCTCACCTGTGCGGGGGCGTCCAGCAGGCGGACGCCCGCTACGGTCCCGCCCCCTGCCGCCGGTAGGGTGGCGGGGATTCCGCCGGACAGCGTGGTCCGGATCCTGCCCACGTTGAGAAGGTATTTCGGGCTATGCGCATTGGTGTCCTCACGTCCGGCGGCGACTGCCCCGGGCTGAACGCCGTCATCCGGTCCGTCGTGCACCGTGCCGTCGTCGACCACGGCGACGAGGTCATCGGCTTCCGGGACGGATGGAAAGGTCTCCTGGAGTGCGACTACCTCAAGCTCGACCTGGACGCGGTGAGCGGCATCCTGGCTCGCGGCGGCACGATCCTCGGCTCCTCCCGGGTCCAGCCCTCGCATCTGCGGGACGGTGTGGAGCGGGCGAAGGGCCACGTCGCGGAGCTCGGCCTCGACGCGATCATCCCCATCGGCGGTGAGGGCACCCTCAAGGCGGCCCGGCTGATGTCGGACAACGGTCTGCCGGTGGTGGGCGTGCCGAAGACCATCGACAACGACATCGCGGTCACTGATGTGACGTTCGGGTTCGACACGGCCGTCGGTGTCGCCACCGAGGCCCTGGACCGTCTGAAGACCACCGCCGAGTCCCACCAGCGCGTCCTGGTCGTGGAGGTCATGGGCCGCCACACCGGCTGGATCGCGCTCCACTCCGGCATGGCGGCCGGCGCGCACGCCATCGTCGTACCGGAGCGTCCCTTCGACATCGAGGAGCTGTCCACGCGGGTCGGCGAACGCTTCGAGGCGGGCAAGCGCTTCGCGATCGTCGTCGCGGCCGAGGGCGCCAAGCCGAAGGCCGGATCCATGGACTTCGACGAGGGCGGCAAGGACATCTACGGTCACGAGCGGTTCGCCGGCATCGCCCGGCAGCTCTCCGTCGAGCTGGAGGCACGGCTCGGCAAGGAGGCGCGGCCGGTGATCCTCGGGCATGTCCAGCGGGGCGGCACGCCGACCGCGTACGACCGGGTGCTGGCGACGCGCTTCGGATGGCACGCCGTCGAGGCCGTGCACCGCGGCGAGTTCGGCAAGATGACCGCGCTGCGGGGGACGGACATCGTGATGGTGCCGCTGGCGGAGGCGGTGGAGACGTTGAAGACGGTTCCCGAGGAACGGTACGAAGAGGCTGAGTGCGTGCTCTGAGTCGAGGGTGCGCTGTACCCGCCCCCGGTCGCGGACGCGGCCGGGGGCGGTTCTAGTCTGGTGCGGGACAGACAGCGCTCAACCCCCACGAAATCAGGAGCCGACGGAATGGATCACAGCGGGCACGGCACGGATCTCCTGCCCTTCACCCTGGGGCGGGGGCTCGGGTGGTCGGCGGACCCGTTCTTCCTGGTCGGCTGTCTGGTCGCGCTCGCGCTGTACGCGTGGGGTGTCGTCCGGCTCGTACGGCGCGGGGACAAGTGGCCGGTGGGGCGGACCGTCGCGTTCGTCGCGGGTGTGCTGCTGGTCCTGCTGGTGATGTGCACCAAGCTGAACGACTACGGGATGGTCATGTTCAGCGTGCACATGGTGCAGCACATGGTGATCAGCATGCTGGCGCCGATCCTGCTGCTGCTGGGCGCGCCGATCACACTGGCGCTGCGGGCGCTGCCGACGGCGGGCAAGGGCCGCAAGGGGCCCCGCGAGCTGCTGCTGATGTTCCTGCACAGCTGGTACATGCGGATCGTCACGCACCCGGCGTTCACCATCCCGATGTTCATCGCGAGCCTGTACGCCCTGTACTTCACCCCGCTGTTCGACTTCCTGATGGGGTCCAAGCCGGGGCACATCGCGATGATGGTGCACTTCCTCGCCGTGGGCCTGTTCTTCTTCTGGCCGATCATGGGCGTCGACCCGGGCCCGCACCGGCCGGGCTATCTGATGCGGATGCTCGAGCTGTTCGCGGGCATGCCGTTCCACGCGTTCTTCGGCATCGCCCTGATGATGGCGTCCACGCCGATGGTGAAGTCGTACGAGAACCCGCCCGCGTCGCTGGGTATCGACGCGCTCGCCGACCAGAACGCGGCCGGCGGCATCGCGTGGGCGTTCAGCGAGATCCCGTCCGTGCTGGTGCTGCTCGCGCTGCTCTTCCAGTGGTACGGCTCCGAGCAGCGGCAGGCCCGGCGCAAGGACCGGGCGGCCGACCGGGACGGCGACAAGGAACTCGAGGCGTACAACGCCTATCTGGCCTCACTCAACGCACGCAGCCGCTGAGCCCTTCCCGGGGCGGCGGGCCACTCCCTCTTTCCGCGACCTCATTTCTCCCGTTCGACCCCACGACCGCACATTCATATTTTTCTTGACGGAAAGGCTTTGACCTTCAGTAGCATGATGCGTGAGCCCCGCTTCCGCTCTGCGGGGCGTCGGGGGAAACCGCCGGGGGGAAGCGGTCATGACCATTCACGCATGCCTGCGAACGTGTTTGCGAAAAGCCGGGAAATCGGCCGTCCGCAGGACAGCCGTACTCCTGGTGGGAATGGCGGTCCTCGGCGGATGCGGTGATTCCGGGCCGACGCTGCTCCCGGTGAAGGCCGTCGCCGCCGGCGTGGCCTCCCTCGCACCCTTCTTCGACGAGGACGCCGGGCTGGGCAGGGACCAGAAGAACCTCACGTCCCGTGAGCCGCACAGCGGACTCCAACAGGGAAACGCGCCCGGTCTGTACGGGGGAACACAGAAGCGACCAAAAATCTGCGACGTCGAGAAACTCGAGAGTTTTCTCACCGATCCCGGAAACCGGGAAAGAGCTCAGGTCTGGGCCCGGATCGTGGGTGTGAAGGCCGACGGAATCAGGGATTATCTCGACGGCCTCACCCCCGTTCTCCTGCGTCACGACACCCTCGTGAAGAACCACGACTACAAGAAGGGCGAAGGCGTCCCCTTCGACGCACTGCTGGAAGCGGGCATCGCCGTACTGGTGGACGAGCAGGGTCTGCCCGCGGTGAAGTGCAGCTGCGGAAATCCGCTGCAGGCGTTCGACGACGATCCCGAGCGCATCGACGTGAAGTTCGAAAACGGCAACGACAAGTGGGACAGCTATGACGAGTCCGCCAGGGTCGTCGTCAAGCCCGCGCCCGAGCAGCTGAAGGAGATCAAGCTCGTCGACGTCGAGGACCCGGGCCGCGGTATCAGCCGGGACGTCGGCACCGCGGGCGAGTCGGACGAGACGTTCGACGCGCGGGAGCGGCGGAGCGTGCCGGAGGTGGCGGGAAAGACCTTCGGTGAGGCGAGCGCGACGCTGGCGGACAAGGGCCTCGCGGCGGTGGTCGAAGGGGACGACATGCCGCCTAGTGACGCTCCCGTGACCGGTTCGAGCCCCGGACAGGGCAGCAGGCTGGAGTTCGGTGACGCGGTGACGCTGCGGGTGGCCTGGGAACCGAGCGAGTCCCCCCGGTCGGACGGCGGCACCGACACGGACACGGACTCGCGCGGTTCCGGCTCCGACTCCGGGTCGCCCGGCACGGATGACGGCTCCGACTCCGGCTCGGACTCCGGCTCGGACTCCGGCTCGGACTCCGGTTCAGGATCGGGTTCGACATCCGGTTCGACCGGGCCTTCGGGGGAGGACGGCATCCCCTCGCCGACCGGCTCGACACCGCGGAGCACGCCGCCGACATCCCCGTCGCAGCCCACGCCGACACCCACGCCCACCCCAACCCCAACACCTACGCCGACCACCACCAGGTCGAGTGCGCCCCCTCCCCCGCCGGAACCAACCTCGACGCAAGAGA
This sequence comes from Streptomyces sp. NPDC030814, assembly GCF_055572155.1. Classification (NCBI taxonomy): domain Bacteria; kingdom Bacillati; phylum Actinomycetota; class Actinomycetes; order Kitasatosporales; family Streptomycetaceae; genus Streptomyces; species Streptomyces sp. NPDC030814. The sequence goes on from NZ_JBVIDX010000008.1 coordinate 170,120, forward strand.
GCGATCCGCCTGTCGACCCACCCGTCGACCCGCCGATCGATCCGACGATCGATCCGACGATCGATCCGACGACAAGTGAGCCCGAACCGTCCGGCGACACCCCGTCCGAGGACCCGGCCCAGCCCGTATGGATCTGAACCCTGGGGAGTGACCGATGCAGTCAGAAGCACCGGAGTCGGGAGTCGGCCGGGTCATCGCCGACCGGTACCTCTTACTGAACCGCCTGGGCAGCGGCGGTATGGGCCGTGTCTGGCTCGCCCACGACCAGCAGCTGGACTGCGAGGTGGCGCTCAAGGAGATCGTGTTCCGCGACCCGGGCGAGGAGGAGCAGGACCGCGCCGCCCGGGTCGCCCGGGCCCGCACGGAGGCCCGGCACGCCGCCGGGCTGCGCGGCCACCCCCACGTGGTCACCGTGCACGACGTCCTGGAACACGACGAGCTGCCGTGGATCGTCATGGAGTACGTACCGGGCGCCCTGGACCTGAAGGCGCTCGTCACCCTGCGCGGCCCGCTCGCCCCCGCCGAGTGCGCCCGTGTCGGGCTCGCCGTACTGGACGCGCTGACCGCCGGGCACGAGCGCGGCATCATGCACCGGGACGTCAAACCGGCCAACATCCTGCTCGCCCCCGACCGCACCGGATCGCCGTACGCGCGTGTCCTGCTCACCGACTACGGCATCTCCGTCCAGCCCGACACCCAGGAGACCCGGCACACCCGCGCCCACATGCTGGTGGGCACCGCCGGGTATCTGGCGCCCGAGCGGGCCCAGGGCGGGCCGCCGACCGCCGCGGCCGACCTGTTCTCGCTGGGCTGCACCCTGTACTACGCCGTCGAGGGGTACGGTCCCTTCGACCGGGACTCCGATATCGCTTCACTCACCGCGATCGTCCTGGAGGAACCGCGTCCGGTGCTGCGCGCGGGCGCCCTGGAACCGCTGCTGGCCGTGATGCTGGCCAAGGACCCCGTGCACCGGATCACTGCCGCCGAGACCGAGGCGGCGCTCGCCGCGATCGTGACACCGCAGGCCCGCCCCCGCACCGAGCCGGACCTGGGCTCCCAGCCGCAATGGGCGAGCGCGGCCACGCGCACCGCGGAGCCCGAGGTGCTCGCCTCCCCGCACCCGCAAGAGACGCCCTGGCGCGCGCCCACCACAGCGCCGGGGAACCATTCCGACGGGGCCCGCGCCTCCGACCACGGCTCCGCCCGCCGCGCCCCCGGCACCCGTGCCGGAGGGCGGCGCCGTCATCACCGGGCACAGGCCCTGCTGGCCGGTATGGCCACCACCCTCGGCCTGGCCCTGCTGGTGAGCGGGGCCAGGTACGGCCTGGAGAACCTGCCGGACATCCGCGGACTCGGTGGCGGCACCGGGAACGACGCGAGGCCGTACGGAGACGCCATCGGGCTGTCCCGGGCGTTGCGGAACGGCGACTGTGTCGACGCCGTGTGGCCCGGCGTCCCCTTCAGGGACCAGCCCCGGCTGACCGTCGTGGACTGCGGTGAGGGCACGGACGGGCAGGTCATGGCCGTGTACGAGGCCGGATCCGCCGAGGACGCCCGCAGCAGCGGCGCCGCCCGGTGCGACCGGCTCACCGACGAGGCCGACGAGCGGCTCGCCGACACCCGTGGCTACGCGGTGGTGCCGACCGCCGACGGCTTCGACTCCGCCGGGCAGCGCGTCGCCTGCCTGCTGCTGGGCACCCACGGGCCGGTGCACGGCCCGATCGGGGAGCACCGGCCGATGGGCATGGTGTTCACGGACACGGCCACCATGCAGAAGCGGGACTGCCTCGACAGGCTCTCCGACAGCCGCGCCAAGCTGGTCCCGTGCGACGGGCCGCACGACGAGCAGGTACTCGCGTTCGTCCAGCTGCCCTCGGACACGAAGCTGGAGGACGCGAAGGACGATGGATCCGACATCTGCCAGAAGGAGGTGCCGCCCAAGGAATACGGCTACCCCCACGACACCTATGAGGCCGCTGTCTGGGTGGGCGACAGTGGATGGCATTCGGACACACATTTCGTCGTCTGCACCGCGATGCGCCAGGACAGGCGCACCATGGAGAAGGACGAACCATGAGGAGGGTGTCGCGATGCCCAGTTCGACTAAGGCCATGGGGGTGCTCACCGTGGGTGGGCTGGTCGCGGTGACGGCCTACACCGTGGCTCTCGGAAGCAATGGCTGGCTGTGGTTCGGATGGGTCGTCCTCGGCCTGCTGACGCTGGGGATGGTGGCATCGCGCACCTGAGACGCACGCCATGTGCTCCTCAGGCTCGGGGTATTCCCCCGTCCGGGTGTACTCCCGGCTGGTATTTGGGCAGCCGGGCAGTGATCTTCATACCCGCGCCGACCGCGGTCTCGATGACGAGGCCGTGGTCGTCGCCGTACACCTGGCGGAGCCGTTCGTCGACGTTGCTGAGGCCGATGCCGCCCGAAGGGCTCGTCTCGCCGGAGAGGATGCGGCGCAGCACCTCGGGGTCCATGCCGACGCCGTCGTCCTCGATGACGACGAGTGCCTCGGCGCCCGCGTCCTGGGCGGTGATGCTGATGTGGCTCTTGTCGAGCCGGCCTTCGAGACCGTGCTTGACCGCGTTCTCCACCAGCGGTTGGAGGCAGAGAAAGGGCAGGGCGACCGGCAGGACCTCCGGGGCTATCTGCAGGGTGACGGAGAGGCGGTCGCCGAAGCGGGCCCGGACCAGCGCCAGGTAGTGGTCGATGGCGTGGAGTTCGTCGGCGAGGGTGGTGAAGTCGCCATGTCGGCGGAACGAGTAGCGGGTGAAGTCGGCGAACTCCAGCAGGAGCTCACGGGCGCGCTCGGGGTCCGTGCGGACGAACGAGGCGATCACCGCCAGCGAGTTGAAGATGAAGTGGGGGGAGATCTGGGCGCGCAGGGCCTTGATCTCGGCCTCGATCAGCCGGGTGCGGGACTGGTCGAGGTCGGCGAGTTCGAGCTGTACGGAGACCCAGCGGGCGACCTCCCCGGCCGCGCGGACGAGGACGGCGGACTCCAGGGGGGCGCAGGCGACGAGCGTGCCGTGGACGCGGTCGTCGACCGTGAGGGGGGCGACGACCGCCCAACGGACCGGGCAGTCGAGGACGTCGCAGGTCAGGCGGAACGCTTCGCCCCGGCCGCTCTCCAGGGGGCCGGCCAGGCGCTCCATGATCTCGGTGCGATGGTGCTCCCCCACTCCCTCCCAGACGAGCACCGACTCGTGGTCGGTGAGGCACAGCGCGTCCGTGCCGAGCAGGGTCCGCAGCCGCTTGGCCGACTTGCGGGCCGTCTCCTCGGTGAGTCCGGCGCGCAGCGGGGGCGCGGCGAGTGTCGCCGTGTGCAGGGTCTGGAAGGTGGCGTGTTCGACGGGTGTGCCCAGGCCGCCCAGGCTTCTGCCGGGTCGGGTCGTTCGGCGGCCGAGCCAGAAGCCGGCCGCGAGGAACGGCAGCACCGCGACCAGGAACCCGGCCAGGAACCCGCTGACTTCACCGCTCATCGTTCACCTCCCGCATCTGGTACACCACTCGCCACCCGCGAGTTCCCGTCCACCCGCCGGTCACCGGTTCCCGTCCGGCCGCCGGCACCGCGCTCCCCCGTGGTCCGGTGCCTGCGGAACTCCCCACCGCAGGCGTCGGCCCCGTCGGTTCCCCGCTCACCTCCGCCACAGTTCGATCTCCTTCGAGACCGCTCCGGGCTGGCCGCCGACCAGTTCCTCCGGTAGGTGGAAGCGGGCCAGGATCGACGGTGTCCCGGCCGGGACCCTGCTCGGAGTGGCCAGCGAGACCAGGACCATCGTCAGGAAGCCGAGCGGGACCGACCAGAGGGCGGGCCAGGCGAGGAGGGCGTGGAAGGTGCCGGTGCCCGGGTAACCGGCCATGGTCGCCGCGACCGACAGCAGTGCCGCGCCGCCGCCGGCGAGCATGCCCGCGGCGGCGCCCGGCGGGGTCAGGCGCCGCCACCAGATGCCGAGGACGAGCAGCGGGCAGAAGGACGAGGCGGACACGGCGAAGGCCAGGCCGACCGCGTCCGCGACCGGCAGTCCGCCCACCAGGACGCTCGCCGCGAGCGGTACCGCCATGGCCAGGACCGTGCCGAGCCGGAAGTGCCGTACCCCGCGCGCGGGCAGGACGTCCTGGGTGAGGACGCCGGCGACGGCCATGGTGAGGCCGGACGCGGTGGACAGGAACGCCGCGAACGCCCCGCCCGCAACCAGCGCGCCGAGCAGATCGCCACCGAGACCGCCGATCATGCGGTCCGGCAGGAGCAGTACGGCCGCGTCGGCGTCGCCGGTGAGGGTGAGCTCGGGGGCGTAGAGCCGGCCGAGGGCTCCGTAGACCGGCGGGAGCAGATAGAAGGCGCCGATGAGGCCGAGGACGACGACCGTGGTGCGGCGGGCGGCGACGCCGTGCGGGCTGGTGTAGAAGCGGACGACGACATGGGGCAGGCCCATCGTGCCGAGGAAGGTGGCGAGGATCAGCCCATAGGTGGCGTAGAGGGGACGCTCCTCTCGGCCCTCGGCGAGGGAGGTGGACATACCGCCGTTGCTGCCGCGGTCCGCCACGGGCACGGTGTCGCCCTCGGTGAAGGTCAGCCGGGTGTCCCGCTCGACACGGTGGGTGCCGGTGGACAGGTCGACTCGTCTGCCGTCATGGCGTCGGCCGTCGATCGTGCCGGACACCGTGACGGTCAGCGGCTCGGCGAGCTTCAGGTCGAGGGTCTCGTCGACGCGGACGACTCGCTGCTCGCGGAAGGACGCCGGTTCGTCGAAGGCGTGACGGGGCCCGCCGTCGCCCTGCCAGGCGAGGACGAGGAAGAGGGCGGGGACCAGCAGGGCGGTGAGTTTGAGCCAGTACTGGAAAGCCTGTACGAAGGTGATGCTGCGCATGCCGCCGGCGGCGACGGTGGCGGAGACGACGACGGCCACGATGACCCCGCCGAGCCACTGGGGCGCGTCGGTCAGCACGTTCAAGGTCAGTCCGGCGCCCTGCAGTTGGGGCAGGAGGTAGAGCCAGCCGACGCCGACGACGAAGGCGCCCGCGAGCCGCCGTACCGTCTTGGAGGCGAGCCGGGCCTCCGCGAAGTCGGGCAGGGTGTAGGCGCCCGAGCGGCGCAGCGGGGCGGCGACGAACAGCAGCAGCACGAGATATCCGGCGGCGTAGCCGACCGGATACCACAGCATGTCGGGGCCCTGGACGAGGACGAGCCCCGCGATGCCGAGGAAGGAGGCGGCGGACAGGTACTCGCCGCTGATCGCCGCCGCGTTGAGGCGGGGGCCGACGGTGCGGGAGGCGACGTAGAAGTCCGAGGTCGTACGGGATATGCGCAGGCCGAACGCGCCGACGAAGACGGTCGCCACGACGACCAGGGCGACCGCGGGGACGGCGTAGTTCTCGTTCATGCTGTGCTTCCGGTCGGCTCGTGCACGGTGGGTCTCAGCGGTCCTCGACGAGGCGTACGAGGTCCTGTTCGTTGCGTTCGGCGCGCCGCACGTGCCAGCGGGCGAGGAGGACCAGCGGAGGGTAGATGCCGAAGCCGAGAACGGCCCACTCCAGGCCGGCGCCGTCCGGTACGGCGGCGAAGACCAGGGGCAGCGGGGCCACCAGCAGGACGAGGACGGCGAAGACCACGAGGGCCGCGCGGAGTTGGCTGCGCATGAGGGAGCGGACGTAGGTGTGCCCGAGGGTGGTCTGTTCGTCGATCTCGGTGCGCGGGCGGTGGTGGCGGGACCGTTGCGGGTACCTTCCGCCGGGGCGCAGCCGGGAGCCCGGGAGGGTGCGGCGGGGCACGCCGGTGACGACGACGCGTCGTTCGTTCGGGTCCTGGGGCATGCCGTCTCCTCAGCCGGTGGTCCGGCGCATCAGCAGATCGCGCAGTTCGCGGGCGTGGCGGCGACTGACCTGGAGTTCCACCGAGCCGACGAGGACGCTGACCGTGCCCGCGTCGAGGCGGAGCTCGCCGATGTGGCGCAGGGCGACGAGATGGCGGCGATGGATGCGGACGAAGCCGCGGGCGCGCCAGCGTTCCTCGAGGGTGGAGAGCGGGATGCGGACGAGGTGACTGCCCTGCGAGGTGTGCAGACGGGCGTAGTCGCCCTGGGCCTCGACATGGGTGATGTCGTCGACGGCGACGAAGCGGGTCACTCCGCCGAGCTCGACGGGTATCTGGTCGGGGTCGGGTTCGTGGACCGGTATCGCCGGGGCGGTGCCGCGGAGCTGGGCGGCTCGGCGTATCGCCTCGGCGAGCCGTTCGCGGCGGACGGGCTTGAGGACGTAGTCGACGGCCTTGAGGTCGAAGGCCTGCACCGCGAAGCCCTCGTGCGCGGTGACGAAGACGACGAGCGGGGGCCGGGCGAAGCCGGTGAGGAGGCGGGCTAGGTCGAGGCCGTCGAGTCCGGCCATGTGGATGTCGAGGAAGACGACGTCGATGGCCTCGGGTCCGGCGGGGCCGGACTCCAGGGCTCGGTTGATCCGGCGCAGGGCCTCGGTGGCGTCGCTGGCGCCCTCGGCGCTGCTGATCCGCGGATCCGCGTTCAGCAGGTACAGCAGCTCCTCGAGGGAGGGTTTCTCGTCATCGACGGCGAGCGCGCGCAGCATGAACCCGGAGTGTAGGAGTAATTCGTACGCCTGCACATGTCCGCGCGCCGGAGGCCTTCCGAGGGCGCGCCGTGGGCGCCGGTCGCTGGATACAGTGCCCGCATGAACAGCAAGTCCGCGGCGTTCGACGAGCTCGATCGCAAGATCATCACGGCGTTGATGGCGAACGCGAGGACCAGCTTCGCCGAGATCGGCTCCGCCATCGGTCTTTCGGCCACCGCGGTCAAGCGGCGGGTGGACCGGCTGCGGGAGACCGGGGTGATCACGGGGTTCACGGCCACGGTGAAGCCGGCGGCGCTGGGGTGGCGCACGGAGGCGTACGTGGAGGTGTACTGCGAAGGCGCGGCGCCGCCCCGGCGGCTGGCGGAGGTGGTGCGCAACCATCCGGAGATCACGGCGGCGATGACGGTGACCGGCGGCGCGGACGCGCTGCTGCATGTGCGGGCCGTCGATGTGGAGCACTTCGAGGAGGTTCTGGAGCGGATCCGCACCGAGCCGTTCATCCGGAAGACGATCAGTTACATGGTGCTGTCGCATCTGCTGCCCGAGGCTCCGGAGGCCGCCGCCACCCATGACGCACCGAACGTGCACTGAGCAGGCTCAACACGCAGCATCACTGCGTGAGCACGCAGCGCTCATCGCTTGTCGGGCGTCTGCCCCGATTCCTACCGTGGTGTCATCCCCAGCCGACACCGCAGGAAGCGGAGAGACCCTCTGTGCCCGACAGCCGTGTGCCGCGCCTTCGGCGCTTTCTCGTCTGCGAACCCAGACACTTCGCCGTGCAGTACTCGATCAATCCCTGGATGCATCCGGACACCCCCGTGGACGTCGACCTGGCCCAGGAGCAGTGGCAGGCGCTGATCCGCGCCTACCGGGACCACGGCCACACCGTGGAGACCGTGGAGCCGGTGGCGACGCTGCCCGACATGGTCTTCGCGGCCAACTGCGCGCTCGTCCTCGGCGGCCGTGTCCTCGGCTCGCTGTTCCACTCGCCCGAGAGGCGCCCGGAGTCCCTCGCGTACGAGGCCTGGTTCGAGAGGGCGGGGTACGAGGTGCACCGGGCCGAGTCGGTGTGCGAGGGGGAGGGCGACCTGGTGCCGACCGGCCGCTACCTCCTCGCCGGGACCGGTTTCCGTACCACTCGTGAGGCCCACCGCCAGGCGCAGGAGTTCTTCGGCGTGCCGGTGATCAGCCTCCAGCTGGTGGACCCGCGCTTCTACCACCTGGACACCGCCCTGTTCGTCCTGGACGACGGGGAGGGCGGCAACATCGCGTACTACCCGGAGGCGTTCTCCCCCGGCAGCCGCGCGGTCCTCGCCCGGCTGTACCCGGACGCGGTGATCGCCACTCGTGAGGACGCGCTGGCCTTCGGTCTGAACTCGGTGTCCGACGGCCGCCATGTCTTCATCTCGTCCCGCGCCAAGGAACTCGCCGACCAGCTCGACCGGCAGGGCTATGTGCCCGTCCCCCTCGATCTGTCGGAGTTCCGGAAGGCGGGCGGCGGCATCAAGTGCTGCACACAGGAGCTCCGGCCATGAAGCTGGAGACCCGGCCCCCCATCCACCGCCAGCCGCAGGCGCTTCGCCCCATGACCCAGGAGGCCCGCTCATGACCGCCCCCGTCCGTACGCGTTCGTCGGCCGACCTCATCCGTGCCGAGGAGCCGGTCCTCGCGCACAACTACCATCCGCTGCCCGTGGTCGTCGCCCGCGCCGAGGGCACCTGGGTCGAGGACGTGGAGGGCCGCCGCTATCTGGACATGCTGGCCGGTTACTCCGCCCTCAACTTCGGTCACCGCCATCCGGCGCTGATCGAGGCCGCGCACCGCCAGCTGGACACGCTGACGCTGACCTCGCGGGCCTTCCACAACGACCGGCTCGCGGAGTTCGCGGAGTCCCTGGCCGAGCTGACGGGCCTGGACATGGTGCTGCCGATGAACACGGGCGCCGAGGCCGTGGAGAGCGGGATCAAGGTGGCCCGCAAGTGGGCGTACGAGGTGAAGGGCGTCCCCGCCGACCGGGCGACGATCGTGGTGGCCGCGGGCAACTTCCACGGCCGTACGACGACGATCGTCAGCTTCTCCACCGATCCGGAGGCACGCGACGGCTTCGGGCCGTTCACCCCTGGGTTCCGGATCGTGCCGTACAACGACCTGGCCGCACTGGAGGCGGCCGTCGACGAGACGACGGCGGCCGTGCTGATCGAGCCCATCCAGGGTGAGGCGGGCGTGCTCATCCCGGACGAGGGCTATCTGCGCGGGGTGCGGGAGGTGACCCGGCGTGCCGGGTGCCTGTTCATCGCGGACGAGATCCAGTCGGGCCTGGGCCGTACCGGCCGTACGCTCGCGGTCGAGCACGAGGACGTGGTACCCGACGCCGTGCTGCTCGGCAAGGCGCTCGGCGGTGGCATCGTGCCCGTGTCGGCGGTGGTGGCGCGCCGGGAGGTGCTGTCCGTCCTGAAGCCGGGCGAGCACGGATCGACGTTCGGCGGCAATCCGCTGGCGGCGGCGGTGGGCTCGGCGGTGGTCGAGCTGCTGCGGACCGGGGAATTCCAGCAGCGGGCGGCCGAGCTGGGCCTCGTCCTGCGGGACGGGCTGACGGCGCTGGTCGGCCGGGGCGTGGTCGGCTTCCGGGCGCGCGGCCTGTGGGCGGGCGTCGACGTCGACCCGGTGATCGGCACCGGCCGCGAGATCAGCCAACGGCTCATGGGTCGCGGGATCCTCGTCAAGGACACCCATGGCTCCACGATCCGCCTGGCGCCGCCGCTGACGATCACGGCCGCGGAACTCCGCTCGGCGCTGGAGACGTTGGGGGAGGTTCTGCGGGAGGGCTCCTGATCCCGGTCCTCCCGTCGGCCGAGGTGAAGACGACACCCTTGGGGGAACGGCTGCGGACAGCCGCTCCCCCAAGGGGGAGCGGCTCCCGGTCGTGCTGCCGGTTCGGCGAACTGGTTTGTCCTCATCCCGGGGCCTCCACGCGATCCTGCGACCTCGAACCTCACCCGTCCCCCGGCCCTCCGTCGGCCGTCACGCTCCTTGAGGGTTCCGTGCCGCCGGCGCGTGGGGCCGCATCGGCCGTCGCTCGATAGTGGGTGTCCCGCCGTCAGTCGAGCGGGACGCCCGTGTGGCTCTCCAGGGTCCGGATCAGGCGGGCCTGGAACTCCTCGTCCCGTGCCGCGCGGTGCGGTGTCTGCGTACGCCGGTGGTACCAGTAGCCGCCGGTGACCGGGGTGACGTCGGGGTGGGTGGCGAGCCAGACCTGCGTCCGGTGACCGGCGGCCAGGTCGTCCGAGGCCGCGGGACCGCCCATGCGGGTGGGGACCCAGCCGGGGTCGACCGCGTGGCTGGAGGTTGCCTCCCAGCGGGTCGCGCAGGCCAGGGCGAGGGCGGTCACCCACAGCTTGGTGTCGTCGTAGGACGCCGTGCCCGCGGTCAGCCGACCCAGATCGGTGGAGCCCGTCAGGTGCATGGAGCTGCTGAGGTAGATCAGCCTGGCCGGTTTCTCCATCAGGGCCGTCAGCAGATACGGCGCGACGATGTTGACGGCGATCTCGTCGGGGGAATCCAGAACACCGGCGTTGTGGATGACGGCGTCGAAACGGCCGAACCCGGCGGCCTGACGGGCGACGGACCGGACCTCGTCCGGGTCGGCGAGATCCCCGGTGACGACGCCCTTCCACCGTCCGCCGCCGTCCGGGTCGGCGAGCCGGGACGAGGCACGGGCATGCACCACCACGTCGTGCCCTTCCTCGGCCAAGGCGTCCGCCGCGTTGCGCCCGAGCCCGCCGGCCGCCCCGGTCACCAGTACCCACGCCATGTCGGTTCCCCTCGCGTCGAGCCACATCGACCCTACGCCGGGCGCTCCGCCGGTGGGATGTACACCGGTACGCCCTCCCGCACGCCGGCCATGCCCGGCTGATCGTCTTTGCCTTTTGTGGCAGGTCGGGGCCCTCCTTACCGCCGGAACATCGGGCTACGATCAATCCTCGGCACCGCAGGACGAGGCTCACCGGCGCGCAAGCGCCTGACGCAACGTCAGTACAGTCAGCGAGGAGTCGGTATGAGTCCGATCGGACCTGCCCTCACATGGCCACACCCTCAGCACGGTCGCGTCCGCGGATGTGTGCTGTGACCTGGTGGAACACGTCCATAAAGCCGATCCGGTAGAGCGAAGGGGACGCCGTGTTCTATTACCTGCTCAAATTTGTGCTTCTGGGTCCGCTGCTGCGACTGGTCTTCCGGCCTCGCATCGAGGGCCTCGAACACGTGCCGTCGTCGGGTGCGGCCATCGTCGCGGGGAACCACCTGTCCTTCTCGGATCACTTCCTGATGCCCGCCGTCCTCAAGCGGCGCATCACCTTCCTGGCGAAGGCCGAGTACTTCACCGGGCCGGGCATCAAGGGCCGGCTGACGGCGTTCTTCTTCCGCAGCGCGGGACAGATCCCCGTCGACCGCTCCGGCAAGGAGGCCGGTCAGGCCGCGATCCGTGAGGGGCTCGGAGTGCTCGCCAAGGACGAGCTCCTCGGTATCTACCCGGAGGGCACGCGCTCGCACGACGGCCGCCTCTACAAGGGCAAGGTCGGCGTGGCGGTGATGGCGCTGAAGGCCCGGGTGCCCGTGATCCCGTGCGCGATGATCGGTACCTTCGAGGCTCAGCCGCCGGGCAAGGTCATCCCGAACATCCACCCCGTCGTGATCCGCTTCGGCAAGCCGCTCGACTTCTCCCGCTACGAGGGCATGGAGAACGAGAAGGCCGTCCTGCGCGCCATCACCGACGAGATCATGTACGCGATCCTCTCGCTCTCCGAGCAGGAGTACGTCGACCAGTACGCGGCCGTCGTGAAGGCCCAGGAGGCCGAGGCCGCGGCGAATGAGCGGAAGGAACGCAAGTTCCCGCGTCTGCCGCTGAGTTGACGCGGGCGGCGCCGAGAACGACGGCAGGCCGGGGCGGACGTCGGTGCTGCTACGTCACCGCGTCCCCCCTGCCCCGCCCCGTCCCACGCCTCAGGCCACCCGCCTCGGGACCTGGTCCCTTGGGCCCTGCCGAAGGCCCCACATCATCCCCGACTCGCCCGTCCCGCACCACTGTCACTCCCCGTCCGGCAGCCAGCGGCCGGCGGCCGGGCTCTGCCCGCAGCAGAGCACCCTCCCGCGGGAGCACCGGAACCGTACGGTCGGAGCATGAGACGCGCTGTGGTGATCGGAGCGACGGGACAGATCGGGCGTGCGGCCGTGGGCGCACTGGCGAGGGACGGCTGGGAGGTGACGGCCCTGTCGCGGGGAGGCGGCCGGGACGACGGCTGGCCCGAGGAGGTACGGGTCGGCCGCGTGGACCGCGAGGACGACACGGCGCTGGCGGCCGCGATCGGCGACGGCTGCGACGTCGTGGTGGACATGGTCGCCTACGGCGCCGAGCACGCACGGCAGTTGACCGCCCTGGCCGACCGGATCGGCGCGGCCGTCGTCATCTCCAGTGTGTCGGTGTACGAGGACGACAGGGGCCGCAGCTTCGACACCCAGGCCGAGCCGGACGGCTTCCCCGAATACCCCCTGCCCCTCACCGAGGACCAGCGCACCGTCCTGCCCGGCGAGACCTCGTACAGCACCCGCAAGGCGGGCCTCGAACGGGAACTCCTCGCCGCCGGCGACCGGTTGCCGACGACGCTGCTGCGCGCGGGCGCCATCCACGGGCCGCACTGCCGTACGCCCCGCGAGCTGTACTTCGTGAAGCGCAACCTCGACCGGCGGCCCCGTCGGATCCTCTCGTACGGCGGGCGGAGCCGCTTCCATCCGGCGAGCGTCGTCAACATCGCCGAACTGGTCCGGCTGGCCGCCGCCCGGCCGGGCTCACGGGCGCTCAACGCGGTCGACCCCGACGCGCCCGCGGTCAGGGAGATCGCCGCCGCGATCGACGCCGTCATGGGCGTCGAGACGGAGGACGTGCTCGTCGACGGCCCCGCCCCGTCGCCCACGGTGGGCGGCACACCGTGGTCCGTGCCGGCGGACGTGGTGTGCGACATGTCAGCGGCCGAGCGGGAGTTGGGCTACCGCCCGGTGGCCCGGTACGCACAGACCCTGCCGGAGACGGTCGCGTGGATCGAGAGCCGGCTGGCGGGCGGCCGGGACTGGCGGGAGGCGTACCCGAAGATGCCCACGGCGTACGGGGACCTCTTCGACTACACGGCGGAGGACGCCTGGCTGGCGGAGCGGCAGGGGTGAGCACATGAGTGAGGGGCGACCGGTCGATCCCGGTCGCCCCTCACTCATCAGTGCCCTACGGCGCAGGCGTGGCGTGCGGGGCGCACTTCACGTCGGCCTTGCCCACCTTGCCGGTGAGCAGGTAGGTGTCCACGCGCTCGTTGACGCACGCGTTGACCAGGCCGGTGACTCCGTGGGAGCCGGCCTTCGTCTCCGTGATCAGGCGGGAGCCCGTGAATCGCTTGTGCAGTTCGACGGCACCCTCGTACGGGGTGGCCGCGTCACGCTCGGACTGGACGATCAGGACGGGCGGCAGACCCTTCTTGGTCTTGACCTCGACCGGCGTGTGCTGCTTCGACGGCCAGGTGGCGCACGGCAGGTTCATCCAGGCATTGGCCCAGGTCATGAACGGGTAGTTCTTGTGCAGCCGGGTGTTGTCGCGGTCCCACGTCTTCCAGTTGGTGGGCCACTTGGCGTCGGTGCACTCGACCGCGGTGTAGACGGCGTTGCCGTTCTCCGACGCGGCGTTGCCGGCGGTGTCGCTGAGGTCCGGGGCGGCCGCGTCGACCAGCGCCTGGGTGTCGCCGGCGGCGTACTTGCTCCACACCTGAGCGGTGGGCGCCCACGCGGAGTCGTAGTACGGGGCGCTCTGGAAGAAGGAGATCAGCTCGGCCGGGCCGACGAGCCCGCCGATCGGGTTCTTCTTCGCGGTGGCGCGCAGCTCCAGCCACTTCGCCTGCACCTCGGCCCGGGTGTCACCGAGGTGGTACGTCGCGTCGTTCTTCGCGACCCACTTCGTCCAGTCCTTCCAGCGGCCCTCGAACGCGACGTCCTGGTCCAGGTTGGCCTGGTACCAGATCTTCTCGCGCGAGGGGTTCACCACGCTGTCGACGACGAGACGGCGCACATGGGTCGGGAAGAGGGTGCCGTAGACCGCGCCGAGGTAGGTGCCGTACGAGACGCCGAGGAAGTTGAGCTTCTTCTCCCCGAGGGCGGCCCGGATGACGTCCAGGTCACGCGCGGTGTTCGCCGTGGTCATGTGCGGCAGCATCGCGCCGCTGCGCTTCTTGCAGCCGTCCGCGTACGCGGCGGCGAGCCCCCGCTGCTTGAGCTTGTCGGCCTCGGAGTCGGGCACCGGGTCCATCTTGGGCGCCTTCACGAACTCCTGCGGGTCGATGCAGGAGATGGGTGCCGACTTGCCGACACCGCGCGGGTCGAAGCCCACGAAGTCGTACGCCTTGGAGACGTTGACCCACAGCGGGTTCTTGGTGGTGACCCGGCGCGGGAAGCGCAGACCCGAGCCGCCCGGGCCGCCCGGGTTGTAGACGAGGGCGCCCTGGCGCTCCTCCTTCGTGCCCGTGTTGCCGATCCGGTCGACGGCGAGCTTGATCTGCTTGCCGTTCGGCTTGGCGTAGTCCAGCGGCACGGTGACCCAGCCGCACTGGATGGGCTTCTCCAGGCCCCATGCCTCGGGGCAGTCCTGCCATGTGACGCCCTTCTTCGCCGCCTTGGCGGCGGCGATGGCGACACCCTTGGCCTCCGGGCCCTTGCCACCGCCGGTGTCCGCGGCGTTGGCCACGGGGGCGGTGACGGCGCCGGCTATCAGGGTCGCCGTGACGAGCAGTCCGGCGGAGCCGAACGCTGCCGCCCTTCTCGTCGGCCTCATACCTCTCAAGAGGGAACTCCCCGTACATCGTTGCGAAGTGTCGAATGGTCACGGGGATCCTCGTGCCTGCGAGGTGTCCGGGAACAGAGGGTCGGAACGTTCTTTACTAATCCGATAACCGGTGAGGAACGTTCCGTTGAGCGGGACGGCGGTCAGCCGCCGAGGCAGGCCAGCGCCTCGTCCAGCAGTCGCCGCAGCCGCAGCGCATCGGGCGCCAGTGCACTGACGAGCACGGCGGGCCCGGCCAGCGGAGTGAGCGCGGCAGACTCCCCCAGCACCCGGGGTTGCGGCACCTTCTCGGCGAACTCCGGTCGTACGACGACGAGTTGCCCCAGCGCACGGTAACCGCCCAGCACGGCGGGGCCGTCCCACCCGCCCGGCGCGCCCGGCCCGCAGGACACCTTCTGGTCGAGCAGCGCCCGCCCGTCCAGCCGCACGGTGAGCCGACTACTCAACCGCCCCGGCTCCTCGCCGACCCGCCCGAGCACCTGTTCCTCCCGGAACACGAGCCGGGCACCGGGCGCCAGGTCCAGTGAGGTCGACACATGGAGGTCGCTCCCCGCGGCCGAGATCAACTGCTCAGGCATCCAGCGCAGTTCGCCTCCGGCGGCGACACGGACCCGTACGTCGTAGCGGGCCTCGTCCTTGCCCTGTCCCGGCAGCGCGATGGTCGCCGCGGCGGACCCCAGGTACAGGCGGGACCCCTCCCCGACCTCCGCCTCCACGGCGAGACGGTCACCGCCGAGCGGACCGCTCATGGCCCCGACCAGCATGACCCGGGCCTCGTCACCGATCCCCCGGGTGCGTCGCAGCGCGAGCGGCCCATGACTCTCCAGCACCGGCAGGGCGGTAGCGCCGCGTCCGTCGGCACGGGCGGCGATCCGCGCGGTGGCGCGGACACCGGTCGTACTCATGGCGGGCGTACCGGGGGGCCCCGCGTCCTGCGACGTCATGGCGCCGGCACCTCGCGTGCCGACGCCTCCCGCCGCCGTCATGCCGTCCACGCCGCGAGCCGCTCACGCACCCAGGCGGCGACGTCGGTGACGCCGGCCTCGCTCCTGAGCGACTGGAACACCACCGGGAGTTCGGCGCGCTGCGCCTTGGCGTCGGCGGCCATCCGGTCGAGGTCGGACCCGACGTACGGCGCGAGGTCCGTCTTGTTGACCACGAGCAGATCTGCGGTGGTGACACCGGGGCCGCCCTTGCGGGGGATGTCGTCCCCGCCGGCCACGTCGATCACGAAGATCTGCGCGTCGACGAGCCCCTTGGAGAACGTCGCGGTGAGGTTGTCCCCGCCGGACTCCACGAGGACGAGATCGAGCGGTCCGACTTCGTCCTCCAGATCCTCGACCGCTTCCAGGTTGGCCGAGATGTCGTCCCGGATGGCCGTGTGCGGGCACGCGCCCGTCTCCACGGCCGTGATCCGCTCGGGCGGCAACACGGCCTCCCGCAGCAGGAATTCGGCGTCCTCCCGCGTGTAGATGTCGTTCGTCACGACGGCCAGGGACAGCTCGTCCCGCAGCACACGGCACAGCGCCGCCACGGTGGCCGTCTTCCCGGACCCCACGGGCCCGCCCAGGCCGATCCGCAGCGCGCGGCGACGACCGTCGGGCCGGTACGCGTCCGCGCTCACCGCGGAGGGACCAGCGTGGAGGTGGTCATGGTCGAGATGCATGAAGCGGCTCCTTGATGTTGTGGTGTGTGGTGGGTCGCCGAAGAACGTGGGTGGTTGGGTTTGTCGGGCGACCGCGGGTCGTGGGTGGTTGCTCGCGCAGTTCCCCGCGCCCCTTAGAAGCCCCGGTTTTCAGGGGCGCGGGGAACTGCGCGACCGGCCACCGACACCCGCAGCCGCCCGGTGACAACACGCCCCCGAGCTCGAAGGCGGGAGTCGAAGGGGCGCAGCCCCTGGGACGGGACGGGTAGGGGCGGCGGGGGCGCACCCCTCCTACGAGGCGAACAACCGTACGGCCCAAGCCGCATGCGCCTCCGCCCCGATCTCCAGCAACGGCCCGGAGGCCGCCGGCAGCACATCCACCCCGCCATCGACCACCCCTCGCCCCGCCTCGACGGCCTCCCCCACCACGCGGTCCATCTCGGGAGCCAGCCGCGCCACCACCCCCGTCGCGTCGAACGGATCCAGGCTCAACAACCGCACGGTCGCGCTGGCCGGCCCGCTCACGCTCTCGTACACGGAGCAGTGCGCCGCGTCCTCGGGGCCGAGCCCGGCCGCCCGCGCCGCGACCCCCAACACCACCGGCTGATGCGCGCCCTTGGGAAACTCCCCTGCCAGCCGGTCCAGTTCCCCGGACGGCCAGGTAGCCCGGGCGGCCCGCATCAGCTGCCGCCCCAGTTTGCGCGAGGCGACCCGCAGGGCGAGGGACGGTGTCCGGGCGTCGGCCGCGGCGTCGAGCGCGACCGGGTCGACGCCGAGCGCGGCCGCCGCGGCCAGCGCCGCCGACACCAGCCCCACCGTGTGCAACCGCCCCCGGCAGAAGGCCTCCAGCCCCTCCGGTCCGCTGATCAGCCCGGCCTTGACGGCCGCCTCGGCCCCGCCGGAGTGCGCGTGCCCCCCGGCGGGAAAGCGGCCGTCGGCCAGTACGAGAAGAGTCGCCCTGGACATCAGAATAGGAAGTACCGCTGGGCCATGGGCAGTTCGGCGGCCGGTGTCGCCTCCACCAGCTCGCCGTCGATGTGCACGGCGAAGCTGTCCGGGTCGATACGCACCTCGGGCCGCGCGTCGTTCTCCCGCATGTCCGCCTTGGTGACCCCCCGCGTCGACTCGATCGCGACGAACTGCTTCCCGAGCGAGAGCCGCTCCGGCAGACCGTCCTCGAGGGCGAGCGGCGCCACGAAGTTGAACGAGTTGGCGGCCGGCGCCCGCCCGATCGCCCCGTACATCGGACGCGGGAGGATCGGCTGCGGCGTCGGGATGGACGCGTTGGCGTCGCCCATCTGCGCGTACGCGATCTGCCCGCCCTTGATCACGAGCTGCGGCTTGACCCCGAAGAACGCGGGCTCCCACACCACGAGGTCGGCGAGCTTGCCGCTCTCCACGGATCCGATCTCCCGGGCGAGGCCCTGCGCGAGCGCGGGATTGATCGTGTACTTGGCGACATAGCGACGTACGCGTCGGTTGTCGGCGCGGTCGTCACCGGGCAGCGCGCCCCGTCGTCGCTTCATCACGTGCGCGGTCTGCCAGGTGCGCAGGATGACCTCGCCGACCCGGCCCATGGCCTGGGAGTCGGAGGAGATGATCGAGATGGCACCCAGGTCGTGCAGGATGTCCTCGGCCCCGATGGTCGACGGCCGGATGCGGGACTCGGCGAACGCCAGGTCCTCCGGCACGGCGGCGTTGAGGTGGTGGCAGACCATCAGCATGTCGAGGTGTTCCTCGGCGGTGTTGACGGTGTAGGGCCGGGTCGGGTTGGTGGAGCTGGGCAGCACGTGCGGCTGGGAGACCACGGTCATGATGTCGGGCGCGTGCCCTCCGCCCGCGCCCTCGGTGTGGTAGGCGTGGATGCCCCGTCCGGCGATGGCCGCCAGGGTGTCGCCGACGAACCCGGCCTCGTTGAGGGTGTCCGTGTGGATGGCGACCTGGATGCCGGTCCGGTCGGCGACGGTCAGCGACGCGTCGATGACGGCGGGGGTCGAGCCCCAGTCCTCGTGCAGCTTCAACCCGAGCGCCCCGCCCCGGATCTGGGACAGCATCGCCTCGTGGGAGACGGTGTTGCCCTTGCCGAGGAAGCCGATGTTGAGCGGGTACTGCTCCATCGCCTCCAGCATCCGGGCGAGGTGCCAGGGGCCGGGGGTGACCGTGGTGGCCTTCGAGCCCTCGGCCGGTCCGGTGCCGCCGCCGACCAGGGTCGTCACGCCGGACGCCAGCGCCTCGTCGGCGATCTGCGGGCAGATGAAGTGGACGTGCGCGTCGATGGCGCCGGCGGTGACGATCCGCCCGTTGCCCGCGATGATCTCCGTCTCGGGGCCGATGACGAGGTCGGGGTGGACCCCGTCCATGGTGTCGGGGTTGCCCGCCTTGCCGATGCCGGTGATCCGGCCGTCGCGGATGCCGATGTCGGCCTTGACGACGCCCCAGTGGTCGATGATCACCGCGCCGGTGATGACCGTGTCCGGGGTGCCGTCTGCGCGCGTAGCGCGGGCCTGGCCCATGGATTCGCGGATGACCTTGCCACCGCCGAACACGGCCTCGTCGCCGGCGAGTCCGGGACCGCCGGAACGGTCCTCCTCGATCTCGACGAGCAGATCGGTGTCGGCGAGCCGGATGCGGTCACCGGTGGTCGGGCCGAACAGGTCGGCGTACGCGGCACGCGAGATCTCAGGCATCGAGGGCACCTCCGGTCTCCCCGCGCAGTCCGGGCACGACACGGGCGCCGGTGAGCGGGACGAGTTCGACGTCGACGGGGATCCCGGGCTCGAACCGTACGGCGGTGCCGGCGGCGACGTTCAGCCGCTTGCCGCGCGCGGCGGCACGGTCGAACTCCAGGCCGGGGTTGGCCTCGGCGAAGTGGTAGTGGGAGCCGACCTGGACGGGCCGGTCGGCGGCGTTGAGGACGGTCAGCCGGGTGACCTCACGGCCCTCGTTGTACACGATCGGGCCCTCGGCGAAGAGGATCTCTCCGGGAATCACGGCAGCCCCCTCAGACGATCGGGTCGTGGACGGTGACGAGCTTGGTGCCGTCCGGGAAGGTCGCCTCGACCTGGACGTCGTGGATCATTTCGGGGATGCCCTCCATCACGTCGTCGCGGGTGAGCAGCCTGCGTCCGGACGCCATGAGTTCGGCCACCGTACGGCCGTCCCGCGCGCCTTCCAGGATGTGCGCGGTGATCAGGGCGACGGCCTCGGGGTGGTTCAGCTTCAGGCCCCGGGCCCTGCGCCTCTCCGCCACGTCCGCCGCCACATGGATCAGCAGCCTCTCCTGCTCGTGCGGGGTCAGTTGCACGGCGTTCCACCTCACATCCTCGCTCCGGACCGTGCGGGGTCCGGTTGCCTCGCCACCGGGCGAAGTCGCAGGTGGCGTGGGCGCAGGCTAATTGGGCGGCGTTTCAACGACGTTAACCGACACGGGATCCACGCACGCCGGCCGCCATCAGATCGGGCGGCCGTGGCGAGTTCGCCTCGAGCAAGGCAGGCGCCCGGTTCAGGCGCGGGACGCGCCCGGCTCAGGTCCGGGCGTCCGGGTCCTCCATGCTCATCAGCGCCTTCAGCCCCAACTCGACCACTTGGACCGGGACGTCCCCGAAGAGCGCGTACTGGGCCGCGAACCCCTGGGCGAGCGCGATCAACGTCCGCGCCACGCTGAGCGCCGGGATGTCGGCCCGCATCATCCCCGCGTCCTGGTAGGCCTCGACGATCTCGATCCACGGCTGCCGGACCTTCGCGAAGCCGTCTTTCAGCACGTCCTGCAACTCCGGGTTGCGCAGGGTCTCGGCCCAGACCTGCAACATCAGCCGTGGGTAGAGGGACTCATGGGTCTCCCCCAGCGTCGGCTGCTTGCCGAGGATCCTCCGGATGACCATGCCGATCACGACGTCCGGGGACGGCAGGGGGCGCTGGGCCGCGGCCTGCTCGAAGGCACCCCGTAGTTCACCGACCACCTCGCCGACGATCGCGGAGATCAGCTCTTCCTTGCCGCTGAAGTAGCGGTAGACGGCCCCGGCGGAGAGGTTTGCCTCCTTCAGTACGTCCTGCATCGACGTGGCGTGGAACCCGTTGCGGGCGAAGCAGCGGGCCGCGGCGTTGATGATCTGGCGGCGGCGGGCGTCCAGACGCTCCTGCGATACACGAGGCATGCCATCAAACGTAAAACGAACGTTCCTTCTTGACAAGGTGCAGCTCCGCGAGCATGGTGAAAGCAAGAAAAACGAACGATCCTTCTTTTTAGTGGGGTGGGAGCCGCTGGAGTCCGGCCGACCAGGCCCCGTTCGCCACCGCTCCCCCACCCCACCCCATCGGTATGGAGGGAAACCATGTCCGCCACGTCCACCGCACCCACGGCGGCCGAGCCCACCGCCCCGGCTGCCCCCCAGGCGCACGCGATACCCCCGAGTCGCCGAATGGTCGCCGTCATCGTGCTGGTTCCGGTCATCGCGGCACTCGCGCTCTGGGCCTTCGCCTGGCCCAACGCCCGGATCGCACCCCGCGACCTGCCGCTCGGCGTGGCGGGACCGGCGACCGCCACCGCGCAGATCGAGCAGCGCCTGGAACAGCGGGAGGGTGCCTTCGAGGTCCACCGTTACGCCGACGAGGCCGCGGCACGGGACGCGATCGAGGATCGGACCGTATACGGCGCGGTCGTCGTCACCGAGGCGGGGCCGAAGCTGCTGACCGCCTCGGCGGCGAGCCCGATGGTCGCCCAGTTGCTCCAGCAGGCGGTGACCGAGCAGGCGGCGCGAGAGGGCGCCCGGGTGACGGTCACCGACGTGGTGGCGACACCGGCGGACGATCCGCGCGGGGCGGCCTTCGGTTCGAGTGTGCTGCCGCTGGCGCTGGCCGGTACCGCCTCCGGCGCGGTGGTCACGCTGCTCGGGCTGCGCGGGGCGCGTGCGGCCGGCGCACTGACCGGGGCCGCCGTCCTGGTCGGCCTCGCCGCCACCGCCCTCGCCCACAGCTGGCTGGGCGTGCTCACCGGCGACTGGTGGGCGGAGGCCGGCGTACTGAGCCTCACCACACTCGCCGTGGGCGCCACCGTGGCCGGCTTCGCCGCCCTGCTCGGCCGGGCGGGCATCGGCCTCGGCGCCCTGCTGATCGTGTTCCTCGGCAACCCCTTCTCGGGTGCCGCCTCGGCACCCCGGATGCTGCCCGAGCCGGCGGGGACGCTGGGTCAGTGGCTGCCGCCGGGCGCGGGCGCGACACTGCTGCGCTCGGTCTCGTTCTTCGACGGCGCCGCCGCCCTCAGCCCGGCGCTCATCCTGACCTGGTGGGCTGCGCTCGGCCTCGGCGCGGTCCTGCTGGGCCCCCTGCTCAAGCGGTCCGAGAAGCCCGCCGCACCCGACACCACACCGACTCCGGCTCCGGCGCCCGCGCACTGACCGAGAGCGGACCCACGGCCGGAGCCACATGAGAATCGGCCAACCGGACGGGTCGTGCGCCCCCGCTGTAGCGGACGGGGGCGCACGACCTTTCATGCCATGGCAGACGCAGGCCGACTGCGGCCTACGGTGCCTGGACTCCGCGGGTGAGCGGGGCGTGGTGCGTGCGGCTGCAAGGCGGAGGCGGGAGTCGACGCGATGGGCTTCCCGCCCCACGCGAGGCTGTTCGAGCGTGGGGGAGTCGGCGACTGACGGCAACGCGGCAGATGCGCGTCCCACGCCCCGCGGCACAGGCGTGATCCAGACGACCGGTCCTAGGAGGCGCCCGGCCCCCGGTGCTCCGCCGTGATGCCGAACCGCTGCTGGTCGCGGGGGGCCGACGCCACCTCACGGACGCCGGAGACCGCACTGATCACCGGCTCCTCCGCGGGGTCCTGGAGCGCTTCGAGCTGCTCCAGATCGGCGGCGGAGACCAGGGCGACGAGGGGCTTGCCGTGCCGCGTCACGACGACGCGTTCGCCGCCGTAGACCACTCGGTTGATCAGATCGGCGAGCTCAGCCCTGGCTTGCGTCACCGGAATCTCGTAGGCCATGGGGTCCAGCTTAAACCGGGTCCCCCCGCCTCCCCGGAGCAGAAGATCCCATTCCGCCCACGACGTTCCGTTCGTTCGTACGATCACGACCACCTCCAACAGGAGGCGCCCAGGACAGTCGAACGGGGAGATCATGTCCAGCGTTTCCAGACGCGCACCGCTCGGATGCACAGGGACGGCGGCGTGGGGGACGGCCCTGTTCACCGGAGGGCCGGCCCGAGCGGCCGGGAGCGGGACCGCGGACGAGAGCCAGTCCCGCATCTGCCGCGCAGCGGGTCTCGGCGCTCGAGGTGGCGAACGCCCTGAACGAACTCGCCGCGAGCCTCGGCCAGCCCCGGTCACCTTCTACGCAACCCCGGCCCCCGCCCCGCTCAACTGACCCGACGCCCACCGAGACCGATCCCCGCGGAGCCGCGCCCCGCGGGGATTTTCGCTGTCAGCCGAGCACCCTCCGACAAGAGACGTACATCCTGTACATTTTTTACAGTTGTCGATCAGAGGAGGCTCCCATGCCCGCGCACCACCCGTCGGCCCGCCAGGTGCTCCCCGAATTCACCGAGCGCACCAGTGCGGGTCACCGAACGATGGATCCGTATGCGAAGTTGCTGGAAGAGCGCATCGTGTTCCTCGGGACGCAGATCGACGACACGTCGGCGAACGACGTGATGGCACAGTTCATGCACTTGGAGTACCAGTCCCCGGAGCGGGACATCTCCCTCTACATCAACTCCCCCGGCGGCTCGTTCAGCGCGATGACAGCCATCTACGACACGATCCGGTTCGTCACCTGCGACGTGGAGACCGTCTGTCTCGGCCGGGCGGGGGCGTCCGCCGCGGTGCTGCTGGCGGCGGGCACCCCCGGCAAGCGGTCCGTGCTGCCGGGCGCGCAGGTGGTGATCCATCAGCCGGCTCCGGCCGGGCCGGTCACCGGACAGGCGAGCGATCTGGCGATCCACGCGGACGAGTTGATGCGCAACCGCCGGAGCCTGGAGGAGATGCTCGTACGGCACACCGGGCAGAGCCACGAGCGGATCAGCACCGACATCGAGCGGGACACGTTCCTCGACGCGCGAGGAGCCGTGGACTACGGCCTCGCGGACCGCATCGTGCCGGGCCGCAAGGGCTCGTCGGCGCTCCCCGGCGCGAGGTGAATCGCCGATGCTTCCCCCCGAGCTGCCGCCGTTGCCCGCACTGACGTGCGCCGAGGCGGAGTTGATCGACCGCTATCTGGACGTGGTCGACCTGCTGGGCCGGATCAATCCGGCCCGCCCCGGCGACACGTACCGCGGGCTGCGGGCCGCACAGGCCCTCGTCGCCAGGGCGACGGCGCTGCGCGACGCACTCGAACTGATGCACACACGTGGCGAGAGCGAACTGCACGCCCCCACCCTCGCCCGAGCACTGCGGGTCCTGGACGGGGAACGCCGGGCGGCCCGGGTCACCCTTCCGCCGGAACCCGAGGACTCACCCGCCTGAACCGATCACCGGTCGTCCGCCGTACTCCTGACGGGACCTCCGGTCCGGGCTTCGGCCCACCGGACGGCCTACGCGGAACCACCCATCGGCCCATCCGCCCAAAGGAGTACCCGAGTTGCGCACCGCACCTACGAGAGCGCCGGAACCGGTCGTTCCGATGCTGGTACGGACGTCCTCGGCTCCTTGGACAGAACAGCCGAAAATGGTCTGTCCACCCGAACGGGCGAGTGGTGAGTAACACCACAAATCCCCGATTCCGTTGGGATTTTCGGACTTCCGTGCGTCAAGATCCCTTCCTGACGACAAGCCCCCGCCGCAGCGGCGGGGCGATCCGGGCGGACGCCGAGTCCTGCCGCCGTCCGGATGACCGGTCGACAGGAGTGGATCGGCAGGAGTGGAGGACCCAAGCACGACGGGTCGCCGGGACGGTCACGCCATGACCGGGCCGAGCAGCC
Organism: Streptomyces sp. NPDC030814; assembly: GCF_055572155.1. Lineage (NCBI taxonomy): Bacteria > Bacillati > Actinomycetota > Actinomycetes > Kitasatosporales > Streptomycetaceae > Streptomyces > Streptomyces sp. NPDC030814. The sequence goes on from NZ_JBVIDX010000008.1 coordinate 194,135, forward strand.
CTTGGGGTGAAGCCGCGTCAGCGGCCGGGCAACTTCGCCAGCCCGAATCCGACAGGTCATCCTTCACAGGCGGCTGACGAAGGGTTGCGCATGTCTGCGCTCAATCGTGTCCCGTCGCTGTTGACCCGGGCCGGCACGGCCTCGGCTCTCACCATCGCCGCCGTCGGCGGCAGCATCATGGTCCCGGGCGTCGCAGCCGATGCCGAGGCCGCCACGGTGGCGTCGAAGGCACTCAAGGTCGCGGCTTCCAAGAAGGGCTCCCCTTACCGGTACGGCGCGACGGGCCCGAGCAGGTTCGACTGCTCAGGGCTGACGCTCTACTCGTTCAAGAAGGCGGGCAAGAAGCTGCCCCGTACTGCCCAGCAGCAGTACAACAAGACGAAGCACGTCTCCGCGAGCAACCGCAAGCTCGGAGACCTCGTCTTCTTCCACTCGGGGTCGAACGTCTACCACGTCGGTATCTACGCAGGGAAGGGAAAGATCTGGCACTCGCCGAAGACGGGTGACGTCGTGCGGCTGCAGAAGATCTGGACGAAGAGCGTCTGGTACGGCCGGGTCCGCTGACCCATCGGGGGCGGCCGGCATGACGGCCGCCCCTCGGCCGCTCCCGAGTAACCCCGAACCATCCTCCGCCCCCTCCCCGGGAGGCGTGACACGGGCCCGAATGGTTACCCGTACAGCCATGGCCGACGAACGCATCAGCCCCGATCGCAATGAGACGCCTCTCGAACGGGCCGACCGCAACTTCTCCGAGTTGCTGCAGGAGTTGCGGGTCACCCAGACGGGGGTGCAGATCCTCTTCGCGTTCCTGTTGACGTTGGCCTTCACACCGCGTTTCCCGGACCTCGACGCGGTCCAGCGCGCCACCTACGTCACGACGCTGCTGCTCGCCGTCCTCGCGGCGGCGCTCTTCACGGCTCCGGCAGCCCTGCACCGCTCGCTCTTCCAGCAGAACGCCAAGCCCACCATCGTCCGGGTCTCCTCCAGGCTGGCCAGCGTCGGCCTGTGGGTGCTGATGCCGGCCTTCGCCGGATCGGTACTGCTCGTCGTGGACGTGACACTCGGCCGGGCCGCGGGCGTCGCCGCCGGCGGTGGCACTCTCATCGGCTGTCTGCTGCTGTGGGGCCTGCTCCCGAAGCTCGTTGGGCGCTCCGGCCGCGACAGCCGTACGACGATGCCGGCGCCCCGCCGCAAGGGGGCGGTCCCCGCACCGCAGAGGGAGGACTCCGTCAGGGCTCCTGCGGACCGCCTGTCCTGACCGGCTGCACGGGCACGGTCCACGGAAGGTCGATCGCCACCGTCTTGCCCCCCTCCCGCGTGGGTCTCACGCTCAGCCTGCCGCCGCACTCGGCGGTCAGCCAGCGGATGATGACCATCCCCCGCCCGTTGTCCTGCTGGACGGCTGCGGGCAAACGTTTCGGGAAGCGGGGATGACTGTCCGTGACGCCGATGTGCAGGTGCTCGTCCCGGTCGAGGGCGAGGTCCACGGTGAACGTGGGTGACTGACCGAAGGTGTGCTGAACGGCGTTGGTGGCGAGTTCGGACACGATCAGGCGCACGGTGTCCGCGATGTCCGTGTCGCTCGGCAGACCCCATTCGGCCAGCACGGTGGCGACATATCTACGGGCCGCGGACACCGAGGCGGGATCGCTCGGCAGAGTGACGGATGCTTCCTGGTGATCTGCCATGGCGAGGCGTCCCTTTCCCACGGGACCGGTGTCCGACTGGGAGCGGATGATTCGAGTACGGTCCCGGACTGGTGCTTCGCGCCAGACTGCCACTACCTGGGCCGTCACGGGTGGCGATCCACCAAGATATGCATATATCTGTCGCTCGAAGCGGTGAACTCTCCGACGGCCGACCGTATTCGAGGGGCCTCTCGGGCCATCCTCTACCGTCACCCGACTTCGCGCGCCGGGCGGAAGGAGAACCCCCATGCAGTACGGTCCGGCGGTGCGCCGCCGCAAGCTCGGTGCCGAGTTGCGCCTCCTGCGCACCCGCGTCGGCATCACCAGTATCCAGGCCGCCCATCTCGTGGGCTGGCACCAGTCCAAGGTGAGCCGGATCGAGACGGGCGCCAGCGGGGTGAAGCCGGCGGACGTACGCAGGCTCCTCGACGCGTACGCGGTCGATGACACGGAGTTACGGGAACTGCTGCTGGCGCTGGCCGGCTCCGAGGACGGTGGCGGGCGGCACAACTGGTGGCACGCCTACCGCGGGGTGCTGCCGCCGACGTACCGCGACTTCATCAGTTTGGAGTCGCAGGCCAGCGGGATGCGCACCCTGGAGACGTCGGTCGTGCCGGGACTGTTGCAGATCCCCGAGTACGCCCGAGCGGTGACACGGGCCGCTGTGGAGGGGCTGGAAGACGACAAACTCGACGCGCTCGTGGAAGTGCGGCTCGCGCGGCAGGACGTCCTGCGCGGACATCCCCCGATGGAGCTGAGCGTCGTGCTCGACGAGGGCGTTCTGCGGCGGGAGGTCGGCGGACCCGAGGTCATGGCCCGTCAGCTGGAGCGGCTGGTCGACGCGGCGCGCCTCCCCCAGGTGAGGCTGCAGGTGTTGCCGTTCACTGCCGGGGCGCACATCGGCCTCACGGGACCCTTCGTGATTTTCTCATTTCGAAGCACGTCCGATTGGGACGTGGTTGTTCTCGACCACTTGACGAGTAGCCTCTACCTCGAGCGGAAAGAAGACCTCAGGGCTTATGTCGAGGCCTTCAACACCCTTCAGATCCACGCCCTTTCGCCCGAGGAATCGTCGGATTACATCGCCGGACTGGCTCAGGGCTAGCTTCCGGCGCGTCAGGAGGCGCCATGTCAGCTCTGCCTCGTCACGTACCCACCAGTACCGCACTGCGCGGTGTGCGTTGGCTGCGCAGCAGCCGCAGCACGGGGATGAACAACTGTGTGGAAACGGCCCGTCCCGGGTCCGGCCGGCTGGCCGGACTGGTGGCCGTGCGCGACTCGAAGAACACGGCGGGGCCCGCCCTGCTGTTCACCCCCGAGGCATGGGAGGGATTCATCACCACGCTTCGGTGAGCATCACCGACAGCGCTTTCGGTTCCGCTTCCGGCGACGCACGGCCGCGACGCCGACTCACGGTCGCGTATCGCCGATGATGTCCACGGCTCGGGAAATCTGTGCCTCGGTGAGATCCGCCCTGGCGGTCAACCGCAGCCTGGAGATGCCGTCGGGCACCGACGGCGGGCGGAAACAGCCGACGGCGAGACCCGCCGCCCGGCAGTCCGCCGCCCATCGCACCGCCTGATCCGGGGACGGCGCCCGTACGGACACCACGGCGGCGTCGGGCCGCACCGCTTCATGGCCCGACGCCGTCAGCCGTGTGTGCAGGGCCCGCGCCACCTCACGAGCCCGCGCGGCCCTGTCCGGTTCACGGCGCAGCAGCCTGAGCGCGGCGAGGGCCGCGCCCGTCGCGGCCGGGGCGAGCCCCGTGTCGAAGATGAACGTCCGGGCGGCGTTGACCAGGTGGTCGATCACCCGCGCCGGTCCGAGGACCGCACCGCCCTGGCTGCCCAGCGACTTCGACAGGGTGACCGTCACGACGACATCGGGTGCGCCCGCCAGCCCCACGGCGTACGGCGCGCCCCGGCCGCCGTCGCCCAGCACACCGAGCCCGTGGGCGTCGTCCACGACGAGCCCTGCGCCGTACTCGCGGCACGCGGCGGCCAGTCCGGCCAGCGGGGCGGCGTCGCCGTCCACCGAGAACACCGTGTCGGAGACCGCGATGGCGGGCCCCTTGGCCGTGCCGAGCGCCTTGCGGACCGCGTCCGGGTCGGCGTGCGCGACGACCTGCGTGGTCCCGCGGGCCAGCCGGCAGCCGTCGATCAGGGAGGCGTGGTTGCCCGCGTCCGACACGACCAGCGAGTCGTGCGGGGCGAGCGCGGTGACGGCCGCGAGGTTGGCGGCGTAGCCGGAGGAGAAGACGAGGGCGGCCTCGAAGCCGCAGAAGGCGGCCAGTTCGCGCTCGAGCTCGCCGTGGAGTTCGGTGGTGCCGGTGACGAGCCGGGAGCCCGTCGCCCCGCCGCCCCAGGTGCGCGCCGCCTCGGCGGCGCCCTCGACGATCTCGGGGTGGCGGGCCAGGCCCAGGTAGTCGTTGCTCGCGAGGTCGAGCAGGGGCGAGTCGGCGGGGCGGGGGCGCAGGGTCCGTACGAGCCCGGCGCGGCGGCGCGCCGACGCCTGCTCGTCGATCCAGCCGAACGCCATGAGTCCTCCGGGGGTCGCGTGGGCAGCCCTCGGTGCCGGTGCGCCATGTGGCGGCGGGCCCGGGGCTTTTGTAGGCAGTGCACAGACACTAACGGGACGACCGGTCGCTCACGATGTGGCGATACCCACACGTCGATCCGACTCTGTTGTCCGAAGTCTCCTTGGCCGGGAGCGGTCCGGTAGGACAGGATCGGCTCTCATGGACCTGCTGAACACGCTGGTGGACAAGGGGCTCCGGCGCGAGCCGCTGAGCCGTGCCGAGGCGCTCGCCGTCCTCGGCACCTCCGACGACGACCTGCTCGACGTGGTGGCCGCGGCCGGAAAGGTGCGCAGGCACTGGTTCGGGCGACGGGTGAAACTGAACTATCTCGTCAACCTGAAGTCCGGGTTGTGTCCCGAGGACTGCTCCTACTGCTCCCAGCGGCTCGGCTCGACGACCGGGATCCTCAAGTACACCTGGCTCAAGCCCGACGAGGCGTCCAAGGCCGCGGCGGCCGGACTGGCCGGCGGTGCCAAGCGGGTGTGCCTGGTCGCGTCGGGACGCGGCCCGACGGACCGGGACGTCGACCGGGTCGCGGGCACCATCAAGGCCATCAAGGAGCAGAACGAGGGCGTCGAGGTGTGCGCCTGTCTGGGTCTGCTCTCCGACGGCCAGGCCGAACGGCTGCGCGAGGCGGGGGCGGACGCCTACAACCACAACCTCAACACGTCGGAGTCGACGTACGGGGAGATCACGACCACCCACACGTACGCCGATCGGGTGGACACCGTGCAGAAGGCGCACGCGGCGGGTCTGTCGGCGTGCTCGGGCCTCATCGCGGGCATGGGTGAGACCGACGAGGACCTGGTCGACGTCGTCTTCTCGCTGCGCGAACTGGACCCGGACTCGGTGCCGGTCAACTTCCTGATCCCGTTCGAGGGCACCCCGCTGGCCAAGGAGTGGAACCTCACGCCCCAGCGGTGCCTGCGGATCCTCGCCATGGTGCGGTTCGTCTGCCCGGACGTCGAGGTGCGGATCGCGGGTGGCCGCGAGGTGCATCTGCGCACGATGCAGCCGCTCGCACTGCACCTGGCCAACTCGATCTTCCTGGGCGACTACCTCACCAGCGAGGGCCAGGCGGGCAAGGCCGACCTGGAGATGATCGCGGACGCCGGGTTCGAGGTGGAGGGGGCCGACCAGGTCACGCTGCCGCAGCACCGGGCGGCCGGAGGCGGCTGCGGGGCACACGAGAGCGCCGGGTGCGGATCGCACGAGGGCGGCGGCTGCGGGTCGCACGGGAGCGGCGGCGGATGCGGGTCCCACGAAGGGGGCGGCGTCTGCGGTTCAGCGGCCCCCGCGGCCTCCGCGTCCGCCCCGCAGGCGGGCGAGGCTCGTACGGATCTGGTCGCCGTACGCCGTCGGGGTGCCGGAACGGATCTCGCGCCCAATGCCTGAGGCGCCCGACCCGAGGGTGGCCGAGCTGCTGGACCTCGACCGGCGGCATGTGTGGCATCCCTACGGTCCGATGCCGGGCCGGGTCGAGCCGCTCGTGGTGGAGTCGGCGAGCGGCGTCCGGCTGAGGCTCGCCGACGGCTCGGGCGAACTGGTCGACGGCATGTCGTCGTGGTGGTCCGCCATCCACGGCTACAACCACCCGGTGCTCAACGAGGCCGCGCGCGAGCAGCTCGGCCGGATGAGCCATGTGATGTTCGGCGGCCTCACCCACGAGCCCGCCGTACGGCTGGCGAAGCGCCTTGTCGACATGTCGCCCGAGGGTCTGGAGCATGTGTTCCTCGCCGACTCGGGGTCGGTCTCGGTCGAGGTCGCGGTCAAGATGTGCCTCCAGTACTGGCGCTCACTCGGCCGCCCCGGCAAGCAGCGCCTGCTCACGTGGCGTGGCGGCTACCACGGCGACACCTGGCAGCCGATGTCGGTGTGCGACCCCGAGGGCGGCATGCACGAGCTGTGGCAGGGGGTACTGCCCCGGCAGGTGTTCGTCGAGGCGCCACCGGCGGAGTACGACGAGGCGTACGCGCAGCGGTTGCGCTCGGCGGTCGAGCGGCACGCCGACGAGCTGGCCGCCGTGATCGTGGAGCCGGTGGTGCAGGGCGCGGGCGGGATGCGGTTCCACTCCCCCGCGTATCTGCGGGTGCTGCGCGAGGCGTGCGACGCGCACGACGTGCTGCTGGTGTTCGACGAGATCGCGACCGGATTCGGGCGCACGGGCGCTCTGTTCGCGGCGGGGCACGCGGCGGTGACGCCGGATGTGATGTGCGTGGGCAAGGCGTTGACCGGCGGGTATCTGACGATGGCCGCGACGCTGTGCACGGCACGGGTGGCCGACGGGATCTCGCGGGGCGAGGTGCCGGTGCTCGCCCACGGGCCGACGTTCATGGGCAACCCGCTGGCCTCGGCCGTGGCGCTCGCCTCCATCGAGCTGCTGCTGGGGCAGGACTGGCTCGCGGAGGTCCGGCGGATCGAGGCGGGGCTGAGGGAAGGGCTGGCGCCGGCGCTCGACCTGCCGGGGGTGAAGGACGTCCGAGTCCTCGGTGCCATCGGTGTCGTCCAGCTCGACCACGCGGTGGACATGAAGGCGGCGACGGAGGCCGCGGTGCGCGAGGGCGTGTGGCTGCGGCCGTTCCGCGACCTCGTCTACACGATGCCGCCGTACGTCACCGGTGACGAGGACGTGGCGCGGATCGGGCGCGCGGTGTGCGCGGCGGCGCGGGAGGGATGACATGGCGATCCTGGTGGTGACGGGGACGGGCACGGAGGTCGGCAAGACGGTCGCCACGGCGGCCGTCGCCGCGGTCGCGGCGGCCGCCGGCCGCTCCGTGGCGGTGCTCAAGCCCGCGCAGACCGGGGTGCGGCCCGACGAGCGGGGTGACGCGGCCGAGGTGGTGCGCCTCGCCGGGGGCTCCGTAGCCGCGCACGAACTCGCGCGCTACCCCGAGCCACTGGCTCCCGCGACGGCGGCCCGGCGGTCGGGGCTGGCCCCGGTCCGCCCGGAAGACGTCGCCGAGGCCGCGGCCAAGCTGGAGACCGGCCACGACCTGGTCCTGGTCGAGGGCGCGGGTGGTCTTCTCGTCCGCTTCGACGAGGCGGGCGGCACGCTGGCGGACGCGGCCCGGCTGCTGGGCGCGCCGGTGCTGCTGGTCGCCTCGGCCGGGCTGGGCACGCTCAACACGACCGAGCTGACGGCCCGCGAGCTCGCCGTCCGGGAGGTGCGGCTGACGGGTGTCGTCATCGGCAGCTGGCCCAAGGCCCCGGATCTGGCGTCCCGTTGCAATGTGGCGGACCTGCCGGTGGTGGCGGGAGCGCCGCTGCTGGGGGCGGTGCCGGAGGGAGCGGGCAGGCTGGACCCCGCGGAGTTCCAGGCGCGGGCGGGAGGTTGGCTGGCGCCGACGCTGGGCGGCGTGTGGGACGCGGGGGCCTTCGCGGCGCGGGAGACCGCGTAGCGGTCGGACCTCATGGCAAGCCCCCGGAGCCGTCACCGCTGTGCCCGCCCGTTCCGCCTTGCGGAACGACTGCCCACAGCGGTGACGGCTCCGGTGTCGGGGCCCGCACGGCGCGGTGCCGACCGCCGGAACGGGATACCGAACACCCGGACGGCGGCGTACCGACAACCGGAACCGAATGCCGAACACCCGGACAGCAGCACACCGACAACCGGAACCGAATGCCGAACACCCGGACAGCAGCACACCGACAACCGGAACCGAATGCCGAACACCCGGACAGCAGCACACCGAGCCGGGGCCGGGGGCCGACTGCCCGCTTCCGTACCGTGCCGGCCGGGTCAGCCCGCCGTTTCTCCCAGCAGGCGCACCAGTTCGATCCGGGATCTGATGCCGAGGCGGGCGAAGACACCGCGCAGGTGGTGGTCGATCGTGCGGGGGCTCAGTAACAGTCGCGCGGCGATCTCCCGGTTCGTGGCGCCGTCCGCGGCCATGCGGGCAATGGTCAGTTGCTGGGCCGTGAGCCGGGTGGTGAGGTCGTCGGGGCCGTGGGCGGCGGGGGCGCGTTCGCCGAGGGCGCGGAGTTCGGCGCGGGCCTGGCCGGCGCAGTGGGGCGAACCGAAGTGGTCGAAGGCCTCCAGCGCGCTGTGGAGCCGGTCGCGGGCCTCGGTGCGGTTGCGCAGCCGCCGCAGCGCGCTGCCGAACAGCATTTCGGTACGGGCCCGTTCGAAGTCACGGGTGCCGGAGGCGTGCAGGTCGAGCGCGGTGCGGTAGTGCTCGACGGCCTCCTCCCCGGTCGCGAGCAGCGCCCGGCAGCGGGCGCTGAGGGCGAGGTCGTCGGCGCTGCGGACGGTGCGGGCCCAGCGGTCGTAGTCGGCATGCGCGGCGCGGGCCACCCGGGTGTCGCCGGTACGGACGGCGGCCTCGACGTAGTGCGGGGTGGCGAGGTGCCGGATGGCCCGGTGCCCGTGCCCGGGGCCGAAGCCGGCGAGCGCGCGCAGGCGGGCCGCGGAGGCGGCGTAGCGGCCGGTGCCGAGGTCGAGGAAGGCGAGGGCGAACATGGCGAGCGCGGCCGGGAGTCCGAGGCCCCGTTCCAGCGCGTGGGCGCGGGCTGACTCGGCGCGTTCCCGGCACACCTGCTCGTCCCCGGTGACGGCCGCGAACATCGCCAGGGCGGCCTGGAGATGGCAGGCCCCGTTGTCCTGACCGGTGGCGTACGCCTGCCGCAGGGCCTCCACGGCGGCGGCCTCGGCGGCCTTGGGGCGCCCGGTCCAGAACTCGGCGTACGCCCGGAACTCCATGGCCTGCGGCACGGTCACCGTCTCGCCCCTGGCGCGGGCGGAGGCGGCGGCGCGGGCGGTGGCGGTGAACGCGCGGGTGTGGTCGCCGAGGAGGAGGGCGGCGATCCCGGAGTGGATCAGACCGGTGGGATCACCGCCGGGACCGCAGCGTCCGGCGGCGGCTTCGAGGACGTCGCGGGCGTCGTCGTACCGTCCTTCGAACGCGGCGGCCAGCGCACCGAGGGTGCTGGGCGGCAGGATGCCGAGCCGGTCGGCGACGGCGGCGGCCTCCCGGCAGCGGCGCAGGTCCCCGGTGTAGATGGCGGCCTCGGTGGCTCGTGCCAGCAGATGGGCAGCCGTGCCCGGGTCGTGGTCGCCGCCGTGCCGCACCGTGGCGGTGAGCAGGGCGTCGAAGGCTTCTGAGGCATTGCCCGAGCGGAGGGCGAGGAGTCCAGCGAGGGCGTCGTCGTCGGTCGCGGCGACGAGCCGGCGGGCCCGGTCGCCGTCGCCAGACTGCCAGGCCTCCGCCGCGGCCCGTGCGAGCAGGGGCATGCGTTCGGCGGGGTCGGGGGTGAGGGCGGCGGCGCGTTCGGCGAGGGTCGAGGCCAGTGCGGGCTCCCCGATGGCACGTGCCACCCGCGCGGCGAGCCGGAGTTCGGCGGCGAGCCGGCGGCTGGGGCCGAGGGCGGCGGCGGCCCGGTGCCAGGAGCGTCTGGGTCTCTCGCCCTCGCCGCTGAGGACGCCGGCGAGCAGTCGGTGGGCCGCGCGGCGGTCGGCGGTGGAGGCGGACTCGTACACGGCGATACGGGTCCAGGCGTCCCGGAAGACGACGCCCTGGGCCGTGGCGTCCGCGATGCCCGCCGCGTCGGCCGCGTCGAGGGACCTGGTGTCGAGCCCGGCCGCCGTGACGGCCCGCTCGTAGGCGTGCGTCGGGATCGGGTACTGGTCGGCCGCGGCGAGGAGCAGCAGGAAGCGGGTGTCGTCGGGCAGGGTCCGTATGTCCCGCCGGTGGGCCCGCAGCAGCGCGGGGGCGAGGGCGAACGGCTCGGCGGGGAGCGGGTCCAGCCCGGTGGCCTGGCGTGGGGTCAGGGCGGCGGCGAGTTCGGCGGCGGCGCGCGGATCGCCGTGGGCGGCGTGCAGGAGACGTACGCGCACACCTTCGGACAGTGTCTGCGCGGGCACGCCGCCTGCGGACGGCAGGGGCGCGAGCAGGCCGTCCCGGATCGGCGCGGGCACGCCTTCGGACGGTGTCGGCGCGGCAGCCGACGCCGTGTTCGGGCTCGGCCGCGCGGTCATGGGGGGCGGTGGCGAGCGATGCGGAAGTCGTGGGGGGTTCACCGGAGTCACCACGCTCATCACGTTACTTGCGAGTTAACCGACCAGTAAAGACCGGCGATTTCACCGATGCGGCGCGCGTAGACCCCCCTGACACTCCAGACGAACCCCACCCGTTTCAGGAGGCTCCATGCATCGCCGCATGCGCCGTATCGCCACGGCCCTCGCGACCGTGACCACCACGCTCCTGCTGTCCCTGTCCGTCTCCGCGGTCCCCGCTCGGGCCGCGACCCACGACCCGGTCGTCTTCGTGCACGGTCTGAGCAGCTCCTCCAGCAGCTGGGACGACTGGATCGCGTACTTCAAGGCGGACGGTTACACCGCATCCGAGCTGCACTCCTGGTCGTACGACTGGGGCCAGTCCAACGCCACGACGGCGGCGCAGCTCAAGACGAAGATCCAGAACGTGCTCGCCTCGACGGGCGCCTCCAAGGTGGACGTGGTCGTCCACTCGATGGGCGCTCTCAGCTCCCGCTACTACCTGAAGAACCTCGGCGGGACGGCGTACGTCGACGACTTCGTCTCCACGGCCGGCGTCAACCACGGGACGACCGTGGCGGGTTGGTGCCGCTGGCTCTACACCTCGTGTGCCGAGATGTACACCGGCAGTTCGTTCCTGACCTCGCTCAACTCCGGGGACGAGACCCCGGGCAGTGTGTCGTACGCCAGCTACTGGTCGAACTGCGACGACGCGCTCACCCCGGACACCACCGCGATCCTCACAGGGGCCACGAACGTCGAGGTCGGCTGTGTCTCGCACGACCAGATGAACAACGACCACGGCGTCTACGAGCAGGTGCGCAACTTCATCGCCTGACCGCCCGACGGCCCGTGACACCGCCTGCGGTACGACCTGCGCCCGTCGCGCGGCCTTCTCCCCAGGGCCGCGAGGCGGGCGCCACTGCGTCCGCCCGTCGGCGCGGGACGGGTGAGCCGGTGCCCCGCGGGGGAGAATCGCGGTATCTGTCGTCCTCCTCGGGAGGTCCGTCATGATCCGTGCCGGCAAGGACGCCGTGCGTCACCCCCTGTTCGCCCGGTTCTACGCCCGGCTGAGCGTGTCGGCGGAGCCGAGGATCGGGCCGTTGCGCGACGAGCTGCTCACCGGGCTCTCGGGGCGGGTCATCGAGATCGGCGCCGGCAACGGCATGAACTTCGCGCACTACCCGCGGACGGTCGCGGAGGTCGTGGCCATCGAGCCGGAGCGTTCCCTGCGGCATTTGGCGCTGGAGACGGCCCTGCGCGCGGACGTGCCCGTGGACGTCGTGCCGGGCTCGGCGGAGGCCCTGCCGGTCAAGAGCGAGGCGTTCGACGCGGCCGTGGTGTCGCTGGTGCTGTGCAGCGTGCGGGATGTACGACGCTCACTGCGCGAGATCCGGCGGGTGCTGCGTCCCGGCGGTGAGCTGCGGTTCTTCGAGCACGGCAGGGGCGGCGGCCGGGTGATGCGCACGAGCCAGCGGGCGCTGGACCACACGGTGTGGCCCCTTTTGTTCGGCGGCTGCCATGTGTCCCGCGACCCGGTCGGCGCGATCGAGGCCGCGGCGTTCGAGATCGAGTCGGTCAGGGAGCTGCCCGTACCTCCCCGGGGCCCACGGCTGCCCAGCTCGTACCACGTACTCGGCCGGGCCCGGCGGTCCGAACCGGACGGGGACGGGGATCGCGGGGCCTAGAAGGCTCACCCAAGATCTTCATGAGCCTTCCAGGCCGTCACTCGACGCGGCGCCGGTACCGGTTCCCGGGAAGGGGCGCCGGGCTGTCGCTCACCGGCTCCACTGACGAAGCTCCTGTGCGATGTCCTGCACCGTGGCCTCGCCGCTCTTGACCAGTCTGGCCAGTTCGCGCACCTGCTCGGCGGAGGTGACGACCTTGACGCCGCTGGCGACGAGATAGCCGTAGGCGACGGCGGAGGCGAACAGCGCGTTGGAGCGTTCCAGGGCCGGGACGTGCATGAGGAGTTGGAGGAGGGAGGCGGCCCGGGCGTGCGGGGTGTCGTAGACCGGCACGTCGAAGATCTGCGCCTCGTGCCGGGCGACGGCCGCGACGAGGGCGCCCCAGTCGCTCACCTGGGGGTCTCCGGGCGTCTTCTGTTCAGCGACCATCAGCAGCCAGGCGAGGTCGATTCTGAGCTGGCTCAAGGGATCAGTGACGTCCCTCGCGCCCGCCCCCGGCTTGCACCGCCGCTCCCGACTTCGCCGGAACGGGGGCACCCCCCTCGAATTCCTCGGCGAAGACCGCCGCGTACTGCTTCATGAAGTCGGCCGCGGACTCCACGAAGGTGTGGCCCACCTCCCCGGTGTCCTGTCTGACCAGCTCCTCGATGTACCGGTTGACACTCATCCCGCGCTCCAGGGCTCGCTCCCGGGCGGCTCGCGCCGTGTCCTCGTCCACCCGTACGTTCAGCTGGGTCTTGGCCATGACTCGACGCTAGCGCCGGAGTGCTAGCGGGGCAAGGGCGCCTTCAACCCGCGCTCTTCCGGGCGGCAGCTCTCCCGGGCGGCACACCGGTGCCCCTTACACCGACATCCGGCGCCCGACCTGCGACGGAGACCGCCTCGGACTTCGGGGGGATACCCGGTGTGGACTGGATCACATTAGGCTCGTCCGAGAACGCCCGGAATGCGAACTGGTTCGAGCATGGAGGCCGTTTTGTCCACTGCTGCCGCTGAGTACTCCCTCGGCCGCGCGGAAGCCGACGGTGTCGCCGCCCGCGCCCGGGGCCTGACGAAGGCGTACGGCTCGGGTGAGACGACGGTGCTCGCCCTCGACTCGGTCGACGTGGACATCGCGCGCGGCCGCTTCACGGCGGTGATGGGCCCCTCGGGCTCGGGGAAGTCCACGCTGATGCACTGCCTGGCCGGGCTCGACACCGTGTCGGCCGGGCAGGTGTGGCTCGGGGACACCGAGATCACCGCGCTCAAGGACCGTGAGCTGACCCGGCTGCGCCGGGACCGCGTCGGCTTCATGTTCCAGTCGTTCAATCTGATCCCGACGTTGAACGCGGCCGAGAACATCACCCTGCCCATGGACATCGCGGGCCGGAAGCCCGACGAGAAGTGGCTGGACCAGGTCATCGACACGCTCGGGCTGCGGAACCGGCTGGGACACCGGCCGTCGCAGCTGTCCGGCGGCCAGCAGCAGCGGGTCGCCTGCGCCCGCGCGCTCGCCTCCCGGCCCGAGCTGATCTTCGCGGACGAACCGACCGGCAACCTCGACTCACGGGCCGGACTGGAGGTGCTGGGCTTCCTGCGCGAGGCCGTCGACCAGCTGGGGCAGACCGTCGTCATGGTCACCCATGACCCGGGGGCCGCCGCCCACTCCGACCTGGTGCTCTACCTCGCCGACGGGCGGATCGTGGACCGGATGGAGCATCCCACGGCCGAGGCTGTCCTCGAACGCATGCGCCTGTTCAGCGGGAGCGGCGCCCAGCCCGCCGGGCGCGACCCGCTCGCGACGGCGTCGGACGGGGCGGGCGCCCGCGCCGACGCGCACACCACCGGGACCACCGACCTCGACAAGGACTGAGATTCGTGCTGAAGGCGACCCTGCGGAGTTTCCTGGCGCACAAGGGGCGGCTGGCGCTCTCGGCGCTGGCCGTCATCCTGTCCGTGGCGTTCGTCGCGGGCAGTCTGATCTTCTCGGACACGGTCACCCGCACCTTCGACCGGCTCTTCGCCTCCACCTCGGCCGACGTCACCGTCGGTCCCAAGGACGACGACCTGGAGGGGCAGCTGCCGTCCGGGGCGGTGGACACCGTGCCGGCCTCGCTCGCGGAGCGGGTCGCGAAGGTCGACGGCGTCGCGGACACCCATGTCGACGCGGCCGTGGAGAACATCACCGTCGTCGACCGGGACAACGAGTCGGTGGGCCCGACGACGGGCGCCCCCACCATCGCCACCAACTGGTACCTCACCGACCGCAGCCCGGTGGAGCTGACCAGCGGACACGCGCCGGAGGGCCCCGGCCAGGCGCTGCTGGACGCGGACACCGCGAAGAAGAAGGACGTGGAGATCGGCGACACGCTCACCGTGCTGGCCGCCCCCGGGTCCTTCAAGGTGGAGGTCGTAGGCATCGCCACCTTCACCACCACCAACCCCGGTGCCGCGCTGGTCTTCCTCGACACCCCGACCGCTCAGACCCGGCTGCTGGGCGACCCGGACGCGGCCACGGGCATCTCGGTGACCGCGGCACCAGGTGTCAGCGACGCCCAGCTGAAGGAGCGGATCGCCGCCGCTCTCGGACCGGGCACGTACGAGTACCGGACCGCCGACGAACAGGCCGATTCGGCGGCGGCCTCGCTGGGCGGGTTCCTCGACGTCATCAAGTACGTGATGCTCGGCTTCGCGGGCATCGCCACGCTCGTCGGGGTGTTCCTCATCGTCAACACCTTCTCGATGCTCATCGCCCAGCGCACCCGTGAGCTGGGTCTGTTGCGCGCCCTCGGCGCCGACCGGCGGCAGGTGCGCCGGTCCGTGCTCACCGAAGCGGCGCTCCTCGGCCTGGTCGGCTCGACGCTCGGCCTCGCCGCGGGCATCGGGCTGGCCTCCGGGCTGATCGAGCTCATGGGGGCCTTCGGGATGAACCTGAAGTCCACCGAGATGGTGGTCGGCGCGGGAACGCCGATCGCGGCGTACGTCGTCGGGCTCGGCGTCACCTTCGTGGCGGCGTACCTGCCGGCGCGGCGCGCGGCGACCGTGTCGCCGATGGCGGCGCTCACGGACGCCGAGATCGCCGGGGTGGGCCGGCCGCTGAGGACGCGGGCGGTGGTCGGCGCGGTCGTCGGCGCGGCCGGCGCCGCCGCGCTCGTGGGGTGCGCGCTGTCGTCGGACACCGGCTCGGCGGCCTCGCTGCTCGGCCTGGGTGTCGTCCTCACGCTGATCGCGACCGTCATCGCGGGACCGCTCCTGGTACGGCCGGTGATCCGGGTCCTCGGCGGGGCGTTCCCGGCGCTGTTCGGCTCCGTCGGCCGGATGAGCCAGCGCAACGCCCTGCGCAATCCGCGCCGTACGGGAGCGACCGCCGCCGCGCTGATGGTGGGGCTCGCGCTGGTCGCCGGGATGTCCGTGGCGAGCGCCTCGATGACCAAGTCGTTCGACAACGAGATCGACAAGACGCTGGGCGCGGACTTCGTCGTCCAGAACCAGAACTTCCTGCCGTTCCCCCAGGAGGTCACCGACAAGGTCCGCGCCACCGAGGGCGCCGGCCTCGTCGTACGGCAGCGGTTCGCGCCCATCGCCGTCCGGCTGCCGGACGGCAAGCGGATCGAGACCACCGCCGCCGCCTACGACCCCCGGCTCGACGAGGTCGCGAACGTCACCTACGCCGAGGGCGACAGCGCGGCCGCGCTGGCCGACGGCGCGATCGGCATGGACGTGGACTTCGCACGCGAGCACGACGTGACGATCGGCGACACGGTCCCGGTGCGGTTCCCGGGCGGGAAGGACGCCGAGCTGAAGGTCGCCGCGTTCACCGACCAGGACACCGCCGACGGCTTCGGGATGCAGGGCGGCCTGTACTTCGGGACGGGCACCATCGAGCGGTACGTCCCGGACGGCCAGGACTCGGCGCTGTACGTGAACGCCGCCTCCGGGGTCGGCGCCGACGAGCTGCGCGCCGACCTGGAGCGGACGCTGGACGCGTACCCCCAGGTGCAGGTGCGTGACCAGGCCGACTACAAGGAGCTGGTCCGCGGCCAGATCGCCGTGCTGCTGTATCTGGTGTACGCGCTGCTCGGCCTCGCGATCGTGATCGCCGTGCTGGGCGTGGTCAACACCCTCGCCCTGTCGGTGGTCGAGCGCACCCGTGAGATCGGGTTGCTGCGCGCGATCGGTCTCGGTCGGCGGCAGTTGCGGCGGATGATCCGGCTGGAGTCGGTGGTGATCGCCGTGTTCGGCGCGGTACTGGGGCTGGCGCTGGGGCTGGTGTGGGGGGTGTGCGTGCAGCAGGTGCTGGCGCTCCAGGGCATGAAGGCGCTGGCGATCCCGTGGGGGACGGTCGTCGCCGTGGTGATCGGCTCGGCGGTGGTCGGTGTGGTGGCCGCCCTGCTGCCGGCGTTGCGCGCGTCGCGCATGAACGTGCTGGCGGCGATCGCGCACGAGTGACACCGGCGATGGCCGCGGGGCGTGCTGGCAGCGAGCGCGCCCGGGTGGTGTACTCACCGGGACGCCAGGCTCACATCCCCGGTCGGTGAGGAGAGTTCATGCCGCGCCCGTTCCGTTTCGGAGTCAGTCTGCTCAATCCGACCTCGGCCGAGGAGTGGCGTGCGAAGTGCCGCCGCGCCGAGCGGCTCGGCTACGACGTGATCCTGGTTCCCGACCATCTGGGCATGCCGGCCCCGTTCCCGGCGCTGGTCGCCGCGGCCGGGGCGACCGAACGGCCGCGGGTCGGCACGTTCGTGCTCAACGCGGGCTTCTGGAACCCGGCGCTCCTGGCGCGCGAGGTGGCCACGACGGACGCGCTGACCGACGGACGGCTGGAGCTGGGGCTCGGCACGGGGTACGTACCGGCCGAGCACGAGAAGGCGGGCCTGCCCTGGGGGGCTCCGCGCGAGCGCGTCGACCATCTCGTGCGCACCATCGCCGAGTTACGGCGGCTCCTTGGTTCCGAGGAACACGAGCCGCGCCCCGCGCAGCGGGCCGTGCCGCTGCTCATAGGGGCCAACGGCGACCGGATGCTGCGGGTCACCGCCGAGCACGCGGACATCGCGGCGTTCACCGGCGCCCGGCCGGGGGCGAGCGGCACGCTGGAGGCGCTGACGGCGGAGGAGCTGGACGAACGGGTCGGCCGGTACCACGAGATCGCCTCCGGCCGGGAGGAGCCGGCCGAGCTCAATCTGCTGATCCAGCTCGTGGAGTTCACCGAGGACCGTGGCGCCGCCGTGCAGCCGTGGCTCGGGCACATCCCGCATCTGAGCGAGGAGCAGGTCCTGCGACTGCCGCTGGTCCTCGTGGGGACGCTGGACGAGATCGTCGAACAGGTGCTGGCGCAGCGGAAACGGTACGGCTTCACCTATCTGACGGTGCTGGAGCCGAACATGGAGGCGTTCGCCCGGGTCATCGAGGCGCTGCGCGGCAGATGACACCGCCCGGGGGCGGGGGCCCGCGGTGCGGTCCGGCGATTCCGGTTGCCCGAGGTCACCGGCGGCTCATGATCCGGCGCGTTCCCAGCCGCGACGCGGGGCACGAGCGCCGAGCCCCGTCTCACGGCTGCGGTAGACGATGTACGGGCGGGTCAGATAGCCCAGCGGCGCGGTGACCATGTGCACGAGGCGGGTGAAGGGCCAGAAGGCGAACAGCAGCAGCGCACTGAGCGCGTGGAGCCGGAACAGCATGGGCGCCTCGGTCATCAGGGCCGGGTCGGGCTGGAAGGTGAAGATCGAGCGGAACCAGGGGGAGATCGTCTCCCGGTAGTCGTAGCCGCCGCCCACGACGTTCGCCGCCACGGTGGCGGCCAGGCCGAGCCCGATGGTCACCGTCAGGGAGAGGTACATGGCCTTGTCGTTGACGGTGGTGGCCGAGAAGACCGGGCCGACGGTACGGCGCCGGTAGATCAGGATGGCCAGTCCGCCAACCGTGGCGACGCCCGCGACCGTGCCGAGGACCACGGCCGTCACGTGGTAGGCGTCCTCACTGATCCCGGCCGCCTGGGTCCAGCTCTCGGGGATGAGCAGTCCACCGATGTGCCCGAGGAGCACGACCAGGACGCCGAAGTGAAACAGCGGGCTGCCGATGCGCAGCAGCCGCCGTTCGTACAGCTGGGAGGAGCGGGTGGTCCAGCCGAACTTGTCGTAGCGGTAGCGCCAGATGTGGCCGAGGACGAACACCGCGAGGACGACGTACGGCAGGACGACCCACAGCAGCAGGCCGCCGGTGCCGGTCTCGGCCGCCAGAATGAGGGGCTGCGCGGGGGCGGTCATCGGGGGCCTCCTCCTACGGGGTCGGGCAGGAACACCGGGGACGTGTGGGGGTCGAGGCCGACCTGCTCCTCGGGCGGCCCTTCGGCGGCCAGGCGCGCGATGGCCGCGCGGTCGTCGCCAGCGAGGGCCGGCAGGCAGGCGGAGACTGCGTCCAGGACGTGGGCCCAGGGTGAGCCGTCGTCGTTCAGGGCCAGGCGCAGGAGTTCCAGGGCCGCTCGGTATTCGGTGAGCAGGCGTGTTCCGGTGACCGGATCGGCGGCGGCGAATTCGAGGACGACGGCGAGATGGTCGGGCAGTTCGTCGTCGGCCAGGCGCCAGCCGGCGGCGGCGTAGGTCTGTTTCAGCCGCAGCAGAGCGCTTCCGCGCTTCCTGGTGTCGCCGTGGGCGTAGTAGGTCAGATAGGGGCAGCAGCGCTTGCGGTGGTCGAAGGTGGCCACGTAGGCGGCGGCCAGGTCCGCGAGAGGGGTCTGCCCGGCGTGGGCGGTGAAGCCGAGCAGGGGGCGGGCGACGGGGTCCGGCAGGGTGTCGGCGACGCGGCCTGCCAGGTCCAGGCGCTGCTCGAACTGCTCGTCGGGGTAGGCGAGCAGCAGGGACTGGGCCTGCCAGGCCGGGGAATGCCAGTCATCGATGCGGACGGCTCGTGCGCTCTTCCTGTTCAGGGCTCTCATGGTTGCGGGTCGGCCTCCTCGTTCCGGTCCTCGCCGACGCCGCTTGGGCTGCCGGAGGGACGGTCGGGGAACAGGCCGGGCGGGGAGCCCTTGCCGTCCCAGTTGAGGAGGTTGAGCCGGGTGGCCTTGTCGGTGGGAGTCGCGTGGGTGTCGGAGGTCTGGCGGTCGCGCAGGGCGCGGAAGTTCTCCACGGCGATGGGGGCGGCGCCGCCGGAGGTCTCGCCGAACGGGCCGGAGCCTCCCATTCCGGGACCACCCTCGTAGTCCAGGCTGCACTCCGTGGCGAGCTCTTCGAGCCGGTGGGCCTGTTCGGCGTGGGCGGGCGGGATGACATAGCGCTCGTCGTACTTGGCCAGGGCCAGCAGCCGGTACATGTCGTACATCTGTTCCTCGCTCATGCCGACGGCCTCGGGGATCGCGGCATCGGGTTCCCGGCCGAGATTGATGTCCCGCATGTAGGACCGCATGGCGGCGAGGCGGCGCAGGACCGCGTCGACCGGGGCCGGGTCGCCGGCGGTGAACAGCTGGGCGAGGTAGTCGACGGGGATGCGCAGGGCGTCGACGGCGGCGAAGAGGGTGTGGTGGGCCTCGGCGTCGTGGCCGGTGTCGCGTACGGCGTCGACCACCGGGGACAGCGGGGGGATGTACCAGACCATGGGCAGGGTCCGGTACTCCGGGTGCAGCGGAAGGGCCACCTTGTAGGTGTTGATCAGGTCATGGACCGGGGAGCGCTGGGCGGCGTGGATCCAGTCCCGCGGGATGCCGGCCTTCTCCGCCTGGGCGACCACCCGCGGATCGTGCGGGTCGAGGAACACCCGGCGCTGGGCCTCGTACAGGCCGGTGTCGTCGGGGGTGGATGCCGCTTCGAGGACTCGGTCGGCGTCGTAGAGGACGAGGCCGATGTAGCGCAGCCGGCCGACGCAGGTCTCTGAGCAGACGGTGGGCAGGCCGACCTCGACGCGCGGGAAGCAGAAGGTGCACTTCTCGGCCTTGCCGGTGCGGTGGTTGAAGTAGACCTTCTTGTACGGGCAGCCCGTGACGCACATCCGCCAGCCCCGGCAGCGGTCCTGGTCCACCAGGACGATGCCGTCCTCCTCCCGCTTGTAGATCGCGCCGGAAGGGCAGGAGGCCGCGCAGGACGGGTTGAGGCAGTGCTCACAGATGCGTGGCAGGTAGAACATGAAGGTCTGCTCGAACTCGAATCTGATCTTCTCGGAGACCTCGTTCAGCAGGACGTCCCGCTCGCTGGTCGCGACCGAGCCGCCGAGGTCGTCGTCCCAGTTCGCCGACCAGGAGATCTTCATGTCCTCGCCGCTGATCAGGGACTTGGGGCGGGCGACGGGGGTGTGGTCCTGCAGCGGGGCGTTCGTCAGTGTCTCGTAGTCGTAGGTCCAGGGCTCGTAGTAGTCGTCGAGGGACGGCAGCACCGGGTTGGAGAAGATCTGGATCAGTTTTTTGAACCGGCCGCCGGCCTTCAGGGCCAGGCGGCCCTTCCGGTTCAGCTCCCAGCCGCCCTTCCAGGTGTGCTGATCCTCGTAGCGGCGGGGGTAACCCTGGCCGGGGCGGGTCTCGACGTTGTTGAACCACACGTACTCGACGCCGGTGCGGTTGGTCCACGCCTGTTTGCAGGTGACCGAGCAGGTGTGGCAGCCGATGCACTTGTCCAGGTTCATCACCATGGCCATCTGGGCCATCACGCGTCCGAGGGTGCCTTCGCCACGGGGCATCAGTACGTCACCTCCTGGTCGGCGCGGCGGCGGATGACGGTCACTTCGTCCCGCTGGTTGCCGGTGGGACCGAGGTAGTTGAAGGCGTAGGAGAGCTGGGCGTAGCCGCCGATCAGATGGGTCGGCTTGATCAGCAGGCGGGTCAGGGAGTTGTGGATGCCGCCGCGGCGGCCGGTGGTCTCCGTGCGGGGCACGTCGATCAGGCGGTCCTGGGCGTGGTGCATGTAGACGGTGCCCTCGGGCATGCGGTGCGAGACGACCGCGCGGGCGGCGACGACACCGTTGCGGTTGACGGCCTCGACCCAGTCGTTGTCCCGCACCCCGGCCTTGGCCGCGTCCTGTGTGCTCATCCAGATCGTGGGGCCGCCCCGGGAGAGGGAGAGCATGAACAGGTTGTCCTGGTATTCGGAGTGGATGGACCACTTGTTGTGGGGGGTCAGGTAGCGCACGGTCACGCCCAGTTCCCCGACGTCGCCCGGGCGCGGCTCGTCGAACAGGACGTCCATGTCCAAGGGGGGCCGGTAGACGGGCAGTTGCTCACCGAGGGCGGCGATCCAGTCATGGTCGAGGTAGAAGTGCTGGCGGCCGGTGAGGGTGTGCCAGGGCTTGAGGCGCTCGACGTTGATGGTGAACGGAGAGTAGCGGCGCCCGCCCGCCTCCGAGCCGGACCACTCCGGGCTGGTGATCACGGGGACGGGGGCGGCCTGGGTGTCGGCGAAGCTGATCTGCCGGCCCTCGTGCTCGGCGGCCAGATCCGCGAGCCGCGTGCCGGTGCGGGCTTCGAGGGTGTGGAAGCCCTGCGTGGCCAGGCGGCCGTTGGTGGTGCCGGACAGCGCGAGGATCGCCTCGCACGCCTGTGTGTCATGCGCGATCGACGGGCGGCCGTCGCCCGCTCCGCCGCGCACGACGCCGTTCTTGTGGCGCAGGTAGTCCAGTTCTCTGTCCAGGCGGAAGGTGACACCCTTGGTGGTGGCGCCCAGTTTGTCGAGCAGCGGCCCGAGAGCGCCCATCTTCTCGGCGACGGCGCCGTAGTCGCGCTCCACCGTGACCAGCCTCGGCATGGTGCGACCCGGAACCGGCTCGCACTCCCCCGCCTTCCAGTCGCGCACTTTCCCGTGCGGGGTGGCCAGTTCGTCCGGTGTGTCGTGCAGCAGCGGGGCGGCGACCACGTCCTTGCGGACGCCGAGGTGGTCGGCGGCCTGGCGGCTGAACTCCCTGGCGAGGGTGTGGAAGGCGTCCCAGTCGGTGCGGGTCTGCCAGGGCGGGGCGATCGCCGGGTTGAACGCGTGGACGAAGGGGTGCATGTCCGTGCTGGACAGGTCGTGCTTCTCGTACCAGGTCGCGGCCGGCAGGACCACGTCGGAGTAGACGGTCGTGCTGGTCATACGGAAGTCCAGGGTCAGCAGCAGGTCGAGCTTGCCCTCGGGGGCCTCATCGCGCCACACCACGTCCGTCGGGCGGGCGTCCGGCGGCGCCTGGACGGCCCGGACGGAGGAGTCGGTGCCGAGCAGATGCTTGAGGAAGTACTCGTTGCCCTTCGCCGAGGACCCCAGCAGATTGGCGCGCCACACGGTCAGCACCCGCGGGAAGTTCTCCGGCGCGTCCGGGTCCTCACCCGCGAACCGCAGCCGGCCCGACCTCAGCTCCTCCACGACGTGGGCACCCACCTCACGGCCCGCGGCGTCGGCTTCGTCGGCCAGGTCCAGCGGGTTGCGGTCGAAGGTCGGATACGACGGCATCCAGCCCATCCGCGCCGACTGCGCGATCACATCGGCGGTGGTCCTCCCCGCGAACGGGCTTCCCCGGCCCGCTGGCGCCAGGGTGCCGGCGGAGAACGGGTCGTAGCGGAACTGGTCGCTGTGCAGATACCAGTACGCGGTCTGGATCATGAGGCGGGCCGGGCGGTTCCAGTCGGCGGCGGTCGCGATCGCCGAGTAGCCGGTGATCGGACGGACCTTCTCCTGGCCGACGTAGTGCGCCCAGCCGCCGCCGTTGACGCCCTGGCAGCCGGTCAGCGTCGTCAGCGTCAGAAACGCGCGGTAGATGGTGTCGGAGTGGAACCAGTGGTTGGTGCCCGCACCCATGATGATCATGGAACGGCCGCCCGACTCCTCGGCGTTGGCCGCGAATTCCCGCGCGATACGGGCTGCCCGCCCCGCGTCCACTCCGGTGATCGCCGCCTGCCAGGCCGGGGTGTAGGGCTCGGAGGCGTCGTCGTACGACATGGGCCACCGGCCGGGCAGGCCGTCGCGGGCCACGCCGTACTGGGCCAGCAGCAGGTCGAACACCGTGGTCACCAGACGGCCCGCCACCCGCCGCACCGGTACACCGCGCCGCAGCCGCCCCGCGCTGCCGTCGGGAGCGTCGAAGCGCGGCAGATCGACCGCGACGGGCGCCTCGTCGCCGCCGTCGGCGGACAGCAGGGGCCGGGTGTCGCCGAGGTCCAGGTTCCACTTGCCGGTGCCGGACTCGCCGTAGCGGTCGCCGAGGGTGCCGTTGGGTACGACCGGCCGTCCGCCGGCCGCGTCCAGCAGGACGGTGCGGAACTCGGCGTGTTCGGCCTGCGCGTACGCGCCGCCGAGGTCGGCGGCGGTGAGGAACTTGCCCGGCAGATAGGTGCCCGGCTCGTCCTCGGCCTCGTCGAGTGCGATCAGAAAGGGCAGGTCCGTGTACTTCTCGACGTAGTCGGTGAAGGAGGGCGTGGCCCGGTCGACGAAGAACTCCTTGAGGATCACATGGCCCATGGCCATCGCCAGGGCGCCGTCGGTGCCCGGCTGGGCCGGCAGCCACTCGTCGGCGAACTTCACGTTGTCGGCGTAGTCGGGTGAGACGGCGACGACCTTCTGCCCGCGGTAGCGGGCCTCCGCCATCCAGTGCGCGTCCGGGGTCCGGGTCACCGGGAGGTTCGAGCCCCACATGATCAGATATCCGGCGTCCCACCAGTCTCCCGACTCCGGTACGTCGGTCTGGTCGCCGAACATCTGCGGCGAGGCGACGGGCAGGTCGGCGTACCAGTCGTAGAACGACAGCATCGCCCCGCCGAGCAGTGAGTAGAAGCGGGCGCCGGCCGCGTGCGAGACCATCGACATCGCCGGGATCGGCGAGAACCCGGCGAGCCGGTCCGGCCCGTACTCCTTGATGGTGTGCACGTGGGCGGCGGCGACCATCTCCACCGCCTCGTCCCAACTCGCCCGCAGCAAACCGCCCTTGCCGCGCGCCTGTTTGTAGCGGCGGGCACGCTCCGGGTCGGAGACGATGTCCGCCCAGGCCGCCACCGGGTCGCCGAGGCGGGCCTTGGCCTCCCGGTACATCTGCAGCAGGACGCCGCGGACGTACGGGTGGCGGACGCGGGTCGGCGAGTAGGTGTACCAGGAGAAGGCCGCCCCGCGCGGGCATCCGCGCGGCTCGTACTCGGGTCGGTCCGGGCCGACCGAGGGGTAGTCGGTCTGCTGGGCCTCCCAGGTGATGATGCCGTCCTTGACGTACACCTTCCACGAGCACGAGCCGGTGCAGTTCACGCCGTGCGTGGAGCGCACCACCTTGTCGTGCGACCAGCGGTCCCGGTAGAAATCGTCCGCCTGCCGGCCGCCCTTTCGGTGCAGGGTGCGCAGGTCGTCGGATACTTCCGCCCGGGTGAAGAACCGGCGGCTGCGCACCAGCGCCTCCGCCAGCTCGCTGTCCATGCCTGCCCGCGTTCGTTCCGGGCTGGTCTCCGTGCTCACCGTGCCACTCCGCCCCGGGTACCGAATACCCGTTCGAATTGCGATCGGTTCGGGCTGCGCACGACTCCACGACCGCGGTCTTGGTGAGGGTCGACAGCCACACCAAGAGCAACACGTCACGCTCGCGTCGGCAAAGCCGCGTACCCCCGCTGGTGATGAGCGGGGGTACGCGGCGTGCGTGGTGTGGTGTTGCGCGGTCCCGTACGGGTGCCTTACGCGGTCGTGCCGGCGGTGGTGCCGTGCCCGCTGCGGTGACCCGAACGGGGCCGTCGCTCGCCGCCCTCGGCCGCGGCCCGCACCCCGGTGAGGGTGTAGGCGAGTGCGGCGGCGGCCACGACCGCGAGGAGCGCGAGGCCGATGGCGTACGACTCGTACGCGCCGTACAGCGAGCCCATGACCAGCGGCGGCAGGAAGCCGCCCAGGCCGCCTGCCGCGCCGACCACGCCGGTGACCGAGCCGACCTGGGCCGCCGGGGTCATCAGGGCCACCAGCGCGAAGGTCGCCCCGCTCCCCGCGCCGAGCGCGGCGGCCATGGACAGGAAGGCGACGGTGCCCACGGGCGCCAGGGGGAGGGTGAAGGACTGCACGACCGCCCCGGCGACGACCACGGCCAGCGAGCCGGCCAGCACCCGCACCGGGCCCACCCGGTCGGACAGCCAGCCGCCCATCGGGCGCATCGCCACCGCGAGGAGCACGAAGCCCGCCATGCGGTTGGCGGCGTCCGCCTGGGTGAGGCCGTAGCCGGTCTTGAGGTAGGTGGGCAGGTAGACGGAGAAGGCCACATATCCGCCGAACGCCACGGCGTACAGCGCGGACGCCTGCCAGGTGATGGGCAGCCGGGCGGTGGCGGCCAGCCGGCGGCCGAGCGACGCGGTCGGCACGGTGCGGCCGGGTGCGTCGCGCAGCAGCAGCGCGGCGGTCACGGCGTACACGGCCAGGACCGCCGCGGTGATCAGGAACGGGGTGGACATGCTGTTCGCGTCGACCAGCTTCACGGTGGTCAGGGCGCTGATGGCGGTGCCGCCCATGCCCGCGCCGAAGACGCCGATGGCCAGCCCGCGCCGTTCGGGTGGGAACCATGCGTTGACGAAGGGCACACCGACGGCGAAGGCCGTGCCGCCGATACCGAGGAAGAACCCGCCGACCAGGAGCGCGGCGAGCGAGGAGTGGCCGACCAGCCCGATGGAGAGCACCGGCACGATGGTTGCCGCCGACACGACCGGGAACATGACCCGTCCGCCGAACCGGTCGGTCAGCGCGCCCACCGGGATACGGCCCAGGGAGCCGACCACGACCGGAACCGCCACCAGCAGTGACTGCTCGAACGACGAAAGGTCGAGGTTCTCCTTGAACCGGGGGCCGAGCGGGCTGAGCAGCGCCCACGCCCAGAAGTTCAGCGCGAAACCCGTGGTGGCCAGGGCCAGCATCAGCCACGCCCGGGCGGACACCGGCGTACCCGACGGTGAACCGCCGCTCTTCGACTTCAACGGCTGGACCATGTTGTCCGTCCCTTTCGTCCTCATGGTGGTACTGCGCCACCGGGGATCGCACGTGCGCCGCAGACCCAACGCCTGCGGAACGGCATCCACTCACCAATGTCCGCGTCCGCTCCCGTCCGCCGCATGGGCCATGGGTCCCTGCCCTTGGACGAACGGTCCATGGATTCGCCAACGGTCCATGGATTCGCCCCGCCGCCCTCCCCGCCCCACCAGGGGTAGGGCCGATCGGCCCTATCCGCGGCGTGCGTCCATGTGGACGATGAACTGATGTTCCAGAACGACGCTTTTCGCGCACTCGACCGGCATGAGTGCGGGCGCCTGCTCGGCAAGGTGCCGGTCGGCCGCGTGGTCTACACCCGGCAGGCCCTGCCCGCGGTCCTCCCCGTCAACTTCTCCCTGGACACCGACGGCTCCGTTCTGCTGCGCACCTCGCGGGGCTCCGACCTGGTCCGCGCCATCGACGGCGTCGTCGTCGCCTTCGAGGCGGACGAGTTCGACGCGGCGACCCGGTCGGGCTGGAGCGTCGTCGTCACCGGCCGGGCCACCACGGTGACCGATCCCGCCGAGCACGAGCGGCTGTCGCAGGTCGGCCCCGCCTCCTGGATGCCCCTGCGGGACCCGGTGTTCGTACGGATCGCGTCGGAGATGGTCACCGGACGCCAGCTCAAGGGAGCGCCCGCCCTGCGCTGAGGGCACGGGCCGTACCCGGTGCGACCCGCGGGCTCAGTCGTCCGTACCCGGTGCGACCCGCCGGCTCGTCGTCCGTACCCGGTGCGACCCGCCGGCTCGTCATCCGTACCCGGTGCGACCCGCCGACTCGTCATCCGTACCCGGTGCGACCCGCCGGCTCGTCATCCGTACCCGGTGCGACCCGCCGGCTCGTCATCCGTACCCGGTGCGACCCGCCGGCTCGTCATCCGTACCCGGTGCGACCCGCCGGCT
>NZ_JBVIDX010000008.1:220978-291243 GCF_055572155.1 Streptomyces sp. NPDC030814
CTCCGCCCCGGTGACGGCGGCGGCCACGGCATCCGCATCCGCGGACGCGCGGGGTGTACGGCCGCCGTCCGGGCCGTACCCGAAGCGAATCAGCAGGTGCGGGCAGCACCGCCGCCTCGATCCCGCCATGGCCGCGCGCAGGTCCGGCCACTCCATCGCCTGGTGCAGCATCGAGGTCCGCACCCCGCGCCGGGTCGCCGTGAGCAGCACGCTCTGAAGCGCCTGCCCCGCCCGCAGCCAGTCCTCCCGCCGGTCCAGTGGCGTCCACAGCAGGGCCACCTGGGCGTGACGTTCGAAACGCAGGGCGGGCAGGTGGGGATCGGGCAGACGGCCCGTGAAGTCCCGCAGCGGCATCCGCCCGGACGCGTCCCGCGGGCCCAGCGCCGTGAGGGGAATGCCGTAGGAGGCGTCCGTTCCCGCAGCGGTGATCCAGGTGCGCGCCTCGGCCGCACGGGCCGGATGGGCGGCGTTGCGCGCCTCTGCCGCCTGGGTCAGTCGCAGCAGACGCCGCGTTTCCACGATGCCGGGCACGACCAGGTGAGCGCCCTCGGCTCTGGCCGAGCTGATCATCTCGGCCACGATCGAGTCCGGAACCGGACGTCCGGTGAACGGCATCCGGCTCGTGTGGCGGCGCTCGACCGCCTCGTACACATCGCCGAGGGGCGGCTGTCCGGCCGCGGCGGGCCCGGCCAGTTGGACCCGAGCCAGCAGGTCCGGATCATCCGCGACGGGCAGCAGCCGGACGACGGGCTCCCAGCCCAGATGCGCGGCGGCCACCCGCAGGTTGAAGACCGCCGCCCCCACCGACAGGTGCTGGGCGCGCAGGTCCGGGTCGGCCAGTGGCAGCTGCCGCCGACGGTCGGCACGGACCTCGACCGACCGGCTCTCGGAGTCGAGGCCGAACCGCCAGGGCTGCGTGTTGTGGATCGACGGCGCCGCCACCGCCGCGGCCAACAGGGTGTGCACCACTGTGGCGTCGACTTCCCGGGCCTGCATCACGGCTCCTTCGCAGAGACGTCCTCCGTTTCACCAACCCTGCGCCGCGGTCCCTTCGCGGGGGAGGGTTGGCCGGCCCCGGGGCCGTGGGCCGTACGGCCTCATTCGGCGGCCGAAGTGCCCGGGAGGGCACTCCGCGCGGCAGGGCAGGGACCTGCGCGACCCAAGGGGTGCGGGACACGGGTGCTCGACGTCGAGACGGGGCGTCGGCGTCGGCGTCGGCGTCGGCGTCGGAGTCGGCTCCATGGTGACCGCGTCAGGCGGGACTTGGTGTGCCGGCCGTCGCTGCTTCCTCGTGGCCACGGCTCACGTCGCGGGCAGCGCCGTGGCCAGCAGCACGGCGCCCAGTGAGCCGACGAGGGACACGACCGCCAGGGCCCGCGCCAGCTCGGCGCGGCCCCTGGCGTGGGCGATGCCGTGTCCGGCCGCCGCGACCATCACCAGCACGAACAGGGCGAGTTTGGCCGTCAGGGTGCGGCCGTAGCCGGGGTCGGCGAGGGATGCCCAGGTGACACCCCGGTGCCAGACCATGGCCCAGCCGGTGGCCAGTTGCACGGGCAGGAACACCGCCCCGGTCAGCATCCCGAAGCGGCGCCCGGCCGCGGCGGTGAAGCCGTCCCTGGCCTCAGGGGCGAGCAGACGGCGGGCCAGCGGGAGGATCACCAGGGAGAGGGCCAGTTGGCCGCCGACCCACAGGGCGGCGCCGGCCACGTGCGCGAACCGCACCAGGGACCACCAGCCGACGGTGTCCATCAGTTCGTCACCTCCACCACGCCGTGCGCGCCGGATTCGGCGTGCCGCATGTCGTGGTCGACGAAGGCATAGTGGCCGGGCCCGGGAAATGTCGTCTCGACGAAGCCGCCTTGCGCGGCGGCCAGGTCCAGGACCTGCGCCCCGCCCGGCTGATCGGGCCTCAGCAGGTAGGCGCCTTCCTTGTACACGGTGTCGAAGACGGTGCCGACGAGGTGGAAGGCGATGCCGTCACCGGGCCCCGCGGCCACCACCCAGAAGCGGGCCCGCTCACCGGTCTTCACCTTCAGGGGCCGCTTGGCGTACTGGGAGGCGATGCCGTTGAACGCCCAGGCGTCGGGGATGCCGGCGCGCATCTTGGCAACCTGTCCGGGACTGCCGGTCGTGCCGAGGTAGAGCTCGGAGCTGACCAGCACGTACTCGTGGTCGACCTTCCGCAGACCGGGCGGGTCGATGATCACGGCGCCGTACATGCCGTTGCCCATGTGCTGGAGCATGGGCGAGGTGCTGCAGTGGTAGAGCCATGCCCCGGCTCTCTCGGCGCGGAAACGGTAGACCAGCCGCTCGCCCGGGTCGAGGGTGCGCATCGGCCGGTCGGGGGCGAGGGACCCCGCATGGAAGTCGATGCCGTGGCCCATGTCCTCGTCGTCGTTGACGAGGGTGACCTCGAAGACGTCGCCGACCCTGCCGCGCAGGGTGGGGCCGGGTGCGGTGCCTGAGAAGGTCCACATCTGCTGCTTCACCCGCGGGGCCACTTCCACCATGGTGTGGGCGGCGTGCAGTTCGACCTTGTGGACCGTCCCGCCGGGGGCGGGCGCCAGGTCGGCGGCGCGCGGCTGCCAGCCGGCGGAGAAGTCAGCGGAGAGGTCGGCGCCGGTGTCGTGCACGTCGGCCCGGTCCTCGCCGGCGGCGGCCGACGTGTGCCCCGCGTGTCCGCCGCCGTCCGTCGCCCCGGCGTCCGGCACGACGATGCTCATGACCATTCCGGCCGCCTTGTGGCCCGGCAGCGTGCACCACGCCTCACGGTTCCCGGTGACCGGCCCCACGTCGAGTACGCGGGTGTCGCCCCGGCCGAGCATCGGGGTGCCGGGGCCGTCCTCGACCTTGAGGTCATGGCGCTGGGCGTCCTTGTTGGTGACCTTCAACCGCAGCGCGGTGCCCGCCGGGACCTCGATCCGGGCGGGGCGGACGCGCATGCCGGCCAGAGTGACGGCGACCGTGCGGGTGGTCCCGGCGCCGGCGCCCGACGCTCCGGCGGCGCTCGTACCGCCGCCTGTGTCCCCACCGCTGTTGGCCACCAGTACCGCCAGCACGGTCAGGACGACACCCGTGGCGGTGCCCCACAGGACCGGGCGCCGTGCCCCGCCGGCCCCCTCCGCGTCCGTCTCCCCGACCAGGCCCCGTCCACTGCGCACGAGCACCGGCACCGCGAGGGCGAGGAACGCCGCCCCGGCCAGCGCCGCCAGCAGCATGCCGGTCGTGGTGGCGGGACCGGGCAGCGGGAGTGCCGCCAGCGCGACACCGGCGTTCAGCGTCACCAGCCGCGCCATCCAGCCCCGCTCCAGCACCGCCCGTACGGCCGCGCGGTCTCTCGGGCCGCTGCTGAGGACGACGGGGAGGAGGTAGGTGAGCGCGCCGATCAGGATCTGGGCGACGAAGCCGACGAGCAGCACCGGGAGCAGGGCGTCGACCCCGGCCTGCGCCGCCGCCAACGGCCGGCTGACCAGCCAGGCGAGATCCGCCGCGACCCCGGTCAGCAGCCAGCAGGTGGCCGCCGCGAGCATCCAGGCCGCCGCCGAGACGGGCCGGTTGCCCCGTACGGTGCGGAGGAACAGGCTGACGGCGAGGGCGACTCCCTCCACGTAGAGAGCGAGGCCCGCCACGGCCGGCCAGCGCCATCCGAGGGCCAGCGCGGCGACCGCCACGAGCAGCCCGCCGCCGGTGAGCCGGAGCGCCTTCCGGGACCCCTGCGTGGTGCGGTCCTTCATCCGTACGCCCAGCACGGTCGGCCACAGCATGAACAGCGTGCCGAGGACGGGCAGCCCGATCCAGCCGAGCAACGTGACGTGCAGGTGCGCGAGGCGCAGCCCCGCGTACCGGTCGGACCCGCCGGCACCGCCGGTGGCCAGCAGCCAGCCCAGGAGGGCACCGGCGATCAGGGCCGCGGTGGCCGCCTGGTAGTAGGAGACGACCGGCTTGAGACGTCCGCCGAGCGCGCCCCGCCTCAGCCGGAGCAGCATCACCAGGTGCGCGACGGCCGCGGCCACCAGCACCGCCGCGGAGATCGAGGTCAGCACGACGGTCGCGGTCCACACGCCGACGAACAGGCCGGCCACGGCGAGGTTGGCCGCCGCCAGCCGGGCGGCACTGCCTCGTGCGTCCGGGATTCTCGCGTGCAGCAGGGCGACGGCGAAGTGCTCGCTCCACACGAGCACGGACGTCGTGACGGCGCCGAGCAGGAACATGTGCACGGCGAGCCAGTGGGCCACCGGCCATGCCTCCCGCCCCGCGACCGCCACCAGGGCCAGGGCCAGCCACGCCACGACCAGGACGTGGGCGCGCAGATGCCGGGCCCTCACCCCGGACGACCTGAACCTGTTGGGATACGTACCGGGTTCCCTCCCTTTTCCGGCCCCGGTGGGCCCGGCCGCGATGCTGGTCATGCCTCTCCTTGCCGCTCGGGTGAACCCTCGCTCCTGCGCTGCGGCACACTCCCGGCCGGGTGCCCGGGGGCCGACCGGCCCTCGGCGTCGGCGCCCTCGGACAACAGCGCGGCCAGTTCCCGCCGACGCGAGAAGGATCCGGGCCGGTATCCGCACCAGGGCTCCTCGGCGTACGGGTCGCCGGTGACGCCGTAGGCGCGCGATCGGGAGCCGCCGCAGACCCGGCGGAACTCACAGGCACCGCACCGGCCGCCCAGCCGGTCGGGGTCCCGCAGGGCCGTGAACAGCTCCGAGGTGCGGTAGATCTCGGTCAGCGGCCTCTCGCGGACGCTTCCCGCGCCCAGCGGCAGGAAGCCGCTCGGGTGCACGGTCCCGGTGTGGGAGACGAAGACGAAGCCGCGGCCCGCGTTGACGTCCAGCGGTGGCCGCCGCACCCGGCGCGCCACGGTGTCCAGGCCCAGCTCGGCGGCCCGTTCGCGCAACTCCCGGTACAGCGGGCCGAGTCCGAGCACCGCCACATGGTCCTCGCCGGTGGTGGCAAGGACCTGGCGCTGCAGGGCGACACGGCGGAAGTGGTGTGCCTCGGTGGTCTTGGCCGGCACGGTCAGGCCGACGTCGTGGACGAAGTTGAGGACGTCCTCCACCTCACCGGGGGCGAGCGCGCCGAGGGCGCGGCCCCGGCCGGTGGGCACCAGGAAGAAGGCGCTCCACAGCATCGCCCCGTGCTCGGCGACGAGGCGGACAATATCGGGGAGGTCGTGCAGGTTGTGCCGGGCGACCGTGGTGTTGATCTGGACCTTCATACCGAGGGCGCGGGCGGTGTCCCAGGCGTCCAGGGTCCACTGGAACACGCCGGGCACCCCGCGGAAGGTGTCGTGTATCCCGGCGGTGGAGCCGTCCAGGCTCAGCGAGAGACCGACCGCCCCCGCCGTGTGCAGGTCCCGCAGCCGGTCCGCGGTGAGGGTCGGGGTACCGGAAGGGGACACCGCGACCCGGACGCCGATCTCCTGCCCGTAGGCGATGAGTTCGGTGAGGTCGGGGCGCTGGAAGGGGTCGCCGCCGGTGATCACGAACAGCGGGGCGGGACGCCCGAAGTCGGCCACCTGGCGCAGCAGGTGCTTGGCGGCGGCCGTGTCCAGCTCGCGCGGGTCGCGGTCGGGTACGGCCTCGGCGCGGCAGTGCAGACAGGCCAGCGGGCAGGCCCTGGTCGATTCCCAGATGACGATGAACGGCCGCTCTCCCGCGTCGTGCCGCTGGCGCCGGACGGCCTGGGCGGTGGCGCTCACCGCGCGGTCCTGCCCAGTGCCCTGGGGCTGTGTCCGGCCGCCCTGGAGTCAGGGCAGACGAGGCGGGCGGCCGGACGGTGACCGGGCCGGACCGTGCGCGGCGCCCACCGCGTGCGGCAGCGGCGGCATCGGCCTTGAGGGCGGTCGACATGGTCGTGCACGGAACACCTCCGGATCGGTCGCCGTCAGCATCCACCGGCGGCGGTGGCCGGCGCGGCGGCCGATGGTCTTGTGCGGCAGGGCCGACGGTCCCTGTTCGGGGCAGGGGTACCAGGGCCGAACGGGCCGTCGGCGGCGCGAGCGGCTGCACACCGGCCCGGCCGGGCTGCGTGCCGGCTGTGTCGGGCCCGAGCCACCGCACCGGGCCGCCGGGGCGCCCCCTCCCACGCGGGGCCATTGGTCCCCATGGGCGGCCGGCCACATGGGGCCGGAAGGTCGGCCCTCAGGGACCGCCGGCCCCGGGTGGGGGACGCCTTGCACCACCTAGCGTTCCCGGCCATGGAGATCGATCGGAACGCACGGCAGCGGGAGTCACGCGCCGGTGAAGGCTGGCCGCTGGCCGCCCGTCGACTGCTGACGCGTCGTGAGGTGTCGGCGGACGGACGTGCCGTGTTCGGCACGGGCGACCCGCAGTGGGAGGGCTTCTACCGTGACCGGTGGGCCCACGACAGGGTGGTGCGCTCCACACACGGGGTGAACTGCACGGGTTCGTGCTCGTGGATGGTGTACGTCAAGGACGGCATCATCACCTGGGAGCACCAGGCCACCGACTACCCCTCCATCGGCACCGACTGCCCCGAGTACGAGCCGCGCGGATGCCCGCGCGGGGCGTCGTTCTCCTGGTACACCTACTCCCCCAGCCGCGTCCGCTACCCGTACGTACGGGGTGCCCTGCTCGAGCTGTGGCGCGAGGCGCGTGAACGGCTCGGTGACCCGGTGGCGGCGTGGGCGGAGATCACCTCCGATCCGGCGAAGGCGCGTGCCTACAAGCGGGCCCGCGGCAAGGGCGGCCTCGTGCGCGCCGACTGGGACGAGGTCGGTGAGCTGATCGCCGCGGCCCAGGTGCACACCGTCAAGACGTACGGCCCCGACCGGGTCGCCGGCTTCTCGCCCATCCCGGCGATGTCGATGGCGTCGTTCGCGGCCGGTGCCCGGTACCACTCCCTGATCGGCGGCACCCTGCTCTCCTTCTACGACTGGTACGCCGACCTGCCGATCGCCTCCCCGCAGGTCTTCGGCGACCAGACCGACGTGCCGGAGGCCGCCGACTGGTGGAACGCGGGCTACCTGATCATGTGGGGCTCCAACATTCCCGTCACCCGCACGCCCGACGCGCACTTCCTGACCGAGACGCGCTACAACGGCACCAAGGTCGTCGCCGTCAGCCCCGACTACGCCGACAACGTCAAGCACGCCGACGAGTGGCTGGCCCCGCACCCGGGCACCGACGGCGCGCTGGCGATGGCCATGGGCCACGTGATCCTCCGCGAGTTCCTCGTTGACCGCGAAGTGCCTTACTTCCAGGACTACTTGAGGAAGTTCACCGACGCGCCGTTCCTGGTGGCCCTGCGCGAGCACGACCGCGGACTCGTCCCCGGCGGCTTCCTGACCGCGGCCGACCTCGGACACGACACGGAGCACGCCGAGTCCAAGACCGTTCTCCTCGACTCGGTCACCGGTGAGCCGGTCGTACCGAACGGCTCGCTCGGCTTCCGCTGGGCGAACGGGGAACAGGGCCGCTGGAACCTCGAACTGGGTGATGTCGTCCCCGCGTTGAGCATGCTGGAGCAGTCTGGGGAGACAGCCGAGGTGGCGCTGCCCCGCTTCGACGAAGGCAGCACGGAGGGCGGCTCGGTCCTGATGCGCGGTGTGCCCGTGCGCCGGATCGGCGACCGCCTCGTCACCACCGTCTTCGACCTGATGCTCGCCCAGTACGGGGTGGAGCGGCCCGGTCTGCCGGGCAGTTGGCCTGCGTCGTACGAGGACGCGTCCGAGCCCTACACCCCCGCCTGGCAGGAGACGATCACCTCCGTCCCCGCCGAGCAGGCGGCCCGGATCGCCCGGGAATTCGCCCGCAACGCCGAGCGCACGGGCGGCCGGTCCATGATCGCGCTGGGCGCCGGCACCAACCACTGGTTCCACTCCGACACCATCTACCGCGCGTTTCTGGCGCTGACCACCATGACCGGCTGCCAGGGCGTCAACGGCGGCGGCTGGGCCCACTACGTCGGCCAGGAGAAGGTCCGCCCGGTCACCGGACAGCAGCATCTGTCGTTCGCCTTCGACTGGCAGCGGCCCACCCGGCACATGGCGGGCACCTCCTACTGGTATCTGAACTCCGACCAGTGGCGCTACGAGGCGTTCGGCCCCGAGGAACTGGCCTCCCCGCTCGGCAAGGGGCGGTTCCAGGGCAAGGGGTTCGCCGACTGCCTGGCGCAGGCCGTGCGGCTGGGCTGGACACCCGGTCACCCCGGGTTCAACCGCAATCCGCTCGACCTGACCGACGAGGCGCGGGCCCAGGGCAAGCAGGTCGCCGACCACATCGTGGACGAGCTGAAGGCCGGGCGGCTGCGGTTCGCCGCCGAGGATCCCGACGACCCGGCCAACTTCCCCCGCGTGCTGACCGTGTGGCGGGCCAACCTGCTGGGCTCCTCCGGCAAGGGCAACGAGTACTTCCTGCGCCACCTGCTGGGCACGGACGCGGCGGTCCGCTCCGAGGAGACCCCGCCCGAGGGGCGCCCGAAGGACGTGGTGTGGCGGGAGGAGGCCCCGGAGGGCAAGCTGGACCTGCTGGTGACCGTGGACTTCCGGATGACCTCGACCGGTCTGCTCGCCGACGTGGTCCTCCCGGCCGCGACCTGGTACGAGAAGGACGACCTGTCCAGCACGGACATGCACCCCTTCGTGCACGCCTTCACCCCGGCCATCGCCCCGCCCTGGCAGGCCCGCACCGACTACGACGCGTTCCTGACCATCGCCGACCGGTTCAGTGAGCTGGCGGCCGAGCACCTGGGCACCCGTACCGACGTCCTGGCCGTACCGTTGCTGCACGACACCCCCGACGAACTCGCCCAGCCCGGCGGTGTCGTACGGGACTGGAAGACCGGCGAGTGCGAACCCGTCCCGGGTCGCACCATGCCGAAGCTCGTCGTCATCGAGCGCGACTACGCGGCGGTGTCGCAGAAGATGCGGGCCGTCGGTCCGCTGCTGGACAGCCTGGGCACCACCACCAAGGGCGTCACCGTCCACCCCGACCAGGAGATCGACGACCTCCGGCGCCGCAACGGCACCATCCGGGACGGCGTCGCCGCCGGACGGCCCTCCCTCGCCACCGCGAGCGACATGTGCGAGGCGATCCTCGCCCTGTCCGGCACCACCAACGGACGCCTCGCCACCGAGGGGTTCCGCGCCCTGGAGCGGCAGACCGGCAGCAAGGGCCTGGTGGAACTGGCCGCCGAGCGGGAAGCGGAGCGGATCACCTTCGCGGACACCCGGACCCAGCCGCGCTCCGTGATGACCTCCTACGAGTGGTCGGGTTCGGAGACCGGCGGCCGGCGCTACTCGCCCTTCGTCATCAACACCGAGCACAAGAAGCCCTGGCACACCCTCACCGGGCGCCAGCACTTCTTCGTCCAGCACGACTGGATCACCGAACTCGGCGAACAACTGCCCGTCTACCGGCCGCCGTTGAACGCGCCCAAGCACTACGGCAACGAGCACCTGAACGACGGCCGGGCAGAGGTCACGGTCCGCTATCTCACCCCGCACTCCAAGTGGTCCATCCACTCGAACTACCAGGACAACAAGTACATGCTCGACCTGTCCCGCGGCGGACCCACGATCTGGATGTCCACCACGGACGCCGACAAGATCGGCGTGAAGGACAACGAGTGGATCGAGGCCTACAACCGCAACGGCGTCGTCGCCGCCCGGGCCGTGGTCACGCACCGGATGCCCGAGGGCACGGTGTACATGTACCACGCCCAGGACCGCACCGTGAACGTGCCGAGGACCGAGGTCAGCGGCAAGCGCGGCGGCATCCACAACTCACTCACGCGGCTGCTGCTCAAGCCCACCCATCTCGCCGGCGGCTACGCCCAGTTCACCTACGCCTTCAACTACTACGGCCCGACCGGCAACCAGCGCGACGAGGTCACCGTCATCCGCCGTCGCTCGCAGGATGTGGAGTACTGACATGGCCCGTGGCCAAGCCACCATCGGACGCGTCATGGCTCAAGTGGCGATGGTGATGAACCTCGACAAGTGCATCGGCTGCCACACCTGCTCGGTCACCTGCAAGCAGACGTGGACCAACCGCACCGGTGTCGAGTACGCCTGGTTCAACAACGTCGAGACCAAGCCGGGCGTCGGCTACCCCCGCCGCTACGAGGACCAGGAGCAGTGGAAGGGCGGCTGGACGCTCGACAAGCGCGGACGCCTCGTCCTGCGCTCCGGCGGCCGGATCAAGCGCCTGCTGTCGCTCTTCTCCAACCCTGACCTGCCGTCCATCGAGGACTACTACGAGCCGGTCACCTACGACTACGACAACCTCGTCAACGCCCCCGCCCAGAAGGACATGCCCGTCGCCCGCCCGCGATCGGTCCTCACCGGCCGGCCCGCGGCCATCACCTGGGGCGCCAACTGGGAGGACGGCCTGGGCGGCGCACCCGAGCACGCCGGCGGCGACCCCAACCTGAGCGGGCGATGGGCGCAGAAGGTCAAGTTCGAGTTCGAGCAGACCTTCCTGTTCCACCTGCCCCGCCTGTGCGAGCACTGCCTCAACCCGGCCTGCGTCTCCGCCTGTCCGTCGGGCGCGATGTACAAGCGGGTCGAGGACGGCATCGTCCTCGTCGACCAGGACCGGTGCCGCGGCTGGCGGATGTGCGTGACGGCGTGCCCGTACAAGAAGGTCTACGTCAACCACGCCACCGGCAAGGCCGAGAAGTGCACCTTCTGCTTCCCGCGCATCGAGGCCGGGCAGCCCACCGTCTGCTCCGAGACCTGCGTCGGCCGCCTGCGCTACCTCGGGCTGCTGCTGTACGACGCGGACCGCGTCGGCGAGGCCGCCGCGACCCCGGACGAGAAGGACCTGCTGGACGCCCAGCGCGATGTCTTCCTCGACCCCAACGACCCCGACGTCGTCGCGGCGGCCCGGAAGTCGGGGATTCCGGAGGACTGGCTGGAGGCCGCCCGCCGCTCGCCGGTGCACGCGCTGGTGTCGACGTACAAGGTGGCGCTGCCCCTGCACCCGGAGTACCGGACGCTGCCGATGGTCTGGTACGTGCCTCCGCTGTCCCCCGTCCTGGACGCCGTCGACGCGGCCGGCGGGAACCAGGACGACCCCGACCATGTCTTCGCCGCGGTCACCCGGCTGCGGATACCGCTGGAGTACCTGGCGGAGCTGTTCTCCGCCGGGGACGTCGATGTGGTCGCCGGTGTGCTGATGAAGCTGACCGCGCTGCGCTCGTACATGCGCGAGCGCACCCTCGGCGAGGCCGGCGACGAGGCCGTGCTCGAAGCCGTGGGCCTCACGGCACGCGAGGCGGAGGACCTGCACCGCCTCCTCGCCGTCGCCAAGTACGCGGACCGGTATGTCGTCCCCGCCGCGCACAAGGAGGACGCCGCCGCGCTGAGCGCCATGGAGAACCGCTGCCCGGTCGAGACCTCCGACACCGCCGGCTCCCGCACGACCATGCTCGGCATCCCCACCCTGCGCCGCCGTACATCCGAAGCCCCCGCCGGAGGCCACCCGTGAGTCCGCTGCCCTCCCCCGGTGCCGCACGCCTGGGGGGACCCCCGTCCGTTCCCGCCGTCATCCGCTCCCGCATCCGGGCAGCGGTGCGCCGCCCGGGCCGGGCGCGGGCGGGACGTCCGGCCCCGCTCACCCCGGAGGAGACCGAGGACCGGGCGCTGCTGCTGCGGCTGCTGTCGCTGCTGCTGCAGTACCCGGACACCGAGCTCGCCGCCGCCCGCCCCGTGCTCGCCGCCACCGTCGAGGCGCTCCCGCCGTCGCCCGCCGCCACGCATCTGGCGGCCTTCACGAACTGGTGCACCGCCGAGGAGCCCCAGACACTGGAGCGCCACTACGTCGAGACGTTCGACCTGCGCCGCAGGAGCAGCCTCTACCTCACCTACTACCTGCACGGCGACACCCGTCGCCGCGGCATGGCCCTGCTCACGCTCGGGCAGCGCTACCGCGCCGCCGGCTGGGACACCGACGGCGGTGAACTCCCCGACCACCTCCCGGTCGTCCTGGAGTTCGCCGCACTCGCCGGGCCACGGGCCGGCGAGGCACCACTGCGCCAGCACCGCCGTGGCCTGGAACTGATCCACCGCGCGTTGACCGACGCCGAGTCCCCCTACCGGCACGTCCTGGCCGCCCTGCTCGCCCTGCTGCCACCGCCCACCGAGGCCGACCTGCGGGCGGTCGCCGAACTGGCCGCCCAGGGCCCGCCCGACGAGGACGTGGGACTCGACCCGTACGGAACGTACGGGACCGGGGAGTTCGCCCCGCCCGGCGCCTTCGTCCCGCCCGAGCGGGCCACGCCCACTCTCATGCCGCCCCTCTCCACCCCGGAAGGTCCCCGATGACCGCCGCGTCCTCTCCCCTTGCCGCAGCGAGCGGCGCCGATCTGCTCCTGTGGGTCGCCGTGCCCTACATCTGCCTCGCCGTGTTCGTGGTCGGGCACGTCTGGCGCTACCGGCAGGACCAGTTCGGCTGGACCTCCCGCACCACGCAGCTCCTCGAACACCGGTGGCTGCGCTGGGGAAGCCCCCTGTTCCACCTGGGCGCCTTCATGGTGATCGCCGGACATGCCGTGGGGCTCGCCGTTCCCGGCACATGGACCGAGGCCGCCGGGATCTCCGAGCACGCCTACCACACGACGGCCGTCTGGGCGGGCTCGGTCGCGGGCGTCGCCATGGTCGCCGGGCTCGGCATGCTGTGCGCCCGCCGTCTCCTGACCCGCCGGATCCGGCTCGGCACCGACCGCAGCGACAAGCTCCTCTTCCCGCTGCTGTCCGCGACCGTCCTGCTCGGCATCACCGCCACCGCCGCACACAACGTCTTCGGCACCGGCTACGACTACCGCTCCACCGTCTCCGTCTGGTTCCGGGGCCTGTTCGTCCTCCAGCCGGCGCCCGAGGCGATCGCCGGAGCTCCGCTGCTGTTCCGGTTGCACGCCCTGACCGCGTTCCTGCTCTTCGCCGCCTGGCCGTTCACCCGGCTGGTCCACGTGTGGAGCGCCCCCGTCGGGTACCTGGTCCGCCCGTACCTGGTCTACCGGCGGCGCACCACCCCGGTGGCCGCGCCGACGGCGGGCGGCCGGGCCCGGTCGGCTCCGGGCTCCCGGCGAGCCGCCTGAGCCGCCTGAGCCGCGAGGACGCGCTCCCGGCAGCCACCGATCGCCAGGGCCGCCCCCGCCACCCGCCGCGCCATCGAGGCCACCTGAAGCTGCAGCGGGGTCGTCTGCCGCGGGGCGGCCGCGGCCAGCCGGTAGATCCGCCCGAACTCGGTCGCCGCGCCGGTGCCGAAGACCACGGCCCGCCCGGAGCCGGCGACCACGTCGGGCCCCATGAACACGCAGTTGCAGGCCTCCAGCGGTGGTCCGGCGGCCACCGGGTCGGCCGTGCGGCCGACGGCGTTGCTCTCCCCGGTCAGCGGCGCGTTGTTCACCGCCGGCTCGTGCGCCTCCACCACCCGGCAGTGGGATCAGGTGCTGCGGCGGACGCCCTGGATGTGGAAGTTGAAGTCCGTGTGGCCGAGTGCGCCGTACAGGCGCAGCCAGAGGGACAGCAGCATTTCAGGGCCACGGGCGGTGGTGATGTCGCCCAGGTCGATGATGTCGCCCGCCGGCCACCGAAGGATCTGAGCAGGTCCGTGACGACCCCCTTGGCCCCGGCGTCGTCACCGGAGACGAACACGGTGTGCGCACCCGGAACCCGTGCCGGGTCGACCATGATCCGGACGTTCATGGTGTTGAGGGTCTTGACGACCTTCGCGTCGGGGAAGGCGCGCTGGATCTGTTCCGCGAGGCTGTCGGTGTCGACCGGGGTAAGCGACGGCGGCATGCCCCGGGAGGAGTCCAGGGGGTTGGCGATGTCGACGACGATCTTGCCGGTCAGGTTCGCGGCACCGGCGGACTCCAGGGCCCCCAGGCTGCTCAGGCCGGCGGTGGCGTTGACCACCACCTCGCCGTGGGCGGCCGCGTCGGCGAAGGTCGCCACCCGGATCTGCGGATGCTCGTCCTGCCACCGGGCGTACGGCGGGTTGCCGTAGGCGTCGGGCTCGGTGCGGGCGAGGGTGGCCTGCGGGTCGCGCGTGCCGACGACGACCTCGTGGCCGAGTGAGGAGAGCTTGCCTGCGATGGTCCGGCCGACGACGCCGGTGCCGAGAACTGCGTAACGCATGGGTGCGGGTCCTTTCCGGCGGTACGCACGCCTCGGTGTGTTCCCCCGTGACGCCGGGACGAAGCGGACATGGATACGTCCACCCTCGCCCCGGGACGTCGACAGCGCCCGCGAACTCGGCCGAATGCCCGCTGCGGCGCGCGGTTCGGCGCGCAGCGCCATCAGGTGCCCGACCGGCCCCGCGGCTCCGGGACGGTCGGCCCCGGGCCGGGACCTTTGCCGCCTGGGGGGCGGCTCCCGTCCACGGGAGGGTGATGGCGGAGGCGGTTCCGGTTCCCGGCGCCGCTCCCCGCACGGCCACGCTGCCGGACTTCCGGCCCACGACCTCGACGACGGAGGCTCAACGCCATGACCCGACAGGACGCCCTGACCCGCCCCGCCGCCCCGGGCGAAGAGCCGTCCGAGACCGCCATCGCCGTCGACCGGTTGGTCACGAACGGGCTCAAGGCGCTCGCCGACTACGAGGACCTGACACAGGAACAGATCGACCACATCGTCAAGAAGGCCTCGGTCGCCGCCCTGGACCGGCACACGGAACTCGCGCGGCTCGCGGTCGAGGAGACCGGA
The DNA here is from genome assembly GCF_055572155.1 of Streptomyces sp. NPDC030814. Classification (NCBI taxonomy): domain Bacteria; kingdom Bacillati; phylum Actinomycetota; class Actinomycetes; order Kitasatosporales; family Streptomycetaceae; genus Streptomyces; species Streptomyces sp. NPDC030814. The sequence continues at coordinate 235,650 of NZ_JBVIDX010000008.1, forward strand.
CGCGGTGTCTTCGAGGACAAGGCGGCCAAGAACATGTTCGCGTGCGAGCACGTCACGCACAGCATGGGCGGGATGAAGACCGTCGGGGTCATCGCCCGCGACGACATCGAGGACATGGTCGAGATCGCGGAACCCGTGGGGGTGGTGTGCGCGATCACTCCGGTCACCAACCCGACCTCCACCACGATCTTCAAGGCGCTCATGTCGCTGAAGACCCGCAACCCGGTCGTGTTCGCCTTCCACCCCTCGGCCCAGCGCTGCAGCGCGCAGGCGGCCCGCGTCGTGCGCGACGCGGCCGTCGCCGCCGGCGCCCCCGAGCACTGCGTGCAGTGGATCGAGGCTCCGTCGGTCGAGGCGACCGGAACGCTGATGCGCCACCCTGGCGTCGCGCTGATCCTCGCCACCGGCGGCAATGCCATGGTCAGGGCCGCCTACTCGGCAGGCAAGCCCGCTCTGGGCGTCGGCGCCGGGAACGTCCCCGCGTACGTCCACAAGAGCGCCGAACTGCGCCGCGCCGTCAACGACCTGGTGCTGTCCAAGTCGTTCGACAACGGCATGATCTGCGCCTCCGAACAGGCCGTCATCCTCGACGACGAGATCTACGACGCCGCGCTGGCCGAGTTCCGCGTCCTGCACGCCCACATGGCGACCGCCGACGAGAAGGCGAAGCTGGAGACGTTCCTGTTCCCCGCCGACCGGGCCGGCGCCGGCTGCGAGCCCAAGGTCAACGCGGCCGCCGTGGGTCAGAGCCCGGTCTGGATCGCCGAGCAGGCCGGCTTCACCGTGCCCTCCGACACCTCGCTCATCCTGGTCGAGGCCGACCGGGTGGGCCCGGACGAGCCGCTGACCCGCGAGAAACTCTGCCCGGTCCTCGCCGTTCTGCGGGCCGGCTCCGAGGAGCAGGGCTTCGCCCTGGCCGCCGACATGGTCGCCTTCCACGGCCAGGGCCACAGCGCGGTCGTCCACACCGAGGACAGGGCGCTGGCGGAGGCGTACGGCAGGCGGATGAAGACGGTACGGATCATCGTCAACGCGCCGTCCTCGCAGGGCGCCATCGGCGGCATCTACAACAGCCTCCTGCCGTCCCTCACCCTGGGCTGCGGCTCCTGGGGCAGCACGTCGGTGTCCAACAACGTGTCCGCCGCCCAGCTCCTCAACGTCAAGCGGGTCGGCACCCGCCGCAACAACCTCCAGTGGTTCAAGGTGCCGCCGAAGATCTACTTCGAGCCACAGGCCATCCGGTACCTGGCCGCCATGCCGGACGTCCACCGTGTCACGATCGTCACCGACGCGACCATGACCCGCCTCGGCTTCGTGGACCGCCTCGACCGCGTCCTCAAGCGCCGTCCCGAACCAGTGACGCTGCAGATCATCGACAACGTCGAACCGGAGCCCAGCATCGATTCCGTGCAGCGCGGCGCCCGCCTCATGCGGGACTTCCGCCCGGACACGATCATCGCGCTCGGCGGCGGCTCGCCCATGGACGCGGCGAAGGTGATGTGGCTGCTCTACGAGCACCCCGACGTCGACTTCGCCGACATGCGGCACAAGTTCTCCGACATCCGCAAGCGCGCCTTCCGCTTCCCGACGCTGGGCAGCCGGGCCCGCCTGGTGTGCGTGCCCACCACCTCCGGTACAGGCGCCGAGGTCACCCCCTTCGCGGTCATCTCCGATCCCGCGACGGGCAAGAAGTACCCGCTTGCCGACTACGCGCTCACCCCCAGCGTCGCCATCGTCGACCCCCTGCTGACCACCGCCCTGCCCCCGGCCCTGGCCGCCGACAGCGGCTTCGACGCCCTCACCCACGCCATCGAGGCGTACGTCTCCGTCTACGCCAACGACTTCACCGACGGCCTCGCGCTGCACGCGATCCGGCTGATCTTCGACCACCTCGAAGCGGCGGTGAACGACCGCCAGGGTTCGGCGCAGGCCAGGGAGAAGATGCACAACGCCGGCACCATCGCGGGCATGGCTTTCGGCAATGCCTTCCTCGGCATCGTCCACGCCATGTCCCACACTCTCGGCGCCACCTTCCACATCGCCCACGGCCGCACCAACGCCGTCCTGCTCCCCCACGTCATCCGCTACAACGGCACCGTCCCCGGCAAGCTCACGGGCTGGCCCAAGTACGAGCACTACCGCGCCCCCGAACGCTTCCAGGACATCGCCCGGACCCTCGGTCTGCCCGCCGCAACCCCGCAGGACGGCGTGGAGTCGCTCGCCCGGGCCGTCGAGCGGCTGCGCGACGCCGTGGGTATCGAGCCGTCGTTCGCGTCCCTCGGCGTCGACGAACACGCCTTCCTCGACGCCCTGCCCCAGCAGGCCCTCAATGCCTACGAGGACCAGTGCGCGCCCGCCAACCCGCGGATGCCCATGCTCGACGACATGCAGGACCTCATGCGAGCGGCCTACCACGGCCCGGACCGAACAGCCGGCGCACAACGGGCGGCGGCCTCGTTCACCGCCGAGCCGCCCCACGCCGCTTGCCCCGTCCGCCCCTGAAGGGCGGGCCCACGGACGCCGCCGTCGTCGGACGCCCCGACAGCGGCGGCGGACAGGGGCCGTCAGGAGGTCGGCCCCGCACCATCCGGTCCTACCCGGCCGGGACCGGTGGGGCCACTGTGCCGGAATCGACGGGGCCGTTCGGCCCCTCTTCGTCCAGCGCCCCCGAAACGCCGTCCGCCGCCTGCTAGACAGAAGACGGTCGCCCCGGGGCGCGGCGCCCCACCCCACTCACCCACCCTTCCGGGAGTCTCCATGCTGTCCGAAGAGTCCGCCGCTGTCGTCCGTGCCACCCTGCCCGCCGTCGCCGGAGCGCTCGACGAGATCACCACCCGCTTCTACGGAGCGATGTTCCGCGACCGTCCGGAACTGCTCGACGGGATGTTCAACCGCGGCAACCAGGCCAGCGGCGCCCAGCGCCGGGCCCTGGCCGGGTCGATCGCCGGGTTCGCGACCGCCCTCCTGGACGACCCGGACACCCGCCCGGACACACTCCTGGACCGCATCGCCCACAAGCACGCGGCGGTCGGGGTCACCGACGACCAGTACACGATCGTCCACAAGTACCTCTTCGGCGCGATAGCCGAGGTGCTCGGCGACGCGGTCACCCCGGAGGTGGCCGCCGCCTGGGACGAGGTGTACTGGCTGATGGCCGGCGCGCTCATCGGCCGCGAGGCCCGCCTCTACCAGGACGCCGGCGTCGAGCCCGGCCAGGTATGGCGACCGTGGACGGTCGTCGAACGCCGCACCGAGACCGACGACGTGGTGTCCTTCCTGCTCCGCCCGTCCGACGGCCGACCGGCACCGCGGGCGCGGGCGGGCCAGTACGTGAGCGTACGGTCGCTGATGCCCGACGGGGTGCACCAACTGCGCCAGTACAGCCTGTCCTCCGACCCCGGCGGGGACCTGCGGCGCATCACCGTCAAACGCGTCGCCGGCACGGCCGGCACGCCGGACGGGGAGGTCTCCACCCTGCTGCACGACCAGGTCCGCGAGGGGGACGAACTGACGCTCTCCGCCCCCTTCGGCGATGTCTTCCTCGACGACCCGGCCGACGCCACCACCCCGGTCGTCCTGGTCTCCGCGGGCATCGGCGGCACCCCCATGACGGGCATGCTGGCCCATCTGGCGGCCCTCGGTTCGCCCCGGCCCGTGCTGGTGCTGCACGCCGACCGTTCCCCCTCCGACCACGCCCTGCGGGCCGAGACACGGGAACTGGTCCGCCGACTGCCGGGCGCCCGCGCGGTCTTCTGGTACGAGCGGCCCGGCCCGCAGGAACCCGGGGCGCGCGAAGGCCTGATGAACCTCGACGGCGTCGAACTGCCCGAGGACGCCACCGTGTTCCTGTGCGGCCCGCTGCCCTTCATGCGGGAGGTGCGCGGGCAGCTGCTGGCCGCAGGCGTCCCGGCCCGCGGCATCCGCTACGAGGTCTTCGGCCCCGACCTGTGGCTGCCCGGTCCGGTGGCCTGACCCCCGTGAGCCCTTCAGAAAGGACATCACCATGACCAGCGACACGTCCCGGACCACACCCGCGGTGCGGTTGCGTTCCGACGGCCCGGTGGACAAGGAGACGCTCGACTACGCCCGCGCGAAGATCGACGCCCTGCTCGGCCGGCCGGGGCTGCCGGCCGTCACCGGCGAGGTGCGGATCGTGCGGGCGGCCGGCCGACACGCGGAGTACCCCTGGCTGGCCACGGCCGACCTGCGCGTCGGCGGCCACCAGGTGGTCGTCCTGGCCGAGGAGGCCACCGGCCGGGAGGTCGTCGACAAGCTGCAGGACCGGCTGCACCGCCAGACCGACAAGGCCGCCCACACCGGGAAGGACACCCACCGCGCGACGGCCCCGCCGTGGCGTGGCGGTCGCCGGTCGGCGTGAACCCGCGAGGAACATGGCCCGGTCGGTGCCGCCCCACCGACCGGGCCGTCGTCGTCCCCGCGCACTCACCCACGGTGGCCTTTCCGGGGCATCGCCCCTGAACGGAACCGGGACACCAACCTCGCGGCACGACACCCCGATCACCCACGGCCCTGGCCGGTCCACGGACCTCGCAGCGGCGGCGGGCCGGACCCCGGCCGACCGCCTCGGTCCCGTGAGCCACCGTCCCTCGTGGCCACCGAGTCCACCCGTCACGCTTCCCGGTGGGGAAACCCGTTCGCCAGACCGGCGAGTGCTCTGCTTGGCTCGGCCCATGAGCGATCTTCATATCCGCCACGCCACCCTCTCGGACATCGACACCGTGCTGCGGTTCTGGGGCGCCGCCGCGGAGGGAACGAGCATCAGCGACGACCACGACGGGGTGGCCCGGCTCATCACGCGGGACCCCGAGGCCCTGCTTCTCGCGGAGCGTGACGGCGGCCTCGTCGGAACGGTCATAGCCGGGTTCGACGGATGGCGGTGCTCCGCCTATCGGCTGGCCGTGCACCCGGACCGCCGTCGGCAGGGCATCGCCACCGCGCTGCTGGAGGCGGCAGAACAGCGTTTCGCCGCCCTGGGCGGTCGGCGCGTCGACGCCATGGTCCTGGAAGCCAACGAACAGGCCCACCACGCCTGGGCCGCCGCCGGCTACCACCGCGAGGACCACTGGCGACGCTGGGTCAAGCCCCTGTAGCCGCGAAGCCGCTCGGGGCCCCGGGAAGCCGGCCTCCGGAGACCACGACGCTCCACTTTGCCGACCCTTTACCATGGGTGGACCAGTGAACCTCTACGAAAGGTCGTGAGCGTCCGCCCATGGGCGAGCCTCCCAGTAGTCGGCCCGGTGCCCGTCGCACCCGCGCGGGTACCCGACATCGCGCGATCAACCCGCCCCTGCCGGATCATGGGACGGAGGTGACCCGATGACCGAAGTGCTCCTCCTTCTGGTGGCGGTGCTGCTGTCGCTGGTCTGCGGCGCGTTCGTGGCCGCCGAGTTCTCGCTGACCACCGTCGAGCGCGGCCGGCTGGAGCGGGCCGTGGAGCACGGCGAACGGGGCGCCGCCGGCGCCCTCAAGGCCGTACGGAATCTGACGTTCCAGCTGTCCGGCGCCCAGCTCGGCATCACCGTCACCAATCTGGTCGTCGGCATGCTCGCCGAGCCGTCCATCGCCAAGCTCATCGCGGGCCCGCTGGAGGCGGTGGGCGTGCCTGCCTCCGCGTCGGGTTCCGTCGCGCTGGTGATCGGTACGGCGCTGTCCACGGTCGTCCTGATGGTCGTCGGCGAGCTGGTGCCCAAGAACTGGGCGATCTCGTCGCCACTGTCGGTGGCGAAGAAGGTGGCGAACCCGCAGCGCTGGTTCAGCGCGGCGTTCCGGCCCTTCATCACCCACCTGAACAACACCGCCAACCGTCTCGTCCGCCTCTTCGGGATCCAGCCCGCCGAGGAGTTGGCCTCCGCGCGCGGCCCCCAGGAGCTGGCGGCGCTCGCGCGGCACTCCGCGAGGGAGGGCGCGCTGGAGGCGGACACCGCCGAGCTGTTCGTGCGGACGCTGAACCTGGCCGACCTGACCGCGGAGAACGTGATGACGCCCCGCGTGCAGGTCATCGCCCTCGACGCCCTGGCGACCTGCGAGGACGTGGCGAACGCGACCCGGGCGACGGGACTGTCCCGCTTCCCCGTCTACCGCGGCAGCCTCGACGCCGTGATCGGCACCGTGCACATCAAGGACGTCCTCGCCGTGCCCGCCGAGCGCCGGCTGCGCACCTCCGTGTCGGAGCTGCTGCGCGAGCCGCTGCTGGTCCCCGAGTCGCTGACCGTCGACCGGGTCCTCGACCGGCTCTCGGGCAAGCGCACGATGGCCGTCGTGATCGACGAGTACGGCGGCACCGCGGGCGTGGTGACGCTGGAGGACATCGTCGAGGAGGTCGTCGGCGAGGTGCGGGACGAGCACGACCCGCACGAGACGCCCGACCTGGCCTCCGTGGGTACCGACGAGGACGGCCGTGAGCTGTACTCGGCCGACGGCGCCGCCCGCACCGACCAGCTCGCCCGCGTCGGCCTCAGGGTGCCGGAGGGGCCCTACGAGACGCTCGCCGGCCTCGTCGCCAACGAGCTGGGCCGTATCCCTGCCGTCGGCGACACCGTCGAGGTCGCCCGCTGGCGGCTCGACGTCGTGGACGCCTCCGGGCGGCGGGCCGCCCGGGTGCTGCTGCACGCGCCGGTCGACGCCGCCGACGAACCCGAGGAGGAGGGGCGATGACCGCCGTCCAGTTGCTGATCGGCCTCGCGACGCTGGTCGTCAACGCCTTCTTCGTGGGCGCCGAGTTCGCGCTGATCTCGGTGCGCCGCAGCCAGATCGAACCGTACGCCGAACAGGGCGACCGCCGGGCCCGCAGTGTGCTGTGGGGTCTGCGGCACGTGTCGGCGCTGATGGCGGCGGCGCAGCTCGGCATCACCCTGTGCACCCTGGTCCTCGGTGTGGTGGCGGAGCCCGCGATCGAGCATCTGCTGGAACCGGTGTTCCACGCGGTGGGCGTACCGGAGGGCGCGGGGCATGTCATCTCGTTCGTCATCGCCCTGACGCTCGCCACGTATCTGCACATGCTGCTCGGCGAGATGGTGCCGAAGAACATCGCGCTGGCCGAGCCGGTGCGCAGCGCCCTGCTGCTCGGCCCGCCGCTGGTGACGCTGTCGCGGGCGCTGCGGCCGGTGATCTTCACGGTGAACGCCTTCGCGAACGCCCTGCTGAAGCTGATGCGGATCGAGACGCGGGACGAGGTCGCGGCGACCTTCTCCGATGCGGAGCTGGCCCGGCTCGTCCGGGACTCCACCGAGGCCGGTCTCCTGGACGACCGTGCCCGGGAGCGGCTGCACGACGCGCTCGAACTGGGCCGAAGGCCGGTCCGGGACGTCGTCCTCCCGCTGGAACGCGTCGTCTACGCGCGCGTGGGCGTCACCCCGGAGGAGCTGGAGCGGCTGTCTGCGGAGTCCGGGTTCTCCCGTTTCCCCGTGGTGGACGAGGGACGCCGGATCGTGGGCTACCTCCATGTGAAGGACGCGCTCGACGCGGCCCCGCGCGATGTGCCCTTCCCCATCCGGGACATGCGGTCCATCGCCCGCGTCCGGGAGACCACGCCCCTGGACGACGTGCTCACCGCGATGCGGCGCAGCCGGACGCACCTGGCGGCCGTGCTCGGCGCGGACGGGCGGCTCGCCGGGATCGTGACCATGGAGGACGTCCTGCGGGAGCTGCTCGGGCAGCCCGCCGCCTGACGCGGGTACGGCCCAGGGGCGGCCGACCACGGGTCGCGTGGCGGGCGACCGGCCGCGGTCGGCGACGAGGCCGGTCCGCACGACAGGCGACCGACCGTCGGGTATGTGAAGGCGATACCATCGCTTTCGCCATGCAGACGAACGCCACGCATCCCACGTACTCCAGCCTTGTCGCGGTCGGCGACTCCTTCACCGAGGGCATGTCGGACCGGCTTCCCGACGGTTCCTACCGGGGCTGGGCGGACCTCCTCGCGGGCCGGATGGCCGCACGCTCGCCCGGCTTCCGGTACGCCAACCTCGCGGTACGCGGCAAGCTCATCGGCCAGATCGTCGCGGAGCAGGTCGACGTGGCCGCCGCGATGGGCGCGGATGTGATCACGCTGGTCGGCGGTCTGAACGACACCCTGCGCCCGAAATGCGACATGGGCCGGGTGCGCGGACTGCTGGAGGAGGCCGTGGAACGCCTCGCGCCGGCCTGCAAGCAGCTCGTCCTGATGCGCAGCCCCGGCCGCCAGGGCCCCGTCCTGGAACGGTTCCGCCCCCGTATGGAGGAGCTGTTCGTCTGCGTCGACGACCTGGCCGCCCGGCACGGCGCGCTCGTCGTCGACCTGTACGGCGCGCCGTCACTGGCCGACCCCCGGATGTGGGACGTGGACCGGCTGCATCTGACCACCGAGGGGCACCGCCGGGTAGCCGAAGCCGTCTGGCAGACCCTCGGCTATCCGGCCGAGGACACCGAGTGGCATACCCCGATGCCCGCGACGCCGCCGCCCGCCTGGCTCGTCCGCCAGATGGCCCACGCCCGCTTCGCCCGGCAGTATCTGCTGCCGTGGATCGGACGCCGGCTGACGGGCCGTTCCTCGGGCGACGGGCTGCCGGCGAAGCGTGCCGAGTTGCTGCCGTACGAGGGTCCGGCAACCTAGAGCTCAGAGATTCCGAGCAGGGGCCGGACCGGAGGGAGCCACGCGTGACCACGACGGTGATCAACCTGAAGGGCCGCATCCAGGACTTCGGGCCCCGGCTGGAGAAGGCCCCCGACGACATCGTGTACATCGGCAGACGATGGACCATGGGCCACTGGGACCTGCCCCAGCATCCGCTCTACAACCCGTTCCAGCCCGACACCGACAAGAAGAAGCGGGACGGGACGCGCGCCGAGGTGATGGCCAAGTACCGGGAGTACCTGTCGGCCCGGCCCGAGCTCCTGGAGCTGGTCCCCGAGCTGCGGGGCAAGACACTGGCCTGCTGGTGCACGCCGGAACTGTGCCACGGGGACGTCCTGGCCGAACTCGCCGACGAGGGCTGAGGCCGCCTCCGGGAGGACGCGCGGGCGGGCGCTCGCCGATCGGGCACGCCTGTGACCGGCGTCTCGTAGGTTCCGACGAGCAGGCCCGCTGCGCTCACCTGCAGGAATCGCCAGTAGAATCCGTACACGTGACTTCTGCGCCAGCCAAGCCCCGCATCCCGAACGTCCTCGCCGGACGCTACGCCTCCACCGAGCTCGCCACGCTCTGGTCGCCCGAGCAGAAGGTGAGGCTGGAGCGGCAGCTCTGGCTGGCCGTCCTGCGGGCCCAGAAGGACCTCGGCATCGAGGTGCCGGACGAGGCGCTCGCCGACTACGAGCGGGTCCTCGACACGGTCGACCTGGCCTCCATCGCCGAGCGCGAGAAGGTCACCCGGCACGATGTGAAGGCGCGGATCGAGGAGTTCAACGATCTCGCCGGGCACGAGCACGTCCACAAGGGCATGACCTCCCGCGATCTCACCGAGAACGTCGAGCAGCTCCAGATCCGTCTCTCCCTGGAGCTGATGCGCGACCGTACGGTGGCGGTCCTCGCCCGTCTCGGCAAGCTGGCCGGCGAGTACGGCGAGCTGGTCATGGCGGGCCGCTCGCACAACGTGGCCGCCCAGGCCACCACCCTCGGCAAGCGTTTCGCGACCGCCGCCGACGAGCTGCTCGTGGCGTACGGCCGGGTCGAGGAGCTGCTGGGCCGCTACCCGCTGCGCGGCATCAAGGGCCCGGTGGGCACGGCGCAGGACATGCTGGACCTGCTGGGCGGGGACGCCGCGAAGCTGGCCGAGCTGGAGGACCGGATCGCCGGGCACCTGGGCTTCTCCCAGGCCTTCACCTCCGTCGGCCAGGTGTACCCGCGCTCGCTGGACTACGAGGTGGTGACGGCGCTGGTCCAGCTGGCGGCGGCCCCGTCCTCGCTGGCCAAGACCATCCGGCTGATGGCCGGGCACGAGCTGGTGACCGAGGGCTTCAAGCCGGGCCAGGTCGGCTCCTCGGCGATGCCGCACAAGATGAACACCCGCTCCTGCGAGCGTGTCAACGGCCTCATGGTCATCCTGCGAGGCTACGCGTCGATGACCGGCGAGCTGGCGGGCGACCAGTGGAACGAGGGCGACGTGTCCTGCTCGGTGGTGCGCCGGGTCGCACTGCCGGACGCGTTCTTCGCGCTGGACGGTCTGCTGGAGACGTTCCTGACGGTGCTCGACGAGTTCGGCGCCTTCCCGGCCGTCGTCGCGCGTGAGCTGGACCGCTATCTGCCGTTCCTCGCGACGACCAAGGTGCTGATGGGCGCGGTGCGTGCGGGCGTCGGCCGCGAGGTGGCCCACGAGGCGATCAAGGAGAACGCCGTCGCCTCGGCCCTCGCGATGCGCGAGCAGGGCGCCGAGCGCAACGAACTGCTCGACAAGCTGGCAGCGGACGAGCGCATCCCGCTGGACCGGGCGCAGCTCGACGCGCTGATGGCCGACAAGCTGTCCTTCACCGGCGCCGCGGCCGACCAGGTCGCCGTCGTCGTCGGCCGCGTCGAGGAGATCGTCAAGCAGCGTCCGGAGGCCGCCGGTTACACCCCGGGAGCGATCCTCTGACCCGCTTCACCCCCGAGGAGCTGGAGGCCGCCCGCGACCGGCTGGTGCCGGATGTGGTCGCGGACGGCCTCCGGGTGCTGTTCTGCGGCATCAACCCGGGCCTGATGACGGCCGCGACCGGCCACCACTTCGCCCGGCCCGGCAACCGCTTCTGGCCGGTCCTGCACCTGTCCGGTTTCACGCCCCGCTTGCTGAAGCCTTCCGAGCAGGGCGAGTTGCCGTCGTACGGGCTCGGCATCACCAACGTGGTCGCCCGTGCGTCGGCACGTGCCGACGAGCTGACGGCGGAGGAGTACGTAGAGGGCGGCCGCCTGCTCACCGCCAAGGTGGAGCGGCTGCGGCCGCGGTGGCTCGCAGTGGTCGGGGTGACCGCCTACCGAGCGGCGTTCGGTGACCGCAGGGCCGCGATCGGGCCGCAGGAGCGGACGATCGGCGCGTCCCGGGTGTGGGTGCTGCCCAACCCCAGCGGTCTGAACGCGCATTGGACGGCGGCGACGATGGCGGAGGAGTTCGCACGGCTGCGGCTGGCGGCGGAGGACTGAGGGGTCCTTTCACTATGAGCGTCCGATCAGGTCGCGCGGTCTGGTGCCGTGCATCGCAAGGCGCCGGAGAGCCCTGGTAGCGGAGCTACCTGGGCTTTTCGGCAACGCGGCGAGGTGCGGTGCCAGACCGCGCGACCCGGGCGGGCATAGTGAAAGGACCCCTGAGGCCGCCGTGGGCGGGGGCAGTGGCCCGTCGGCCCGGGTGGTGCCGGGGCCGGTCAGGGCGGATCCGTCTCCGTTATCAGGGCGACGAGTTGGAACGGCAGTTCCTTGTCCCACTGAGAGACGCCGAGGGCGACCCAGCGGCCGTCGACCTGCCACAGGTGCACATCCGGGACGTGCGCGCTGAGCACCGCCCACGGCTCCGGTATGTCCTCGCCCTCCATGGAACGGTCGTGGACGCTCCAGAGGCTGAACACGTCCGGCGCGCCCCAGCGCTCGGCGAGCCGCTCCGACAGGGCGTCCCGGTCCGCCTCGTACTGTTCCTCGGTCTCCTCCCGACGGGTGCCGTCGTCCTCCCAGAAGTCGGCACTCGTCTGTAATTCGGCGACGTGAAACCCCGGCCCGCCCGTGCCGGCGTCCGACCGGCCGCGCTCAGCGGGGAACTCGGCGGAGCACAGCCGCTCGATGAGGGCGAGGTGCCGCGTGATGCTCATGCGTCCAGTAAAGCGGGCACCACTGACAATTGGCGTCCCGTCAGCGGCCGGTCCCGGCCCGACGCCGGACGGGATGCGCAGGGATGGCACCGGGACCCCCGGTGGCCGGGGAGGCTGCCGGGCCCGACCAGCGGGGCGGCCGACGATGCGGGGGCGGTCGGCCGACGGAGCGGGGGCCGTGGGCCGGCGATGGGCGGGGCGGCGGTCGGCCGGCGAAGCGGCCGCGGTGGGCACGCGGGACGCTCGTGCGGGTCGGGGAGGGCAGGCACTCGCCGGGGCCCCCGTCGACGAGTACGATCCGGCAGACACGCGTGCTAGCTGGGAGGACGGCGTTGGGGCAGCTGACCGGCGGGGATCCCTCTCTGCTCCGGAGAATCAACTCGGCGGTGGTGCTGCACGCACTGCGCGCCACGGATCACGCCACGCTCACCGAGATCACCCGGGTGACGGGGCTGTCCCGGCCCACGGTCGAGGGCGTCGTCGAAGGGCTGGTCGAGGCCGGGCTGGTGGTCGAGCGGGCCGCCGAGGAAGGGGCCGCACGGCGCCAGGGCCGGCCGGCGCGGCGGTACCGGTTCCGGGCGGAGGCGGGGCACCTGCTGGGCCTGGAGGTGGGCTCGCACGGGGTCACCGCGCTGCTCGCGGACCTCGACGGGCGGGTGCTGGGCTCACTGGCCAAGGACGTCGCCGAGACAGCGGTGGCGGACGAGCGGCTGGAACGGCTGCGCTCGACCGTCGCGGAGCTGCTCCGCAGATCCGGTGTCTCGCGGGACTCGCTGCGCGCGGTCGGCGTGGGCACCCCCGGCATCGTCGAGGCGGACGGCACCGTGCGGCTGGGCACGGCCCTGCCCGAGTGGACGGGGCTGAACCTGGGCGAGCGGCTGAGCCGTTCCTTCAAGTGCCCGGTGCTGGTCGAGAACGACGCCAACGCCGCCGCGGTCGCCGAGCACTGGAAGGGCGCCGCCACCGAGTCCGACGACGTGGTGTTCGTGCTGGCCGGGCTGAGCCCGGGCGCGGGTTCACTGATCGGCGGGCGGCTGCACCGGGGCTACGGGGGCGCGGCCGGGGAGATCGGCGCGCTGCATCTGCTGGGCCGTGAGGCCACACCGGAGGCGCTGCTGTCGACCACCGGCGAACCGCTGCACCCGCTGGACGAGCAGGCCGTCGCCGAGGTGTTCCAGCACGCGCGGGAGGGCGACGAGCGGGCCCGCGCGGCGGTGGAGCGTTTCCTACAGCGGCTGGTCCACGACGTGGCCGCGCTCGTGCTCGCGCTCGACCCCGAGCTGGTCGTCGTCGGCGGCTGGGCGACCGGCATCGACGACGTCCTCGGCCCGTTGCGGCACGAACTCGCACGCTACTGCCTGCGTCCGCCCCGGGTGGCCCTGTCCCGGCTGGGCGAGACGGCCGTCGCCATGGGCGCGCTGCGGCTCGCGCTCGACCATGTCGAGGAGCAGCTCTTCGCGGTCGAGGGCACGGTCACGGCCCGGCGCTGACCCACGGCCCCTCTTCCGCCCCATGAGAAACGTCGTGCCCCGGAAGTGTCCGGGGCACGACGGGTGCGGCTCGCAGGCCCGGTGTCCTCAGGAAGCTCGGCGTTCCGGGCCGTGGTGGATCTCGACGCCGCCCGAGGCGCCGAAGGTCAGGCGACACGTGTCGGCGCGGTAGGTGGCGAGGGAGACGGCGGCGGCGCGTCCCTCGGCGAAGAAGCGGGTCGTGACGATGAGAACGGGCGCGCCCGGCAGCCGGTCCAGTTCCTTGGCGTCCTCGGCCCGCGCGGAACCCAGCTCCACCGAGCGGTCCTGCCCCTCCAGTTCCAGCCGCTGGAGCTCGCGCAGCACGGCACGCGCGCGTGCCGAGCCGGAGGGCGCGTCTATGGCGGACAGGTCGGGAACCGAGGCCGCCGGGATGTAGAGCAGTTCGGCGGCCACGGGCTGGCCGTGAGACACACGGGAGCGCCGTACGACATGCACCTGCTCACCGTGGAGGGTCTCCAGGATCTCGGCGACCGCGGTGGGCGGAACCGCCTCCGTGCAGTCCACGGCCTGCCAGGCGTCGCCGACGGTGCCCGGCCAGACGTGCTGCTCGCCGCCGACGGAGACACCCACGCGCGGCGGGGCCACGGTGGTGCCGACGCCGCGCCGGCGCTGCAGCCGGCCTTCCAGTTCGAGCTGTTCCAGCGCCTGGCGGAGTGTGGCCCGGGCGACACCGAAACGGGCCGCCAGATCACGCTCGTTGGGCAGGATCTCGCCCACCGAGAACTCGGAGTCCAATGCCTCACTGAGCACGGTCTTCAGATGCCAGTACTTCGGTTCCGGCACCGTTTCGAGCTGCTGGGTCCCCACCCTGTCCTCCGCTGCTTCGCCGTGTCCCGGCGGCGTTTTTAGCGCCCTTGTTTATTAAAGGTTGTTGCACTTTCTTGCGACCATAGGCGCGCCCCCACCCTTGGTCAAGACCAATCCTCGAACCCTCGGGCATCCCCTGGGCAGGGCGTGGCACAGCGTTCACGGAGCCTTCATGACGGCAGGACGAACCGCCGTACGACCGGTCGCGTGGCGCGTCGTACGGCGGTTGACGGGCGAGAGCCCGACGGTCCACGGACGAGCCGGTGAACCTTTCCGGTCACAGCCCTAACGGTCGAGCGACAGGGCGAGCAGCTTCTGGGGGTTGCGCAGGATGTGGATGCGCTGGATCCGCCCGTCGGCGACGTCGAGCTGGAACACGGCGTCGGGCTTGCCTGCGGCGAGGACGACCAGCGCGAAGCCGCCGTTGATCTCCATGAAGCGGAACGAGGCGTCCTCGACGCCCTGGCCGGACACGCCGTGCAGGAAGCGCCCCACCTTGTCGGCGGACTCGATGATCCGCACCGGCGCCTTGGCGAGGCCTCCGCTGTCGGCGACGAGGCGGACGTCCGGGGCGAGCAGCGCCATGAGCCCGTCGAGGTCGCCGCCGGCCGCCGCAGCGAGGAACCGCTCGGTGAGCTCCCGGCGCTCGGCCGGGTCGACCTCGTAGCGCGGGCGCCGCTCGTCGACGTGCCGGCGGGCGCGTCCGGCGAGTTGGCGCACGGCGGGCTCGGTGCGGTCGAGCATGGCGGCGATCTCGGCGTAGGGGTAACCGAAGGCCTCCCGGAGCACGAACACGGCGCGCTCCAGGGGCGAGAGGGACTCGAGGACGACGAGGACGGCGAGGGAGACGGTGTCAGTGAGCACGGCGCGTTCGGCGGCGTCCGGGACGGTGGCCTCGTAGTCGGTGACGTAGGGCTCGGGCAGCCATGGGCCGGGATAGGCCTCGTTGCGCGACTGCACCTGGCGGAGCCGGTCGATGGCGAGACGGGTCGTCACGCGGACCAGGTAGCCGCGGGGTTCGCGTACGTCGGACCGGTCGGCGCCGGTCCAGCGCAGCCATGCCTCCTGGACCACGTCCTCGGCGTCGGCGACCCTGCCGAGCATGCGGTAGGCGACTCCCATGAGGACGGGGCGGTGCGCTTCGAAGACGTCGGTCGCGATGTCAGTGGTCACGGCACCATCCCATCCGACACGCGGTCAGGTGTCCAGGGCGTTTGTTACCCGCGGGGACTACCCGTCGGTAGCGGTTGCTGACAAGCTGTCTAGGGATGCCGTACGACGGCGTGCCCCACCCGTACAGACGAGGAGCTGCACCATGTCCGCCACGGTCTCCTTCAAGGTTCCCTCCCCGCTCGGCCCGCAGCCCGTGACGGTCTCCTACGCGCGCGAGGGCACCGGCGAACCCCTGCTCCTGCTGCACGGCATCGGCCACCACCGGCAGGCCTGGGACCCGGTGGTGCACCTGCTGGCGGCCGAGCGCGAGGTCATCAGTGTGGACCTTCCCGGATTCGGCGCGTCCCCCGGCCTCCCGGACGGCCTGACCTACGACCTGCCCACGACCACCGCCGTGTTCCGCGCGTTCTGCGAGGCGCTCGGCCTCGACCGCCCCCATGTCGCGGGCAACTCCCTCGGCGGTCTCCTCGCCCTGGAGCTGGGCCGCGAGAAACTCGTGCGGTCGGTCACGGCCCTGTCGCCCGCCGGATTCTGGAACGAGACCGAGCGGCGCTACGCCTTCGGCATCCTGCTCACGATGCGGCACATCTCCCGGCGGATGCCGCTGCCGCTGGTCGAGCGGTTGTCGCGCTCGGCGGCCGGCCGGGCCGCGCTGACGAGCACCGTCTACGCGCGCCCGAGCCGCCGTTCACCCGAGGCCGTGGTCGCGGAGACGCTCGCGCTGGCGGGGGCCACCGGGTTCGACGCGACCCTCAGGGCCGGTGGCGGCGTCCTGTTCACCGACGACATCCCGGAGCTGCCCGTCACCGTGGCGTGGGGCACGCGGGACTGGCTGCTCGTCCCGCGGCAGGGCGTCCGCGCCAAGCGGATCATCCCCGGGGCCCGGCTGGTGCGGCTGCCCGGCTGCGGCCACTGCCCGATGAACGACGACCCGGCGCTGGTGGCCCGCGTCATCCTCGACGGCAGCCGCTGACGGGCGGCGGGCGGCCAGCCCCGAGCCCAGGACGACCCCGGCGCCCACCAGGGCACTGCCCGCGGCCTGGGCGGCGCCGTAGGAGCCGGTGCCGACGAGGGGCGCGGTGCAGGCGGCGGCCACCGGGATGAGGCCGGAGAACAGGGTGGCGCGTTCGGCGCCGATGCGCTGCATACCCATGTACCAGCACACGAACCCGATGACGGTGACGACCGCCGCCTGCCACACCAGCGCGGTGGCCTCGGTGCCGTCCGGACGGCGCAGCCAGGCGCCGCCGTCGACGACCAGGCCGACGGCCGCCGACTCGACCGCGGCGACACCGCACACGGCCGTCGACAGCAGCCGCGGTCCGAGCGGCCGCAGCACCGGCACGGCCAGGACCGCGAAGCCGACCTCACCGGCCAGCGCGCAGAGGGAGAAGGTGATCCCGGTACCGTCCGTGCGGCCCCAGCCCTGGACGGTGAACGCGCCCGCCGCGACCAGCGACGCCCCGTACAGGACGGCACGTTGCGGGCGCCGGCCCTCCGACAGGGGCACCAGCACGGCCACGACCACCGGGGCGCATCCCACGAACACGCCGGGCACGGCCGGTTCCGCCGTGCGCTCGGCGGCGAGCACGGCGAGGTTGAAGCCGACCATGCCGACCGCCGCGAGCAGCGCCAGCCGCAGCCACTGCCGGGCGGTGAGGCGGCGCAGCGGTGCCGTGCCGCCCCGGCCCAGGAGCGGGAGCAGCAGCAGGCAGGCGAGTCCGTAGCGGAGGAACTGGCCGCCTGCGTACGGGTAGTCGCCGAGGACGCTGTTGGCGGTGAAGGAGCCGCCGACGAGGACACAGGCGAGGGCGGCGAGCAGGGCTCCGCGAGCGGTGGTGGCGTTCATGACGGTGACGCTAGGGACGCGGGCGGACCGGTTTAAGGTCCACTTCCATGACGTCATCGGGGACCAATTCGCCGCCGGACTCCTCCCCCTTGGACGGCGAGGAGTCCACGCCCTGGGCCGCCGCCTGGGAGTTGCTGCTGCCGGTCGCCTCGGCGCCCGCACGCGCGCGTGGACGTACGTTGCAGGCCGCGCTGCGGGAGGCGATCCGTACGGGGCGGCTCGCCCGGGGGACCCGGCTGCCGTCGAGCCGGGATCTCGCCGCCGATCTGGGGGTGTCGCGCGGGCTGGTGACGGAGGCGTACGAGCAGTTGGCGGCGGAGGGGTATCTGCGCAGCGGCCGGGGGGCGGGAACCTGGGTGGAGGCCGCGGTCCGTGCCGCCCCGCCACGCGCGCGTGATCTGGCTCCCCGCTCCCCCGGTGCCCTCGCCGACTTCGTCCCCGGGACTCCCGACCTGTCGCTCTTCCCGCGCGCCGCCTGGGCCGCCGCGCAGCGCGGGGTGCTCGCGGAACTCCCCCACGACGCACTCGGCTACCCGGATCCGCGGGGTCTGCCCCGGCTGCGTACCGCCCTGGCCGAACTGCTCGCCCGCCGCCGGGGCGTGGTCGCCGACCCCGAGCGGCTGGTGGTGGTCTCCGGGGTCGCCCAGGCGATGACCCTGCTCGGCTTCGTGCTGCACGCGCGCGGGTCACGCGTCTTGGGCGTCGAGGACCCCGGCAGCCCGGAGCACACGTCCCTGTACGCCGCCGCCGGGATCGGCACCGTGCCGCTGCCGCTGGACGAGGCGGGGCCGGCCATGGGGCCGCTGCGTGATTCGGGGGTGCGGGCGGTGGTGACGACGCCGTGCCACCAGTTCCCCTCGGGCATCGCCTACTCGGCGCGGCGCCGGACCGAACTCCTCGACTGGGCACGGTCGGTGGACGGTCTGATCGTCGAGGACGACTACGACGGCGACTTCCGCTACGACCGCGCCCCCGTGGGCGCCCTCCAGGGCCTCGACCCCGACCGGGTCGCGTACACGGGTTCCGTCAGCAAGTCGCTCGCGCCGGGGCTGCGGCTCGGCTGGCTCCTCGTACCGGCGTCGCTGGCCGAGGAGGTCGTCGAGCGCAAGCGGACCATGGATCTCGGCCATCCCACCCTCGACCAGGCCCTGTTCGCCCGGTTCGTGGAGCGCGGCGACTACGACCGGCAACTGCGCCGCTGCCAGCGGGCCTACCGCGAACGCCGGGACACCCTGGTGGCCGCCCTCACCGAGCACCTCCCGGGTACGCGGGTGTCCGGGATCGCCGCCGGGCTCCATGTGATCGCCACGCTGCCCGAGCGCTACGGACCGTGCGACCGCTTCCTGGAACGGGTCGCGGCGGCCGGGGTCGCGGTGCGGGAGCTGGGACGGTACGGGAGCGTGCCGGACGACCGACCGCGACTGGTCCTGGGGTACGCGCACCTGTCACCGGCGCGCATCCGGGAGGGCGTACGGCTGATGGCGGAGGCCTCCCGCTAGCCCATGCCGCGAAAGCTCCCGTCCGCCACCCGCGGCCCCGCGACACGCCCCGCTCGCAGCGCCACGGCCTGCTTCCCCCGCGACCCCGGTCAGTTGTTCACTTGTCGTTTCCGCGTGCGCCTCGGCGCACCAGTACTTGTGGCACTGCGCATTGGCCGAATCCGTCCCAGGAGGCTCATTCATGTCACACCGTCCGCCGATCTCCCTGCCTGGCCGCCGCAGTGTGCTGCGCGGTTCCCTGGCCGCGTCGGCGGCCCTGGCCGTCCCCGGCTCGCTCGCCGCGGCTCCGGCGTTCGCCCTGTCGGGGCGGCCGCGGGCCGGTTGGGGTGTGCAGACCGGAGACGTGAGCGCCCACTCCGGACTGGTGTGGGTGCGTTCGGACCGGCCGGCGCGCATGATCGTCGAGACGTCCGCCACCGAGTCGTTCCG
The DNA here is from genome assembly GCF_055572155.1 of Streptomyces sp. NPDC030814. NCBI lineage: Bacteria > Bacillati > Actinomycetota > Actinomycetes > Kitasatosporales > Streptomycetaceae > Streptomyces > Streptomyces sp. NPDC030814. The sequence goes on from NZ_JBVIDX010000008.1 coordinate 254,702, forward strand.
CAACCCGCGCAGATGGCACGGCCCGCTGCTCGGCGCCGGCACCGACTTCACCGGTACGACCCGGCTGCGCGGCCTGCCGGCCGGCGAGCAGATCCACTACCGGGTGCTCCTCGCCGACCCGGACGACCCCCGCCGCACCGGCGAACCGGTCACGGGCACGTTCCGTACGACCCCGGTGAAACGGCGCTCCGGTGTGCGGTTCCTCTGGTCGGGCGATCTGGCCGGGCAGGGCTGGGGCATCAACCCCGATCGCGGCGGCTACCGCATCTTCGACGCGATGGGCCGGCTGGACCCGGACTTCTTCCTGTTCAGCGGTGACACGATCTACGCGGACGGGCCGATCGCCCCGACGGCGGCGCTCCCCGGCGGCGGGACCTGGCGGAACATCACCACCGAGGAGAAGGCCAAGGTGGCGGAGACGCTGGCCGAGTTCCGCGGCAACTTCCGCTACAACCTGCTGGACGAGAACCTGAAGCGGTTCAACGCGCAGGTGCCGTCGATCGTGCAGTGGGACGACCACGAGGTCACCAACAACTGGTATCCGGGAGAGATCCTCACCGACGCCCGCTACACGGAGAAGAGCGTGGACGTGCTCGCGTCCCGGGCCCGGCGCGCCTTCAGCGAGTACTTCCCCGTCTCCACCCTGCGGCCGGGCTCCCGCGAGGGCCGGGTCCACCGTGTGCTGCGCCACGGCCCGCTCCTCGACGTGTTCGTCCTGGACATGCGGACGTACCGCAACGCCAACTCGCCCGGCAAGCAGACCACCGACCCGGTCGGCATTCTCGGCGCCGAGCAGTTGCAGTGGCTGAAGCGGGAGCTGTCGCGGTCCCGTGCCGTGTGGAAGGTGATCGCCTCCGACATGCCGCTCGGCCTGGTCGTACCGGACACCGGCGACGGGAGGCCGAACATCGAGGCCGTGGCTCAGGGCGACCCGGGCGCGCCCCTCGGGCGTGAGCTGCAGATCGCCGAACTGCTGCGGTTCATCAAGCACCGGAAGATCACCGGGACGGTGTGGCTGACGGCCGACGTGCACTACACCTCGGCCCAGCACTACCAGCCGTCGCGGGCCGCATTCACCGACTTCGAGCCGTTCTGGGAGTTCGTCTCCGGCCCGCTCAACGCCGGTGCGTTCCCGGCGAACGCCCTCGACGACACCTTCGGTCCCGAGCGGGTCTTCCTCAAGGCGCCGACCACGGCGAACGTGTCGCCCGCCGGCGGCTACCAGTTCTTCGGCGAGGTCGACATCGACGGGCACAGCGGGGAATTGACGGTACGGCTGCGCGAGCAGGACGGCACCGTGCTCTACGCCAAGACGCTCCAGCCGGGGCTCGTGGGCCAGTGATCCGCACGGCCTGAACGGGGGCGGCAATATTGGCCCCCGGTCAAGTGGCGGACGGCTCGGCAACACCGGGCCGTCCGCCGCGTTTTCGCAGGTCGTCACTCGTTGTCAGTGGGCACTTCTACGGTTTTCCCATGACGCGATCTGTGCAGGCCGTGGCCTATACCCGACCCTCCGTGCTGGAGTCCGCGGCGGGCGGACCCCGACTGGGGCTGGAGACCTCCCGCGGTGCGACCCCGACGGGCCTCCAGGACCATCCCCGGTTCTTCTCGGGGTTCCTGACGGCACCTCAGACGGCCGCGGCCGGGCTGCTCGCGGTCGCCGACGTGGCCGCCGCGCGGTACTACCAGCAGCAACTACGGGCCTCCCTGGACCCGGTGGTGACGGGCAACGGCGACCGGCTGCGCTTCGAGTCGTTCTCCGGCTGCGGCGGGGTGTACGCCCGGCTCGACGTCCTGGAGCCGGTCCTGGAGGGGGGCGAGGTCGGACACGGCACGACCAATGTGGACGTCAACAACCCGCTGCGCGAGGCGCTGTCCCGCGTCGGCTCGGACGATCCGCTCCATCTGCGCGTCGGCCCGGACGAGTTGGCGGTGACCACACTGGACGGCCCGGTGGTGGAGAAGAAGGTGCCGCTGCCGGACCGCTGGCTGCGTGGTTTCGCCGAGGCCCAGGTGATCGCCGCCGGTTTCGATCTGCGGGCCGAGCTGTCCGCCGCCGAGGCAGTACGGTTCCTGCGGTCACTGCCGCGCGGTGGTGGGCGGGGCGCGTCGCGGGGCGCCCAGTGGGTCGTACCCTCCGGCCGCACCCTGCGCCCGACGACACGGCCGGTGCCGGGCGCCGTCTGTCTGCCCGGCCCGGAGCGGCTGGTGGCCCTCCAGCGGGTGCTGCGCCACGCGACCGCCCTGCGCGTCTACGGCCCGCCGACCGCCGGGACGGCCGCCCTGGCCAGTGCCTGGGAGGTCGAGCTGCCCGGTATGCGGCTCACCCTCACACTGTCCCCGGAGGCCGCGCGCGGCTTCTCCGGCGAGGGCGGCGTGCTGGACGCCCTCGCCACCGACGAGGCCGCCGAGGACGCGGAGCTGATCTCGGTCCTCCTCGCCTGGGAGCCGCGTATCGACATCGGCGACCTGGCCGCGTCCTCCGGTCTCACCACCGAGCGGGTACGGGCGGCGCTGACCCGGCTGGGGACCTCGGGCCGCGTCGGCTACGACACCGCGGAGGCCGCCTACTTCCACCGCGAACTCCCCTACGACGCCGACCGAGTCGAGCGCCACAATCCGCGGCTGCGCTCGGCCCGCGCCCTGGTCGCCGCCGGAGCGGTGTCCCTGGACGGCTCCCTCGGCACGGTGACCGCCGAGGACGGCCATGTCCACCGGGTCCGCGACGACCAGGGCACACTGAGCTGCTCCTGCCTGTGGTGGGCGAAGTACCGCGGCGGCAGGGGCCCCTGCAAACACGCGCTGGCGGTGCGGATGGTCCGCCGGGGCGCGGACGCGGAGACCGGCGGGACACCGGCCCCCGTGGGACCGCACAGCACCACGACCGACATGGAACCGAGCGGGACGAGCATCGACGGGGGTGCGCGATGACGGCGACGATGCTGATCAACGCGGTACGGGCAGGCAGCACGGGCGACGTGGTCATCCTGGCGGACGCCATGACGGACGCCGAGCGACGGGCGTGCATGCCCGAGTTGAAGGAGTTGCGCAAGAAGCTGCGGGCCGAGCCGTGGGGTTCGCCGTTCCAGCGCGCCTATCCGGCGCTGCACGCGGCCGGCGCGGCCTGCCAGACGGGCGCGGCGGCGGTGGCCGACTGGCTCGCGGCATCCGACATGCGCTGGCGGCAGGCGCCGACGTCGGTCCTGATCGACGTGCTCGGCGACCGTGAGCCGCGCTGGCTCGCCGATCTGGTGCACCGGCTGGCGGAGCGCCCGCTCACCGCGGAGGTGCCCTACCAGCTGATGTCCGGCCTGGTGAAGCTCGCCGGCTGCGCGGTGCCGACGTCCGAGAGCTATGTGCGGGGCTGGATGGAGCACATCGGCCGGGCGCGCTGGAAGGCGGGCACGGTCATCGGCAATCTGCGGACGGACCCGCACCTCACGGAACTCGTCGCCGCCCTGTTCGACATCGAGGAGATCGGCGCCCGCAGCGACTGGCGGTACGGCGAGGGTCTGAACAACTGGACCGACGCCCTCACCCAGCTCGCCGAGGAGGGCCTCCTCGACCGCAAGGTCCTCATCGACGGCTGTGTCGCCCGGCTGCTGCGCGGCGGGGGCTCCACGGCGGACAACAAGGTGTTCCTCGGCCTGCTGGCCTCGCTCGACCTCACCCGCGACGAACGGTGCGAACGGATCGCGGACTGGATGTCCCTCTGCTCTGACGCCCCCTCCACGGTGGCCGGGCACGCCCAGTCCGTCCTGGCCGGCTTCGCCCTGGACGGCGAGCTGGGGGCACGCCGGCTCACGGAGATGTCCGGTGCCGTGCTCTTCCGCACCGAGCGCAAGCTCGTCCGCTCGCAGCTGGTCCTCCTGGGCAAGGTGCTCAAGCAGGACCCGTCCACCGCGGGGGAGCTGCTCCCGGTGCTCGCCCAGGCGTTCGGTCACGACGACACGGAGGTGCAGGAGAGGGCGCTGAAGCTGGTCGAGCGGCACATCGGCCACATCGACCACGAGGACGCCGCGCGGGACGAGATCACCGCCGCGGCGGCCGATCTGAGCCCGGGCCTGCGGGCCCGCGCGCACGAGATCCTCGGCGTCTCCCCCATGGAACAGGCCGCCGAGGCGTACGAGGAGCTGCTCCCTCCCGTCCCCCTGCCGACACCCCTCGCGCCCGCGCCGGGGACGGTCGCCGAACTCGCCGAGGAGATCAACGCGCTGCTGGCCTCGGACGGCGACGTCAGCGCGTTCGAGCGGGCGCTGGACGGACTCGTTCGGCATGCGCACCGGGATCGCGAGGGGCTGGTGGAGGCGCTCCGCCCGGTGGCGGCGAGGCGTTGGTGGGCGGAGATGGAGCGGGAACACGTCGACCGGTACTTCCGGGAGTCCCCGCACGGTCTGGAGATCGTCCTGGCGTCGCTGTTCGAGCGGGTCCGCCTCTCCTCCCTGCGCGGAGCGCAGCAGAACACGTCCGTGTCCGACGGATGTGTGCACAGCGGTCTCGCCGACGTCTTCGACGCCCGGCTGCGGGAGATCGCTTACCGCGTCCGCACGGAGCCGCTGCCGTTCCTGCTGGCCACACCCACCTGGAGCACGGGGTCGCTGGAGGCCGGGGAACTGGTGGAGAGGCTCGGCGCCTGCCGGAGTCTCGGTACCCGGCCCGGTCAGGTCGACTTCGCGCAGGCGTTGCTGCGGGTGCGGCGCGGCGACGCGGCCGCGATGGCCGCCGCCGCGACGGCAGCGCGCGAGCTGGGCACGCAGGAGGGCGACCGGCTGGCGGAGTGGCTGGCGACCGACGTGCCCTCCCAGCCGGCTCAGCGCTGCCGTACGAAGGGACCGAGAGTCCTGGTGGAGTTCGGGGAACTCCCGGAGCTGCAGAGCGACTCCTTCCCTCCGCAGATCCGTCGGCTGGGGCGTCCGCTGTCCGTCTACCGGGCCCGCTGGTACTGCTCCCACTGGGACGACTCGGAGTGGCGGCACTGGCTGGCGGTCGTTCCCGGGCGCCCGGAGCTGGTGGCGGGACGCGTCCTGCGGGACCTCTCGCAGGGAGCCGTCGAGGACACGCGGGCCGGCTTCCCGTTCCTGCCGACGCTCGCCGAGGCGGAGGGCGAGACGGGCCCGGCCGTGCGGCTCTGCGTGGTGTACGGGCTGGGGGCCAAGCGCCCGGAGGACCGGCTCGCCGCCGTGGACGCCCTGCTGGTCCTGGCGGCCCGGGGGCAGCTCGACATCGAGCAGACGGGCACCGATCTCGGGCGACTGGCCGTGGCGGGATGTGTGAAGCCGCTGCGGATCGCCGAGGCGATACGCACGGCGGCGTCCACCGGGGCATACGGCACGGCCTGGTCGCTTCTGCGAGCGGCCCTGCCGCACCTGCTCGCCGAACTCGCCGACGACCAGGGCGGCGCGAACAGCACGCACGGCAAGGACGGCTTGGACCGCGCGGGCGGCTCGGACGGCTCGGACGGCTCGGACGACGCCAAGGGCAAGAGCAGGGCGACGACGCCGGCGCGGGGGCTCGGAGAACTGATGGCCGTCGCCGCGGAATGCGTGGAGCGGTCCGGGGCACACGGGGAGCTGCCCCACCTCGAACTGGCGGCGGACCGGAGGGGCTCGTCCCGGCTGGTGACCGAGGCACGGCGGCTGCGCACGGCGCTGGCGGGCTGATCCGGGACCCACCGGTCATCCAATCTGGAACAAAAGGTACGGAAGGATGCTTTTACCGGCCGGTCACAAAGCGTTCGTGATCGCGCAACACCCTTCCTTCACAGTAGCCACATGACTGCAGACATGTCTGATGTGACCCGGGCGAGGAACGGTCGCCCGGTACGCCACTGGCGGCGGGCCATGGTCGGCCTCGCCGCGCTGCTCGCGGCGGTCGCCGCGGCCGAGGCGGTGTCGGGCCCGGCCGGACACGGGCCGCGCGGTGCCGCGCTGTTGGCGGCCCCGACGGCCCTCCTGCTGGCCGCCGCCGCGTTCCACGCACGGTGGGCACGACGCCACGGGCACGCGCCGCCGAGTAGCGATACCGACGCCCGGCCGCCGCTCACCGCGCAGCGGCAGGCCGGGCCGGGCGGAGTGGTCGAGGCGGGCGCCGAGGCCGTGGCCGAAGCCGCCGTGCTGTGGCGGATGCGGACGACGGTGAAGGACGAACCGGGCTCTCTGGCGATGCTGTGCACGGCGTTGGCCGACCACGGGGTGGACATCCTGAGCCTGCAGACGCACCCGTTGGCCGAGGGCACCGTGGACGAGTTCCTGCTGCGGGCGCCCGCGGAGCTGTCCGCCACGGAGATCAGCCGGGCGGTGTCGGGCGCGGGCGGCAGCGATACCTGGATCGAGCGGGGCGACACCCACGATCTGGTGGACGCGCCGACGAGGGTGCTCGGCCTGGCGACCCGTACGGCGCTGGACGCCGCGGAACTTCCGTTGACGCTACGCCAGTTGCTCGGCCGCTGCACCATCCGGTCACTGCCCGCCACCGCCCCCGGCTCGGGCCGGGTCCAGGAGAGCGCCCCGGTCGAGGGCGCCCTGGAGGGCACGGTGATGCGACTGCGGGGGCCTGAGGGCGGGGTCATCACCGTGGAGCGGCCGTATCTGCCTTTCACACCCACGGAGTTCGCGCGGGCGCGGGCGCTGGTGGAGCTGGACGCCCGGCTGGGGCCGCGAATCCCTCGCAGCCAGGACGTACTGACGCTGCCCGAGGGCGACGACATCACGGTGCGCCGTGCCGACGCCGGGGACCTGCGAGCGGCGAAGGCCATGCACGAGCGGTGCTCGGCGCGGACGTTGAGCATGCGGTACCACGGACCGGTCGCCGACGCGGACCGGTATCTCAAGCATCTGCTGAGCCCCCGTTTCGGGCGGACGCTCGCCGCGCAGACCGCCTCGGGGCGCCTCGTCGGACTGGGACACCTGCTCTGGGACGGCGACGAGACGGAGATCGCGCTGCTCGTCGAGGACGACTGGCAGCGGCGCGGTATCGGCAGCGAGTTGCTCCGCAGGCTGGTGGCCATGGCGGGCGAGGCCGGCTGCGCGAACGTATACGTCGTGACACAGTCGTCCAACACGGGGATGGTCGCGGCGATGCGGGCGTTGGGCCTGCCACTCGACTACCAGGTCGAGGAGGGGACGCTGGTGATCACGGCCCGCCTGACGGCCGTGCCGGCGCGCCGGGCCGAGGACGCGGAAGGACTCCGCCGGGGCCGGTGACCGGCCCCGGCCGCAGCGGGGCGGCATACGGAACTGCGGGAGCCGGTGGCCGGCTCCCGCACTTCGCCGTCACCGCGCTCCAGGTGGTTCGCGACAAGGGCCGGGTCCAGGAGGGCCGGGAGGTTCTGATCACCGGAGCGGCCGGCGGAGTGGGGACCTTCGCCGTCCAACTCGCCCACGTCCTCGCCGCCCGGGTCACGGCCGTCGCCCGCACGGTGAAACTCGACGCCGTGCGGGCGCTGGGCGCCGACGAGGTGATCGACTCACCTGCGAGGACTTCCTCGCCGGCCCGCGACGCCACGAGGTCGACATCGACATCGCGGGCAACCGCGCCCTGATGCCCAGATCCCAGGCCGCGGAGCCCGCCGACCGGAACCCGGAACCCGTAACCCGGGATCTGAACGCCGGGATCTGAACGCCGGAGCGCCCAACCGCGAGCCCCGGAGCCCACGAGCCTCGACACCCAGAGCCCCGGGGCCCATGCGTTCGGGAGCCGAGAAGCCGAGAAGCCGCCGAGATCAAGCCCCAGTCCGAAGCCCTGAGTCCAGCGCCTGAGCCCAGCGCCTGAGCGCAGCCCCTGAGCCCTGTCACAGGTTCTTCTTCAAGGACCAGGACATCGCCGTTGGCCCGAGTCCGGCAGCCGGAGTCCGGCAGCCGGCACCCAGCACCCGGCACCCGGCACTCGAGGCAATGCCCCTCAAGGCAGGGCCGGTTGCGGCAATGCCCCTCAGGACCTGCTCAGCGGCCGAATGCCGACCCGAGACTCATCGACGGCCGTTCCGCACCGGAGCTGGAGTCGGCGGTGACGGTGGTGCCCGCGCCCAGCGCCCCGTCCAGGTCCGCCCACAGGTCGTCCACGTCCTCCAGGCCCACCGACATCCGCAGCAGGCGGTCGCTCACACCGGCGCCCCGGCGGTCGGTCTCGTCGACGATGCGGTGGCTGATGGAGGCCGGGTGCTGGATCAGGGTGTCCACGCTGCCGAGGCTGACGGCGGGCGTGATCAGCCGGACGCCGGCGATGACGTCATGAGGGTCCCCATGGACCTCGAAGGCGATCATGGCCCCGCCGATGCGGGGGTAGTGGACCCGCGCCACCCGCGGGTCGGCGCTGAGCCGGCGGACCAGCTCCGCGGCGGTCGCGGACGCCGCCCGGACACGCACGGGAAGGGTCGCGAGGCCGCGCAGGAGGAGGTAGCCGGCGAGCGGGTGGAGGACGCCACCGGTCGCGAAGCGTATCTGCCGCAGTCGCCCGGCGAACTCCTCGTCACAGGCCACGACCCCGGCCATGACGTCCCCGTGGCCGCCGAGGTACTTGGTGGCGCTGTGCAGGACGAGCCGGGCCCCCTGTTCGACGGGCCGCTGCAGGACCGGCGTGGCGAAGGTGTTGTCCGCGAGGAGCGGGACCGAGCCGCAGGAGTGGGCGAGGGCCCGTAGATCGAGCTCGGCGAGGGTCGGGTTGGCCGGGGACTCGACCATCACCAGACCCGTGTCGGGCCGCAGCGCCCCCGCCACGCCGGCCGGGTCGACCCAGGTGACCTCCGAGCCGAGCAGCCCCGCGGTGAGGAGATGGTCGCTGCAGCCGTACAGGGGCCGTACGGCGACGACATGGCGCAGGCCCATGGAGGCGCGGGCGAGGAGCACGGCGCTCAGCGCGGCCATGCCGCTGGCGAAGGCGACGGCGCTCTCGGTGCCCTCCAGGCGGGCGAGGGCGGTCTCGAAGCGGGCGACAGTCGGATTGCCGAGCCGTCCGTAGATCGGCGTGCCCTCCGGCTCGGCGCCGTCGACGGCGAACGCGTCGATACGGGCGGCCTCCCCGCGGCTGTCGTACGAGGGGTAGGTCGTGGACAGGTCGATGGGCGCGGCGTGCAGGCCCTGGCGCGCGAGATCGTCGCGGCCGGCGTGCACGGCCTCGGTGGCCAGTGCTCTCGGCATGGTGCGTGCGGGGTCGTACGCGTGCGTGCTCGCTGGATTCATGGGCGTCAGGGTGAACATCGGCCGGGCCTGGTGGGGCGGTTTCCGTGCTACGTTCGAACAATGGCCGAATCTGTCGTACTGGATCCGGTGGACCTCCACCTTCTGCGCCTGTTGCAGAACGACGCACGGGCGACCTACCGCGATCTCGCCGCGCAGGTGGGGGTCGCGCCGTCGACGTGTCTGGACCGGGTGACCCGGCTGCGCCGCTGCGGAGTGATCCTCGGCCATCAGCTGCGACTCGATCCGGCCAAGCTCGGGCGGGGGCTGGAGGCGCTGTTGTCGGTCCAGGTCAGACCGCACCGGCGGGAGCTGGTGGGTCCGTTCGTGGAGCGGATCCGGGCGCTGCCCGAGTCGCGGACCGTGTACCACCTCACGGGGCCGGACGACTATCTCGTGCATGTCGCGGTCGCGGACATGGCGGATCTCCAGCGACTGGTGCTCGACGAGTTCACGTCCCGGCGCGAAGTGGCGCGGGTGGAGACCAGGTTGATCTTCCAGCAGTGGGAGTGCGGGCCGCTGCTGCCGCCGGATGCCGGACGGTCCGCGGCCTGAGCGGTGCCGGGCGCTGCGCCGTGAGCGGAATCCAGCCGCCGTAAGGCTCAACACCCGGTCAAGCAGCTGACGGAGAGCTGTCGCCGTACCAAGATTGTCGGCATGTCTGACACCAAGAGTGCCCTGCCCCGCGAGGTCGCCGACGCGTATGTCGACGACCTCATCGCCCTCGACCCCGTGACAGGTACGTACCTCGGTGTGAAGGAGAGTTCGAGCAAGCTGCCGGACACCTCGCCGGCCGGTCTGGAGGCCCGCGCGGAGCTGATCCGGACAACGCTCGCCCGGCTCGACGAGGCGGAGCGGCAACCGGGCGCGGACAGCGCCATCGAACGCCGGTGCGCGCGCCTGCTGCGCGAGCGCCTCACCGCCGAACTCGCCGTGCACGACGCCGACGAGCATCTGCGCGCGGTCGGCAACATGGTGACGCCACCGCACGAGGTGCGGGAGGTCTTCACCCTCACCCCGGCCAAGACCGAGGAGGACTGGGCGGCGATCGCGGAGCGGCTGCGCGCGGTGCCGACGGCGCTCGCGGGGTACCGCGAGTCGCTCGCCCTCGGCCTGGAGCGCAAGCTGTACGCGGCTCCGCGGCCGACCGCGACCTTCATCGGGCAGCTCACCGAGTGGGCGGACACGGACGGCGCGGGGCGCGGCTGGTTCGAGGAGTTCGCGTCGACGGGCCCCGAGTCCCTGCGCGCCGGGCTGGACGAGGCGGCCCGCGGGGCGACGCGGGCCGTGGTCGAGCTCCGCGACTGGATGCGCGACGTGTACGCGCCGGCGATCGAGGGCGCCCCGAACACGGTGGGCCGGGAGCGTTACGCCCGCATGGCCCGCTACTTCACAGGGGCGGACCTGGACCTCGACGAGGCGTACGCGTACGGCTGGTCGGAGTTCCACCGGCTGCTCGGCGAGATGCGGCAGGAGGCCGAGAAGATCCTGCCCGGAGCCGAGACGCCCTGGGTGGCGCTGGCGCACCTGGACGAGCACGGCCGGCACATCGAGGGCGTCGACGAGGTCCGCGAGTGGCTCCAGTCGCTGATGGACGGGGCGATCGAGGCGCTCGACGGTACCCACTTCGATCTGGCGGAGCCGGTGAAGAAGGTCGAGTCGTGCATCGCCCCGCCCGGCGGTGCGGCCGCTCCGTACTACTCGGCGCCGAGCGAGGACTTCTCCCGTCCGGGCCGCACCTGGCTGCCGACGATGGGGGAGACCCGCTTCCCGGTGTACGACCTGGTGTCCACCTGGTATCACGAGGGCGTCCCCGGCCATCACCTCCAGCTCGCGCAGTGGGTGTACGTCAAGGACGACCTCTCCCGCTACCAGGCGACCGTCGGCGGGGTCAGCGCCAACGCGGAGGGCTGGGCGCTGTACGCGGAGCGGCTGATGGACGAGCTGGGCTTCCTGGAGGACGCGGAGGAGCGGCTCGGTTATCTCGACGCGCAGATGATGCGCGCGACCCGGGTCATCGTCGACATCGGTATGCACCTGGAGCTGGAGATCCCCGCGGACTCCCTCTTCCACCCGGGCGAGCGCTGGACGCCCGAGCTGGCCCAGGAGTTCTTCGGCTCCCACAGCAGCCGCCCGGCGGATTTCGTGGAGAGCGAGATGACGCGCTATCTGACGATGCCCGGTCAGGCCATCGGCTACAAGCTCGGCGAGCGCGCCTGGCTCCTCGGCCGCGAGAGGGCCCGGCAGCGCCGCGGCGACGCCTTCGACGCCAAGGCCTGGCACATGGCCGCCCTCTCCCAGGGCTCCCTGGGCCTGGACGACCTGGTGGACGAACTCTCCCAGCTGTGACCCGAGCGTGCCGGGCCCGCCGACCGCACCACGGGCCCGGCCGCCGGCCGGCGAACGGCGGTGCGTTCAGCCCCCCGACGGTCTGACCCGCACCAGACCGAGCCATGTCTCCGGCCCCGTCGAGACGTACGCCGCGCTGACCCCGTAGCACCCGGGCTCCAGCTCCACCCGCACATGATCGGTCGTGGTGGCGGCACCTCCGGGCCGGGCCGCGTCGAAGAGGACGAGCGGGCCCGGCACACGCCACTCCAACTCGGGCTCCCATGCGGCGATGTCCAGGGCCGTCGGCACATCCGCCAGAAGCCGGTCCTCGGGGCCGGTCGCGTAGCGGCGTACGAAGGTGCCGTGCTCGGGGAGGTACGCGGTGGCGGCAGGTTCGTCGCCCAGTACCAGGGCGCGGGTGTCGCCGACGGGCAGGAGCCCGGCGTGGCCGCCGATCTCGCAGGCGCGGTCGTGGTCGGAGGACGTCTCGTCGCCGTCGGCACCCGCCCAGAACGGCAGGACCGCTTCCGGAACGGCTATCAGCGGTCCCCCGCTCGACTCCACCCACCGCACCACACCTGGAACCACCGGATCCGCGTATCGAGCCATGCCCAGAAGCTACACGCCCGACGCCTCGCCCAACTCGCCGGGCTCGCAGGCTTCTTGACGGGCTGCCAGCAAGGGCCAGGGCGGTGGTCAGCAGCCGCAGTCCTCGGCGTCCACCGGCGCGGTCAGCGGGTCGGCCGAGCGGCGCCCGGAGCCCTCCCAGGTCTCGTACGCGAAGCCCTCACGGACCCAGTATTCGAAGCCGCCGAGCATCTCCTTGACCTTGAAGCCGAGTTCGGCGAGGGCGAGGGCGGCACGGGTCGCGCCGTTGCAGCCGGGGCCCCAGCAGTAGGTGACGACCGGCACGGACCTGTCGAGGAGCTGCTCGGCCTGCTCGGGGACGAGGGCGGTGGGCAGGTGGATCGCGCCGGGGATGTGCCCCTGGTCCCAGGACTCGGTGGAGCGGGAGTCGAGGACGACGAATCCGGGGTCACCGTCGGCGGCGAGGGCGGCGGCCACGTCGGAGACATCGGCGTGGAAGACGAGACTGGCCCGGAAGTACGCGGCGGCCTCGGCCGGGGCGGCGGGCGGGACACGCAGGACGGGGTTCACGGCGGTCGTGGTGCTCATCTGGGGGGCCTCTCTCTGCCCGGCGCTGCGCCGGCTCCTCGACGGGGCCGCGGCCCGGCCCCGTCGACCAGAAATCTACGAGGGGTGATCACCTTCCTGAAGGGGCATTCCACGGCCCGAGCCTTGCCCAGCCGGGGATTCCCCTGGTATCCCTCCCCCATGACCGTGAATTCCCCGCACGTGCCGGACGCCACCGACTGGCGCATCCTCGAAGTCCTCCAGCGGGAGGGCCGGGTGAGCTTCGCCGATCTGGCGCGTGCCGTGTCGATGTCCGCGAGTGCCGTCACCGAACGGGTGCGACGGCTGGAAGAGGCGGGCGTGATCGAGGGGTACGCGGCCGTGGTGGACCCGGAGCGGCTCGGTCTGCCGATCCTGGCGTTCGTCCGCCTCCGGTACCCCAACGGCAACTACAAGCCCTTCCACGACCTGGTGGCCGTCACCCCCGAGATCCTGGAGGCGCATCACGTCACGGGCGACGACTGCTTCGTGATCAAGGTCGCCGCCCGTTCGATGCGCCACCTGGAGGAGGTGTCGGGCAAGATCGGCTCGCTGGGCTCCGTCACCACCAGCGTCGTGTACTCCTCACCGCTCCCCCGGCGACCGCTGGGTCACTGACGCCCGTCCCCATGCCTGCGGGCCGCGCACCGTCACCCCGTGGTCCGCTGCCGCACGACCGATCCCGACCGCTCCTTCACGACCTCCAGCTGGGCGTGGATGCGCCGCCGCAGATCCCCGACATGGCTGACGATGCCGACGCTGCGGTCCCGTTCGCGGAGCGAGTCGAGGACGTCGAGGACCTCGTCGAGGGTCTGGTCGTCGAGGCTGCCGAACCCCTCGTCGATGAAGAGGGTGTCCAGGCGTACCCCGCCCGCCTCGTCGGTGACGACGTCGGCGAGGCCCAGCGCGAGCGCGAGCGACGCGAAGAACGTCTCGCCGCCCGAGAGCGTGGCCGTGTCCCGCTCCCGGCCGGTCCATGCGTCGACGACATGCAGTCCCAGTCCGCTGCGCCCGCGCCCGGACCGGTCGTCGGAATGGACGAGGGTGTAGCGGCCCGAGGACATCCGCTGGAGCCGTACGGTGGCGGCGGCGGCGACCTGTTCGAGGCGGGCGGCCAGGACGTACGCCTCCAGACGCATCCTGCGCTCGTTGTCGGCGGCGGTGCCGGCGGCGAGTCCCGCCATACGGGCGACGCGGTCGTACTCCTCGCGCAGCGGCGCCAGCCGCCGTACGGAGGCGGTGGCCCTCGCGGACAGCCGGTCGAGTTCGGTGCGGCGCCGCTCGGCCTCGTCCCACGCGGACACGGTCCGCTGGAGGCGCGTGGCCGCGGCCTCGGCGGCCCGCTCGGCGGCGGCGACATCGGCGGGGGGGTGCTGGGCCGCGGCGGCCGTATCGGCCTCGGCGAGCACGGCCCGCACCGCCGCCTCCTCCGACTGCCACGCGTCGAGGCGCCGCTGCAGATCCCGGTGGGCCGCGTCGTCGAGAAGCGCCGCGGCGGCTTCCTGCGGTGTGTCGAACCCGGCGCGGAAAGCGGCGTCGGCGAGGCGCGCGTCGGCGTCCTTCAGCCGCTGCGCGGTGTCGTCGGCGGTGCGCGCCGCCTCGGCTGCCTCGGCGAGCCGGGCTGCCCGCAGCTCCAGTTGCGCGGCCCGCGCGGCCACGCTCTCGGCCTCGCCCCTGGCCTGCGCCAACTCCTCCTCCAGAGCGGCCCGTTCCCGTTCCAGGGTGTCCCGCCGGGTGTTGCGGGTGGCGGCCCTGACCGCTGCCTCCTGCCGTGCGGCGGCCCGCCGGTCGCGCTCCCGCTCGGCGTGCAGCAGCGCCTCCTGGGCGGGGTGCAGGTCCATGGCGCCCCGCCGGGCCTCCGCGTAGTCCCGCTCCACCTCCTCGGCCTGCGAGGCGAGCCGCTCCGTCGGGGCGTCACCGGCCTCGGCGCTCGCGGCGGCCAGCGCCCGCTGGACGAGCCCGAGGCGCTGTTCGGCCTCGGCGCGCTCCTCGTCGGCCCGCTGGAACGCGGTGAGTGCCCCTTCCTCCGCCTCCCGGTCGACGTGCCCGGCGACCTTGCGGGCGGGCGCGGGGTGTTCGGTGCCCCCGCAGACTGCACACGGCTCGCCGTCGACCAGTTCGGCGGCAAGCTCCGCCGCGACGCCCTTCAGACGCTGTTCCTTGAGGTCCAGCCAGTGGGCGCGCGCGTCCGCGGCCCGCTCCGCGAGCCGGAGCACGCTCGCCCGGGCCTCGTCGGTGTCCCGGCCCAGCCGGTCCCGCTCACGGGCTGCCCGGAGCCGTTTCCCGGCGGGCTCGCGCCGGACGGCGAGCTGTTCGGCCCGGGTGGCGGCCTCCTGGGCGGCCTCGACACGGCCCTGCAGCGCGGCCCGTGCCGTCTCCCACCCGTCGAGCCAGCCCTCGGCGTCCTGGAGGACGTCCTCGTCCGCGCGCTCCTCGCTGTCGAGTGCCGCGCGCTCCGCGAGGAGGTCGGCCAGCTTCCGCTCCGCGCGGCGGGCCGACTCCAGACCGCCCAGCTCCTGCGCGACCTTCCGGGCGGCGGTCGCGAGCCCGGCGGCACCGGCGTCGGCGTGTTCCGCAGGGAGGGCGGCACGTGTGCGTGCCTCGTCCGCGCTCGCCCGCCGGTGCTCGGACTCGGCCTCGTCCCGCAGGTCCAGCGCCGGTGCCACGGCCTCGGCCTTGCGGGCCCGTTCCATGCGGGCCCGGTCCTCCTGGTGGGCGTCGGCCCGCTCCTCCAGCCTCGCGGCCCGCTCCCGCGCCTGAGCGAACCGCCGCTGGAGCCGCGCCACCTCGCGTACGTCGTCCAGGTCGCGCTCGGCGGCCGCGTGCGCCGACTCCGCCGCCGCCCGCGCGCCATGGGCGATGGTGAGCCGTTCCCGTGCGGTGCTGCGGGCGACGGCGGCCCAGCCGAGGACCGCTTCGGCGAGTCCCGGGTCGCCCGGCGCGAGCCGGGGCGGTTCGAGGTCGTCCCCGGCGGCCTGCTGCATACGGTGGGCGTCCGCGAGCAGGTCGGCGTCGCCCTCGCGCACCCGTGCCTCGGTCGCCCGGCGCCGGTCGGCGAGGCGCTTCTCGACCGCGGCGAAGCGCTGGGTGTCGAAGAGCCGGCCGAGCAGGCGGCCACGCGCCTCGGCGTCGGCCCGCAGGAAGCGGGCGAAGTCGCCCTGCGGCAACAGCACCACCTGGCAGAACTGCTCCCGGCTCATGCCCAGGGCCTGGGTGATCTCCTCGCCGATCTCCTGGTGGGACCGGCTGAGGTCCTTCCAGGAGCCGCCGGCGGCGTCGTACTCCCGCAGCCGGCTCTGCGCCTTGTCGAGCGTGGTGCCCGTGCCGCGCTTCTTGGGCCGCTCCCAGGGCGGTTGCCGGGTGAGTTCCAACCGGCGTCCGGCGACGGTCAGTTCGAGGCGGACCTCGGTGCGCGTCGACGGGTCGGCGTGGTCGCTGCGCAGGGTGGTGGCCTGGCCGCTCTGGCGGGCGCCGGGCACCGAGCCGTACAGCGCATAGCAGACGGCGTCCAGGACGGAGGTCTTGCCGGCGCCGGTCGGGCCGTGCAGCAGGAAGAGTCCGGCGGCCGAGAGGTCGTCGAAGTCGACGGACTGGGTGCCGCCGAAGGGGCCGAAGGCGGTGATGTCGAGCCGGTGCAGTCTCATCGGGCGGTCTCCCCGAGGGTCTCGTCGGCCCGTACGGCGTCGAAGGCGTCCCTGAGCACGGCCTGTTCGTGGGCATCGGGTCCGGTGCCGCGCACATGGGCCACGAAGTCCTCCGCGATCTGCTGGTCGTCACGGCCCGCCAGGCGCCGGGCGTAGGACACGTCCGGGTCGTCGGGGGCGCGTTCCGGGTCGAAGAGGAGGCTGAGAGTGTGCGGGAAGCGTGCGCAGAGCCGGGCCATGGGCTCGGCGGGCCGCACCGGGTCGGTGAGGGTGGCCTCGACCCACGCGTCCTCGTGCCGGGCGAGGCCGGGGTCGTCGAGCAGCTCGTCCAACCGGCCCCGGACCCGGGCCAGTCGGCGCGGCACGGGGCAGTCGACGCGCTCGGCGCGGATCGAGCCGTCGACACCGAGGTCGACCAGCCACATGCTCTTGCGGTGGTCGGCCTCCGAGAAGGAGTACGGCAGCGGGGAACCCGAGTAGCGCACGCGTTCGGTGATGGTCTGGCTGCCGTGCAGATGGCCCAGGGCGACGTAGTCGACGCCGTCGAAGACCTGGGCGGGCACGGAGGACACCCCTCCGACGGAGATGTCCCGCTCGCTGTCACTGGCCGCTCCGCCGGTGACGAACGCGTGGGCGAGGACGACGGAACGGGTGCCCGGCGCGCGGGTGGCCAGGTCGGAGCGGACCCGGTCCATGGCGGCGGCGAGCACCACCTCGTGCCCCGGCCTGTCCACCGCGAACTCGTCCTTGACGAGCGCGGGTTCGAGGTAAGGCAGCCCGTAGAAGGCGACGTCGCCATGGGCGTCGGCAAGGATCACCGGGACACCGGCCGCGGAGGCGTCGGTGCACAGGTGGATGCCCGCACGGCCCATGAGCCCGGAGCCGACACCGAGCCGGCGCGCCGAGTCGTGGTTGCCGGAGATCATCACCGTGGGGACGTCCAGCTCGGCGAGGCGGTGCAGGGCGTCGTCGTAGAGCTCGACGGCGGCCAGCGGCGGCACCGCCCGGTCGTAGACATCACCGGAGACGACCACCGCGTCCACCTCGCGCTCCCGCACGGTCGCGACGAGGTGGCCGATGAACTCGGCCTGCGCCCCCAGCATGCTCACCCGGTGGAACGCCCGACCGAGATGCCAGTCGGAGGTGTGCAGAATCCTCAAGACGCCACTCCGACCCGCATTTTTCCCCTCATCCCTCCCGGACCCGCCGCGACCGGCCCACACCGCGCCGACGCACCGACCACGCTAATACCTGCCGGCACCTGGTCCCGCACGGTCCGGCACAGTCACCGTTCGCGGAAGTGCGCCGACATTCGGCAGGGAAATCCGCCGAATTGGGAGAAACCTCCACAGCCCTCGCGCCGCGACCGGTCACCGCCGGAGAGTGTCACGTCCCGTCGGCGACTCCCGGCGCCCCCGTCACGCGTCGCCGTACGCCTCTCCACCCAGTTCGAAGCCGGCCGTGCCCGCGGTGGTGTCGGCGAGCCAGGCGCGGAAGGCGGGCACGTCGGCGTCGGGGAGCCCGATCTCGATGGTGACGGCCTCCCCGTAGCGGACGTCGCGGACCTCGCGTCCGGTGGCCCGCAGGTCGTTCTGCACCTTGCCGGCGCGCTGGTGGTCGACGGTGACCGTGGCGAGGCGGAAGCGTCGGCGGGTGAGGGTGCCGAGCGCGTCCAGCGCCTCGCCCACGGCACCGCCGTACGCCCTGATGAGGCCGCCCGCGCCCAGTTTGACGCCGCCGTAGTACCGGGTGACGACGGCGACGACGTAGCGCATGTCACGCCGCATCAGCATCTGCAGCATGGGGACACCGGCGGTGCCGCCGGGCTCCCCGTCGTCGCCCGCCTTCTGTACGGCGGCGTCGGCGCCGATGACGTACGCGAAGCAGTTGTGCGTGGCGTCGGCGTGCTCCTTGCGGACGGCCGCGATGAACTCCTGGGCCTCCCGCTCGGTGGCGGCCGGGGCGACCGCGCACAGGAACCGTGAGCGGTTGACCTCGGTCTCGTGCACGCCGGCGCGGGCGACGGTGCGGTACTCGTCCTGCATCCGGCCAGCCTATGCGCAGCCCGTACGGGTCCGCGCCGGGGCGCCCGCGCCGACGGGCGGGACCCGGTCAGGCCTTCTTCCTGCCCCGGGCCACGATCAGGTCCGTCAGCAGTCCGGTGCCCGGGGCGAGCGCGGCCCAGGTGTCGCCGTGCCAGGCGAGGACCGCGATGGCGGAGGTCGGGAATTTGACGCGGACGGCGTCCAGCGCGTCGTCGAGCGCGTCCCCGGCCAGGTCCAGCACCAGTTCCTCCAGGCCCGGGTTGTGCCCCACCAGCAGCAGCGTCCTGACCCTGTCGGGGACTTCGCGCACGACCTCCAGCAGTTCCGCGGCGTCGGCGGCGTACACGCGGGGATCGAGCCGTACGGGCGGCGGCGTCCCCCACTGGGCCGCGACCGCCTCCCAGGTCTGTCGGGCGCGTACGGCGGTGGAGCACAGGGCCAGGTCGGGCAGGCAGTCCGCGTCGGCGAGGGCCCGCCCGGCGGCGGGGGCGTCACGGCGACCGCGCGGCGCCAGGGGCCGTTCGTGATCGGGCACGCCCACCGGCCAGGCCGACTTGGCGTGCCGCAGGACGACGAGTCTGCGCAGTGGTCCCGCTCCCCGCCCGCTCATGCCGATGCTCCGATCTCCCGGGTCAGCTCCAGTCCGAGGAGCCGGTCCGCGTAGGCGAACGTCTCGAACCTCGCCCCGTCCGGCACGTCGTCGGCCCGTTCCACGGCCCGCAGGACGGCGAGCACGGCGGGCATGTCCAGGTCGTCCTCCCAGGCGGTGCGCAGGGCCTGCCGTACGTCGTCCGGGATCGGCTTCGACGGGCGGGTGGCCCAGCCGGCCACCGCCTCGCGCCAGGTGTCGAGGGCCTCGTCAGCCTCGGCCAGGACGGTGGCGTCGAGGGCGGCGGGGGTGCGGCGGGGCTGGCGGAGCAGGGCGAGCCGCAGGGCGGTGCCGGACACGGCAGGTGCCTCCGGCCAGGTGACCGGGGCGACCTCGACGCCGACGCCGTCGCCCGCCGCCTCCCCGGTGCCGGCCACCCACAGCACCTGACGCCCGCCGCCCGCCCCGGCGGCCTCCGTCGGCCGGATGCCGAGGTCGTCGGCGCGTCCCCGCAGCTCGGCGGGCGGATCGGCGACCAGCAGTACGGGGACACCGCCCATGTCCAGGGCGCGCGCGAGGACGTCGGCGACCAGCAGCACCCGCAGCCCCGATGCGTCGTCGGTCGGCACATGGGCGTGGACCCTGGTGAGTGCCCTGTGGACGTCGACGGGCTCGCCGGTCCGGGCGTCGGTGATACGCAGCACGCAGTGAGCGTAGGCGTGCGAGCGGCGGAGCGCAGTGCGGACCACGACATTCCGTGCGGCGGACCGACACGATCCCCGCCCCGCTCCCGGGCGCTCTCCTGCCACGCCGCTCGCAGGGGCGCGGGAATCGCCGGGCACGCTCCGCTGTTGGCGCAGGCAGCCCGCACCGGGCGCTCTCGTACGGAGATGAGGAGACGGGACATGTACGGCGACGCCGCCACGATCCGCAAGATGCTGACGGAACTCGGCGACACCTGGGCCGTCGTGGGCCTGTCCACCAACCGCAGCCGCGCCGCGTACGGCGTCGCCGAGGTGCTCCAGCGCTACGGCAAGCGGGTCGTGCCGGTCCATCCCAAGGCCGAGACCGTCCACGGCGAGCAGGGTTACGCCTCGCTCGCGGACATCCCGTTCCCGGTGGACGTCGTGGACGTCTTCGTCAACAGCGACCTCGCCGGTCCGGTCGCCGAGGAGGCCGTCCGGATCGGCGCCAAGGCCGTCTGGTTCCAGCTGGGCGTCGTCGACGAGCAGGCCTACGAGCGCACCCGCGCCGCCGGGCTCGACATGGTCATGGACCGCTGCCCGGCCATCGAGATCCCCCGTATCGGCTGACCGTCCGCGGGGCGGCTCGGGGCGACTCAGGGGCGGCTCAGGGGTGGGCGACAACCGCCACCGGGGTCGCCGCGTGGTGCAGCACCGCGTGGGTGACGGGCCCGATGCGGGTGCCGAGCGGGGAATGACGCACCTTACGGCCGACGACGACCAGCGAGGCCTCGCGTGACGCCGCGACCAGGTGGTCCGCCGCCTTGCCGGGACGGGACTCCCCGACGACCTCGACGGCGGCGAACTCCCTTCGCCAGGGAAGCAGTGCGTCGGCGAAGGCGTCCCCGTGGGTGGGCCCGGCGGGGGATTTGGGGTCCGGGTCGTGCACGACCCGCAGCGCCGTGTTCCGCCGGGCGGCGGCCTCGAAGGCGAACCGGAGCAGCGTCTCGTCCGGGTGCGCGGCGTCCAGGCCGAGGACGACGGGCCAAAACGGCGTCCCGGCGGACGCGCCACCCGGCGGATCCGGCGCGTGCTCGTCGGCGGCCGACTCGCCGGCCCGGACGAGGACGACCGGACGCTCCGTGTGCGCGACGACGTGCAGTCCGACGGACCCGACGAGGAAGCCCGCGACACCGCTCCGCCCGTGCGAGCCGAGGACCAGCAGTTCCGCGTCCGCGGCCGCCTTCAGCAGTTCCTCCGCCGCCCGGCCCGTCAGCTGCTCCAGACCCACCTGGACGGCCGGATGACGCCGCCGGACCTCGTCGGCGGCCTCGCTCAGGATCCGCCGTGGCCCGGGACCCGCCGACGTCACACCGTGTTCGGCCCAGCCCTGCTGCGCCGACGGGCCCAGCATCGGGGACCGTCCCATCGGCTCGGGCACCGGTTCCCAGACGTTGACCAGGAGCAGGGGCAGGGCGCGGAGCCGGGCCTCCCGAGCCGCCCACTCGACGGCGGCGAGGCTCTCGCGGGAACCGTCGAAGCCCACGGTGACGGTGCGGGGCATGGGCGCACCTCCTGACGTCGAGGTCTGTCTCCAGGATCGCGGCAAGGCGGCGGACACGCAGCGGCGGGGCGGCGGACACGCAGCGGCGCGGCGGCGGACACGCAGCGGCGCGGCGGCGGGCTGCGCGAGAATCGGCTCATGCTGAGCATCGGATCCGTGGTGATGGGCGCGTCCGACGTGCGGCGGGCGGCCGCGTTCTGGACGGAGGCTCTCGGTTATGTGCCGCGCGAGGAACCGCAGGACGACTGGGTGGTGCTGGTGCATCCCGACGGGACCCGGCCCCAGTTGTCGCTCGGGCTGAGCGAGACGCCGGTGCAGGAGCGGCCCCGGGTGCATCTGGACCTCTACGCCGGGGACGCGGCGGACCAGGCGGCGGAGGTCGAGCGGCTGGTGGGCCTCGGGGCGCGCCGCGTCGAGTGGGAGCTGTACCAGGAGGACTCCGACTTCGTCGTCCTGGAGGACACCGAGGGAAACCGGTTCTGTGTGATCGACACCGGGCGGGACTGACGCGGCCCGCCGGCGCCCCAGCAACCGGACCGCCTCCGCCCCCGCCGACGCCGCAGCAACCGGACCGCCTCCGCCCCCGCCGACGCCGCAGCAACCGGACCGCCTCCGCCCCCGCCGACGCCGCAGCAACCGGACCGCCTCCGGCCCGTCGCGCCCCGGCAGCTGGACCGGACTCCGGCCCGTCCCGCCCCTGGTGTCACACCGGGCGCTTCACGTCACACCGGCAGCAACCGCGTCACCAGTTCCCCGAGCCGCCGCGCGTTGCGGCAGGCGTGCATGTCGACGACCTCGGCGTAGACGTGCGCGGCGGAGTCGCCCGTGGACCACACGTCGGGTGACTCGGGGTTGAGCCAGTGGACGCGGCGGGCGCGGCCGGCGATGCGGCGCAGGGCGGCCGTGTTGGGGTCGAACCCGTTGGTGCGGGCGTCGCCGAGGATGATGACCGAGGTGCGGGGGCCCACGGCGTCGAGATGGCGCTCGGCGAACTCCCCGAGCGCGCTCCCGTAGTCGCTGCTGCCGTGCCAGCCGCTGATCGCCGCCTCCTCGGCGATCCGGCGGCCGAGTTCCGCCGGATCGGCCTCACCGGTGGTGACGAGGTGGGTGACCTCGTCGACCTTGTTGACGAAGGCGAAGACCCGCACCTTGCTGAACTGGTCCCGCATCGCCTGCACCAGCAGCATCGTGAAGTTGGCGAACCCGGCGACCGACCCGGACACATCGCACATCAGCACGATCTCCGGGCGGGCCGGCCGGTGCCGCCGGTAGGCCGGGCGCAGCGGCACTCCCCCGGTGGACAGTGAGCGGCGCAACGTGCGCCGGATGTCGATCCGGCCCCGCGCGGCCCTGCGGCGCCGGGCGGCCAGCCGGGTCGCCAGCTTGCGGGCCAACGGCTGGACGGTGCGCCGGAGTTCGACGAGTTGTTCGCGGTTCGCGACGAGGAAGTCGACCTGGTCCGCGCTCCGGGCGATGCCGCGCTGGGCGATCAACTGCGCGCCACGCCGCTCGGCGACCCGCCGCCGCGCCTCGGTGCGCACCCGGTCGCGGAAGTCCTCGATGCGGCGCCGGATCTCGTCGGCGTCCAGCCGGTCGGTGAATCCGCCCGAACCTGAGCCGCCCGAGCCCGCCCCGGCCCCCGCGCCTCCCGCCCCGACGCCGGACCCGGGCCCGAAGCCGGGACCACCGCCGCCTCCGCCGGCCCGCTGCGCCGCGAGGATTCCCGCGAGCAGCGTCTGCGGACGCAGGCGGTCCAGCGTCTGATGGGCCGACCAGCCGCCCGACTCGGGCGACGAGCCGTACCGGCCGAGCAGTTCCACCGCCTCACCGGCGAGCCGGTTGAGCGCGGCGAGGTCACCGGCGGCGAGCGCGGCGGCGAGCCGTGCGCGCAACTCGTCCCGGTCCGCGGCCGGTGCCTCCCACGCCCCCGTCAACTCGCCCACGCCGAGGGGGAAGTACAGCTCGAAGGCCGCGTCGAACACGGCCCGCTGACGGTCGGCGCGCAGCAGCGCCGCCGCCAGGCCCTCACGGATCCGCTCCCGGTCGGCGAGGCCCAGCACCTCCAGAACGGACGCCGCGTCCACGGTCTCGCCGGGGCCGATCCGGATGCCGTGGCCGCGCAACGCCCGTACGAAGCCGGTGAGCCGCTCGGAGAGCGGCGCGCCGGAGGAGGCCGCGACGCCGTCCCCGGCGGTCATACCAGGGTCAGCTTCCGTGTGGCCTTGTCGATGTCGTCGCGGTGTTTGAGGATCACGCCCAGGCTGTCCCGGACGACGGCCTCGTCCAGGGTGTCGGCGCCGAGCGCCAGCAGGGTGCGGGCCCAGTCGATCGTCTCGGCCACCGAGGGCGCCTTGCGCAGGTCCATCTCCCGCAGCGCCCCGACGACGCGGACCAGGGAGTCGGCGAGCACGGCGTCCAGGCCGGGCACCTTGAGCCGTACGATCCGCTGCTCCAACTCGGCGTCGGGGAAGTCGAGGTGGAGGAAGAGACAGCGGCGGCGGAGGGCCTCGGAGAGTTCGCGGGTGGCGTTCGAGGTGAGGAGCGTGAAGGGGCGCCGGGTGGCGGCGATGGTGCCCAGTTCGGGGACGGTGACCTGGAAGTCGCTGAGCACTTCGAGGAGCAGCCCCTCGACTTCGACGTCGGCCTTGTCGGTCTCGTCGATGAGCAGAACGGTCGGCTCGTCGCCCCGGATCGCGGTGAGCAGGGGCCGGGTGAGCAGGAACTCGTCGCTGAAGATGTCGTTGCGGGTGTCGTCCCAGGCCTCGTCGCGTCCGGCGCTGATGCGCAGCAACTGCTTGGCGTGGTTCCACTCGTACAGGGCGCGGGACTCGTCGATGCCCTCGTAGCACTGGAGCCGGACCAGACGGGCGGCGCCGACCCGTGCGACGGCCTTGGCCAGCTCGGTCTTGCCGACGCCCGCGGGGCCCTCCACGAGCAGCGGCTTGCTCAGCCGGTCGGCCAGGAACACCGTGGTGGCGACGGCTGTGGAGGCCAGATAGCCCGCTTCGGCGAGCTGCGCGAGGACGTCGTCCACGGAGGAGAAGAACCCCGTCCCCTCGGCCTCGGGCCGGGTCTCGTTCGTGTCGGCCATCTGCCCACTCCCCTCGCGCCTACGCGTGCCGGCGACCGACACCTCCGTAAAGTTACCAAGCGGTCGCTTTTTTGCCCAGGGGGTATGAATCACCCCGGGCGACCGCCGGGCGTCACGCCGCCCGGACGAACCGGCCCACCAGGTCCCCCCACCCCAGCTCCAGCCGCTCCAACGACATCCCCCGCCGGGTGACCAAATGGTCGACCAGATGGATGTCCAGATACCCGAGCAGGGTCTGTGCCATCAGCTCCACATCCCCCTTGACCTCGGCGCGGCGCAGCAGCATGCACAGATGACCGAGCCGCAGCTGGTTTGCGGGGCCGGAGAAGCGGCGGGCGGCGTCCGCGCCGGCGGCGAGATAGAGGTCGCGGTGGGCGTTCTCGTGCCGGAGGACCGCCGCACCGAACGCCCGGAGCCGCTCGACGGGCGGCGCGTCCGGGCCGAGAGGCGGCGGTCCGGTCAGGAACGCGGCCTGGAACTCCCGCTCATGGTGATCGAGGAGGGCGACCAGGAGTCCGGTCCGGTCGCCGAAACGCCGGAAGACGGTGCCCTTGCCCACCTGCGCGGCGGTCGCCACGGCCTCCATGGTCAGCTTGCCCGCTCCGCATTCCTGGGCCAGCCGGGCGGCGACCTCCAGCAGCCGGGCACGGTTGCGTGCGGCGTCCGCCCGCAGTCGCGGCTGGTCACCGGCGGGCGGAACGAAGTCGATCAACCCGTCGAGAGGGTCGCTTTCCGAGGGCCCGACCAGGGGTGGCAGCGGCTCGTTCATGAAAAGAGCGTAACGCTCACCACAGGGAAGTGGACCGCGGTCCGGATAGGTGCTACAAATTTCAACGGACCCCGGTCCGCTTAACCCCCGGATCCGGCCTTCAAGCTTCCACCCCTTGCTAGGAGTCAGCTCATGTCCGTACGCATCCTCGCGCTCGTCGGCAGCCTTCGCGCCGGTTCGCACAACCGACAGCTCGCCGAGGCGGCCGTGAAGCACGCCCCCGAGGGGGTCGAGATCGAGCTGTACGAGGGTCTGGCCGACGTTCCGTTCTACAACGAGGACATCGACAACGAGGACGCCCTCCCGGGCACCGCCGCGCGCCTGCGCGAGGCGGCCGGCCAGGCCGACGGCTTCCTGCTCTTCTCGCCCGAGTACAACGGCACGATCCCGGCCGTCCTGAAGAACGCCATCGACTGGCTGTCCCGCCCGTACGGTGCCGGTTCGTTCACGGGCAAGCCGGTCGCCGTGGTCGGCACCGCGTTCGGCCAGTACGGCGGCGTGTGGGCGCAGGACGAGGCCCGCAAGTCCCTGGGGGTCGCGGGCGCCACGGTCCTGGAGGACGCCAAGCTCTCCATCCCGGGCTCCGTCGTCCGCTTCGCCGAGACCCACCCGGCCGACGACGCCGAGGTCGTCACCGGCCTCACCGCCGTCATCGAGCAGCTGACCGCGCGGGCGGGCGCCGCGGCCGCCTGAGTCGCGTACGGCCGTACTCCGCCGGGTTCCGGGCCGCGAGGCCCGGGGCCCGGCGTCGCCGTTTCCGCGATCCGCACAGGTCAGGCGATCCCCAGCCCTTCCAGCACCACCGCGTTCGGCAGTTCCGCGAACGCCTTGCCCGGCACCAGCAGCTTGCCGCGCCGTCGGCCACTGCCGACCAGGACGTACGGCAGGTCGACCACGGCGGAGTCCACGAGGACGGGCCAGTGCCCGGGCAGCCCGACGGGGGTGATGCCGCCGTACTCCATCCCCGTCTCCCCGGTGGCGGTGTCCATCGGCGCGAAGGATGCCTTGCGGGCACCCAGTTGCCGCCGGACCACGCCGTTGACGTCGACACGGGTCGTGGACAGCACCACGCACGCCGCCAGGCTCGACTCGCCGCCCCGCTTGCCGGCGACGACCACGCAGTTCGCGGACCGCTCCAGCAGATCCCGCCCGTAGTGCTCGACGAACACGGCGGTGTCTGCCCACCGCGGGTCCGTCTCCACGTACAGGATCTGCTCGGCGGGTACAGCGCCGCTCCAGTGACGTACGGCGTCGGCGACCGGCCCGACGAGTTCGTCCAGGCATGCGGGGGCGGGGGTGGCGTGGTCGAAGTCTCCGATGGGTGCGCGCATGACCGGCACGCTAACAAAGGGCCGGAGCGGGGAAGTCGACGTCTCAGTGGACCTGCGGCACCGAGACCGTCAGCACCATCTCCGTCGGGACGTCGCCCTCATTGGCGTAGCGGTGCGCGGCGTTGGCCTCGAAGGTGACGCTCGCGCCGGCCGGTACGCGGTACTCCGTGCCCTCGACGGTGAGCGTCAGCTCGCCCGCGGTGACGTGCGCGATCTCGACGGTACCGGCGGGGTGCGGGTCCGACCCGCTGCCCTCGCCCGGCATCAGGCGCCAGTCCCACATCTCCAGCGGGCCGGGCGCCTCCGTGCCGGCGAGGAGCCTGCTGTAGCTGCCCGCGTCGGTGTGCCAGAGCCGGACCACCTGCTCGGCAGGGACCACCCGGACCCTGGGGCCCTGCTCGTAGTCGAGCAGGGTGGTGATGCTGACACCGAGGGCGTCGCCGATCTTGACGACGGTGCCGAGGCTGGGGTTGGTACGGGCCTGCTCGATCTGGATGAGCATGCCGCGGCTGACTCCGGCACGGGCGGCCAGGGCGTCCAGGGTGAAGCCGCGCTCCGTGCGCCAGCGTCTGACGTTCCGCGCCAGGGACTGGGTCAGCAGGTCGAGATCCGACACATTCCGTCCAATATTCTGAATGACAGCGTTCAATGCAATGAACTACGGTGGAGTGCACCCCACGTTCACCGAACTGTACTGCGAGGCTGCCCGATGACCGCATTCTTCGCCCTGGCCACCAGCCTGTTGTGGGGCCTGGCCGACTTCGGCGGCGGGCTGCTGAGCCGACGCGTCCCGGCGCTCACGGTGGTCGTCGTCTCGCAGACGATGGCGGCCGTCGTGCTCGGTGCGATCGTGGTGGCGACCGGCGGCTGGAGCGAGGCCGGCCCCCGGCTGTGGTTCGCCGTGGCCGCCGGTGCGGTGGGCCCGGTCGCCATGCTGGCCTTCTACAAGGCACTGGCCCTCGGGCCCATGGGCGTCGTGTCGCCGCTCGGCTCGCTGAGCGTGGCCGTCCCGGTGGGTGTCGGGCTCTTCCTCGGCGAACGCCCCGCCCTGCCGCAGACCGCCGGCATCCTGGTGGCCGTCGTCGGGGTCGTCCTGGCGGGCGGACCGCAGTTCCGGGGCGCCCCCGTCCAACGGCAGGCCATCCTCCTGACCCTGGTCGCGGCCTTCGGCTTCGGCGCGGTGATGGCCCTGATCGCCGAGGCGTCCTCGACCCTCACCGGTCTGTTCCTCGCCCTGTTCGTCCAGCGTGTCACCAACGCCGTCGCGGGCGGCGCCGTCCTCTGCGTCTCGGTGCGGCGCGGCACGCCGGCCCTCCCGCCGGAGGGCTTGCCCTACGGATCGCTCCCGGCCTTCGCCTTCGTCGGCCTCGCGGACGTGGCCGCCAACGGCACCTACTCGCTGGCCGCCCAGCACGGCCCGGTCACCATCGCCGCCGTCCTCGCCTCGCTGTACCCCGTGATCACCGCGCTGGCCGCCCGCTTCGTGCTCGGTGAACGTCTCCGCGCCATCCAGGCGGCCGGCGCGGGCCTGGCCCTGGCAGGCACACTGCTGCTGGCGACAGGCTGAGCATGTCACCACCGCAAACCCCACCGCCGCTCCAGGGGCGCGGGGCACTGCGCGACCGGCCACGACGAACCCGCAGCCGCCAACGCCCCCGCCCCATCGAGCTCTCAGGCGGACTCCCCGGCCCCCTCCGCCTCCCACTCGGCCAACGCCAGCAACTGCTCCGGCGTGACCCCGTCAGGAATCGGCACCGGCGCGGGCGTACGGATGGGCGGCTGCCACCCCTCCACCGGATCCCACCGCCGTACGACCCTCGCGGGCGCCCCGGCCACCACCGAGTGGTCCGGGACCTCGCCCCGGACGACCGCCCCGGCCGCCACCACCACGTTCCGCCCTATCCGCGCTCCGGGCAGGATCACCGCACCCGTACCGATCCAGCAGCCGGGCCCGATCGACACCGGGTCCATCCGCGGCCACTGCCTGCCGATCGGCTCGTGGGGGTCGTCGTACGAGTGGTTCGTCGAGGTCACGTACACATACGGCCCGAAGTAGCAGTCGCTGCCGATGGTCACGCTGGTGTCGGCGATGACATGGCTGCCCCGGCCGAGGACGACACCGTCGCCGATGCGCAGGATCGGTTCCGCCCCGAGGTCGAGGTCGGGCATCAGCCCGGCGGTCAGCGTGACCTGCTCGCCGATGATGCAGTGGGCACCCAGGTGGATCCACGGCTCCCCGAAGACCGTACCGAGCGGGAAGGCCAGTCTGGTACCGGTTCCCATCGCGCCGAACCGGAAGCGGCCGGGACGCTCGGCGGTCACCGCCCCCGTGCGCTGCACCCACTCCCAGCCCGCGTGGACGGCGCGCTGCACCGCGCGACGCCGCCATGACGAGAACGTGTTCTTACTTCCGGGCACCCGCTCACCGTACTCACCGGGCGGCACCCGGACCGTGCCGTTCGACTGTGATCTTCACCCCACGCGACGCCACGCCCATGGCTTACGGTGCGGAGGGAAACTGATCCACCACCAGGAGGCGCAATGAATCGGCAGCGGGCCCTGATCACGGTGTTCGGCGGCAGGAAGCCGGACGTGGAGGACGCCGCGTTCGTCTCCCCCACGTCGGCGGTGATCGGCGACGTGACGCTGCACGCCGGGTCCAGCGTCTGGTACGGCGCGGTGCTGCGGGCCGAGTTCGAGCCGATCGTGGTGGGGGCCGGCAGCAATGTGCAGGACAACTGCACGCTCCATGTCGACCTCGGATTCCCGGTTTCGATCGGCGAGCGCGTCTCGATCGGACACAACGCCGTCGTGCACGGGGCGACCATCGAGGACGACTGCCTGATCGGGATGGGCGCCACGGTGCTCAACGGCGCGGTGATCGGAGCCGGGTCACTCGTGGCGGCGCAGGCGCTGGTGCCGCAGGGAATGCGGGTGCCGCCCGGTTCGCTGGTCGCGGGCGTGCCGGCGAAGGTCAAGCGTCCCCTCACCGACGAGGAGCGCGAGGGGGTCACGCTGAACGGCACGCACTACACCGAGCTGGCGAAGGCCCACCGCGCGGCGCAGGAGGAGTACGGCGCGTAGACCGACGCGGGCGGGCCGCGCCACCGGTCGGCGGCGCGGTCCGCGCTCCTGGCTCCTCGGGCGGGGCTCAGTCCCCGGCCGGGACCAGTTCCGACTCGCCCGCCTCGGCCTTCTCCGCCGCCTTCTTCGCCTTGCGCTTGACCACCAGCATCGAGGTCGCGCCGATCAGCACGGCCAGCACCAGACCCAGCCACGAGAAGCGCTTGAGCCAGGCCTCGGCCACCACGCCGACGTAGTAGATGACGGCGGTGGTGCCGCCGGCCCAGAGGACGCCGCCGAGGACGTTGGCCGTCAGGAAGCGCCAGTACGGCATCTGCAGGACGCCGGCGAGGGGGCCGGCGAAGATCCGCAGCAGGGCGATGAAGCGGCCGAAGAAGACCGCCCACATGCCCCAGCGGTCGAAGGACCGCTCGGCGACCGCGATATTGCTCTCGCTGAAGTGCTTGGGGAATCTCCGGCCGAGCTTGGCCAGCAGCGGACGTCCGCCCTTGCGACCGATGGCGTAGCCGATCGAGTCGCCGATGATCGCGCCGGCCGTGGCGCAGGCGCCGAGGATGAACGGGTTGATCTCGCCGTGCTGGGACGCGAGCAGCGCGGAGGAGACCAGGATGATCTCGCCCGGCAGGGGGATGCCCAGGCTCTCCAGACCGATGACCAGCCCCACCAGCAGATAGATGCTGAGCGGTGGCACCGTTTCGAGCCACTCCTGGACGTGCAAAGCCGCTTCCTCCCATGCGTCCGGTTCTCGGGCCCCCGGCGCGCGCTCACGGTGGAACGCACGCCGGGGCAGCCTACCCGCTTACTCTGACGGCGGCGGAGCCCCGCAGGTTGTCCCACAGGTCGCACGCGTGCTCATCGTGCACGGTCCTGCTCAGCCCGTTTCCGCCCTCCGCGGCGGCCCTGAGGGTCAGCACCCGGTCCCCTCCGGCCGGGACGGCGGGCTGACCGGCGGCCCTCGGCACCCCGTCACGGATGAAGGAGCCCCAGTAGTCGGTCATCTGCCGCGCCAGTGCCCGCTGCCCGGCGTCCAGCGGGCTGTCCAGACCGAAGTGCCGGAAGAGGTATTGCACCTCGTTGACGTGTGTGGCGCCGAAGTCGAAGTCGGTGCCCAGGTTGCGCAGTGAGGCGAAGGGCGGGGAGGTGCGGTCGGCGAACTCGTACGCGTACACCGGTCCACGGCCGGCGAGGACCTCGTTCAGCCGCAGCGCGGGGCAGGCGAAGCCCTGGTCGCCCTGGGCGGTGCCGTACGCGATGGTCGGCGAGGCGTGGTCCGTGAGCGGGTAGCGTGCCAGGACACCGTCGCCGTAGGCGGTCCGCATGACGGTCGGATACTGCTCCGCGGTGAGCGGGGTGCCGGCCGCGTCGAAGCGGCCGAACGCGAACAGCCGGCCCTCGTCCTGGTTGGCGCCGTTGAGGACGGGCACACGGGCGGCCGCCCCCTTCTCGAACGCCTCGAAGGGCTGGACGGGCAGAAAGGCACCACCGGCCACGGGCCCCCAGTTCAGGCCCGCCTGGGCGGCGAGGACCTCGGCGGCGGTCTTCCCGCGCAGGCACGCGGTGTCCGCGCAGCCCAGTCGCGTCATGAAGGTCCTGCCCTGGGCGACCGCCGACTCGTGGGTGCGGGCCGAGCAGTCGCCGTAGGCGCCGCTCTGCACGATTCCGGCGCGGAACAGACCCCGGGAGGTGGGTGAGGCCAGCTGGGTGCAGACGGAACGCCCGCCCGCGGACTCGCCGGCGATGGTGACACGGCCCGGATCACCGCCGAAACGGCCGATGTTGGCCCGTACCCAGCGGAGCGCGGCCTGCTGGTCGAGCATGCCGAAGTTGCCCGAGACGGCGTCGCTCACCTCCTTGTCGAGGCCGTCGGTCGCGAGGAAGCCCATGGCGCCGAGGCGGTAGTTGACGGTCACGACGACCGTGCCGGTACGCCGTGCGAAGGCGTCCGGCACGACGTCCTCGCCGGCGCCCGCGGTGAGACCGCCGCCGTGCAGCCAGACCAAGACCGGGCGGCGGGTGGTGCCCTGCGGCGCGTACACGTTGAGGTCCAGGCAGTCCTCGGTGTGGCTGGGCCGCTCATAACCAGGGTCCCAACTGGACGTCTGGACGCATCTGTTGCCGAACGCGTCGGCCTCACGCACCCCCTGCCACGGTCGTACCGGCCGGGGCTCGGCCCAGCGGAGGTCTCCGACGGGCGGCTGCGCGTAGGGGATGCCGAGGAACTGCCGCCCCTCGGGGGTGGTCTCCCCGCGCACCCAGCCGGCGTCGGTGCGGACGAGGGCCGACTGCCCGGGTGCTGCGGCCTGGGCCGGGGCGGGAGCCAGAAGGGCGGCGGCGAGGGCGGCCGCTCCCACCGCCGGCCCCCATAAGCGGGATTTCCGGGACACGGTGTCGGACATGAGCCTCACTCCTTCGTGCAGGCGTCGTGGTGGACCACGTGTGCGCGTGTCGGCGGGGAACCTAGAGCCGCCAGTGACTCGTGTCAATGCGCTGCGCGAGGGAGCCCTCGCCGGACGGCCGGGGCGGCGCGCGGCGAGGGTGAAGGGGCGGGGCGGCGTCAGCCGTTGGGGCGCAGGGTCCAGATGACGGTCATCTCCCCTGTCACGGCGCCGTCCGCGCGTCGGATGGCGACGGTGACGGGGAACTCGGGGCGTTCGCCCGCGTCGAGTTCGGCGACGACCTCGGCAGCGGGGCGGCCGAGTGTGGCGGTGGCCGTCACCTGGCCCATCGCGAGCTTCTTGTAGGCGATCTCGGCGCCGACCGCGAGGGGCACGGCACGGGAGAGCTGGCCGCCGAAGGCGGCGAGCACGATCGCCCCGCTCGCCGACTCGCCCAGCGTGAACATCGCTCCGGCGTGCGGCCCGCCGACGTGGTTGTGGAAGTCGCTCTGGTCCGGCAGCGCCACCACTGCCTTCTCCGGCGTGGTCTCCAGGAACTCCAGGTTCAGCGTCCTGGCCATCGGCACCGTGGCGGCGAGCATCTCGCCGATCGACATCTGGTCTGCGCTCATGCCGCGATGTTACCCACGAGTAGGAACACCTGGCCAGGGGTGCCACCGTGTGGTCAGCGCAACAGGGAGGGTCCGGGACGGAGGCCTCAGGGGGCCCGGATGGACGACGGCCAGGGGGCGGGGCGTGAGCGCGCCGCGAGCAGGGGGGCCGTACGACTCCCCGACGACCCGGCCTCGTCCTGATCCCGCACACCGACTCTCCACCTGACCAGTACATGTCTGAGGGCGCGCGGTGACGGAACCGTGGCACGCGCGCACTACGGTTGCCGGACATGTGGCCAGGACAACAGCAGCCGCCCGGTGGCGAGCAGAATCCCCAGCACAACCCGTACCAGCAGCCGGGGTACCAGCAGCCGAACCCCTACCAGCGGCCTGGCTACCAGCAGCCTGCTCCGCAGGGACCGTACGGGCAGCAGTGGGGCGCCCCGGCGCCCGCGGGCGCGCCGGAGCCGCCCGGGAAGGGCGGGGGCGACCGGACCAGGATCGTCGCGATCGTGACGGCCGCGGCCGTGGTCGTGGCCGCCGGGGTGACCGGGTTCCTGGTCCTCGGCGGCGACAAGGACGACGAGGCGAAGGGCGGGGGCAAGAGCGGGAAGGCGTCGGCGAGCGCCTCACAGGAACCCGGCAACTCAGCCTCGGCCGACGACGGCCGCGGCGGGGACGGCCCGAAGCCGACCGTCGAGGGCTGGAAGGTCGTCGTCAACCCCAAGTGGGGCACGGCCTTCGACGTCCCGGCGGACTGGGAGATCGCGTCACCGACCACGATCACCGGCTTCGAGGACGTCAAGGGCGAGGCCGGCGACCCGCCCCTCATCACCATGTCGGCACCGGCGTACCTCAAGTCCGAGTGGTGCACGTCGGACGACGACAAGGACGGCCGCGAGGACCGCACCGAGCTCGCCGCCGCCGGCACCAAGGGCGCGAGCGGTGCCAAGAACACCGACGAGGTCGCCCTGAACCAGGTGCCCTGGTACGTGTACGGCGGTTACACCCAGCCCGACCGCAAGAGCCTTGTCGTGGACGAGAAGGCGCAGCCCTACAAGACGGCCTCCGGCGTGCAGGGCAGTGTCGCCTGGGCCCGTTCCGAGAACACGCCACAGAAGGGGAAGTGCGCCAGTGACGGCAAGGCCGTGACCTTCGGGTTCAAGAACTCCGCGGGCGACTTCGTGGCATGGAGCCTGTACGGCGCCACCGGGGTCGACGACGAGGTCCCCGACACGACCGTCGAGAAGATCCTGAGCACGGTACGGCTGTACGGCGAGCCGACGGGCGGCTGACGGCCGCTCGCCGGGGGCTCCGTGGCACCCGCGCCCCCGCACATCTATGGTTACGAGCCATGTGGCCAGGACAGCAGCAGCCGCCCGGGGGCGAGCAGAACCCGCAGCAGCCGAACCCGTACCAGCAACCCGGGTACGGCCAGCCGGGGCAGACGGGATATCAACAGCCGGGGTACCAGCAGCCGAACCCCTACCAGCAGCCCGGGTACCAGTCGACGGGTCAGCAACCGCACTACGGGCAGCAGCCCCAGTGGGGTGCCCCGTCGCCCGTCGGCGCGCCGGAACCGCCGGGCGGAGGCGGCGGCAACCGGACCAAGCTCATCGCGATCGTGGCGGCCACGGCCGTCGTCGTGGCCGCCGGGGTGACCGGGTTCCTCGTCCTCGGCGGCGACAAGGACTCGAAGACCGAGGCGAAGGACGACCCCAAGCCGTCGGTCTCGCCCACGCCGACCGCCTCGGAGAGCCAGGACAACCCGCGTGGCGAGGACGCCGGGGCGCAGCCGACCATCGACGGCTGGAAGGTCGTCGTCAACCCCAAGTGGGGTACCGCCTTCGACGTCCCGCCGGACTGGGACGTCAAGACGCCCGGCACCTTCATCGGCTTCGACGACAACTCCAAGGACGACACCTCCGTCATCATCGGCATGTCGGCGCCCGCCATCCTCAAGGAGAAGTGGTGCGTGTCCGACGCCAACAAGGACGGCTACAAGGAGGATTCGTCCCTCGCCGCGACGGGCACCAAGGGGCAGCAGGGCGCGAAGAACACCGACGACGTCGCCCGCAACGACTCGGCGTGGTGGGTCTTCGGCGGTTACACCGACCAGAAGGACTCCTCGAAGAAGCTGATGAAGGTCGGCAAGCCCCAGGCGTACACGACGACGTCGGGCGTCAAGGGCAGCGTCGCGACCACCTACTCGACCGGTGTCCCCAAGAAGGGCAAGTGCGACACCGACGGCAAGGCCACGACGTTCGCCTTCAAGAACTCCAAGGGCGACTTCGTCTCCTGGACCTTCCACGGCGCCAAGGGTGTCGACGACGAGGTCCCGGACACGACGGTGCAGAAGATCCTCAGCACGGTACGGCTGTACGGCGACCCCACGGGCGGCTGAGCGGGACACCGGTACGGGGGCCGGCAGGCGTCGGCCCCCGAGGCGGCCGTCCGGCACCCTTGCGGTGTCCTGATCTGGCCGGACACCATGCCGAAACGGTTTGGCAAGGGCTGCCCCGGGCAGCGATAGTCGGCCGGTGACCACTCCCGCCGCCTTCCGCCGCCGCCCAGCCTGGGCCGGCCGCAACTACACGATGCTGACGGCCGCCGCGGTCGTCACCAACCTGGGCAGCCACGGCGCCCTCATCGCGGCCGCGTTCGCGGTCCTGGAATCGGGCGGCGACGGCGGGGACGTGGGGCTGGTCGCGGCGGCGCGCACCTTGCCGCTGGTGCTGTTCCTGCTGATCGGCGGCGCGGTCGCGGACCGGCTGCCCAGGCACCATGTGATGGTCGCCGCGAACACCCTCAACTGCCTCTCCCAGGCCGTCTTCGCGGTGCTCGTGCTCACCGGGGAGGCACGACTGTGGCAGATGATGCTGCTGTCCGCCCTCGGCGGCACCGGGCAGGCGTTCTTCAACCCGGCGGCCGAGGGCATGCTGTTGTCCTCGGTCACCGCCGAGCAGGCGGGGCGGGCCTTCGCGCTGTTCCGGTTCGCGTCATCGCAGGGCGCGACCATGACCGGGGCGGCCCTCGGCGGCGCACTCGTCGCGGTGATCGGCCCCGGCTGGGTACTCGCCGTCGACGCCGCCGCGTTCGCGGCCGCCGGGGCCATGCGCGCCTTCCTCGACGTGAGCCACATACCGGACCGCGAGCCGGGCAACGGCATGCTCGCCGATCTCCGTGACGGCTGGCGGGAAATCATCGGCCGGCCCTGGCTATGGGCGATCGTCGTCCAGTTCTCCCTCGTCAACGCGGTCATCGTCGCCGCCGACTCGGTCTACGGCCCTCAGGTGGCCCGTGACCACCTGGGTGGTGCGGGCCCCTGGGGTCTGGCACTGGCGCTGTTCGGGGCCGGCAACGCCGTCGGAGCCCTGCTGATGACCCGTTGGAAACCGCGTCGGCTGCTTCTCGTCGGTGTGCTGTGCGTCTTCCCGTTCGCCCTGCCGTCCGCGGCGCTCGCCGTGCCGACACCGGTCACCGTGCTGTGCGTGGCGATGTTCGTCAGCGGGGTGTCGATCGAGGTGTTCGCCGTCTCCTGGATGACCGCGCTGCACCAGGAGATCCCCGAGGACAAGCTGTCCCGCGTATCGGCGTACGACTGGTTCGGCTCCGTCTCGATGGTGCCGCTGGCCGCCGCGCTGGCGGGGCCCGCGGAGAGCGCCTTCGGGCGGCCGGCGGCCCTGTGGGGCTGCGCCGGACTGTGCGTCGTGGCCACGGCGGCGGTGCTGGGCATCCGCGACGTACGCACCCTGACCCGGCACGACGGCAAGCCGGTCGCTTTCGGCAAGCCGCAAGCCGAGCCCGGCTCAGCCGATGCCGAAGGCCCCGTCGGGCGGCTCGGGTGACGGCACCGCGTCCTCCTCGCCGACGGGCGCCGCACCGCCGATGAAGTCACGCAGCGCCGCCCCGTGCTCGACCCGCGCGGCGAAGGCATCACCGGCGGTGCGCCGGGCGAGTGCGGCAACGTCGAGCGGCCGGGCGGTGCTGGGCATCCGCGACGTACGCACCCTGACCCGGCACGACGGCAAGCCGGTCGCTTTCGGCAAGCCGCAAGCCGAGCCCGGCTCAGCCGC
>NZ_JBVIDX010000008.1:291341-350800 GCF_055572155.1 Streptomyces sp. NPDC030814
GACGGGCGCCGCACCGCCGATGAAGTCACGCAGCGCCGCCCCGTGCTCGACCCGCGCGGCGAAGGCATCACCGGCGGTGCGCCGGGCGAGTGCGGCGACGTCGAGCGGCCGGTGGGAGGCGAGCAGCACGGCGTTGCCGAACCTCCGGCCGCGCAGCACCCCCGGTTCGGCGATCAGCACCAGTTCCTCGAACACCGTGCCCAGTGTCGCCAGTTGGGACCGCAGGAAGGCGAACGGCGCGGCGTCGGCGAGGTTCGCGAGATAGACGCCGTCCGCCCGCAGCACGCGGGCGGCGGCCCGCGCGTAGCCCTCGGTCGTCAGGTGCGCCGGCACCCGCGAGCCGCCGAAGACGTCCGCGACGAGCACGTCGGCCGAGTCCGCGGCGGCGCCTTCGAGCCATTTCCTCGCGTCCGCGCCGTGCAGCGCGATCCCCGCATCCGGCGGCAGCGGCAGCCGCTCCACGACGAGGTCCAGCAGCCCCCGGTCGTACTCGACGACGTCCTGCCGGGACCCCGGCCGGGTGGCGGCCACGTACCGGGGCAGCGTGAGCGCGCCCCCGCCGAGGTGCAGCACGTCGAGTGCCCGCCCCGGCTCCGCCGCCGTGTCCAGCGCGTGCCCGAGCCGCCGCGCGTACTCGAACTCCAGATGCGTGGGTTCGTCCAGGTCGACGTAGGACTGCGGAGCCCCGTCCACCGTCAGGAGCCAGGCCCGCTCCCGGTCGACGTCGGGCATGAGCTTGGCAGTGCCCCGGTCGATGGCGCGGGAGACGGGTATGGCTTCGTTCACGGGCCCCATTCTGCCGGGTGCGGAGCCCGCCGAGGGACCGCTGGAGCGCCGTGGAAGGGCGCGGGGAACCGCGCGACCGTCCAGGTCGCCGGCGGTCCCCCGCGTTCCTCGGCGCGGCTATCGAACGGCCGTCACGGTGCCCGCTCCCACGGTCCGGCCGCCCTCACGGATCGCGAACCCGAGACCGGGCTCCAGCGGAACCTCCCGTCCCAGCTCCACGCTCATCGTGACCCGGTCGCCCGGCCGGGCGACGACCGCCTCCCCGAGGTCGACGTCCCCCACCACGTCCGCCGTACGGATGTAGAACTGCGGCCGGTACCCGGTGGACACCGGAGTCGTTCGCCCGCCCTCGCGCGCCGACAGCACGTACACCTGCGCGGTGAAGTGCCTACGGGGCACGACGCTCCCCGGCGCGGCCACCACGTGCCCGCGTCGGACGGTGTCCCGAGCCACTCCGCGCAGCAGCAGCGCCACGTTGTCCCCGGCCTGAGCCTCCGTCATGGGCTTGCCGAAGGTCTCCAGCCCGGTGACGACCGTCTCGACCTCCGCGCCGAGCACCTCGACCCGGTCACCCACCCGGATGGTGCCCCGCTCGACCGCGCCGGTGACGACGGTCCCCCGCCCGGTGATCGTCAGGACGTTCTCCACGGAGAGCAGGAACGGCGCGTCCAGATACCGCTCGGGCATCGGGACGTAGGTGTCCACCGCGTCCAGCAGCGCCTCGATCGACGCCGTCCAGCGCGGGTCCCCTTCGAGGGCCCTGAGCCCGGACACCCGTACGACGGGGACGGAGTCACCGCCGTAGCCGTGCGCGGTGAGCAGCTCGCGGACCTCCAGCTCGACGAGGTCGGTGAGCACGGTGTCCTCACCGTCGACCACGGCGTCCGCCTTGTTGAGCGCCACCACGATGTGGTTCACGCCCACCTGCCGGGCGAGCAGGACGTGCTCGGCGGTCTGGGGCATGATCCCGTCGAGCGCGGAGACGACGAGGATCGCCCCGTCGAGCTGCGCGGCGCCGGTGACCATGTTCTTGACGTAGTCGGCGTGGCCGGGCATGTCGACGTGCGCGTAGTGCCGGGTGTCGGTCTCGTACTCGACGTGCGCGATGTTGATGGTGATGCCGCGCGCCGCCTCCTCCGGGGCGCGGTCGATGCGGTCGAACGGCACGAAGGTGCCGGCCCCGCGCTCGGAGAGGACCTTGGTGATGGCGGCGGTCAGGGTGGTCTTGCCGTGGTCGACATGGCCCATCGTGCCGATGTTGAGGTGCGGTTTCGTGCGGACGTAAGCGGTCTTGGACATGGCGGTACCTCGAAGCCTCTTCAGCGGTACTGAGTGATGGCCCCGGCGCCGGGAGGGCGCGGCCGGGACGGGGACCCCGAGATTTCGCCGACCCTCCCCCTGCGGGGTCCGCCGGAATATCCGGGAAGGGTCAGCTTCGGGCGCCGTCTGCGGCGGCCACGACGATCAGAAGGGCAGCCTTCGGCGCATCCGCGACGACCGCGAATGCTGCGAGAACGAAGGCGTACCGGAACATGACGTCGATCCTCGCCGACGCGTCGCCCCGCGTCGAACGGTTTTCCGCGCGGGCGGGTTCGGGAGCGGGCCGAAGAGAGATGCTTCACAGGCCGGCCCGCGGGTGAACGCCGACCCGGCGGTGCGCGTGGTCCCGAAGGTGCAGGCCGCGCGATGTGCGGTGCCCGGCCGAGCGCCCGGCGGCCATGCCCGAGGGGGCCGTTGTTGCGGTCCCTGTGACCGCGGTGAGACGTTCCGTACGGCATACCCACACATCGGTCGGTTACCGTCGTCGAATGCTCGATGCCACCACCCGCTCTGGGGGCACCGCCTCGGTCCTTCCCCGGACCGCCGCCACGGAGCTCGCCGTCGCCGCACCCGCAGCCGTCCCGGCCGTTCCCCCGAACGCCGCCGCCCGCTGGGGCAGAGCCCTGCTCTCGCCGTGGGCGCGGTTCTCCCTGCTGGTCGCGCTGCTCGCCGGCGCCGTGGTGACCGTGCTGCTCTTCGAGCCGCAGCGGCTGCTGGCCGACGGCTGGCCGCCCCAGCTGAGCGGCGGGACGGCGGCCGTGGTGTTCGCGGTGGCGTACGGACTGTGCACGGTGGCGTTCGTGCCCCGGCCGATCCTCAACATCGCGGCGGGCGCCCTCTTCGGCTCGCAACTGGGGCTGGCCTCCTCGCTCGCGGGCACGGTCCTCGGCGCGGGGATCGCGTTCGCGCTGGGCCGGGTGCTCGGGCAGGACGCGCTGCGGCCACTGCTGCGGCACCGCTGGCTGAAGTCGGCGGACGGCCAGCTCAGCCGCCACGGCTTCCGTTCGATGCTGGCGGCCCGGCTCTTCCCCGGGGTGCCGTTCTGGGCGGCGAACTACTGCGCCTCCGTCTCCCGCATGGGCTGTCTGCCGTTCCTCCTGGCCACCGCCCTCGGCTCCATCCCCAACACCGCCGCCTATGCCGTCGCCGGGGCCCGCGCCTCGGCCCCGACCTCCCCGGCCTTCCTTCTCGCGATGGCGTGCATCGCGATCCCGGCCCTGATAGGCGCGGCGGTGGCCTGGCGCAAGCGCCACCACCTGCGGGCCCGCTGAGCGGATGAGGGTCCTTTCCCCATGAGCGTCCGATCAGGTCGCGCGGTCTGGTTCCGTGCATCGCAAGGCGCCGGAAGGTCCTCGTAGCGGAGCTACCAGGACCTTTGGGCAACGCGGCAAGGTGCGGTGCCGGACCGCGCGACCCGGGCGGGCATAGCGAAAGGACCCCTGAGGAGGAGGGGCCCGAAGGGCCGTCCGCCTGAGGGGCTCGGGGTACTGCGCGAACAGCCCGCACCCGCCCGCACCGGACCACGCCCCGGCCCTCTCACACCGCTTCGAGCACCATCGCGTTGGCCAGCCCACCCGCCTCGCACATGGTCTGCAGCCCGAAGCGAGCGCCGCGCTCCCGCATCGCGTGCACCAGCGTGGTCGTGAGCCGGGTACCGCTCGCGCCGAGCGGGTGTCCGAGCGCGATGGCCCCGCCGTGGACGTTGACCTTGCCGAGGTCGGCCCCGGTCTCCTGCTGCCAGGCGAGGACGACGCTCGCGAACGCCTCGTTGACCTCGAACAGGTCGATGTCGTCGATCGTCAGCCCGGCCCTGCGGAGCACCTTCTCGGTGGCCGGCACGACGCCCGTGAGCATGAGCAGCGGATCCGAGCCGGTGACGGCGAAGCTGTGCAGCCGGACGAGGGGACGCAGCCCCAGCCGGGCCGCCGTCTCGGCCGACGTGACGAGGACGGCGGAGGCACCGTCGTTGACCGGGCTCGCGTTCCCCGCCGTGATGTTCCACTCGATCTGCGGGAAGCGTTCGGCGAAGCCGGGGTCGTGGTAGGCCGGCCTGAGCCCGGCGAGGATCTCGGGCGTGCTGGCGGGCCGTACGCACTCGTCGCGTGTCACCCCGCCCAGGGGCGCGACCTCGGCGTCGAAGAGGCCGCCGTCCCAAGCGGCGGCGGCCTTGTGGTGGGAGGAGACCGCGAAGGCGTCCATCCGGTCGCGCGACAGGGACCACTTGGCGGCGATCAGCTCGGCGCTGATGCCCTGCGGGACGAGCCCTTCGGGGTAACGCGCGGCGACACCGGGGCCGAACGGGTCCGCGCCGGGCGGCACGTTGGACCACATCGGCACCCGGCTCATCGACTCCACGCCACAGGCGACGACCATGTCGTACGCCCCCGACATGACTCCCTGGGCGGCGAAGTGCACGGCCTGCTGGGAGGAGCCGCACTGCCGGTCGACCGTGGTCGCCGGCACGGTCTCGGGGAAGCCCGCCGAGAGGACGGCATAGCGGGTGGTGTTCATGGCCTGCTCGCCGACCTGGTCGACGGTGCCACCGATGACGTCGTCCACGAGCGCCGGGTCGACGCCGGCGCGGTCGACGAGGGTGCGCAGGGTGTGGGCGAGGAGTTCGACGGGATGGACGTGGGCCAGGGCGCCGTTGGGCTTGCCCTTGCCTATCGGGGTGCGTACGGCTTCGACGATCACGGCGTCACGCATGGACGGGCCTCCGCTACCAGTGAGTAGGAAATCCGAACTCACCATAGCTTCGTGAGTTGGAAAAACAAACCCTCCCCTAGACTGGGCGCATGCCCGCCTCCGGAGATCCGCGTCCCTGCTCCATCGCCGACACCCTGGCGATCGTCGGCGAGAAGTACTCCCTGCTGGTCCTGCGCGAGGTGTGCCTCGGCAACGGCCGCTTCGACCGGCTCGTCCGCAATATCGGGGCCCCGCGCGATGTACTGGCCACGCGCCTGCGGCGCCTCGTGGACGCGGGCATCCTGCACAAGCACGCCTACAGCGAGCGCCCGCAGCGCTTCGAGTACCGGCCGACCCGGGCGGGCCTCGAACTGGAGCCGGTCCTGATGACGCTCATGGCGTGGGGCGACCGCCATCTCCGGAAAGAGGACGATCGCCCCATGGTGATCGAGCACATCTGCGGCCATGAACTGGTCCCGGCGGTCACCTGCACGGCGTGCGGCGCGGAGGTCCACCACGAGGACTTGACGGCGCACCCGCAGGCCCGTGGCTGGTCGGTGACGGGCCCCACGGCGCCGTAGGGAGAGAGCTCGGACGGCGCCCAGAGGGGCGCGGCGAACCGCGCGACAAGCCCCGCACGGCCCCCACCCGCCCGGCCGCGGTCGACCCTGGTTCGCAGGCGCCCAGGCGCCACCGGCTCAGGTCGTCGTGTAGACGTCCAACCGCCCGCACATACCGAACTTCCCGTAGGCCGCGGGCTCTTCGGCCCGCACCACGGCGTCGGCCAGATGGGACACGTCCCCGCGCTCCAGCCGGTCCAGTTGCTCCCCCGTAGCCGCGGCAGCGGCCCGCGCGCCCCGCTCCCAGCGCGCCCGCCACTCGGCGAGCCGGGGCCGGACCAGGGCCGCGGCGGCCCGGTGGAAGGCGGCGAGCGACTCGGGGCCGTCCGCGTCACGCAACGCCCGGTAGCCCTCCAGAGCGAGGTCGCGGCGAGCCCGGCCGACCCGCTCCTGCTCCTCCTCCGGCGCGTCCACCGGGATACGGGTCGCGGCGGCGTACGTCTCCGGGTCGGTCAGGTACTCCGGCGGCAGGGTGAGCACGGCGTCGCCCGCCTCCGGCAG
Source organism: Streptomyces sp. NPDC030814 (assembly GCF_055572155.1). Taxonomy (NCBI): domain Bacteria; kingdom Bacillati; phylum Actinomycetota; class Actinomycetes; order Kitasatosporales; family Streptomycetaceae; genus Streptomyces; species Streptomyces sp. NPDC030814. Next base: position 297,254 of record NZ_JBVIDX010000008.1, read on the forward strand.
CCCGCCGTTCTGCATCAGGACGGTGATGCGCAACTCGTCCTCGTTGACCAGCCGGTGGATGGTGCCCGGTGTGAACCATGCGACCGTCCCCGGCGCCAGCGGCGTGACCTCGTACCCGGAGGTCGTCAGCGTCTGCACCGCGCCGCGCCCGCCGGTGACGACGTATCCCTCCGAACAGGTGAGATGCACATGGGGCGTGCCGCCGCACACCCCGTCCGTCGCGGGCCAGTCGTAAACGGACAGGTGCGAGACGGCGACCCCGCCGGGCAGTCCCTCGTAGCCGTTCACCACGGGTGCGCCTCCAGGTACTTGGCGATCTCCTCCCGCTCCCAGGCCCCGTCCGCCACGACGACCCGGTAGCGGCGGGTGAGCGTGTCACCGGGGGCAAGCGCCAGTTCGTCGAAGAACGCCCAGGAGGGCGCGACGGCCGCGAACGGCTCGTTGCGGACGAACCAGTGGGCGGGATGGGTGCCGCCGGCGCCCGTGTGGTCGTTCTCGGGCGCGTGGACGAAGACGAGCGTGGCGCGCCCGTCGGTGCCGTCGTGCTCGCCCGAGTACGCCAGCCACGGCGCCTGCCCGCCCATCAGCTCCGGCCCCTCGGAGTCGGGGCCGATGATCCGCCCCTCCCGGAAGGCGCGCGGGCCCCGCCAGAACAGGCCGGTGTAGCCGGCCATCTCCCGACCGGCGGTGGTCGGGCTGCCGAACAGCAACGGCTCGTCACGCCGGTTGGTGATCGCGCTGGTCCAGGTCAGCGCCCACGACCCCGTCTCGGTGTCGACGTCGTGCACCTCGATGCGGCGCTCCTCGTCGGCCCACAGCTCACCGGTGTACGGATGCCAGGTCAGCCGTTCGGCGATGACCACCCGGTCACCGTCCGAGACCACCTCGTCGAAGCCGGCGTGCGCCATCGAGCCGACCCGCTCCGGAATCGGCAGGTACCCCTCGCCATGGACGTAGGAGTTGCCGCCCCACAGGTTCTGCCCCGACAGGTGCGAGGCCGTCAGCTGGAGCCCCTTGTGCCAGCGGTGGTCGTTGGGCCGGTAGTCGGTGACGACATCGCCCGCGAGGGTCCGGATCGGGTGCAGATACGGCTTCGGGGCCTCCCAGGCCGCCTCCGGCCGGTACACGTAGCTGAACAGCTCGACGCCGGTGGCCGGCTCGGTGACCGTGATCCGGTCGCCGTGGGCGTGGACGACGCGCAGCCCGTCGTGGAAGGTCATGCGGGGATCTCCTCACTCGTGGCGGGCTCCTGGACGGGTGCGGGCGCCCAGCCGGGGGCTCCGCCGTGCATGGCCGTGTAGTACGGGTCCCCCGGGCCGATCTCGCCACGCCGTACGGTCGTGTCCGTGAACGCCGACTTGTAGAGCGCGGCGATCAGCTCCAGGCTCGTCCGCCCGTCGGCGCCGCTGCTGCGGGGCCGCTCACCGGCACGCATGCTTGCGACGAGTTGGCGCAGCTGGGCCAGGTGCGAGCTGGGCACGTCCGCACCGAAGTCCCGCCAGGCCGCCGCGTCCGCCTCCGGGGTGCCCGGGGCCGGGGTGATGGACCAGTCTGCGTTGGAGTGGCCGTACAGATGGGTCAGTTCGATCGTGGCGCGTTCGCAGTCGATGCGGATGCGACTGACCTCGTCGGGGCTGAGGACGCTGTTGACGACAGTGGCCAGGGCGCCGTTCTCGAAGCGCACGAGGGCGGTGGAGACGTCCTCGGTCTCCACGTCGTGGACCAGGCGCCCGGCCATGGCCCGGACCTCGCTCCACGGGCCGAGCAGATCGAGCAGCAGGTCCATCTGGTGGATGCCGTGGCCCATGGCCGGGCCGCCGCCCTCGGTCGCCCAGCGGCCGCGCCAGGGCACCGCGTAGTAGGCGGCGTTCCGGTACCAGGTGGTCTGGCAGTGCGCGACGAGGGGACGTCCGACCGTCTGTTCGGCGATCAGCTTCCGTACGTGCGTCGCGCCCGAACCGAAGCGGTGCTGGAAGACGATCGAGGCGTACGGCCCGCCGCTGTCCGCCCCCTCCTCCGCCTCCACGGCGTCGAAGTCGGCGAGCGTCGGCACCGGCGGCTTCTCGCACCACACCCAGGCACCGGCCCGCAGCGCGGCCACGGTCTGGTCGCGGTGCAGGGTCGGCGGGGTGCACACGCAGACCAGGTCGGGACGCTGCTCGGCCAGCATCCGCTCCAGATCCGTGTAGCCGTGCGGAATTCCGTGCTCCGCGCAGAACGCGCGCACCGCCTCGGCATCGATGTCGACCGCCGCGACGACCTCGGTCTCGCCCTCCTCGGCGAGCCGCGCGAGCGCGGGCAGATGGGAGCCGCCGCCGATGGCGCCGATACCGATGATCGCGGCCCGGACACGGCGGTCCTTCAGGGGGGCCGGCCGCTGGTCCGTGGTCGGGCTCGGGTCGTTGCTGGATGTGGGCATGGACGTGATCAGCACTCCATCGAACGGGACGTCGGACAGTGGCTCCAACGCCTGGTGGCCAAGGCGCCGGCGGACCGGTGACCCTCGCTGCGGCAAGCGCTTTCTCCAGCCAGCAACGTATGTGCGGACATAGTGACTGGTCAACACCATCGATTCGGCCGTTCCACCCCTCGGACGGCGCGGCGGGCCCCTGCCCCGCGCGGCCCTGCCAAGCCCCTGTGGCCGCCCCGTCACCAAGGGGCGCTAGGCTGCCCTCCGTACCTGTGATCACCCGCCCCGCACGGCCGCCCGGCGGCCGGGTCGGCGGTATGTCACGTCACCCGTCGGCCCCTCACGATCAGCGCTTGGACCACGTAACTTCATGTCTTGGTTTGAATCCCTCATCCTCGGACTCGTCCAGGGGCTGACCGAGTTCCTCCCCATCTCCTCCAGCGCGCATCTGCGTCTGACGGCGGCCTTCTCCGGCTGGGAGGACCCCGGAGCGGCCTTCACGGCGATCACGCAGATCGGCACCGAGGCCGCGGTGCTGATCTACTTCCGCAAGGACATCATCAACATCATCTCGGCATGGTCGCGCTCCCTGTTCAACAAGGAGATGCGCGCCGACCGCGACGCCCAGATGGGGTGGCTGGTGATCGTCGGCTCCATCCCGATCGGTGTCCTCGGCGTGACCCTCAAGGACCAGATCGAGGGGCCGTTCCGCGATCTGCGCATCACCGCGACGATGCTGATCGTGATGGGCATCGTCCTGGGCGTCGCGGACCGCCTGGCCGCCCGCGACGAGACGGGCGGCAAGCACCGCGCCATCAAGGAACGCAAGACCCTGGACCAGCTGAGCGTCAAGGACGGCCTGATCTTCGGCCTCTGCCAGGCCATGGCCCTCATCCCGGGCGTCTCCCGCTCCGGCGCCACCATCAGCGGCGGCCTCCTCATGGGCTACAAGCGCGAGGCCGCGGCCCGCTACTCCTTCCTCCTCGCCATCCCCGCCGTCCTCGCCTCCGGTGGCTACGAGCTGAAGGACGCGCTGGAGGGCGGCCATGTCTCCTGGGGCCCGACGATCTTCGCCACGGTCATCGCGTTCGTGGTCGGTTACGCCGTGATCGCGTGGTTCATGAAGTTCATCTCGACGAAGAGCTTCATGCCCTTCGTCTGGTACCGCATCGTCCTCGGCATCGTCATCGTCGTCCTCGTCTCGATAGGCGTGCTGAGCCCGCACGCCGGCGAGTCGGCGGGCTGACCGCGAGGCATGCGCAGGCGGCCGGCCGGCGAGTCGGCGGGCTGACCGCGAGGCATGCGCAGGCGGCCGGTCACGGGGCGGCCGCGACGACGTGAGTCGGGGTGGCCGCACCTGAGCGGACGCCCCAACTCCCTTCAGTGACCAAGCACATACGGGATCCGTAGCCGGGATGTAGCGCACCGTCAGCTCTTGCCCCTACGCTTGTCCGCATGTCCCCCGATTCCCTTGCCTGTGGTTCCGTGCGGTCCGCTGCCGATGTGAACGACCAGATCCGTGCCCTGTGGCGGCGCGCGGGAGGTTCGCTGTCGGCCCAGGAGCGCGCGGAGTACGAGCTGTTGGTGGTGGAGTGGGCCGCGGCGATACGGGGAGAGGTCGTCGAGGCCGCGTGAGAGCCCCCGAGCAAGGCGCGGCCGCATCGGACGACGCCTCCGGAGGACTGGTCATCTTCCTGAACGGCACGTCCAGTTCGGGCAAGTCGAGCATCGCCGTCGAGCTGCTCAGCATCCTGGACGAGCCGTTCTTCCACATGCCGGTCGACGCGTTCCACGCCATGCGCACACGCCAGGAGATGGAGCCCGAGCGGCTGGCCACCGTCCTCCACCGCACCTGGCGGGGCTACCACCGCGCGGTCGCGGGCATGGCCGCCGCGGGCAACAACGTGGTGGTGGACCACGTCCTCAGCGAGGAGTGGCGGCTGCGGGACTGCCTGGACCTGTTCGTGCCCCGGGACGTCGTGTTCGTCGGCGTCCACTGCCCCCGCGCCGAGCTCGAACGCCGTGAGCGCGAGCGGGGCGACCGACCCCCGGGGCTTGCGGCACGGCAGTTGGCGCAGGTGCACGCACACGGTGTCTACGACATCGAGTGCGACACCGCCCTCGGGGACCCGCTGCTCTGCGCGCGGCGCATCAAGGAGTTCCTGCCCCGCCGCCCCGCTCCGACCGCCTTCGAGCGGCTGCGCGACAAGCGGGGCGACCGCCCCTCACCGCCCTCCGGCGACCCGCAGCACCGCGCCCGTGGTGTACGAGGCCTCCGGTGACATGAGCCAGGCGATGGCCGACGCGATCTCGTCGGCGCGACCAGGGCGGCGCAGCGGGATGGACGCGGCGATCCGCTCGGGTCGCTCGGGATCACCGTTCCTGGCGTGGATCTCGGTGTCGATCACCCCGGGGGCGACGGCGTTGACCCGGATGCCGTCCGGGCCCAGTTCCTTCGCCAGGCCCGTCGTGAGCGCGTCGACCGCGGCCTTGGTCGCCGCGTAGTGGACGTACTCGCCGGGGCTGCCCAGCGTGGCCGCGGCCGAGGACACGTTCACGATCGCTCCGCCGCCCCCGGCGGCCATGGTGCGCGCCGCACGGCGGGAGCAGAGCAGGACACCCAGGAGGTTGACCTCCACGACCTGGCGCAGCACGGCCGGGTCGGCGTCGGCCAGCCTGCCGAACGGGCCCGTCACACCGGCGTTGTTGACCAGCCCGGTCACCGGGCCGAGCCGTTCCACGGCCGTCTCGAAGAGCCGGTCGACATCGGCCTCGGCGGAGGTGTCGGCCTTGACGGTGACACAGCGGGCACCGTTCGCCCGGACGCCCGTGGCGATCCATTCGGCGGCGGCGCCGTCGCTCACGTACCCGACGACCACGTCATGGCCGTCCGCCGCGAGCCGCAGACAGGTCGCGGCGCCGATGCCCCGGCTTCCTCCCGTGACCACCGTGACCGGACGTGACATACCGACCTCCCTGTACCTCGCAGCACTTCATCCCCACCCGATGATCGATCATCCTATGAACGCAGGTCGGTCACCAGGGCAGACGCGTATTTCCCTCGCTCCCGTCCCGGTCCCCCGGCCTGATGCGAAAGTCGACGGCAACCTTTCCGAGGGCGGCGGCCACTGATGAGGTGTGGGCTCCTTGCACAGGGGTCCCGCCCGAACCATCTGTTCGCCCGAGCCAGGCAAGGACTCATCCGTGGCATCCCGTTCACATCGCTCAACGCGCCGCTCCTCCCGCCCCGGGCGACGCACCGCCCTCGTCTCAGCCGTCGCCCTGGCGGCCGCCGGACTCGTCGTCTCCCTGGTCATGGCGTTCGGCCCCGACCGCGGGGGCGACGGCGGGGAGGCCAGGAAGGTCACCACCACGTCCGCCGCCGACGCCACGAGGCGCGACCGGCCGACACCGGCCGGGCAGAAGTCCTCGCCCTCGCCGTCCCCCAGCCCGTCGGCCTCGGCGACCGCATCGCCCAGCCCGTCGCCCACCCCGACCGCGAAGTCACCGCAGCCGAAGGCCACGAGCGCCCGGCGCCCGGGGTCCGCCACGGCGACGCTGGCGGGACGCATCCGCCCCAAGGTCACCTACCAGGGGCTAGCGACCCTGTACGACGCCGGGAACGGCGACGGCGCCTGCTCGTTCGGCCCGAGCCCCGACATGATGATCGCGGCGATGAACACCACCGACTACGAGACGTCCAAGGCGTGCGGGGCATACGTACTGGTCCGTGCGGGCAGCGCCACCGTCACGGTCCGGATCACCAACGAGTGCCCGGCCCCCTGCAAGCCCGGACAGCTCGACCTCAGCACGCAGGCCTTCGCCAAGCTCGCCGATCCCTCGCGCGGCCAGATACCGATCACCTGGAGCCTGCTGAGCCCCGGCTCGCCCGACACGCTCTCCATCCGCTACAAGACCGGCTCCAGCCGCTACTGGTGCGGCATCCAGGCACTCGGCCACCGGAACCCGCTGGCCCGGCTGGAGGTGCGCACCGGCAGCAGCTGGACCTCGCTGCCCCGCACCGGTTACAACTACTTCCTCTCCGAGCATGGCGCCGGCTGCGGCGGTGCGATCAGGATCACCGACATCTACGGGGAACAGCTGACCCTCGACGGGATCGCGCTGCGGCCGAACACCGTACAGCCGACCCGGGTCCAGTTCGCCCGGCACTGACTCACCCGCGGCGGCCCCCCCGGGAGCGGGGGCCCGCCGATCCGCCGGACAGAGCAAGCTCGCGAGCGCACGGCCACCGGTCCTGCCCATGCTGAGGGGGCCCGCCCCTACGTTCCCCGGGACCACCATGCCGCTCGCACCCCGCCCCCGCCCTCACGCCCGTGTCCGTCTGGCGCTCGTCTCCCTGCTCGGCTCCTCCTGTCTGGGCGGCCTCCTCGCCGCTCCGACGGCGGGTGCCGCTTCCGGCGGCGGGGACGAGCGCGCCCTGCGCCGGCAGCTCGAACAGCTGGTCCACGCGCCGGGCGGACCGCCGGGCGTGATCGTCGTCCTCCAGCGCGAGCACAGGACCCACGTCCTGCGGGCCGGCGTCGCCGACCTGGAGACCGACCGGCCGATCCGGCCCACCGACCACATGCGCATCGCCAGTACGGCCAAGGCGTTCAGCGGTGCCGTCGCCCTCCGCCTCGTGCAGCAGCGAGCCCTCGGCCTCGACGACACGATCGGCCGCCGGCTGCCGCACCTCCCGAGCGCCTGGCGGAAGGTGACCCTCCGGCAGTTGCTGAACCACACGAGCGGGCTGCCCGACTACAGCGAGGACCCGGAGTTCCTGGAACTGCTCCTCGCGGACCCGCGCCGCACCTTCGACTCCCGGCGGCTGCTGGACTTCGTCGCCGACGAACCGCTGCGCTTCCGCCCCGGCTCCCGGTACCAGTACTCCAACTCCGACAACATCGCCGTGGCCCTCATGGCGGAGGCAGCCACCCGGAGGACGTACGAAGACCTGCTGCACCGGCTCGTCATCCGGCCGCTCGGCCTGCGCGGCACCAGCCTCCCGTCGGGCTACGAGCTGCCGGAACCGTACATGCACGGCTACGACGTGCGCCCGCCGGGACCGCCGGAGGACGTCAGCGAGGTGCTCAGCGCGTCCGGGGTGTGGGCGTCGGGCGGCATCGTCTCCACCCCGCGCGACCTCACGCGGTTCATCCGTGCCTACGCCGCCGGAGAACTGACGTCCCCGGCCGTGCGGGACGAGCAGCGCCGCTGGATCGAAGGCGCCTCCGAACCGGCAGGCCCCGGCCGCAACTCGGCGGGCCTGGCCGTCTTCCGCTACGGCACCCGCTGCGGGGTGGTGCTCGGGCACACCGGGAACTTCCCCGGCTACACGCAGTTGATGGCCGCGACGCCCGACGGGCGGAAGTCGATCACCTTCTCGATCACGACGCAGGTGAACAGGGCGTCGGACCCCGCCCTGCTGGCGCGGCTCCGCGCGATCCAGGAGAACGCGGTCTGCGTCCTCCTCCACCGGCACCACCGCTGACCCCTGCGGCCGGCCGGCTCATCCGCGCAGATGGGCCGGCATGGTCCCGTCGAGCGGGTACGGCCGCTCCTCGGGCAGCAGCTTGGCCGCCCGGTCCAACTCGCCGGCCCGGACGAGGCCGTGCACCTCCCGGACGAGCGGGGTCACGTCCTCGATCCCGACGATCCACTCGTCCGCGTAGCGGGCCGCCGCCTCACCGGCCAGCCCCAGCTGCAGCGAGCGGTACGGCAGCGGGTTCAGCCGCAGGTCGCGCTCGGGGTCCCACTGCACCCGGGTGGGTGATCTGCGCAGTTCCCGCTGCCAGGCGGCCTGGCTCTCGTGCAGGTCCGGCACGTAGTGCGACAGACAGGAGTGGCGCAGTGCCCACGCGAAGCCGTCGCGGCGGATCTCGACGGCCAGCACCGTCTCCTGCCCCTCCTTCAGGCCCCAGCCGCAGCGGTACATCATCCAGAGGAACGACGGCTTGACCCACGTCATCCGGTCCCGCTTCCACGCGGCCGGGAAACGCCCGTCGCGGGCGGCCGGGCCGCCGATCTCCGGGCGGTACGCCTGGTACACGGTGATCGTGTCCGCCGTGTGACGGGCCCGGACACGATATCGGGGCTCGGTCATCCGCTCTGTTCGTTCGCGTTCGTTTTCCTTCACGGGAGCAAGATTCGATCAGCGTGCGCCTCCGGGGCCACCGAATATCGGCCGCTCGTATGTCGTCACCGCACGGCCCTTGGCGTGTCGCGCCTCCTGCCCCAAGACTGAACCGATGACGCAGCGTGTGGAGCTCGCGACCGTGATGGACCGGCTCGCCGTCGACGGCCTGATCACCGAGTACGCGGTGGCGGTGGACGACGGTGACTGGACGGCGTACCGGGAACTGTTCGCCCCGGGCGGCCGGGCCGACTACCGCTCGGCCGGCGGCATCGAGGGCGACGCGGCGCAGGTAGCCGGCTGGCTGGCCCGCACCATGGAGCTGTTCCCCATGCGACAGCATCTGATCGTCAACCGGCGGGTGCGGTTCGGGTACCTGGAGCACGACACCGGTGACACCGCCGTGGTCCAGGCGGACTACGTCAACCCCATGCGGTTCGCCGGCCACGACGGCGGACCCACCGCCCCCGATTTCGTCTGCGGCGGCCGCTACGCGTTCGCCCTGATCCGCACGGACGACGGCTGGCGGCTCCGCGAGGTCGTGGTCCAGGAGAAGTGGCGCCGCGCCCCGGAGGGCCTGCCCACCGAGCGGAGCCCCCACCCGGCCTGACCCCGCGCCACCGCCGCCCCGGCGTGCCCTCGCGCCGTCCCCCGTCCCTCCCACGCCCTCTGTCGGAGATCGTCTGCAGGGCGCACACTGGAAGACACCCATCACCGGGGAGGGAGGCGCTGGATGAGGACGCCCGAGTGGCCGGCCTCCCCATGGCGGCGTGGCCTCGGTGCCGCCGCAGCCGGTGCGCTGCCCGTGTTGGCGTTCCCCGGACCGGCCCTGTGGTGGTTCGCCCACGTGGCCCTGGTGCCGTGGCTCCTGCTGGTCCGCACGGCCCCGACCGGGCGGCGGGCGGCGTACGACGGCTGGCTGGGCGGCCTCGGGTACATGCTGGCGCTGCACCACTGGCTGCTGCCGAACCTGCACGTCTTCACCTTCGTCATAGCCGCCCTGCTCGGCGCGCTCTGGGCGCCCTGGGGTTGGCTGGTGCGCCGTCTCCTGGCCGACGCTCCCCCGCCCCGCCGGGTCGCCACCGCGCTGCTCGTCCTGCCGTCGGGCTGGCTGGCGATCGAGCTCGTCCGTTCCTGGCAGGGGCTGGGCGGTCCCTGGGGACTGCTGGGATCCAGCCAGTGGCAGGTGGAGCCCGCGCTGCGGCTGGCCTCGGTCGGCGGGGTCTGGCTGCTCAGCTTCCTGGTGGTGGCGGTCAACGTGGCGGTCGCCGTCCTCGTCGTGGTACCGCGGGCCCGGATCCCCGCCGTCGCGGGGCTCGTCGCCACGGCCATCGCGACCTCCGCCGCATGGGTGTGGTCACCCCGTCCCGATGTGGGCGGCGGGGTACGGATCGCCGTCGTCCAGCCCGGTGTCATCGACGGCCCCGCCAACCGGTTCGCGAGGGAGGAGACGCTCACCCGCCGCCTCGCGGGTCAGGACGTCGATCTGATCGTCTGGGGCGAGAGCAGTGTCGGTCACGACCTGGTCGACCGCCCCGGCCTCGCCGACCGCATCACCGCGCTGTCCCGCGAGACGGGCGCGGACATCCTGGTCAACGTGGACGCCCGCCGCTCCGACCGCCCCGGCATCTACAAGAGCTCGGTGCTCGTCGGCCCCGACGGCCCGACCGGCGACCGCTACGACAAGATGCGGCTGGTCCCCTTCGGCGAGTACGTTCCGGCGCGCTCCCTGCTCGGCTGGGCGACCTCCGTCGGTGAGGCGGCCGGCGAGGACCGCAGGCGCGGCACCGAGCAGGTGGTGATGGACGTCGGCAAGGGGCTGCGCGTCGGACCGATGGTCTGTTTCGAGAGCGCGTTCCCCGACATGAGCCGCCATCTGGTCGAGGACGGCGCCGAGCTGCTGCTCGCGCAGTCGGCCACCTCCACGTTCCAGCAGAGCTGGGCGCCGGAGCAGCACGCCTCGCTGGCAGCGCTGCGGGCCGCCGAGACGGGCCGCCCGATGGTGCACGCGACGCTCACCGGCGTCTCCGCCGTCCACGGCCCGAGCGGCGAGCGCGTCGGCGCCTGGCTGGGCACGGACGAGAGCACCTCGGCGGTGTACGACGTGCCGACGGCGAGCGGTACGACGCTGTACGTCCGCTTCGGCGACTGGGTGCTCCTCGGGGCACTGCTGGTCCTCGTGGTGTGGGGCGCCTTCGAGGGCCTGCGGAACGTCCGGCTCAGGAGCCGCCGGGACGGGAACGGTCCTCCACCTCTCGTACGATCCGCTCGCACAACTCGTGGGTCGCCAGCGCGTCCCGCGCGTTGAGCACCTTGCCCGCGCGCACGGCGTCGAGGAAGGCGAGCACCGCCTGTTCGATACCACGCTGCCGGGCCACGGGCACCCAGTCCCCGCGCCGCCGCAGGGACGGCTGGCCCTTGTGGTCGATGACCTCGGCGAGATTCACCACCTGACGCTTGGTGTCCTGCCCGGAGACCTCGAGGATCTCCTCCGCGGAGCCGCTGAGCCGGTTCATGACGCCGAGCGCGGTGAACCCGTCCCCGGAGAGCTGCAGGACGACGTGGTGCAGCAGGCCGTTCTCGGTCCGGGCGCGCACTGTCGTGTCCTCGACGGCGCCCGGGACCAGGAACCGCAGGGTGTCGACGACATGGATGAAGTCGTCCAGGATCATGGTGCGGGGCTGCTCGGGCAGACCGATGCGGTTCTTCTGCATCAGGATCAGCTCGCGCGGATGGTCGGCGCACTGGGTGTATCCGGGCGCGTACCGCCGGTTGAAGCCGACGGCGAGACCCACGTTCCGCTCCTCGGCGAGGCGCACCAGTCGCTCGGACTCGGCGAGTTCGTACGCGAGGGGCTTGTCGACGTACGCGGGGACGCCCGCCTCCAGCAGCCGGGCCACGATCTCGGGATGGGCGCCGGTCGGCGCGTGCACGAAGGCGGCGTCGAGGTCCTGGGCGAGCAGCGCGTCGAGGTCGGCGTGGCGCTGTCCTTGCGGGAGATGGAGGCGGTCGGCGACGTGGGTGAGCGTGGCGGGAGTCCGCGTCTGCAGATGCAGTTCGACGCCGGGCTGGGTGCTGAGCACCGGCAGATACGCCTTCTGCGCGATGTCGCCGAGTCCGATGCAGCCGACCTTCACAGGGGTCTCCCGTCCGCGGTGTGCCGAGGTCCCAGCATATGGCGTGGCCGGGCGGGGTCCGGGTGGGCGAGGATGCGGACATGACATCGCAGCGCACCGAACCCTCCGTCACCGCCGGTGAACGGGCCATGCTCGAAGGATGGCTCGACCACCACCGTGAGACTCTCGCGCTCAAGTGCCAGGGCCTCGACGACGTCCAGTTGAGAACCGCCTCGGTGCCACCCTCCGAGCTGTCCCTCATGGGGCTCGTCCGGCACATGGCGGAGGTGGAGCGCATCTGGTTCCGCAAGGTGCTCGCCGGTGACGACCAGGGGCCGATCTACTTCAGCGACGAGGACCCGGACGGCGAGTTCCACCTCACCGAGGAGGACACCTGGGCGGAGGCGTACCGCGTCTGGCAGGACGAGATCGCCGTGGCCCGCCGGAACGCCGAGCGCGTGGCCCTGGACGATGTCGCCAGGTCGGCGCACGGGCGCAGGGGCGAGGCCCCCAGCCTCCGGTGGATCTACACGCACATGATCGAGGAGTACGCCCGCCACAACGGTCACGCCGATCTCCTCCGTGAACGCATCGACGGGGCGACGGGGCACTGAGCGGTCGGCGGTCCCGTATCCCGGGACCGAGGGGAAGGGCCGGTGGTCGGGCGCTCGGCGGTCCCCCGCAGATGGGAGGCCGTCCTCGCACGCGGAGCCCGAGGTCACCCGTGTGGGGGCATCCTCCGCCCATCCCCTCCCCAAGGGGTCCAGGACACAGCAGAGTTGCCCGGGTGCATCGACCGACCACCACCGCAACGCTCCTGGTCACCGTGGCCGTCTCGGCCCTTGCCGGCTGCGTGACCACACACCGCCCGCCCCCGACCGGCACGCCGTCGACCCCGCCCCGGTCGTCCGAGCCCCGGCCCGACGGCACCGCCGAGACCCCGATCATGCAGGCTCCGGCGCGGGAGGCCCTGGAACTGATCGGCCCCCCGCGACGCCCCACGCCGAGCAGGTCCTCGACGCCCGCGCCCGCCGCCTCGGCTCCCGCCGCCGCGTCCACGCCCACGGCACCGGCCCCCCGCCGGGAACGGCATGTGCCGCCACGGCAGCCCGCCCCGCCGAGGCGGCCGGGCCCGCCCCCCGGATACAAGCCGCGCGTCGAGCTCCCACCGATCCCCGAGACGAACCCGGCGGCTCCCCCGAGGAACGGGGACGTGTGCGCACTCGGCCACAAGTACGGCGGCTGGGGCAGGGACACCCCCCAGGCCGTCATCTGCAAGAACGTCTACGGCCGTTGAGAGCGCCCCGGACAGGGGTGCGCGGCGCCGGGCAGCCGCGGGACAGCCCTTGGGGGTCCTTTCACTATGGCCGCCCGGGTCGCGTCGTCTGGCACCGCACCTCGCAAGGCGCCAGACCACGCGACCTGATCGGACGCTCATGGTGAAGGACCCCTTAGGGCCGCTGTCTCGGCGGCCCCGGTGTCTCTCCTCCCAGGGACGGGCTCTCCTCGTCGAGGCGGGCCTCCAGCCGTGCGAGGGCGGCTCGGATGCCGTCGCCGTAGCCGTCGTCCGCCAGTGCGCCCAGCGTGCCCTTGGCGAGGGTCAGATGGCTGCGCGCGGCGTCGTGACGGCCGAGCTTGGCGTAGTCGGCGGCGAGGTTCAGATGCAGTGAGGGGTAGAAGCCGCGCACCGCGAGGCCCTCGTGGTGCTCCGCCACCCGCCCGTCGGTCAGTTCGTCCGCCGCCGACAGTGCCCTGAGGTCCCACGCCAGTTCGTCGACCGGATCGTCCTGGGTGTCCGCCATGTAGTGCGCCAGGGTGCAGCGGTGGAACGGGTCGCCGTCCTCGCCGATCTCCTCCCAGAGCTTCAGGAAGCGGTCCCGGGCCTCCTCCCGGTCCCCGGCGTGGTGCAGCATGACCGTCTGCCCGATGCGGGTCATCATGGCGTCCGGCGCCGCCTGCTCCTGTCGCTCCACCGCGTCCTCCACACTCGTCGCCCGCGTCCCGCCTGTCCTCGCCGACGCTAACCGCAGGCACTGACAATCCCGGTCAGGCGGCTCCGGACGGCCGCGGGGCGCCCCGGCGGCCGCACGGAGGACGGCGGGGGGCCGCCGGAGCGACGACGCGGGTCAGCCGAGGTTGGGGATGGTCCAGTCGATCGGCTCGTGCCCCTGCCGGGCGACGGCCTCGTTGATCTGGGTGAAGGGACGGGAGCCGAAGAACTTCTTGGCCGACAGCGGCGAGGGGTGCGCGCCCTTCACCACGATGTGGCGCTCCTCGTCGATCAGCGGGAGCTTCTTCTGCGCGTAGTTGCCCCAGAGCACGAAGACGGCCGGATCGGGCCGGCCGGCGACGGCGCGGATCACGGCGTCGGTGAACTTCTCCCAGCCCTTGCCCTTGTGGGAGTTCGCCTCACCACCTCGGACGGTGAGCACCGCGTTGAGCAGGAGCACGCCCTGCTCGGCCCACGGCATGAGATAGCCGTTGTCGGGGATCGGGGTGCCCAGCTCGGCCTGCATCTCCTTGTAGATGTTCCGCAGGGAGGGCGGGATCTTCACGCCGGGCCGCACGGAGAAGCACAGGCCGTGGCCCTGGCCCTCGCCGTGATAGGGGTCCTGGCCGAGGACGAGTACCTTCACCCGCTCGTACGGGGTGGCGTCGAGGGCGGCGAAGACCTCCTCGCGCGGGGGGTAGACGGGACCCTTGGCTCGCTCCTCCTCGACGAACTCGGTGAGTTCCTTGAAGTAGGGCTGCTGCAGCTCGTCCCCCAGGACCCCGCGCCAGGACTCGGGCAGCATGGCGATGTCGGTCACGTCAACTTCCTCCGGTGTGCGCTCACTTCTCACGACCGCGATGCGGCGGCCATGGACGGTCGCGCGAGGCGCGACCGCCGTCAGAGCACTGAACCTACAGGCGCCCACTGACAATCGGGGCCGCCCACCGGAGATACCGGCCGGACCTCCGGGCGGTCCGGCCGGGACCGGGCCCTACCAGCTGGTCTTCCAGGAGAGTTCCCACATCGTCATCATCGTCGCCGGGTCGATGAGCTTGTCCAGGCCGGCGACCTCCTCGTCCGCGGCCACGTACAGCTTGCCCTGCCACAGCGGGATCAGCCGGGCGTCGTCCAAGAGGATCTGCTGGGCCTCCTCGAACTCCTCGCCGACGGCACCGCGGTCGCTCTCCGCTCGGGACTCCGGCAGCAGCTCGTCGGTGATCTCGGGGGCCTCGTAGGGGGTGCCGAGCGCGTTCTGCTTGCCGACGAAGGGGGCGATGAAGTTGTCGGCGTCGTTGAAGTCGGGGTTCCAGCCACGCCCGAACACCGGGTACTCGCCCTTCTGGTAGCCCTTGAAATAGGTCTTCCAGGGGCGGCTCTTCAGCGTGACCGTGAACAGACCGGACTCCTCCAGCTGGCGCTTCAGCTCCTCGAAGGCGGGCTTTGTCTGGGAGCCGTAGCGGTCGGTGGTGTACCACAGGGTCAGCGGGACGGGCTCGGTGATGCCCGCGTCCTCCAGGATCTTCTTGGCCTTGGACGCGCTGGGGCTGCCGTAGTCGTCGAAGAAGCCCGTGGTGTGGCCGACCAGACCCCTCGGGATCATGGAGTACAGCGGCTCGACGGTGTCCTTGTAGACGTTGTGCGCGAGCGCCGGCCGGTCGAGGACCTGGGCGACCGCCTTGCGGACGGCGGGGTTCTTGGCCCACTCGTACTTCGGGTTGAAGACCAGGTAGCTGATCTCGGTGGTGGCGTTCTCGACGATCTGGAGGCCCTCGTCCTCGCGGTGCGCCTGGATGTCCACGATGTCCGCGGCGCCGAGACCACGGTAGATGACGCCGATCTCCTTGTCCTTGAGGGCCTTGACCAGTTCGTCCGACTGCTGGAAGTACCGGATCGTGACCGCCGAATTCTTGCGGTCGGCGATGCCCTTGTAGTTGGCGTTGCTGACCAGCTCGGCCGTCTTGCCCTCGTCGTAGGACTCCAGGTTGTACGGCCCGGAGCCGGTGATCTCGCCGTCCTCACGGAGCTTGTCCGCGGGGTACTCCGCGGGGTCCACGATCGACATGGCGGGCGTGGTGAGCACGAGCGGGAAGGTCGCGTCCGGCTGGTTGAGGTGGAAGACCACCTCGCGGTCGCCCTTCGTCTGCACCCGGGACAGGGTGGTCAGCAGACCGGCGGGGCCGCCGTTGACGTTGATCTTCTTGATCCGGTCGAAGGAGTACTTGACCGCCTTGGCGTCCAGCGTGTTCCCGTTGGAGAACTTCAGGCCCTCGCGCAGCGTGCAGGCGTAGACCGTGCTGGAGCTGTCGGTGAACTTGCAGCTCTCGGCTGCGTCCGGCTCGGGGTCGGAACCGCCGGGGGTGTAGTTCAGCAGGGGCTGGAAGACGTTGCGCATCAGCTCCCAGGAGCTGTCCCAGGCGGCCGCGGGGTCCAGCGTGCTCGGCGCGCTGGTGGTGCCCACGATGATCGGGGCCTGCTCCTCCGAGGCGTCCGAGGAGAACACACCACATCCGGCCACCAGGGATATGGACGCGACCGCCGCGAGGGGCGGCAAGTATCGGTTCCGGTTGAACACGTGCATGCTCCTCGAAATGCCGTACCAAGAGTGGCCGAACGATACCGCAGGCCACGCCCGCAACCATCGTCCGGCTGGCAGAACCCTTGATCAGCTCCTTGTGGCGGCTTCGCCGTGCCCCTGAGAAGGTCCGCGGCGGGCACCGGGGACGTTCGGCGAGGCTCGGCGGGGAGCCGTCGGAACGCCATCGGTGCCCGCCCGCGGGACGGCACACGGTGCCGGGTCAGCCGACCCCGGCGTTGAGGAAGATGCCGCCGTCGACCACGAGGGTCTGACCGGTGATCCAGTCGGACTGCTCGGAGGTGAGGAACGCGGCGGCACCGCCGATGTCCGAGGGCACACCGAGCCGGCCGAGCGGGTAGGCGGAGGCGGCCTCGGCCTCGCGGCCCTCGTACAGGGCCTCGGCGAACTTCGTCTTCACCACGGCGGGCGCGATCGCGTTGGCCCGCACCTTCGGCGAGAACTCGTGCGCCAGCTGGAGGGTCAGGTTGATCATGGCGGCCTTGCTGATGCCGTACGCGCCGATGAACGGCGAGGCGGAGACGCCGGCGACGGAGGCGATGTTGACGATGGCGCCGCCGTTGTCCTTCTGCCAGGCATGCCAGGTCCGCTGGGCGAAGCCGAGCGCCGAGACGACATTGGTCTCGAACACCTTGCGTGCCACGTTCAGGTCGAGGTCGGCGATCGGACCGAAGACCGGGTTGGTGCCGGCGTTGTTGACCAGGAAGTCGACGCGTCCGAACGCCTCCATGGTGCGCTCGACGGCCTGCGCCTGGTGGGCCTCGTCGTGGGCCTTGCCCGCGACGCCGATCACGCGGTCGGCGCCGAGCTTGTCGACGGCCTCCTTGAGGGCGTCCTCGTTGCGGCCCGTGATACACACCCGGTCGCCGCGCGCGACGAGGGCCTCGGCGATGCCGTAGCCGATGCCGCGGCTGGCGCCGGTGATGAGGGCGACCTTGCCCGAAATCTCGGGGAGTTCCACCGAAGTCATGTTCTCGGTCCTCTAGTTGAGCGGTCCGCCGGCGACGTACAGCACCTGGCCGGAGACGAATCCGGCGTCCTCGCCGGTGAAGTAGGCGATGGCGCCCGCGATGTCCTCCGGCCAGCCCACGCGCTGGACCGGGATCTGGGTGGCGGCCGCGGCCTGGAACTCCTCGAAGCCCATGCCGACGCGGGCGGCGGTGGCGGCGGTCATGTCGGTGACGATGAAGCCGGGTGCGACGGCGTTGGCGGTGACTCCGAACTTGCCGAGCTCGATGGCGAGGGTCTTGGTGAAGCCCTGGAGACCGGCCTTGGCTGCGGAGTAGTTGGCCTGGCCGCGGTTGCCGAGAGCGGAGGACGACGACAGGTTGACGATTCGCCCGAACTTGGCCTCGACCATGTACTTCTGCACGGCCTTCGCCATCAGGAAGGCGCCGCGCAGGTGCACGTTCATGACCGTGTCCCAGTCGGAGGCGCTCATCTTGAACAGCAGGTTGTCGCGGAGCACGCCCGCGTTGTTCACCAGGATGGTCGGGGCGCCCAGCTCCTGGGCGATCCGGGTGACGGCGGCCTCGACCTGGGCCTCGTCGGAGACGTCGCAGCCGACCGCGAGCGCCTTGCCGCCGGCGGCGGTGATCTTCTCGACGGTGTCCTTGCACGCGGCCTCGTCGAGGTCGATCACCGCGACGGCCCGCCCCTCGGCGGCCAGTCGTACGGCGGTCGCGGCGCCGATGCCGCGCGCGCCACCCGTGACCACGGCGACACGCTGCTCAGTGGTGGACATTGCTGGTTCTCCTCGCCCTTGGGATGCGGCTCCTGCGGCTCGCCCACCCGGTGAGCGACCGCTTAGTACCTTCGGCACACGTGACGCTAGAAGTCCTGGCACCCGGTGTCAACGCCCCACCAGGTGTGATCCCTTACGCCCGGCCGTTCGCCGGTGTGTCGCGGCCCGGCCGCCGGGGTGTCATCTGACCAGCAGGTCGAGCAGCCGCTCTGCCTCGGCCACCGGGTCCGAGGTGAGTCCCGTGTGCACGGGTCCGGCCTGCACGACCGTCGAACGCGGCGCCACCAGCCACCGGAACCGCCGTCCGGCGTCGTCGCGGGCGGCCTGGCCCGCCGCCTCCCCGCCGGCGCAGACGCCCTCGACGGCCCGCAGCGCGGCCCGTACGCCCGCCACGTCCGCCTCGGGGTCCAGGGCGAGCAGCTTGGTCTCGTCGAGATGGGTGCGGGCGGCCACGACGGCCCGGGAGCGGCTGTAGACGAGGACCCCCGCGTTGAAGCACTCGCCGCGCTCGATCCGCGGCACGACGCGCAGCAGCGCGTATTCGTAGACGTCCTGCCCGGTCGCGCCGGTGGCGAGGAAGCGGTCGCTCACTTGATCCCCTCGATGCGTTCGTGAATGCCGGCGGCCCGGGCGAGCAGCGGTTCCGCGTAGGCCCGCCGCAGCGCGTCCGGGGTGTCGAAGCCGGGCTCGTCCCGCAGCCACACGTCGGGGATCTCGGCGGTCACCTCGGCGAGGAGTTCCTCGGTGATCAAGGGTGCGAGCGCGGCGGCGGCCGTCGTGACATCGGGGCCGAAGCGGGCGAGGGCGTGGTCGGAGGCGTCGTACGGCTTGGCGGCGGAGGCGCGGGCGCCGGGCCAGTGGTGGTGCCAGATCATGGTGGCGCCGTGGTCGATGAGCCACGGCTCACCGTGCCGCATCAGCATGTTGGGGTTGCGCCAGGAGCGGTCGACGTTGTTGATCAGCGCGTCGAACCAGACGATCCGCCCGGCCTCCTCGGGGCTCACCTCGAACGCGAGCGGGTCGAAGCCGACCGCCCGGGTCAGGAAGTCCATGCCGAGGTTGGTGCCGCCGCTGGACTTCAGCAGCTCCTGCACCTGCTCGTCCGGCTCACCGAGCCCCAGCACGGGGTCGAGGTCGACGGTCACAAGACCGGGGACGCGCAGGCCCAGCCGCCGGGCCAGTTCCCCGCAGACGACCTCCGCGACGAGGGTCTTGCGGCCCTGCCCGGCGCCGGTGAACTTCAGGACGTACATGCCGCGGTCGTCGCCCTCGACGAGTCCGGGGAGCGAACCGCCCTCACGAAGGGGTGTGACATAGCGGGTCGCGACCACCTCTCTCAACATGTCCTCAGGCCACCCACTTCGTCTTCCTCGCAACCCACGGTCAGCCTCGGGGCGTTCACCCAGCGGGTCCGGCCTCAGGCATGAAGTGAGCATAGTAACCGAGGGTGATCATGGTCAGAGGTGACCCGGCGTCACCGGGGTGCGCGGCGGGATGACTGCGACCTCGGTCGAAGCGGGCTTCCAGCGGCGACGGGCGACTCCGATGTGCCTGTGGACGCGCGAGTTCGCGTCGGCCGCCTCACCTTGGTGGAGCACTGGCACGGCCGAGGCCCTCGACGCCTTCGGCGCCTCGTACGTCGTCAGTGGAGCGCGAGCGCGGTGGCGGCGGTCAGGCCACGGCGCCGGGTCCGCCCACCGGCCGCCGGCCGCCGAGTGATGTGACCCACGCCTCGTTCGAGGCGGTTCCTGATGTTCCGCTGTAACGATCAACCCGCTCGGACCACTACCCGACGACAGAACACACCGTGAGGGACAGGAGGTGCGGCAGTGCCCGACTCCGACGCTGATCGATTCACCGCCATCTACGACGGCTGCCGACAGCGCGTGTGGGCCTATGTGGTCAGTCGTGCGGGACGGCAGGTCGCCGACGACGTGGTGAACGAGACGTTCACCGTGGCCTGGCGCAGGCTCGACGACATCCCCGAGCCGCCGTTGCCGTGGCTGCTCGTGGTCGCACGCAACATCCTGCGGGACAGCATCCGGGCGGAGGCCAGGCGCGCGTCGTTCACCGCCGAGTGGATGTCCTGGGTGGAACCCGCCGAGGCGGACATCGCGGAGGAGGTGTCCGAGCGCAGCTCTCTGCTCAAGGCGCTGGCCACGCTGCCGGAGGACGACCGGGAACTGCTGATCCTCTCCGCTTGGCAGGGGCTGACCCCGGCGCAGGCCGCCACCGTGGTCGGCTGCTCGCCCCTCGCCCTGCGGGTCCGGCTGCACCGGGCGCGAAGACGCCTCGACCAGGCCGCGTCGGCCTCCCCTCCCGTGGCGGAGGCCGCGTCCGCGCGGCATGTGTCCACCCGAGCCCGGATCACCGTAGGAGAGGAAGCCCGGTGAAGAACGACGTGCTGCACCGCCTGACCGCCGCCCGGCCCGCCCACCTCGACCCCGGGCTCCCCACCCCGTCGGCGGTGCGGGAAGAGGAACTCGCGACGGCCATGAGCCGTTCCCGCGCGCCGCTCGGCGCTCGCGTCCCCGTCCGGCCGCGCCGGATCACGCGCCCTCTCGTGCCGGGCCTCGCCCTGGCCACCGCGACGGCGGTGGCGGCTCTGGTGATCACGGACACCGCGCCGGAGAAGTCAGGTCCCCCTTCCTCCGCGGTGTCGGAGCCCGGCGCCCGGATCCTTCTCGCCGCCGCCTCCCATGTCGAGCGCCAGCCGGTCGGCTCGGGCAGGTACTGGTACGTGGAGCAACACCTGGGTTCCCTCCGCGAGGTCCCCGGCGAGGACTACACCATCGACGTCCGCTCCCAGCAGCGGTACTGGACGGCCGCGGGCACGAACATGTACTGGTCGCAGTACGTGGACTCGGGGGCCCGCCCGGCCACGAGGACCGACGAGGAGGCGTGGAAGGCGGCCGGCTCCCCCACGTCGTGGAAGCTGGCCGACGGGACCGTCACCTACGCGGGCAAGGGCGAGATCGAGCACGACGCCCCCGGCGGCAGGGCCGACTCCGCTCCGTACGGAGAGGTCCCCCTGCGCCTGCTGCCCACGCTCCCCACGGACGCGAAGGCCCTCCGCAAGCGCCTGTTCGCCCTGGTGGACAAGGATCACAACGGCCCCAGGCGGGTTCTCGACCGGATCGTCGTCAGCTCCGCCGTCCAACTCGCGACGTCGCTCCCGTCCACTCCTGCCCTGCGCGCCGCCGCCTACCGTCTCCTCGCCGCCGAGCCCGGGGTGCGCTCCCTGGGCGACGTCAGGGACCACACCGGCCGCGCCGGCTACGCCGTCGCCCTCCCCAGCCCCTACGGGTCCGCCCCGGAACTCCGACTGATCTTCGACAGGTCCACGGGCATGCCCCTGGGGACCGAGACGGTGGCCACCCAGAGCGGTGACGGAGTACGCGAGGGCGAGACCCTGAGTTACACGACGTTCGCGTCGATGAAGTGGACCGACGAGGCGCCGCCCTTCGACACCGACACCCCGGACCCGGGCCCGGACACCCCATCCGATCGCTGAGGCCGCCTGCACGGTGCAACGGGGCGCGCCGACCTCCGGATCGACAGGTTCGAGACAGCTTCACTTGACGCGATCGTGATGCCTGGCAGGTCAAGATGGGCCCCTGTCTGAACATTCAAGCAGCCCGTCGCCGTATCCATGGGCGAAGTGCAAAGCGATCTTCGGAGGGATTCATCCGCATGAGCAGCGAAACGATCAAACCCGCTTCGGAACCGGCCCGTCGCACGATGATGGCGGCGGCCGGTGTGGCGGGGCTCGCCGTCGCGCTGACCGCGTGCGGGTCGGGCGACGACGCGTCCGGCTCGTCGGGCGCCGGTGGCGACGCGAACAGTGACGCGAGCGGTGGCGGCAGCGGCGACGACGCGGGCTCGGGCGGCGGCGAGCTGGCCAGGACCACCGACATCCCCGAGGGCGGCGGCAAGATCTTCGAGGACCAGAACGTCGTGGTCACGCAGCCACAGGCGGGCACCTTCAAGGCGTTCTCCTCCACCTGCACCCACCGTGGCTGTGCCGTGAAGACGGTCGCCGACGGAGTGATCAACTGCCCCTGCCACCAGAGCAACTTCTCGATCGTCGACGGCAGCGTGAAGAGCGGCCCGGCGACGGAGGCGCTGCCGGCCAAGAAGATCAAGGTCAGCGGGACGTCGATCACGCTGGCCTGACGTCCGCCGGGTGCTCAGGTCCGCCGCCCGGCCCGCTCGACGCAGGCCAGGACCTCGGCCGTGGTCGCGACCGTGGCGACCAAGGCGAGGGTGTGACGGATCATCGCGGCGGTGTAGTCGGCGGGCACTCCCGCGATGGCGTCCCGGGGCACGACGACGCGGTAACCGAGGTTCACCGCGTCGAAGACGGCGTTGGGCACGGCCACGTTGGCCGAGACTCCGGTGACGATCAGGGTGCGGCAGCCGAGGTTGCGCAGCAGCGCGTCGACATCGGTGCCGGCCAGCGGGGACAGCCCGTGCAGCCGCCGGACGACGAGGTCCTCCCGGGCGACCTCGATGGGCGGTGCGACCCGTACGGCCCCGGTGCCCGCCAGTTGCTGCACGGGAAGCCGCGCGGCGGCGGCGAAGAGACGGGCGTTGTGGTTGGCGGCCCGACCGTCGGGCCGCCGCTCGGCAACGGCGTGCAGGACCTGGACCCCGCTCGCGTGGGCGGCGGAGACCAACCGGGCCACGTTCGCCAGCGCCCCCGAGGAACGGGCCGCCTCGGCCAGTTCGGGAAGCGCGCTGTCCGGCCCCACGACGCCCTGCTGGCACTCGACGGTGAGCAGGGCCGTGGTGGCCCGGTCGAGGAGCTCGCCCAGCTCCCGCTGCCTTTTCGACTCACTCGCATACGCCTGCATGGTGTCCCCTGGTCGCCGGTGGCCGGGGCGGGCGAGCGTAACGCCCCTTGCATGTGGAGGGAAGACGCCCCATGCTCATCTGACGCCACGTCAGCGGAGGGGATCACATGGCCGTCACCCAGCGCCGGGGCCGGAAGATCATGATGGAGCCCGGCGAGGTGGACGAGTTCCTCGGCGCACAGCGGACCTGCCGGGTCGCGACGGTCTCGGCCGACGGCGCGCCGCACGTCAGCCCGCTCTGGTACGTCTGGGACGGCACCTCGCTCTGGCTGTACTCGATCACCCGCAGCAAACGCTGGTCCGCGCTGCGCCGCGATCCACGTGTCGCCGTCGTCGTCGACGCGGGCGAGGACTACGGCGAGCTGCGGGGCGTCGAACTGTCCGGCACCGTTGAAGTGGTCGGCGAGGTTCCCCGTACCGGCGAGCCGTATCCCGGTCTCTCCGAGGTGGAGCGCCTGTTCGCCCGCAAGAACTTCGGCCTCGACGACATGCCGCACGACGGCAGACACGCCTGGCTGCGTTTGACGCCGGACGCGATCGCCTCCTGGGACTTCCGCAAACTGGGCTCCCTCTGACCGGGGCACGGCGACCGGGTCGCGTGGTCTGGTGCCGCACCTCGCCGCGTTGCCCAAGGCGGCCCAGTAGCTCCGCTACGAGGACCTTCCGGCGCCTTGCGATGCACGGCACCAGACCACGCGACCTGATCGGACGCTCATAGTGAAAGGACCCCTACGCCCCGCACCCGGCGCCGGCCGTCCTGAGTGCCCCCACCGCCGCCCTGATGGAGGGCCTGCGGTCGGCGTCGGCGCGCCACACCGCGTAGACGGTGCGATGGACCCGGTGTCGTACGGGCACGGTCCGCACACCGTCCGGCATCGGGTCACGTCCCAGCCGCGGTGCGATGCACACGCCCAATCCCGCGGCGACCAGGGCCAGTTGCGTGTGGTGCTCGCCGGCCCGGTGGGCGATGTGGGGCTCGATGCCCTTGGCGCGCAGGGTGTAGAGCAGCCATTCATGGCAGAACTCGCCCTCGGGCCATGCCACCCACGCCTCGTCCGCCAGGTCCTCCAGGCCGATCTCATCCAGTCCGGCGAGCGGGTGCCCCTCGGGGAGCGCGACCTCCACGGGGTCGTCGAGGAGGGAGGCGCGGGCGATCCCCTCGGGCACGGGCAGCGGCTTGTTGTACCAGTCGAGGACGACGGCCAGGTCGGCGTCGCCCCGGACCACCGCGTTGATGGCGAGTTCCGGTTCCAGTTCGCGCGACCGTACGCGCAGCGCCGGATGGTCGGCCCTGAGCGTGCGGAGGACGGCGGGGAACAGCCCCCGCACCGCCGTCGGGAACGCGGCGAGCCGCAGCTCCCCGACGACCTGCCCCCGCTGGGCCTCCAGGTCCGACTGGGCCAGCTCGACCTGGGAGAGGATGCGCGCGGCATGGTCGGCGAGAAGGCGTCCCGCGTCGGTGAGCCGCACTCCACGTCCGTTCTTGGCGAGCAGTTGCTGCCCCACCTCCCGCTCCAGCTTCGCCATCTGCTGGGAGACGGCCGACGTGGTCACGTGCAGGCCGTCCGCCGCGCCGCTGACTGAGCCGTGCCGGGCGAGGGCGTCGAGGGTGCGCAGGCGCTCCAGGTTCAACATGTAAGCGATGCTACGAGCATCAGCTCACGAATACTCGCTTGTGCTACGAGATTGCTACGGAGCATCGTTTCGGGCATGACCGCGGCGACCCCCACCCGAGCCCTTGCCCCTGCTCCCGAACAGCGCCGTCGCGCCGTCGACTGGCGGTTGCGTTTCGGCTTCCTCTCCCTCATCTGGGGCTTCAGCTTCCTGCTGATCAAGGTGGGGACGGAGGCCTATGCCCCCTTCCAGGTGACCTTCGGGCGGCTGGCCTTCGGCACGCTGGTCCTGGCGGCGGCGATGGCGGTGAAGCGTGAGCGGCTGCCGCGCGGCGCCCGCACCTGGGGGCATCTGGCCGTGGCGGCCCTCCTCCTCAACGCACTGCCGTTCTCGCTCTTCGCCTACGCCGAGCTGACGGTCCCCTCCGCGCTGGCGGGCATCTGCAACGCGACGTCCCCGCTGTGGGGGATGGCCCTCTCCCTGGTCGCGCTCTGCGAGGACCGCCCGACGCGGGTCCGGGTCGCCGGTCTCGGTCTCGGCTTCCTGGGTGTGCTCACCGTGCTCGGTGCCTGGCAGGGCTTCGACGGCCTCGACCTCAGGGGCACCGTGATGGCCCTGCTGGCCTCCCTGAGCTACCCGATCGGCTGGATCCACGTCCGTCGCACCCTGGCCGCCACCGACCACTCCCCGCTCTCCCTCACCGGCGCCCAACTGCTCCTGGCCACCGCCCAACTGGCTGTTGTCACACCGCTGTTCACCACCCTGCCGGGCCACTTCCCGGTTCTGCCCCTCCTGGCCGTGATCGCGCTGGGCGCCCTCGGCACGGGTGTCGCGATGCTCGTCCAGTACGGCCTCGTCTCCGAGGTCGGCCCGACCACCGCCCAGATGGTCACCTACTTCATCCCGGTCATCGCCACCGCCGCGGGCGTGGCTCTCCTCGGGGAACCCCTGACCTGGTCGACGCCGGTGGGGGCCGCGATAGTCCTGGCAGGCGCGGCGCTGACCCAGGCGAAGCCACGCGAGCGAGGAAGCCGCCTCCGGACGGCTCAGTGAGGGGGGACGCACTTCGCCGCCCACTCGGCGGCATCGTGCGGGCCGAGGCCCGTAGCCGTCTGGGTTGTCGAGCCGCCGTCGCACGGCCCCCGGTCCGCTCCGTCACACGTATCCGCCCTCCGCCCCTGGCCCCACGGCCGAGGCCACGGCGTCGGCCAGTGTCTCGATCTCCTTCTCGGTGAGCGTGGAGACGGTGATCCTGATCCCTTGCGGGGCGCTCATCCGAAAGCGGGCGCCGGGCGCCACGGCCCAGCCGGCGTGCAGCAGACGGGCGACCGCGCCGGTCTCGTCCGGGACGCGGATCCAGACGTTCATCCCGCTGACACCGCGCGCCTGGACCCCGCGCCCGGCGAGCGCGCGGATCAGCGCGTCGCGCCGCCTCCCGTACGCCGCCGCGACGACCGACGCGTCCACCGCCCCGTCGGCCCACAGCCGCACGACGGCCCGCTGCACCAGCCGGCTCACCCATCCGGGCCCGAGCCGCTGACGGCCCCGTACCCGGTCGAGGGTGGCGGCGTCCCCGGTGAGGACGGCGAGCCGCAGGTCGGGACCGTACGCCTTGGCGACCGACCGCACGAAGGCCCAACTGTGCGTGACCCCGGCCAGCGGGTGCAGGGGCTGGTCGACGATCCGGTAGCCGTGGTCGTCCTCGACGAGCAGGGTCTGTGGGTACTCCCGCAGCACGGCCCGCAGGGCACGCGCGCGTGCCTCGCCGACGGCCGCCCCGGTCGGGTTCTGCGCCCGGTCGGTGACGATGAGAGCGCGCGCCCCGGTCTCCAGGGCCTGTCGTACGTCGCCGGGGAGCGGCCCCTCGTCGTCGACACCGACCGGCATGATCCGCAGGCCCAGCGCCGGGACGAGATCGAGGACGCTCCCCCACCCGGGATCCTCGACGGCCACGGCGTCCCCGGACTTCAGGTGCACGGCGAGCACCCGCTCGATGGCGTCCAGCGACCCGGAGGTAACGGCCAGGGGCCCGTCCGGTACCCCGTCGGCGTCCAGACCGGCTCGCGCGATCCGCGCCAACTCGGGCTCCACGGGCCCGGCCCCGTACAGCACGGGCTCGCGGTCCGCCTGTTCGGCGGCCGCCGCGAACGCGCCCGCGAGGCGCGGCAGCAGGGCGGGGTCCGGATTGCCGTCGGCGAGGTCCCGCACGCCTTCCGGCACCTCGACCCGGATGTACTCGCGCCCGGTGGTGGCGGGCCTCGGCCGCACCCGGCTCCCCCTCCGCCCGGACGTCTCGATGACCCCGCGCTCGCGCAGGGTGCGGTAGGCGGCCGCAACCGTATTCGGATTCACCCCCAGCCGTACAGCCAACTCCCGCATCGGCGGCAGGAGTTGACCCGGTTCCAACTCCCCGGCACTCACCGCACGCTCCACGCTCGCCGCGATCTCAGCTGCGCGCCGACCGGTGATTGTGTATTCTCCTAGCACAAATCCAAGTATGCACTAGTGCAATGGAGAGCGCAATGACGGGGACCCCGCAGTCGACGACACCGGCACCGGCCGCCTACACCGCCACCGACCGCACCGTCCCCACCCGGTCTCCGCAGCGGGCGTCGTACGACAAGGAGGCGGTGCACGCGATACTCGACGAGGGGTACGTCTGCCACCTCGGCTTCATCCGTGACGGCGCCCCCGTGGTACTGCCCACCCTGTACGGCCGGGTCGGCGAGACGCTGTACGTGCACGGTTCGACCGGGTCGCGTCCGCTGCGGATGACGGGGAAGGCCGACCCGGGTCTTCCGGTGTGTCTGACGGTCACCCACGTGGACGCGCTGATCCTGGCCCGCTCCGGCTTCCACCACTCGGTCAACTACCGCTCCGTGGTCGTGCACGGCATCGCCCACCAGGTCACCGACCCGCAGGAGCGGCGGATCGCCCTGGACGCACTCGTGGACCACGTCGTCCCCGGCCGCTCGCGGGACTCCCGGCCGGCGAACGCCAAGGAGTTCGCCGCCACCTCCGTGATCAGGCTCGACCTGGACGAGGTCTCCGCCAAGACCCGTACCGGCGGCGTCAACGACGAGCCCGAGGACCTCACGCTCCCCCACTGGGCCGGTGTCGTCCCCCTCCGGAAGGGCTACGAGACCCCGATCCCGGCGGCGGATCTGGCACCCGGCATCGAACTCCCCGAGTACCTCAAGGCCCTGTGATGCTGATCCACCCCTGGGACGCCCCACGCGACGACAGCGAGTGGCGGCGCTGGCTCGCCGTGCACGACTTCGGCCAGCTCGCCGTCAACGGCCTGCCCGGCGACGCGCCCCACGTCCAGCCGATGCACTTCGCCTACGACCCCGACGAGGGCGACCACGGTGTCGCCCTCACCCACCTGGCACGCCCGAACCCCCTGTGGCCTGCTCTGGAGGCTGACCCCGATGTCCTCCTGAGCGTGGTGGACGACTACGTCTACATCCCCGGCCCCTGGCAGGCCCCACCGGACGCCCCGCCGGAACACGGCACTCCGACCAGCTTCTACGCGGCCGTCCAACTCCGCTGCACGGCCCGCATCATCGATGCCCCGGCCGAGAAGGCCGAGCTCCTCAACCGCCAACTGGCCCACTTCCAGCCGGAGGGCGGCTCCGCCACCGCGACAGCCGACGAGGCACCCTACGGCCGCCTCCTGCCCGGCATCCGGGGCCTGCGCCTCGAAGTGACCGCCGTGCGCGCCAAGTTCAAGTACGCCGCCCACCGCCCCAAGGAGGTCCAGGACCGTATCGTGGCCGGCCTCACGACCCGCGGCGGCCGCGGCGACACGGCAGCCCGCCGCCACCAGCTGAACCGCCGGGGCATCTGGCCACCGGCCTGAGGGGCGCGGGTGCGGCTGGATCGGGCACGGACGGCCGTGGCCCGACGCAGGGCACCCGGCACAGGGGTCAACCGCGGCCGGCGGCCACCTCACCCCGCTCGACGCCCTGCCCACCGGACGCCACCACCTCCGCAGCCCCGGCTGCCGACTTCCCCGGCGTGGACCGCTGCGCGACGTACGCCCCCACCAGGACGACCGCCCCTCCGATGATCTGCGGCGCCGACAGGTGCTCGCCGAGCAGCACCCAGGCGAGCGCGGTCGCGATGACGGCCTCGAGGCATGCGACCACGCCCGCCACCTGCGGGGACAGGCGCCGTACGGCCACCACTCCGGTGACATAGGCGAGGACCGTGGCGATCAGCACGACCCACCCGAGCAGCAGCCAGGCAGGCACCGGCCTGCCGTCCATCGGCGCACTGCCCCCGAGCACCGCCCAGTCCATGCCCCAGGGCCGGGCCACGGCGGTGAGCACCGCCGCGCCGACGAGCGACCCGTAGGCGATGACACCCAGGGGATCGGGCGCCTCGTCACCCGCGTCGCTCCCCTGGTCGGAGAGGACGAAGTATCCGACCTGGCAACAGGCGGCCCCGAGCGCGAGCAGCAGACCCAGCACGTCGAAGCTCAGCCCCGCCCACACCTCGACGACGCAGGCGAGCCCCCCGACCGCGAGAACGACCCCCGCGGCGGCGGCCCGGGTCACCGGACGCCGCTGCACGAACCGCACCCAGCCGAGCACGAGCGCCGGAGCGAGGTACTCGACGAGGAGGGCGACCCCGACGGGGATCCGGGATAGGGAAGCGAAGTAGAAGGCCTGCACACCGGCCACTGCCAGGAGTCCGAACCCGGCGAGCAGAGCGGGCCGCCGCCGCACCAGGTCCCGGTGCCGCACGGCCAGCGGCAGCATGACCAGCGCGGCACCCGCGACCCGCAGCCACACCACGTGCAGCGGGTCGAGCCCCGCCTCTATGAGTGGTTTGGCCGCGACGCCGGACCCGCCGAAGGCGAACGCGGATCCGAGGGCGAGCCCCAGTCCGACGCCGCGCCCGCCTTGCCCCTGACTTCCCTGAGACGTGTGCACCGGCACATGATGACAGGCACCAACAGGAGCGTCACCCCCGATTACTCCTGTCTCACCGCTCGGACACCCGACGAACCCTCGACCGCCGCCTCCTCGCGCACCGCCTCCTGGGCCACCGCCCTCTCCGACAGGGCTGCGCCCGCGGAGCCAGTACCCCACAGATGCATGCCCCCGACATCGACACCGGCATGCCTGAGCACCTCCACGGCCCGTGACGCCGGGGCCGAGACGATCGCGGCGAGCAGGTCGACCCCGTGGGCCCGATCGGCACCACGCCGCGCGGCCCGCTCGTACGCCTCCGACATGGCCCGCGCCGCCATCGGCGACCAGCCAGGCACTCCGGGCGTCACGGACCCGGTGCCGCCGTCCTCGACACCGATCTGCCACCGCAGCCCGTAGCCGATGCTCCGCTGCACCAGATAGCCGAGCAGCCGGGCGACCTGCCGCGGGGCCAAGGCCGCCCGCACCTGCGGGTCGACCTCCAGGAGCGAATGCAGCAGATGGGCCGTGTCGATCTGCCGGTCCCCGTCCCGCAGCGCCCGTCTCCGCGCGCCGGCCACCACCGAGGCCAGCTCGTCCGTGAGCCTGCCCTCGAGCTCCGCGCGGTTCGGGCCATGACCGACGGCCGCCTGCCGAGGATTACGGGATCGCACGCCTTCCACCCCATCAGCCACAGCGGGCGGAGTCATCCACGAGAGGAACCATCTTCGAGTCCCACACAGGTTGCGCAAGGGCGCCCCTCGCCTCCTCCCTACGGATGAGACGCGGCACGGATTGCACGGACGTCCTGACAGTTCATCAGTATTGAATGTTCGAGCCCTCGCGGCTACGTTCCGCGACACCAGCGTCCGAGACGAAGGGGTTGTCGTATGGCCGATGTCAGCGCGGAGGCACGCATCGGGGCACCCGCCGATCAGGTCTGGGCCCGACTCGTGGACTGGCCCTCGCACGGCGAGTGGAACACGACCCACACCGGTTTTCCCAAGGGCGGCCCGGAGTCGCTCGCCGTGGGCGGCACCTTCCAGGAGAACCTGAAGCTCATGGGCTTCCCGGCGGAGGTCGTATGGACCATCGCCGAACTGGAACCGGCCAGGGTGCTGGCCATCCGCGGCAAGGGCCCGATGGCCGTCGACCTGGCCACCCGCTACACCCTCACCCCCGACGGCGACACGACCACGGTCCGCATCGACGGCAGTTTCACCGGCGCGGCCGTCTCCCTGATGGCGGGCAAGCTCAAGGACTCAGCGACCGCCGCCCTCGGCGAGTCCCTGCGCAAGCTGGACGCCCTGGTGCGGTGAGCACGGGCGGTGCCCCCGCGAAACCACGCCGCGGGGGCACCTCCGAGCCGTGGCGAGGCAGCCGTCGCCGCCCTCGCCTCAGTCCTCGTCGGCGAGGATCAGATACAGCTTCTTGCGGGCCTCGTTGATCACCGCCAGCGCCTTGTCACGCTGGTCCTTGTCACCGGTCTTCCAGACCTGGCCGAACGCCTCCATCAGACCGAACCCGGCCTGCCGGATCTCACTCAGCGCCTCCCAGTCGACCCCGCGCGAGGCCTCTTCCCAGGGGGCGTCGGGCCCGTCTTCGGCCGCGGTACGGCCGGCCTCGGTCAGCGAGAACAGCTTCTTGCCACCCTCGGTCGCACTGGCGATCATCCCCTCGTCCTCCAGCAGCTGAAGGGTGGGGTACACCGAGCCGGGACTGGGCTTCCATGCCCCGCCACTGCGCTCGGCGATCTCCTGGATCATCTCGTAGCCATGCATGGGCCGATCCCTGAGGAGGGCCAGGATCGACGCGCGCACGTCTCCCCTCCGCGCCCTTCCCCTGGGACCGCCGCGGCCTCGCCCACCCCAGGGTCCCGGACCGAAAGGTCCGAAGGGCCCGGGGCCGCCATGCCCCGGCCCGAAGGGCCCGAAGGCCGCGCGCGGCGTGTCGCCGTCGCCCCGGCCGAACGGGTGGCCGCCGCCACGGCGCCCATGCCCCCGCTCGAATCCGAAGCCCTGTCCGTAGTCCTGTCCACGGGAACGCATCACGATCACTCCATTCCATCGTTGATCTGTCGCGATGGATCAACGATATATCGGAACCTGTCGTACGACAAGACCCTTGAACGGGCATGGGTGACCTGTGACGGGGAGTCCTGGTCGATTGCCAGGGAAGGTTGAGCGAAACTGCTTCGCGTCAGCAAGGTTGACCACTTGGGCATCTGTCCCGGACAGGGGCGACCGTTGTGGGTTGTTGCTCTGCTGAGCCGGCGTGTCGAAGTGCAGGTTGATTGTCATCGGTGATGGACGCCTGCGTGTCGGAGTACGCGACGAAGTGCCCAGGTAGGCACACGCGAACATGCTTACCGCGGCACACACGAGAGCCATTCCTGAAGCCCGCCCTCCCGGGCCGACGAAACCGGGCTTCCGTCCTAGAGCTTCGGCGGTACGACCGGTGGGGAGAGGTCAAGAACACGGGCGAGGGCGGCTGTGACGGGGGCGCAGTGGTGGGGCAGGTGTTGGGAGGTCCAGTCAGCTGCCAGTGCCAGGAAGTCGGTCAGATCGCGCTCGGCGCCGTCGAGCAGGTGGCGGAGTTCGGCGACGGACAGCTCGATCACCGGGCTCTCGCTCTGCTCGGCGTTCACAGTGAGGCGGACCGTGTCGCCGAAGCGCTCCGCAACCGGCGACACGGGGTCATGACCGAAACCGAGCAGGCTGCCATCGTTGACGAGCTGGTACCAGTTGCGCCAGTCCTCCAGTCCGTCGCAACAGCCGGGCAGGAAGGTGACGCCCGTGCAGTTGTCGGCGACTCTCAGGCCACCGGCCGCGAAGAGATGGTCGAGCGTCAGCAGTCCCTCAAGGAACGAGTCAAGTGCGCCGGCCGGACGAGACGTCCGGTCGTCGCCGGGGTCGATGCCGTTGCAGCTGGCGATACGCATCACCGCCGTCCCGACCTCATCAGCGGAGAGCTCACCGCTGAGAGGAAGGAGGCCGAACGACTCGAGCTCGGCGACGGGCCAGAGGTCGAAGCCGTCAGGCGCGTACATCTCCAGGACAGGCTGCATCACGATCACCGGCGAAGTGTTCCCTGTCGCCGCCCATATCGCCTCCTGATTACGCCGGGCTCCTCAAGACCTGCCGAAGCCGCTGAGCACCTTCGGTGGCCGTACCGAGCTGAGCAGATACCCGGTGTACGCCGACACTGCGCGATCGGCCGCTCGGCTGCTTGAGAATCAATTCCAAGGGAGTCTGCGGAGGGTGTTGGTGCAGGGGTGGGCGGTCAGGCGTCGGGGTCGACTTCGGGGTGCGTGAACCGCACGGGCCTGCCCAGCGACCGGGCGTAGGCGATTTCGGCTCGGGTGCTGTCTCCGATGTAGTCGCCGACCACGAGCACCTCATCAGCGAGCCGGATCTTCGCTCGGTGCAGATCGTCGAGTCGGACCTTCAGTGCCTCGGCCTCGACAGGATCAGACCAGAATTCGTGCGGCGACTTCATGTCACAACCCGGCTTGACGACAATCTTTCCGGCTTTGGTCTCCCGCAGATCAGCCTCGGTCATCTCGGTCATGAAACGGGTCGAGCCGCAGATCACGACGATACGCGGGAGGCTCAGCTGCTTCTTCGCGTCGGCGAGTTTCTCCTCGGGGGTGAGCGGCTGCGGGTATGACACTGGTTCCTCCTGGTGGTGTGGTCCAAGGGATGCATGCGGAGACGAGAAGGAGGATGTCCAAGATCGTCTTAGGCGTTCTGTGGCTGCTCAGGCCAGCCGGTGGCACGTACGGGAGCACCAACGCCGGGACCAGCCGTCCTTGCGGCGGTCAATCGGTTTCTGGCACTGGCCGCAGGCCACCGGCTTGAAGAAGGTCGACGGGTCAACGCCCCCAGACGACCATGTGCGGCAACGGCGACTGCACCAGCGGCGGGGGGCTCGGCGGGCGACTTCGCTTCTGTCGGGATGCCGCAGAACACACATGTCCTGGAAGGTAGAGGAAGCCCGTCCCTCTCGATCAGCCGGTCCCGGCGGGAGACCTGCAGTCCGCATGTCTCCGAGCAGGTGTGCTCGGCGATTGGAGAGGTTGGCGGCATGGGACCTTCGCAAGCGCCGCAGTCGCGGAACGGCTGTCGGCCGGCGGCGTCCTCCTCCCGGGAGCGACGTTCGATGTAGGCCACTCTGCGGGAGGCGGAAGAAGAGAGCCGGTGACGTCGACCGAGCTGGATCTTCATCGGCTTCCGGCAGATTCGGCAGGGTTCCATGACTGGAAGTCTCTGGAGGACTCGGCATCGAGTCGAGCAGGAGCGGGGCATGACGCCGAACGTGCGGGTAACGGCGAACGGGCACTGATGGCGCCGCGGTTCAAGAGGCCCGGAAGTTGTGCGAGACGAACACCTTGCCGCAGCGCTGCAGGACGCCGGGGCGCGGGGGCGGTGATCGGTCCAGTGCTCAGCGATTGGCCTTGGCCCGCGCCCCGACCGGCCCTCTAGCGTCACCCTCATGCGTATTCGTATCGTCGACGCCTTCACCGACCGCCCCTTCCGCGGGAACCCGGCCGGGGTCCTCATCCTGGACTCCTTCCCGGGCGACGCCTGGCTCCAGAACGTCGCCCGGGAGGTCAACCACGCCGAGACCGCCTTCGCGCACCCGCTCCCCGAGGGCGGCGAGGCCGACTGGGCCCTGCGCTGGTTCACCCCCGTGACGGAGGTGGAGATGTGCGGCCATGCCACGCTGGCCACCGCGCACGTCCTGACCACCACGGGCACGCACGAGGGCCCGGTACGGTTCGCCACCCGCAGCGGCGTCCTCGTCGCGACGCCCCGACCGGACGGCTTGCTCACCCTCGACTTCCCGACCGCGCCCCTGACCCCGGCCGCCGCCCCGGACGGCCTCGCCGAGGCCCTGGGCGCCGAACCGCTCACCGTCGTCGACACCGGCCCCCTTGTCGGAGACCTGCTGGTCGAACTGGCCGACGAGAAGACGGTCCGCGGTCTCGCTCCCGACCACAGAGCCCTCGGCCGCCACTCCCGGCGCGGCATCATCGCCACCGCCCGCGCCGAGGACCCCTCCGCCGGCCACGACTACGTCTCGCGCTGTTTCTTCCCCAACGTCGGCATCGACGAGGACCCGGTCACCGGCAGCGCCCACACCGCCCTCGCCCCCTTCTGGTCCGAGCGCCTCGGCAGCCTCACCCTCACCGGTCTCCAGGCCTCCCCCCGCTCGGGCCACGTCCGTACGGAGCTCCGCGGCGACCGCACCCTCCTGAGCGGCCGAGCGGTAACGGTGATCGACGGCGAACTGCTGGCCTGACGCGCGACCACACAGAGCAGGGGCGTAGGCACCGCCGTACGCCCCTGCCTCGCCATGGTCGCGGCGTCCCCGCCACGCCGTACGGCTGCCCCCACCAGTCGTCAAGCCGTCGGCAGCCACCCCACTTCGCCGGCCAGCAGCCCGTATCCCACGAACGCCCCGATGTCGAGCAGCGAGTGCGCCACGACCAGCGGGCCCACACGCCCCCACCGCCGGTACAGGTAGACGAACACCACGCCCATCACCATGTTGCCGACGAAGCCGCCGATGCCCTGGTAGAGGTGGTACGACCCGCGCAGCACCGAACTGGCGGCCAGCGCGCCGCCCGGGGACCAGCCCAACTGCTGGAGCCGGCGCAGCAGATACCCGACCACGATCACCTCTTCGAGCACCGCGTTCTGGATCGCTGAGAGGATCAGCACCGGGTACTTCCACCACACCTCGGGCAGCGCCTCCGGCACCACGGTGAGGTTGAAGCCGAGGCCGCGGGCGGCCAGGTAGAAGGCGATGCCCGTGCTGCCGATCACGGCGGCGATCGCCGCGCCACGGCCGAGGTCGGGCCACGGCTTCGTACGGTCGAACCCGAGCGTCCGCAACCTCGCGCCCTCCCTCATCAGGAAGTGCGCAACCAGCGCCACCGGCACCAGCGCGGTGGTGATCCCGAAGAGCTGCCACGCGAGGTCGAGCCAGGGCCGGCCGGGTGCCGCCGAGGCGTTCAACGTGGCTGCCTGGTCCTTCAGCCCGCCCGGCTTGGTGACCGAGCCGATGAAACTGATCAGTGCGGACACGCCGCTCGCACCGAGCGAGACGCCCAGCACGAGCAGGGTCTCGTCCCTGAGTATCCGCCGGGTCGGCCGCTCCCACGGCAACGCACCGTCCACCGACTCCGCCTGCCCCTGCACCCACGCCTCCACTGGTCCGTTCCCACCGAAGGACCATCATCGCCTGCGGCGCTCCGGATCCTCCCAGGGGCGTACGTTCAGGGCCTCGGGCCCTCAGCGGACCCGGACACCAGGCGCTGACGAGTCGGGCGGGAACACTGACCACCCCGGGGCACGGGGAAGGGCACGAGCAGCCATGAACACGCCCGCGCCCCCGGCGGACGCCCACGCCCCGGGACTCTCAGGCAGTCGGCGCCACCGCTGATGCGCAGCGCCCGCTCCTCTCAGCCCAGCGGCACGGGCTCCGGCAGCCCCACCGGCCAGGTGTGCACCGGCTCCCCGGCGCGCATCAACTCGCAGTACCTCCGGGTGGTGGCAGCCAGCGCCGCGTCCCGTCCGATGCCTTTGGCCAGCGCCTGATGGAACGTTTCGACCTGCCAGGACGCTCCGTTGACCCGCCGCCGGCAACGCTCCTCGATCACTCCGAGGTAGAAGTCCCGGTCGACCGGCTCGACACCCCACGCGTCCAGCCCCGCCTCCGCGAGCGGCAGCAGCTCCTCCCGAACGAGATTGACCGCGTCCACCGGCCCCACTCCGCCGTACCGGCCTCGTCGCGGCCACTGCAACCGCGCGTCGATGCCGTGGCGGCACGCCTCGTCGAAGTTGGCGGCCGCGGTCTCGAACGGCATCCGCGTCCAGACGGGCCGTGACTCCTCGGCCAGGGCGCGCACGACCCCGTAGTAGAAGGCCGCGTTGGCGATCACATCGGTGATGGTCGGTCCGGCGGGCAGCACCCGGTTCTCGACCCGCAGATGCGGAACCCCGTCGGCGATGCCGTACACCGGCCGGTTCCAGCGGTAGACCGTGCCGTTGTGCAGGGTCAGCTCCGCGAGCTTCGGAACGCCGCCCGCGTCGAGGATGTCGAGCGGATCCTCGTCGTCACAGATGGGCAGCAGCGCCGGGAAGAAACGCAGGTTCTCCTCGAAGAGGTCGTAAGCCGAGGAGATCCACCGCTCCCCGAACCAGGTGCGCGGTCGCACCCCCTGGGCCTGGAGCTCCGGCGGCCTGGTGTCCGTGGACTGCTGGAACAGCGGCGGCCGCGACTCACGCCACAGCTCGTGCCCGAACAGGAACGGCGCGTTGGCCCCTATGGCCACCTGGGCCGCCGTGACCGCCTGGGCCGCGTTCCACACGTCCGCGAAGCGCTCGGGAGTGACCTGGAGGTGCAACTGCACCGAGGTGCAGGCGGCCTCGGGCGCGATCGACTTCGAGGTGCACACGAGCCGCTCCACGCCCTCGATGTCGAGTGTGAAGTCCTCACCGCGAGCGGCGACGATCTGATCGTTGAGCAGCGTGTAGCGATCGCCCGCGGAGAGGTTGGACGAGACCAGGTCGTCCCGGTCGAGCGTCGGCAGAATGCCGATCATCACGATGCCGGCATCCACCTCCCCGGCTTTCCGGTCGGCGTACGCCAAGGAGGTGCGCAGCTCCTCGGAAAGCCGGTCGAATACCCGGCCGCCCAGCCGATGGGGAGCGATGTTGACTTCCAGATTGAACATGGCGAGTTCTGTTTGGAAATCTCGGCTCGCAATCCGTTCGAGTACTTGCGCGTTCATCATTCTCGGCAGACCGTCGGCCCCGACGAGGTTCAGCTCGATCTCGACACCCATCAGGTTCTTCGGGCGGTCGAACCGCTTCTCCTCCAGCAGGCGCTCCAGTCCCGCCAGACACTGCCGCAGTTTGTCACGGTAGAGCTGGCGGTCGGACAGGCCGAACGACCCCGCCACGACCTTCTCCCCCATCGAAGTGTCCCTCCTCGGATGGGCAGGCCGACGACCCGGCCACGACTGTCCCGGTTCACGGATGATGATGCCCAGGCAGAGCCGCCGATAACGTCCCGCGCGAGACCTGCGCCCGCTAGGCTGAGCGCGTTCACCCTCGACCTTATGGACTCGGCGTGCTTCTGGCACATTCACGCGGCACGAAAGAGCATGCGCTTTCCATGCCGGGATTCGTGAAAAGCGCCGATGAGAACCGGCCTACCGCTACGCGCTGGTAATCCGAGGTCACCCTCTCATCCCCCACAAAAAATCGGGATGATTCCCGCGATTCAGCGACCGGATACCGCCTTGCTCTTCATATCGAAGACAGCTAGCCGAAACACCTTTTGAACACGGGTCGTATAAACTCCGGACACGAGGCTGAGAGTCGGCACTCGCGGTCCTCGGTCCTGCCGTCGGAGCTCGCACGGCGGACCCTCAACCCACGCACCGGACCCCGGGCACCCGTCTCTTCGATCCCTGAGAGCTGACAGCGTCGTCCGCCCCCGCCCTCGCGCCACCGTGCCTGTCGAATGAGAGGCGACCCACCATGCCGCTGCTTGTCCCCCCGGCTCCCGCGCCCGCCCTGCGCACCGTCCTCACGGCACTCGGATCTCCCACCGCCGTCAGCGAGGCCCGAACCCCCTCCCTGCGCAGCACCCAAGGTCCCGTCACGCCCGAACTCCCACTGCCCGTCCACGTACTCGACCGGATCACGCCCGAGGGCGCCGGCACCACCCGGCTCACGGGCTGGCGCTTCCTGATCCGCTCCGGCGACCGCGCCCTGGCCGCCGCCGAGACCCGCCTCACCCCCGACGGATGGGCCTTCTCGCACTTCTTCGAGGGCCCGTACATCGCCTCCACGGAGCACGCCCTGCGCCAGGCCGACGTCATGCAAAAGCCCTACCAGCCCCGCCTGCTGTCGGTGCCCGAGCTGTACATGCTCACCCTCTGGCTGCATGCGGACACCACCGCCGACGGTGTCACCGGCCACCCGGCGCCGACCGACCTCCTGGTGCCCCTGGCCCCGGCACCGCCCGGCATCGCGGCCCACCGCCCGCACCGGGTCGCCGATCTCCTCCCGGTCCTGACCACCCGACTGACCCCCACCCCCCTCATGGGGTCGCCCGCCTGATCCGAAAGTCGCCGCCTCATTCACCCGTCGCGTACCCCGTCGCCGATATACCGGCGACGGGGTACGCGACTGTCATCGGCGCGCTATTCCGCTCTTCCGCGCGGCAATACGCTCGTACGAGCTATTCATGCGCCCCCACCCCGTCGGACTAGCCACATCCGACCATGGCGAACCACCCGAACGGACAGGGGAGTTGCGATGAACCGTCCGCGCGGGGGATGCGTCATCAACCTGTGAGAAAGCGGTGCTGCGAAATGCCTGCGGATTGACGCCCGTAGGGCAACACTGGGACCGGACCGAATTATCACAACGGGGGGCGGCCATGAGCGAGGCTTCACGCCGCGGAACAGACACGACAGCCATCTCACCACTCACGACAGAGCGAAAGATCCCAACAACCATGTGCCAGCACCAGCCACCGTGCCCGACCGCCGAATCCGCCGACCGGGAAGGCGCCCGACTCGTGGCGCACCACCCGGAGCAGGGGTGGAGCCTGCTCTGCAACGGCGTTCTGCTCTTCGAGGACACCGGTGAGCTCCTTCCCGACGGCCAGATCATCGCCCCGCACCGCCCGCTGGACAGCGGCACGGTGATGACGGCGGCCTGAGCCGGGCGAGGTGCGCACAGGGCGGGTTCCCGCAGCGGGCGCCCGTCCGGACACACAAGGGGCCGGCCGGAGAGACAGTCTCCGGGCCGGCCCGACGCGTATCCGCTGGTGACTACTCTTCGTAGGCGTCCAGCGGCGGGCAGGAGCAGACCAGGTTCCGGTCACCGAAGGCCTGGTCGATCCGGCGCACCGGCGGCCAGTACTTGTCGGCGGGCTTGACCCCCGCCGGGAACACTGCCTCCTCGCGGGTGTACGCATGGCTCCACTCGCCGCCGAGCGCGGCCGCGGTGTGCGGCGCGTTCCGCAGCGGGTTGTCCTCGGCGGGCCACTCGCCGGAACCGACCTTCTCGATCTCCGCGCGGATCGCGATCATCGCATCGCAGAACCGGTCCAGTTCGGCGAGGTCCTCCGACTCGGTCGGCTCGATCATCAGCGTCCCGGCCACCGGGAAGGACATGGTCGGCGCGTGGAAGCCGTAGTCGATCAGCCGCTTGGCGATGTCGTCGACACTCACCCCGGTCGTCTTCGCCAGCGGTCGCAGGTCGACGATGCACTCGTGCGCCACGAGCCCGGCCGGGCCGGTGTACAGCACCGGGTAGTGCGGCTCCAGCCGCTTGGCGATGTAGTTGGCGCTGAGCACCGCGACCTGCGTCGCCCGCTTGAGCCCCTCGCCGCCCATCAGCCGGACGTACGCCCACGAGATCGGCAGGATGCCCGCCGAGCCCCACGGGGCGGCCGAGATCGGGCCCACGCCGGTCTCCGGGCCGGCCGCGGGCTGCATCGGGTGGTTCGGCAGATAAGGCGCCAGGTGCTCCCGGACCGCCACGGGTCCGACACCGGGACCGCCGCCGCCGTGCGGGATGCAGAACGTCTTGTGCAGGTTCAGGTGGGAGACGTCACCACCGAAGTGGCCGGGCTTGGCGAGGCCCACCAGCGCGTTGAGGTTGGCGCCGTCGACGTAGACCTGGCCGCCCGCGTCGTGCACCTGGGCGCAGATGTCGGCGACGTGCTCCTCGAACACACCGTGCGTCGACGGGTAGGTGATCATCAGCACGGACAGCTGGTCACGGTACTGCTCGATCTTCGCCCGCAGGTCCTCGACGTCGATCTCGCCGTCCTCGGCGGTCTTCACGACGACGACCTTCATGCCGGCCATCACGGCGCTCGCGGCGTTGGTGCCGTGCGCGGAGGACGGGATGAGGCACACGGTCCGCTGGTCGTCGCCGTTGGCCCGGTGGTAGCCGCGTACGGCGAGCAGCCCGGCCAGCTCGCCCTGCGAGCCGGCGTTCGGCTGGAGCGACACCTTGTCGTATCCGGTGACCTCGGCGAGCCGCTCCTCCAGCTCACGGATCAGCGTCAGATAGCCCTGCGCCTGCGCGGCGGGCGCGAAGGGGTGCAGCTGCCCGAACTCGGGCCAGGTCACCGGCTCCATCTCGGTGGTCGCGTTGAGCTTCATCGTGCAGGAGCCCAGCGGGATCATGCCCCGGTCGAGCGCGTAGTCCCGGTCGGCGAGACGGCGAAGGTAGCGCAGCATCGCGGTCTCGGACCGGTGCTCGTGGAACACGGGGTGCGCGAGGTACTCGTCGGAGCGCAGCAGCGCCCCGGGCAGCGTGTCCTCGGCGGCGGCGTCGAGATCCTCGACGTTGCCCTCCACGCCGAACGCCGTCCACACGGCGCCCAGCTGCGCCCGCGTGGTGGTCTCGTCGCAGGCGACGGACACCTGGTCGGCGTCCACGAGGTGCAGGTTCACGCCGTGCTCCCGCGCGGCGGCCACGACCTCGGCTGCCCGTCCCGGTACCCGCACGGTGAGCGTGTCGAAGTACGCGCCGTGCACGACCTCGACCCCGCCCGCGGCGAGCCCCGCGGCGAGGACGGTGGCATACCGGTGGGTGCGCCGTGCGATGGTCCGCAGCCCCTCGGGGCCGTGGTAGACGGCGTACATGCCGGCCATCACAGCGAGCAGCACCTGAGCGGTACAGATGTTGCTGGTCGCCTTCTCGCGGCGGATGTGCTGCTCACGCGTCTGGAGGGCGAGCCGGTACGCCTTGTGTCCGTCGGCGTCCACGGAGACGCCCACGAGCCGTCCGGGCAGGCTGCGTGCGAACTTCTCCTGCACGGCCATGTAGCCCGCGTGCGGCCCGCCGAAGCCCATCGGCACACCGAACCGCTGCGTCGTGCCGACCGCGATGTCGGCGCCCAGCTCACCCGGCGGGGTCAGCAGGGTGAGGGCGAGCAGGTCGGCGGCGACGGTGACGAGCGCCCCGATTCCATGGGCCTGCTCGATGACCGGCTTGAGATCGCGTACGGCACCGGAGGCACCCGGGTACTGCAGGAGCACGCCGTTGATCTCACGGGAGGCGATGTCGGCGGGAATGCCGTCGCTGAGATCGGCGACGACGATCTCGACCCCGGCGGGCTCGGCACGGGTCTCGATCACGGCGATGGTCTGCGGCAGCGTGTCCGCGTCGACCAGGAAGAGACCCTTCTTGTTCTTGCCCATGCGCCGGGACAGCGCCATGGCCTCCGCGGCGGCCGTGCCCTCGTCGAGCAGGGAGGCACCGGAGGTGGGGAGGCCGGTGAGGTCGGCGACCATGGTCTGGAAGTTGAGCAGCGCTTCGAGCCGGCCCTGGGAGATCTCGGGCTGGTACGGCGTGTAGGCCGTGTACCAGGCGGGGTTCTCCATGACGTTCCGCAGAATCACCGGCGGGGTGAACGTCCCGTAGTAGCCGAGTCCGATCATGGAGCCCAGCACCTGGTTGCGGTCGGCGAGTGAGCGCAGCTCGGCGAGCACCTCGGCCTCGGTTCGGGCGCCCGGCAGCTTCAGCGCCTCGGCGTTCTTGATCACGTCGGGGACCGCGGCGGCCGTCAGCTCGTCGAGCGAGCCGTATCCGACCTGGGCGAGCATCTTGGCCCGGGCCTCGGCGTCGGGTCCGATGTGACGCCGCTCGAACGGGATGCCCTGTTCGAGCTCTGCGAGCGGAATGCGGTGGGCGGTCATTGCGGAGGCCTCCTGGTCTGACGCGACCTTCGAGGGCACCACGGCACGGGTGCCCGGACGGCCTCCCCCTCTGTCATCTCGACCTGAGAGCTTCACCGGCCCGGGTGCGGGCCGGCTTTCACCGTCGGTGAGAGCGGAAACCGTCGACACCCGCTCTGCTTTCCAGAGTGACCTCGTCCGTGCGGTACGTGAGCCTGAGAGATTCCGGGGAGGATTTGCTCCTTCGGCGCCTCCGGATGGTGTCCGGAGGACTCTCCCGCACGGGTTCAACAGCCGATGCCAGCGTATCAGCGCGGTCAACGCACGTGTCTTCGAGTGGCCGCGTTCCCCGATGTGCCTTTTCGTAGTGGTGAGGAAGGATTTGCAACCCCCATGGCGACCACTTGGAGGGCCCGTGCAGACCGACATCGATCCGCGCAATCTGATCGGCCGCAAGGCGTTCGACCGCAAGGGCACCAAGATCGGCACAGTGGACGAGGTCTACCTCGACGACGCGACCGGCATCCCCGAGTGGGCCGCGATACGCACGGGCCTCTTCGGCCGCGACGCCTTCATTCCTCTTGAGCCCAGCGAGCTCGTCGAGGGAACCCTCCGCGTCCCCTTCGACCGCGCCCTCATCAAGGACGCCCCCGACTTCGGCGTCGGCCGCCACCTCTCCCCCGAACAGGAACTCCAGCTCTACCACCACTACGGCCTGGACGTGGCCCCGCCGCCCCCACTGGAGCACGACTTCGGCAACGCGGCGAGCCAGGAGGACACCTGAGGCGCACACCGAGGCCCCGACCTCGATCTCCTCAGCCCAGCGCCCCCCGCCCTTCCTCGTGCTCGGCTCCAGGCCCCGGCACGGGCACCGCCTCCGACGGCCGCACCGGTCCGCCCGGCACCAGCGGCAGCGGATCCACCACCTCGAGGTCGGCGTCGTCCGTGCGGAACGTCCGCACCCGCCCCGGCTCCGTGTCCCCGGGCGTCTCAAACCGTACGGTGACCCGCCCGAGCCCGCTGCCCTGCACCCACCCGTGCCCGTACTGGGCGTGCCGGACGTCATGCCCGGCCGACCACCGCCGCTCGACGGCGACACCCTCCTCCGCCACGGCCTCCTCCACCGCCTCCTCCTCCGGAAGCTCCGGCGCGCCCGCGGCCTGGGCGAACAGGTCCTCCTGCGTGTAGTCGGCGAGCCCGCTGACCCCCACTCCGAGCAGCCGCACCCCACCGGTGGTGTCGACGGCCTCCAACAGCCGGGCCGCGGCCTCACGCACCACAGCCGGGTCGTCGGTGGGCCCGCGCAGCGTCTCCGACCGGGTCAGCGTCGAGAAGTCGTACCTCCGCACCTTCAGCACGATCGTCCGCCCCGACAGCCCGGACGCCCTCAGCCGCCGCACGCACCGATCGGCGAGCCTCTGCACCTCAAGGCGGACCCGTACCCGGTCATGGATGTCCACGTCGTACGTGTCCTCCACGGACACCGACTTCGCGTCCCGCTCGGCGACCACGGCCCGGTCGTCACGCGCCAGCGCCATCGCATACAGGCCATGTCCGTGGGCCTTCCCCAGCAGCCGTACGATCTCGTCCTCGCCCGCCTCCGCGATCTCGTCCACGGTGGTGATCCCGGCGCGCCGCAGATGGTCCCCGGTCGCCGGCCCCACCCCTGGCAGGATCCGCACGGACATCGGCCCGAGCAGCGCCCGCTCGGTGCCGGGCTCGATGAGCACCAGCCCGTCCGGCTTGGCCTGCTCGGAGGCGATCTTCGCGAGCATCTTGGAGGCGGCGAGCCCCACGGACCCGGTCAGCCCGGTCACCGCTCGTATCTCCTGACGCAACCGCACTCCTGTCCCTCGGGCCGATGCCTCGTCCCAGGCCGCTCCCCCGGCCTCCAGGTCCACGAACGCCTCGTCGAGGCTCAGCGGCTCCACCAACGGCGACAGGGCGTGCAGAAGCCCCATGACCTGCTGACTGATCGCC
Source organism: Streptomyces sp. NPDC030814 (assembly GCF_055572155.1). Classification (NCBI taxonomy): domain Bacteria; kingdom Bacillati; phylum Actinomycetota; class Actinomycetes; order Kitasatosporales; family Streptomycetaceae; genus Streptomyces; species Streptomyces sp. NPDC030814. Next base: position 341,336 of record NZ_JBVIDX010000008.1, read on the forward strand.
CGGTAGAACGTGAAGCGCGGCGTGAGATAGGCGGCGTTCGGCGCGAGCCGACGCGCCTGCGCCATGGGCATCGCCGAGTGCACACCGAAAACCCTCGCCTCGTACGAGGCGGTGGCGACCACACCACGGGGGCCCAGTCCGCCCACGATGACGGCTTTCCCGCGCAGACTGGGCTTGGACGCCTGCTCCACCGAGGCGTAGAAGGCATCCATGTCGAGATGCAGGATCGTGGGCGCGGTTCTCACATCTCCGATGCTGCCCTACACCACTGACAATGCCCTGCTACGGCCGACGACGAGGCCCTGTAACCACCGACGGCAGCCCCCCGATACAGCGGCCGATGGCAGGCCCGGTCGCCAGTGATGGCAGCCCCTGCTGCGGCCGACCGCTCGGGCCGGCCGTCGCGCTCAGACCGCCCGGTTGCGCCTGCGCGCCAGTTCGTCCGCCGGGTTGGGGCGTACCAGCGTCTCGCCCGTGTCGATCCGCTCCCCGTGCAATTGGGAGAGAGCGCTTTCCACGTCGCGCCAGACCACCCCGACGGCGATCCCGAAGATCCCCTGGCCGCCTTGGAGCAGAGCGTGCACCTCGTCGGGTGAGGTGCATTCGTAGACCGTGGCCCCGTCGCTCATCAGCGTCATCCGCTCCAGGTCGCTGAAGCCCCGCTCCCGCAGATGCTGGACGGCCGTGCGGATGTTCTGCAGGGAGACACCGGTGTCGAGGAACCGTTTGACGATCTTGAGGACGACGACGTCCCGGAAGCTGTAGAGGCGCTGCGTCCCGGACCCATGAGCGGGCCGCACGCTGGGCTCCACGAGACCGGTGCGGGCCCAGTAGTCCAGCTGCCGATAGGTGATGCCGGCGGCGGCGCAAGCCGTCGGGCCGCGGTACCCGACGTTCTCGTGCGGCTCGGGCTCCACCTCCGCGCCGTCCTGGACGGCCGTCGGCAAGTGGGGGACGGGGCCGGCCGCGCCGGAATGGGGATATCCCCTGCTCGAGCGGAGCCGAGCGCTCGGGGGAGGGTACGCGCCACTCTCCCCCAGACTGCGTCCGGGGGCACCCCCAGCCGTACCGTCGCCGCTGTTTCTCACGCCGACCTCCGTCCTTGACCTGCCTTCTCGACGGTAGGCAGCCACCAGGGGCGCGTCAACGACCGCCACACTCGGCACGCCGAGTGATAATCACCCTGAGAGTGGTTTCCCGTGCCCTTCCGCGGGGAAAGGCTAGCCGAATGTGCTAAGCGGAACCGCAGAACACCGCATGGGCACGCGTCATGCGCCGGGGTCCCGAGACACGCCCCCCTTGATCGGCTAATCGCCGCGCCGGCCCTGACGGCCGGTGCGGCCCGGCAGTCGCCCCGCCCTCGGCCGCGCACCAGAGCCCCGGACCCCTGACGCGGGACCCAGCAGCCACCAGACCCGATCCAACCGCCGCCCGGCCTCACTGGCTGCTGGTACCGAAGTCCTCCGGCGAGATCTGGTCGAGGAACTCGCGGAACTTCTCCACCTCGTCCTCCTGCTCGTCCGGGATCGCGATGCCCGCGTCATCGAGCACCCCGTCACTGCCGAAGATCGGAGTCCCCGTGCGCAGCGCCAGCGCTATGGCGTCAGAGGGGCGGGCACTCACTTCGACGCCGCTGGCGAAGACCAGCTCCGCGTAGAAGACGCCCTCGCGCAGATCGGTGATGCGCACTTCCGTGAGCTCCTGACCGACGGCCTCGAGCACGTCCTTGAACAGGTCGTGGGTCAGCGGTCGCGCGGGGGCCATACCCTGCTGGGCGAAGGCGATCGCGGTCGCCTCCCCGGGCCCGATCCAGATGGGGAGGTAACGGTCGCCTCCCACTTCACGCAGGAGCACGATCGGTTGGTTGGAGGGCATTTCGACCCGGACACCTACGACATCGAGCTCGTTCACACAGCAACCCTAGGCCGTGCTCGGGATGTTTGGGTAGTCGAGCACGGATCGGCCGGGTGATCCGCCACAGGCGAACACTTCCGCTTCAGCGGAGCCTGATGCCCAGCGCGCTGCGCACGAGCGCCGCGTGCAGCTTCACCGTGAGCCCCGCCAGCTCTCTCGTCCGGTCCTCCGCATGCGCTCTGGTCTGCGGATTGCGGTGGCGGCGCAGCGGGGCGACCACCTGCTCCACGAGGCCCGCCTCACGATCGGCGGCGGCCCTCATCACCCGCAGATGCCTCGGCTCGATGCCGAACCGGCCCAGTTCCACCACTAGCGTGGCCACCGTGAGGGCCTCGGCGTCGTAAGAGCCGTCCGGCAGCGGCGCCACGAGCCCGTACGACTCCCACTCGGCCAGCTGCTCCTCGCCGATCCCGGCACCGGCGAGCAGCTCGGCACGCCCGATCCGGGCGACGGTGGGCTCCTCGGGCTCCCCGAAGAGCTCACTCAGACGCTCTCCGTCGCCGAGGTCGCGCTGGCGGCCCACCGACGGCAGCCGGACGTCCTCGCCCCGTTCCAGGGCCTCCAGGTGCTCACGGATCACCTTGAGCGGCAGATAGTGGTCCCGCTGCATCCTCAGGACGTGTCCGAGGCGCTCGACGTCCTCGGCGCTGAACTTGCGGTACCCCGAGGGGGTCCGCTGCGGCTCGATGAGCCCCTCCGACTCCAGGAAACGGATCTTGGAGATCGTGACCTCGGGGAACTCCTCGCGCAGCAGGTTCAGCACCGTGCCGATGCTCATCAGGCCACTGTTCGCGGCGGCGGTGCCGTGGTCGGCACCACCGCTCGTTGTTCGAAGCATGGACCTTCCCTGGGGATTCCCCCCGGAACGAGTCCGGGGGCGGGTCAGTAACCCCGCTGGCTCGCGTAGAAGACCAGCCGGTACTTGCCGATCTGCACCTCGTCACCGTTGTGCAGGGCAACCTGGTCGATCCGCTCACGGTTGACGTAGGTGCCGTTCAGGCTGCCGACGTCGGCGACCGTGAACGAGCCGTCCTGGCCCCGGCGGAACTCCACGTGCCGACGGGAGACGGTGACATCGTCCAGGAAGATGTCGCTCTGCGGGTGACGGCCCGCCGTCGTCAGGTCGCTGTCGAGGAGGAAGCGGCTGCCCGCGTTCGGCCCACGGCGCACGACGAGGAGTGCCGAGCCGAGCGGCAGCGCGTCGACGGCGGCCTGGGCCTCCGGCGACAACGCCGGCAGCTGCGTCTGCCCCGTCGTCTCGGAGTCATAGGCCTCGAGACCGGAGATCGAGATCGTGGAGGTCGTCTCGGACGGACGCTCGGGGACCGCGCCGGGACGCAGCGGCGCGCCGCAGTTCGAGCAGAAGCGGCTGTTCTCCGCGTTGCGGTTACCGCACCTCGTACACACCAGGGCCGACATCGACGGATCCTCCTGCCGCGGCTGCCCCGCCGGGGCATTGGACGCATACGGGTCGGTGGCAAACCCTCCACCCGTACCTGAGGTTGAGGGTTCCCCGAAACCTATGCGGCCCGACTGGGCAGGGTCAACAGACGGCGCGCCCTGACCTCCGGAAATGTCACCGCCCGGACCAGCGACCTGGTCCCGGAACAGCGGGCGCTCACCGCCCTGGCCCTCCGCCTGAGACGGCTGCGCGCGATGGCGGGAGGTCGCGTTGTCGCTGCCCTCTCGCGCGCTCTTGCCGAACAACTTCGCAAACAACTTCACGGGCGATTCCCCTTGACCGAAACAGACCCGCCCGTGGGGCAGGACGAACCCTGACTGAACACACCGGCCGACCCGGACATCCTGACAACGTCCGTTTCCACCAGACAGTTTCCACCACGCACCACCCATTCGGTGCGCCGACCCCCCGCAACCTCATGCCCTCGCCTGTCGACCCCTATGCACCTGCGGTTCACCGGGAGGACGACCGAGCGTAGTCAGGCCGCTTCGCCGCTCGCAAGGCGTCCACGACGATCTTGTCAGCCCGCTCCACGGTCACGGTGGCCTGCTCCTTCTCCAGTGTCTGCACCACGCCTCCGGGGATGTTCAACGCTGGCTCGAGGTCCTGCGGGTTGCCGATGACCTTGAAACGAAAGGGCTGGGTGATCTTGTTCCCGTCGACACTGATTCCCTCGCCGGAATCGGTGAGATAGGTGTTGGCCACCACGCGTACGCCGTTGACCTGGATCGCCTCCGCGCCGGCCGCCCGCAGCTCCTGGATCGCGTCGAGCAACATGTCCGCCTCGACCGTCCCCTTCGTGTCGTTGATCGTCAGCGTGATGCCGGGTCCCTGCGCCGCCACGGTGCCCGCCAGAATGCCGAGTTGCCGTTCCTTCTCGACCGTCTGCTTGCGAGCCTCCTCGGCCTGGTCCGAGCTGTTCTCCAACTCAGTGCGCTGATCTTCGAGACCCTGCTTCTCCTCCTCCAGACGCTGAGTACGGTCATCCAGTTCATCGAGGATGCGTACGAGATCTTCCTGACGTGCGCCACGCAGCGCGCTGTCGTCGTTGTTGGAGGCCACCTGGACGGCCAGACCGAAGCCCAGGCCGAACAGCAGGACGGCGACGATGAGTTGGGCCCTCGTGAAGCGCGGTGGCCACAGCCCCTGGGCCAGCCGCTGCCGTCCGGTCAGCCGGTTCTTCTCCTCCGGCACGGGCCTGCCGGGCCCCTCGGCGGCCGTGGCGGGAACCTCCTGCGGGAGCTCCCGGCGCAACCGGGTCGTGGGCTCGTCGCTCTCTCCCCCGCCCGAGACCGTCGTCGGCCTCGGCGTCTCGTGCTTCTCTCTCATCGGCCTCACGCCCGGAACACGTGCCGGCGGATCGCCGCGGCGTTGGAGAAGATGCGGATGCCGAGGACGACCACCACGCCGGTGGACAGCTGGGCACCCACACCCAGCTTGTCGCCCAGGAACACGATCAGCGCGGCGACGACCACGTTGGACAGGAACGACACCACGAAGACCTTGTCGTCGAAGATGCCGTCCAGCATGGCGCGCAAACCACCGAACACGGCGTCCAGGGCCGCGACGACGGCGATGGGGAGATACGGCTCGACCACCGCGGGTACCTCGGGCCGGACCAACAGTCCGGCCACGACTCCGAGGACGAGGCCCAGTACGGCGATCACGATGTGCCTTTCTTAGTGCTCGGTTCTGCTGTTCGTACGATCACGCTCGGCGCGGCCGGCACCTTGACGTCGCCCTCGACGGAGATGCTGGTCCGGATCCCGTAGTTCTCATGCAGGACGTGCAGATACAGCCCGTCGGGGCTGTTCTGGAACCTGGTGCTCAGCCGCTGCCCGTCCCCCACCGCGAGGACCGTGTACGGCGGCACCAGCGGCTTGTTGTCGACCAGTATGGCGTCGCCCGCGGCCCGGATCGCCGACAGCGCGGTGAGCCGCTGTCCGTTGATCGAGATGGCCTCGGCGCCCGACTCCCACAGCCCGTTGACGACCCGCTGCATGTCCCGGTCGCGCACCCGCCCGGTGTCGGAGAACCCCGAGGTCTCGCGCGCGTCGCCGGCACCGTCCTGGCTGGCGTTCTTGGAGTCGTTGACGATGAGCTTCACCCCGGGGCCGTGGACCTCGACGGCGCCCGACAGGATGCCCACGAGGTCGCCCTGCTCGCTCCCGCCACCGTTCTTGAGCGCCTCGCGCTGGCGCGCGCTCACGTCGTCACGGAGATCGTCGACGGAGTGTTCGAGCTTGTCCGCAGCCGCGGTCTTCTGCTGGATGCGGTCGATCAGCTCCTCGCGCTCCTTGGCGACCACCGGCGCGCTGATCCGCGCCTGCGCCGCGCCCACGGTCACGACCAGGGCGGCGAGCACCAGCCCGACGGCGAGGCCCAGTTTCGCCCGTACGGTTTTCGGCATGCCCCCGGTGCCATCGGCCTTCTTCCGGGCGGCTGCCTCGGCGTACCCGTCGTCGAGGCTGTGGTCCATGACGTTGGTGAGCAGCGACATGGAGGCGTCCGGACGCGACGGGCGCGTGGGTGTGCTCCGAACGGGGGGCTGCTGCGGCATGCCGCACATCGTCGCACGTCGCGCCCGCTACCTCCGAATGGCCCCACCCACGTGCCGGACAGGCCCCGTTGGGGGCACTTGTCCGGCACGCGCGTGTGCGGCTCTATTAGCGGCCGGCGCTGTCCACCACGGACGACCACTCGTCCAGCAGGGCCTGCGCGGAGGCGTCATCGGGTCCTTCGGCCCACAGGTGTGTGACGGCCTCCGCCGGGTCCGGCAGGACCATCACCCACCGCCCGTCGGTCTCCACGACCCGCACGCCGTCGGTCGTGTCGACATAGCGAGTGCCGGCGGCCTCCACGACCCGGCGCATCACCAGCCCCTTGACGGCCCACGGAGTCGCCAGGTCCCTCTTCAGGACGTGCGCCCGGGGAATCCGCGCGTCGATCTGGCTCAGCGTGAGCTGTGTCCGCGCCACCAGCCCGATGAGTCGTACGAAGGCCGCCGTCCCGTCGAAGACACTGCTGAACTCCGGCACGATGAACCCGCCGCGCCCGTCTCCGCCGAAGATGGTCGTCTCGTCGCCGCCGACCCGCGTCAGGTCGTCCGGCGAGGTGGTCGTCCACTCGACCTGCGTGCCGTGATACGCCGCGACCTGCTCGGCGATCCTCGTGGTGGTCACCGGCAGCGCCACGCGCCCGCTCCGCCGCTCCGCGGCCACCAGGTCGAGCATCACCAGCAGGGCCCGGTCGTCCTCGACGATCCGCCCCTTCTCGTCGACCAGCGACAGCCGCTCACCGACGGGGTCGAACCGCACACCGAAGGCGGCTCGCGACGACGCCACGATCTCGCCGAGCCGTACGAGACCCGACCGCCGCATGTCGCCCGTCTCCGTCGGCCTCGACTCGTCGAGACCGGGGTTGATCGTCAACGAGTCGACGCCCAGCTTGCCGAGCAGGCTCGGCAGGACAAGGCCGGCGCTGCCGTTGGACGCGTCCACGACGACCTTGAGCCCGGATTCGGCGATCCCCGTCGTGTCGACGTTCCGCAGGAGGGACCCGGTGTAGGAGTCGAAGACACTGGCCGGGAAGTGCAGATCGCCGATCTCGCCCGGGAACGCACGCCGGTACTCCTGCCGTGCGAACACCCGGTCCAGCTTCCGCTGACTGGCCTGCGACAGATCCGCTCCCTGACTGTCGAAGAACATGATGTCGACAGAGTCCGGCACGCCGGGTGTGGTCCGGATCATGATCCCGCCGGCACTGCCGCGAGCGGTCTGCTGCCGGGCCACCGGCAGCGGTACGTTCTCCAGGTCCCGTACGTCGATGGCGCTGGCCTGCAGCGCGGAGATGACCGCCCGCTTGAGCGCCCGTGCGCCTCGGGAGTGGTCACGGGCGGTGGTGACCGTCGACCCCTTCTTGAGTGTCGTCGCATACGCCCCGGCCAGCCGCACGGCCAGCTCCGGAGTGATCTCCACGTTCAGGATCCCCGACACACCCCGGGCGCCGAAGAGATGCGCCTGTCCGCGGGACTCCCAGATCACGGAGGTATTGACGAAAGCACCGGCCTCGATCGTCTTGAAGGGGTAGACGCGCACATTCCCCTGGATGATCGATTCTTCGCCGACGAGGCACTCGTCACCGATCACGGCGCCGTCCTCGATCCGAGCGGCCCGCATGATGTCGGTGTTCTTTCCGACCACACAGCCACGCAGATTGCTGTGCTGCCCGATGTAGACGTTGTCGTGGACGACGGCCTTGTGCAGAAAGGCCCCGCTCTTCACGACCACGTTCGAACCCACCACGGTGTGCTCACGAATTTCGACGCCGGCCTCGACCTTGGCGTAGTCCCCGACGTACAGCGGCCCACGCAGCACGGCGTCGGGGTGCACTTCGGCGCCTTCGGCGATCCAGACGCCGGGCGAGAGCTCGAATCCGTCGAGCTCGACGTCGACCTTGCCCTCCAGGACGTCGGCCTGCGCCTTCACATAGCTCTCGTGCGTGCCGACGTCCTCCCAGTAGCCCTCGGCGACATAGCCGTAGATCGGCTTGCCCTCCTTCATGAGCTGCGGGAAGACATCTCCGGACCAGTCGACGGGAACATCGGCCTCGACATAGTCGAAGACCTCGGGCTCCATCACATAGATGCCGGTGTTCACGGTGTCCGAGAAGACCTGTCCCCAGGTGGGCTTCTCCAGGAACCGCTCGACCTTGCCTTCCTCGTCGACGATCGTGATGCCGAACTCCAGCGGGTTCGGCACCCGGGTCAGACAGACGGTGACGAGCGCGCCCTTTTCCTTGTGGAAATTGATGAGCTCGGTGAGGTCGAAGTCCGTCAGGGCATCACCGGAGATGACGAGGAAGGCATCGTCCTTCAGGGCTTCCTCGGCGTTCTTCACGCTCCCGGCAGTACCGAGTGGCTTCTCCTCATTGGCATAGGTGAGCTCCATCCCGAGCTCCTCACCGTCGCCGAAGTAGTTCTTGACGAGTGACGCCAAGAACTGGACGGTAACGACGGTCTCATTGAGCCCATGCCTTTTGAGCAGCCGAAGTACGTGCTCCATGATCGGGCGGTTCGCCACGGGCAGGAGCGGCTTGGGCATGCTCGAGGTCATGGGGCGAAGGCGTGTGCCTTCGCCTCCGGCCATCACGACGGCCTTCATGTCGGAAGCGTCCTCCTTGAAGAGACGACGGTCTAGCCGACTTCACCCGTCAGATTGTCCCGCACTTTTCCGACGCGGGCCATCGAGCCACTACGGCCGTCCAATCGGACGGGCTCAATCGGCCATGGCGTCCGCCGCGACAAGTCGGCGGACCTGAACCACGTAGAGGATCCCTGCCCACCAATACAGCGTTGTACCCCATCCGGCGAACGCCCATCCGAAAATAGCAGCGAGTGACGAGATCCATCCGCTTCCGTCACTGAGCAACAGCAAGGGGAAGGCGTACATCAGGTTGAAGGTGGCCGCCTTCCCGAGGAAGTTCACCTGCGGCGGCGGATACCCGTGCCGGCGGAGGATGCCCACCATCACCAGCAGAACCAGCTCCCGCAAGAGAAGTACAGCAGTCAACCAAAGAGGCAGGATCTCGCGCCAGGTGAGACCGACCAGAGTCGACAGAATGTAGAGCCGGTCAGCGGCGGGATCGAGGAGCCGGCCGAGGCTGCTGATCTGGTTCCAGCGTCGCGCCAGCTTGCCGTCCAGATAGTCGCTGACGCCGCTCAGGGCGAGCACGAGGAGCGCCCAGCCGTCGACCTTGGGGCCGCCGAACTCGGGCCAGAGAATCAGCCACAGGAAGACGGGCACGCCAAGGAGCCGCGCCATGCTGAGGATGTTCGGGATGGTGAGGACCCGGTCCGTCTGGACCCGGGTCTCCTGGACCTCCACCCGGGGGCCTCCTGTGCAAAACGAGCCAATGATGCTCCCTGACCCTACCTCAACGCAAAAAAGCTCTGGCCCCCGGGCAGAGTGCCCAAGAGCCAGAGCTGTAAAAGGAGTTCGGCGGCGTCCTACTCTCCCACAGGGTCCCCCCTGCAGTACCATCGGCGCTGTAAGGCTTAGCTTCCGGGTTCGGAATGTAACCGGGCGTTT
>NZ_JBVIDX010000009.1:0-194326 GCF_055572155.1 Streptomyces sp. NPDC030814
CCCCCCCCCCCCCCCCCCCCCCCCCCCCCCCCCCCCCCCCCCCCCCCCCCCCCCCCCCCCCCCCCCCCCCCCCCCCCCCCCCCCCCCCCCCCCCCGGCTGCCCAGGAGGCCCGCCGAAGGGGTGCGGTCATCCGGGGACGGTGCAGTCGAACGCGTGCAGGTAGGGGTTGACGGGGCGGATGTCGCCGATGACCAGGCCGGCGTCCGTGAGCCTGGCGACCATGCTCTCGGTGGTGTGCTTGGCCCCGCCGACGTTGAGGAGCAGCAGCAGGTCCATGGCGGTGCTGAACCGCATCGAGGGCGTGTCGTCGACGAGGTTCTCGATGACGATGACCCGCGTTCCGGGTCCGCCCGCCTCGATGACGTTGCGCAGGGTCCGGCGGGTGCTGTCCTCGTCCCATTCCAGGATGTTCTTGATGATGTACACGTCGGCCCGGGCCGGGACGGCCACGCGGCAGTCCCCGGGCACGATCCGCATCCGGTCCGCGAGCGCGCCTCCCGGGCGCAGCCGCGGGTCGGCGTTCTCCACCACCCGCGGGAGATCGAGCAGGATGCCGCTCAGTGACGGATGCTTCTCCAGCAGGCTCGCCACCACGTGCCCCTGGCCGCCTCCGATGTCGGCCACGGTCGAGCTCCCCGACAGGTCGAGGAACTGCGCGACGTCCCGCGCGGACTGCGCGCTGGAGGTCGTCATGGCCCGGTTGAAGACATCGGCCGATTCCGGTGCGTCGTTGTTGAGGTAGTCGAAGAACTCCTTTCCGTACAGGTCCTCCACGACGTTCCGGCCGGAGCGCACCGCCTCGTCCAGCATGGGCCAGGCGTCCCAGGTCCACGGCTCGGTGCACCACAGGGAGATGAAGTGCAGGCTGTCCGGGGCGTCCTCGCGCAGCAGACGGGACATGTCGGTGTGCACGAAGGTCCCGTCCTGCTGCTCGGCGAAGATGCCGTAGCAGGTCAGGGCCCTCAACAGCCGTCGCAGCGGCTTCGGTTCGGCCTTCACGGCGGCCGCGAGGTCCGTCACGGATCGCGGGTCGTCTCCGAGGGCGTCGGCGACGCCGAGCCGGGCGGCCGCACGGATGGCCGCGGCACACGCGGCCCCGAACACGAGCTCCCTCAGGCGCATGGCCGGCGGTGGTGCGGTCTGTGCGGTCGTCATGCGCCGCTTTCCTTCCTCGAGTTCATGAGAGACCGTCCATGAGTGCCCATGGCGCCGGTCAGCACAGTCCCGCGGGCCTGGACGCCCGGCAGGAGTTGCGTGCGAAGGTGTTGTCCTTGCCGGTGTCGGCGTTGACGAGGTCCGCGGGCGCGTTGCCCTTCACCACGTTGTCGGTGATCCGGTTCCGCTCGCCGGGGATGCCCACGAAGCTCTTGAACAGGACGATGCCGCCCGACAGCGAGGAGGCGCCGACGTTGTCCATGACCCGGTTCCCCGTCACCAGGGTGTCCTCGGTACCGGTCAGCACGATGCCGGAACCCTGCAGAGCGTCCAGCCGCGCGGTCCTCGGGCAGGACTTGTTGTTCCGTGCGATGAGGTTGTCGCGCACGGTCAGGGCGCCCGCCCTCGGCGTGTTCTCGTCGCCCACGACGAACACGCCCGCGCAGTTGTCGGTCAGGTGGTTGTCCGCGACGGTGAGGTTCCGCAGGCGCCGGACGGTGATGCCGATCCGGTTGCCCGTCAGGCGATTGCCTTCGACCACCGTTCCCCCGGTGTCCTTGGCTCCCTCCTCGGCCTTGATCGTGTTCGCGAGGAACAGGCCGGCGTCGCCGTTCCCCCGGGAGGTGTTGTTCCGGAGCACACTGCGCACCGACCGCTCCTGGGCGATGCCCCAGACCCCGTTGTTCGTCGCGGTCACCTTGCGCACGGTCAGCCCGTCGGTCGCCACGGCGTGCACGCCGGTCCCGGCGAAGCCGGTCACGGTGAGGGAAGCGATGGTGACGTCCTTGACGCTGCGGTCCTTCGTCCCGGTCACACAGATGCCGTTGCCGCCCTCGGCGCAGCTGTTGCCGGCCTTCTGCGCGCTCGGCCTGACGACGGTGCTGCGGCCCATGCCGCGCAAGGTGACCCGGGGCGTGCTCACCGTGACGCTCTCGTGGTACGTACCAGGGGTCAGGAGAACGGTGTCTCCCGGCTCGGCGGAGTCCACCGCCTGCTGGATCGACTCTCCGGGAAAGACCAGGATCATCTGGGGGGCGGCGACCGACGGGGCGGCGCCGAGCCCCGTGCCGATGACCGCCGCGGCACACACCATGTAGGTGATATGGGATTTCTTCATATTTCGCACAGTATTTCCCGAAGGCCGGAGAACAGGCCGGATAGACCATCCGGCGGCGTGTCATGCGACACCGCGCCACCGCCTCCCGTTGCCCCGGCTTCTGCCCGCAGCGATGCGCCGGCGGCAGGCCGTTCAGGAGGAGCACCGGCCGGCCGGGCGGCCCTGACCGTCACGAAGGGCCCGATGCCGGGCGGAGACGGAGCCGACGGGTATGGACGCGGGTGACGGCCGGCCCGCAACGCGGTCGGGCGTGAAAACGCGTCAGGTGGCCCCGGGGCGTGGAGCCCGGGGCCACCTGACGCAGGCGTGCCGACGGCTTGCTACGGCGTCGCCCGCACCCCCGCCTCCGTCCCCGCGGCCGTCGTGACGTGCTGGGCGAGGGACCGTTCGGCCAGGAAGCCGAAGAGAAGGCCGAAGGCTGTCCAGAGCACGGCCTGGACGCCGAGGGACGCGAGGCGGAACTCCCAGAGGTCCGTGGCCGGGAAGCCGTGGGGAATGTTGTCTCCGCCGGGGAGGAAGACCATGGCCACGGCGACGGCCGCCGCGAAGGCGACCCCGGCGGCGATCGAGGCGTTCCAGTTGCCCCATGCCGGTGCCAGGCGGCGGCCGAGAAGGACGGCTGCGATGCCCAGGAGAACGCTCAGCGCGATCATCAGGAAGTAGAGGATCGTGCGTTGGTCGATGGTGTCGGGGTTGCCGACGGCCGGAGGGTTGGCCGGGTATTTCAGCGTCGGTACGAGGCAGACGGTGAGAAAGCCGGCGAGGGCGGTCAGAGCGGCGGTCGACCGGGCGTCGAACCGGCCGATGCGGCCCAGGGCGAAGCAGAACGCGAGCGTGGCGAGCCCGCCGATGGCGACGCCGAAGACGAGGACGCCGGTGGCGAGGCCCGCGGTCGACTGGACCGACCTGCTGACCAGTTCCTCGCCGCCCGCGTGATGATGGGCCTTCGCCTCCTCGAAGGCGATGGCCGCATCCACGGGGCCCTCACCCACCAGGTAGGCGAAGAAGAAGGCGAGCACGCCGGCCCCGAGGCCGGCGAGCATGCCGCGCACCAGGAGGGTGCGCACGGTGACGGAGTTCATCTGTGGGCGGCCCTGTCCTCAGTGGCAGGGGAAGCCGAGCAGGTGGCGGCCGTCGTGCACCCACTCGTGCACGCCCTCGCCGGAGAACAGCGCGGTGGCGCCCTGCTCGGCGCCGACGAAGTACAGCAGGATCAGCATCAGGACGCCGAAGAAGACGGCCCAGGGCAGGATGGCCCGGAGCGGCAGCGGCGCGGCGGTGGCCGGGGTGACGGGGGTGGGGGCGGCAGTGGACTGCGCCATCGTGAGACCTCCTCGGGAACACGCGTCCCGTAATCGTGTGGAGCACTCGACGGCGGCATCGGGTCTGACTTCCCCGGTTCCTGACGCGTGGTCAGAGGACCGAGGTCCACAGTGGCGCGACCGTGCCGGAATTGCACCGGACTTCCGTAACGCCGTCGTCCTTGTCGTCCCAGATCGTAGAGGCAATCGGGGTTCCGGCCAATATGGCCTGCACCACCTACCCTTGGCAGAACCGGTAACCAAGCCCTGGAGGAGCTTCCCGTGACCGTCCGGCTGACCCTGGTGTGCGCCGCCGCACCCTCTGTGCGTGAAGTGCGCTTCGCCGACGGACCCTTGGACGAGCGGGCGGCCCGGCAGGCGGGACGGGCGGCCGGAGCGCTGGGCGCGGCCGACCTCCGTTTCACCGCGCCGTCGCGGCGGTGCCGTGAGACGGCGGCGGCGCTGGGCTGGGAGGCGCTTGAGGAGTCGGCGCTGCGCGACCTGGGCGTGGGATCGTGGCAGGGCCGGTCTCTCGACGAGGTCGCGGCCGACGATGGCGCGGGCCTCGCGGCGTGGATGGCCGATCCCGACGCCGTTCCGCACGGCGGCGAGTCCCTGAGCGCGTTGTGCTCTCGCGTCGCCGACTGGCTGGAGACGTTGCCCGCCGAGGCGGGGCGGGTGTCCGCCGTGGTGGAGCAGGCCGTCGCGCGGGCGGCGGTACTGCACGCGCTCTCCGCGCCGGCGACCTCCTTCTGGCGCGTCGATGTGCCGCCGCTGGCCGTCGTGTGTCTCACCGGCCGGGCCGGGCGGTGGAATCTGCGCATGCGAGCCGCCGTCTCCGACGGCGACTGACCCGCGGCGGGTTCGGCGAGTCGCCCGAGGAAGGGTTCGTCGGTCCCAGGGCCGTCCGTGGCCGGGACGTGAAGTCACCGACGGCCATGGGCAGGTCGCCGGCAACGGCCGTCCGGCCGCTCGTCATGAATCTGCGCGATGAATCTGCGCGTCGAACCGCCCAGCGGTGACAGCGGCCCGTGAGCGGGCCCGTTTCTTCGAGGGGCGGGACGTGCCGGCTTGGCTGCGCCCGGCGCGACTTCCCGGGCCCCGAAATGCGGGCCGGACCGGCCCCGCGCAGGCGGGTTCCCGCGCCTCGACGCCGGGTTCCAGTCGCCGTTACCGGCCCTCTGCTTCACCGGCGTCCAGGTGGCGGCGACCGCGGGCCGCTGCCGAGGTTCACCTGCGGCTCACCGTTCGCGGCGCCGAGGCCGGCCGCCACCATGGGCGCCCGGAGCTGAGGGAGGTGACCGGTTGGATCTGCCCGGGTGGGGAGTCCGGTGCACGGACCTTCCCCGGACGGACCGCACCCACGGCGCTCGGCCCTCGGCCGGCATCGGGAGGAGCCGTCGAAGCCGCCGGTCGCACAGGCCCTGCTGGTGCTGTGACCGGAAAGGTTCACCGGCTCGCGACGCCCGGCACGGCACCTCGCCGCGCTGTCGCATCACCCGCGTACCTCCAGTACGCGGGTGCTACTCCGCCTTGCGATGCTCCCCCACTGCCTGAACGGCGTGGGAGGTCCCCCGGCGCCGGACGCCGCGAGCTGTCCGCGGCAAACCCTTCCGGTCACAGCACTGGAGTCGTATGCGGCCATGGTGTGAGGCTTCGAGCCCGGTCGGACAGGGCAGGAGGACGCCCGCCGCACTCCGGTCGGTGCCGCACATGTGACGACGACGGCCCACCGCCGCGCTCGGTGTCACCGAGCCGCACGTCCTGTCCGGATCAGTGGTGCGCGTGCAGCCCGTCCGCCGAGTAGTCGTGGCTGTGCCGCCAGCCCGCCGGAACGCGGGTGGCCCCGGCGAGGTGAGGATGGCCGGCGTGCAGGTCCGTGTGCTCGTGCTCGGTGACCACCCCCTCCCGCCTCGGCCACAGGCGTACCGCCAGCAGTGCCGCCGCCAGGGCGATCCCGCCCAGGGCGACCACGGCCGCCTGAAGCCCCGCTGCGGCGCCGAGCCAGCCGGCCAGGGGATACGTCAGCAGCCAGCAGCCGTGGGAGAGGGAGAACTGCGCGGCGAACGCGGACGTCCGCTGATCGGCCGGCGCCGAACGGCGGATGAGCCGTCCCGTCGGTGTGAGCACCATCGAGCAGGCGGCGCCGAAGGCCAGCCATGCCAGAAGCAGTGCGGGCCATCGCCAACCACCGCTCCCGGGGGCCGTGATGGCGCCGAGACCGAGGAACACGGCGGTCAGCAGCAGCGCCCCACGCAGCATGACCGTGCGGTCGGGGACGCGGTCGAGCACCCTGGGCAGCAGCAACGCCACGGTCATCGAGCCCGCGCCGTACGCGCCGAGCGCGAGCGAGACGTCGGTGCCGTTGCCGTCGAACCGGTCGCGGACGTAGACCACCGTGTTGACCGTGACCATGGCGCTCGCGGCGGCCACGGCCAGATTGAGGGCGAGCAGGGCCCGCAGCCGCGCGGTGCGGAGGAACAGACGGGTTCCGGCGGTCGCCTTGGCGTGGGAACCGCTCGGCCGGGCCGTGCAGGCGGCGCCGACCGGCTTGGGCAGGACGGCGGAGACCACCAGGGCGGCGGAGGCGAGGAAGCCGCACACCGTCCCCAGGAACAGCCAGTTGTAGCTCACTACGGTGAGCAGGGCCGCCGCGAGCGCCGGGCAGGCCAGGCTCTCCAGGTCGTACGCCAGCCGCGACAGGGAGAGCGCCCGGGTGTAGTCGCGTTCGGCGGGCAGTACGTCCGGGATGACCGCCTGGAAGGTCGGCGTGAACGCGGCGGAGGCCGCCTGGAGCAGGAAGATCAGGACGTAGACCTGCCAGACCTGGTCCACGAAGGGGAGCGTGAGCGCCACGGCGGCCCGGACCAGGTCCGCGCCGACCAGGAGCGCGCGCCGCGGCAGCCGGTCGGCGACCGCGCCGATCACCGGGGCGATCGCCACGTACGCCGTCATCTTGATGGCGAGCGCGGTACCGAGCACCGAACCGGCCTCGGCGCCCGCGATGTCGTAGGCCAGCAGCCCCAGCGCCACCGTGGCCAGGCCGGTGCCGACCAGGGCGATGGCCTGGGCCGTGAAGAGATGGCGATACGTACGGTCGCGCAGAACGGACAGCATGCGGCGGCCCTTCGACCGGCTCGACGAGGACGACGGACCTCCACTGTATCCATAGGTGCGCATCTGTGCACATGTCGATCGTCGAGGGAGTCGCCGACGAGGTCCTGCCCGCACCCGTACGGCCTACGCTGGGGCTCATGCCAGTGCGCGAGTCCTTGTCATCCGCTACCGGTGCGCATCTGCGTGACCCGGACAGCCTGCGCCTCGCGGAGGCGACCGAGGTGTTCGCCCTCCTGTCCGACGTGACCCGACTCCATCTGCTGTGGCTGCTCGCGCAGGGCGAGGCAGACGTCGGCTCGCTCACCGAGCGGTGCGCGGCGTCACGCACGGCGGTCAGCCGGCACCTGGCCAAACTCCGGCTCGCGGGGCTCGTCGAGACTCGGCGAGAGGGGCGGCACATCCACTACAGCCTGCGCGACGGGCATCTGCGGCGTCTCGTCCTGGAAGCACTCAGCCACGCGGATCACCGGGTGAGCGGAACGGCATCGCACGACTGAGCAGCCGGACCGAGACGCACGGTCTCCCGGCCGCTTCCGTGGTCCGGGTTCCCCCGTATCCCGCTGGGAGCCGGCGGGACACGGGGCGCGGTCACGTCGCCATCGGCCGTGTGGGCCCGCCTACGCCGACGCGCCGGACCGGCGGCGTACGAGGTGGACGGCCCCGCCCGCGACGACGAGCACGGCCGCTCCGATGCCGGCCCACGCTCCGGCGGACAGGCCGATGTCGCCCTCCTCGCCCGCCCCCGCGGCCGCAGTGGCCGTGGCCGTGGTGTCGGCTTCGACGGAGGTCGGGGTGGGCGACGGGGAGGCCGCCTCGGTCTCCGTCTCGGTCGGGGACGGGCTGACCGGCTTCGCGCCGGGCGCGGCGGGCTTGAGTTCGAGGAAGGGGGCCTCGTTGCCGTGGCCGTCACCGCTGGGCTCGCTCAGCTCGATCCAGCGGTCGATCCTGCCGTCGCTGTAGGTCTGGAGCGTCTTGAAAGCCAACTTCTTCGCGTCCGGGAGCTGGCGCACGACGACGGAGTACGCCACGTCCTCGCCCGCCTTCACGGCCGGGCCCTTGACCGTGTAACCGTCGTCGTCGGCGGTGAACTTCCAGCCCTTCGGACCCTCCCCGTAGGTGACGTCGGCGGGTGCGATGCCCTCGGGCAGGACCACGCGCAGCTCGGTGATGCCGGCCGCGTCGGACTCGGACTCGGCGACGAAGTCGAGTTCGACGTTCTCGGCGAGGGCCCGGGCGTTGTCCGACTCGACCTCCACGTGGGCGGCGGCGGGACCGGCGACGAGCAGGACGGCCGTGGCGGCCACGGCGGTGGTCAGGGTCAGACGCCGGGCGGTGCGGCGCCCGGTGACGGCACGGAACATGAGTGTCTCCAGACAGGGGGAGCCAGGGGGCGAATTGAAAGGGCCGGTCCCAGCGGTGTCAAAGGGCGAGAGGTATTCCCGCCTGGGGAGGGCCCCGCCGCACCACGACGTTCGCGAGCACCCTAGCCCGGGGCGGTCGGCGCCTCGTCCGGGTCGGAGGGAACGTCGGCTGCCCGGAATCCGCCGAGGCGCTGCCCTCGGCCCACAGGGCCCAGGCGGTGGCGATTCCCCCGCGCACGGCTCCGACCGTCGACGTCAGCCCCCGTGCCAGACGCCGGCACGCCGCGTCCGCGCGGTGCAGGAGCACGGCGACCCCGACGGCGGCGACGGCATGGACGGCGGTCATGGCCGGCGAGTCGTGCAACCGGTCGTGCCACGCCTCGTGGACACCCACCGACCGACGATGGACGTGCCCGTGTGCGGCGGGAGTCGTCTCGTGGGCACTCGAAAGCCACAGGTGCACGCCCATCTGCACGGCACCGCACGTCGCCACCACCGAGCCGAGCGAGCGCGGTCGCCGCGCGCCGGCCGGACCGACCGCGAACAGCACGCCGGCCGTCACCACGCACTTGCGCCAGGGCAGACGGGCCTCGGCGACCAGGTGGTGTGCGCTCGCCCCCAACACCGTGCCGACGACCGCGAAGACCACGGCCCGTGGAACGGGCACTGGCGCGCGGTGCGACGTGGTGCGGAACTCGTTCATGATCCGCCCATCATCGGTCATCGCGCGGTCGTCCGGCAGGAGGGTCCCGCAAACCGATCGCGGGTGTGCGCCTCGGAAGGGAGGCACAACAGACCCGTGAGGAGCGGATGTTGCCCAGGCCGGAGACGGTGGCGTCGTGCGGGCCCGCGTGGGGCGCCTCGCTGCGGGGCCGCCGCCAGAACATGACCACGGTCGCTTCGCACCCGGGCCGAGGGGCCGGCTCGGGCTGGTGATCCTTTCTCCCCACAGGCGTGAGGGGCGACATGCGCACCGTCGGAACTCGCCCGCTGTCCCGCCCGATTGCTGAATCGGTACGGCGCCATCAGGCCGACGCCGTACGACGTGGACGGGAGACACGGTTGATGGAGGAACCCCGGCGACGGAGGAAGGCCACTGCGGTCGGCCGGCCATGCAGGGCGTGTCAGCGCCGAGCACGGCCCCTCCAAGGCGAGGGAGTCGGCGGCGCTCGGAGAGCAGGCGTCAGCCTGCCGGGCGGAACTCACGCGTGTTCTTCCGAACCGACGCCGGCGAGCCACAGAAGTGCTGTGCCGGGCACGCGAGCGGGGGTTGGCACGACCTGTCCAGCCGGCATGGCGGTCGTGGTCACCGGACGGGCGGGGCCCAGCAGCTTCGCCCGTGGCGGGTGAGGCGCGGGACGGGCCCCTGAGCTGGGATGGAGACGGCGACCGGTCGGTGGCGGTCGTCGCCCGGGGGACGCTCAGCGGTGTCCCGGGCCGACTCGGCGAGGTGGACACCGTGGCGCACTGGCGGGCTCTGATCGTTCTCGGGACGGCCCAGTTCCTGATGGTTCTGGACACCTCCGTCATGAACGTCTCGATCAGTCAGCTGGTCGAGGACTTCGACACCGAGGTCACGGCCATCCAGACCGTGATCACTCTGTACGCGCTGGTCATGGCCGCCTTCATGCTCATCGGAGGACGCCTCGGGGACATCCTCGGGCGACGCCGCGTCTTCCTCCTGGGCCTCCTCGTCTACGCCACCGGTTCGGCCCTGACCGCCGTCGCCCCGACCCTTTGGGTCCTCACGGTGGGCTGGTCCGTCATCGAGGGAATCGGGGCCGCCATGGTGCTGCCGGCCATGGCGGCCCTGGTCGCCGAGTCCTATCGAGGGCGGGACCGGGCCGTCGCCTACGGCGTCATCGGCGGACTCGCCGGTGCGGGCATCGCGGTCGGCCCGCTGCTGGGCGGCTGGGTGACGACGTACCTCACCTGGCGGCTGGTCTTCGCCGGCGAGGTGGTCGTCGTCGTGACCGTCCTCTGCTTCCGGCGGGTGATCGCGGACACCCCGCGGACCGGACGGCGCCCCAGGCTGGACGCCGTCGGCGCGACCCTCTCGGCCGCCGGTCTCGCGCTCGGTGTGCTGGGGGTGCTCCAGAGCGGCACCTGGGGCTGGGTGCAGCCCCGGAATCCGCCCTTCACGATCCTCGGATTCGCGCCGACGCTGTTCGTCGTCGCCGCCGGAGTGGCCGTACTGGCCTTCTTCCGGCACTGGGAACGGCACCGGGAGCGCCAGGACCGCGACCCCCTGGTGAATCTGTCCCTGCTGGGCGTACCCGCCCTGCGGTCCGGCCTGATGACGCTGGTGAGCCAGAACCTCATCCTGCTCGGCCTGTTCTTCACCATCCCGCTGTATCTCCAGGTCGTCCAGGGGTTCGACGCGTTCCAGACGGGACTGCGGCTGCTACCGGTGTCCATCACCATGCTCGTGGCGTCCACTGCCGCCGCCCGGCTGGGACGGCTGGTGGGGCCGCGCCGCATGGTCCGGCTGGGCCTGGCCGCACTCGTCGGGGCCGTCGTGTGGCTGCTGGCCACCATCGACCCCGTCATCGACGACGCGCAGTTCGCCTGCGCCATGGCCCTGCTCGGCGTGGGCATGGGCATGCTCGCCTCGCAACTGGGCAATGTCGTCCAGTCCAGCGTGGACGAGGAGGAACGCAGCGAGGCCGGCGGCTTGCAGTTCACCGCGCAGAACCTGGGCTCCGCGCTGGGCACGGCGCTCATCGGGTCGCTCCTCGTCGGCGCGCTGGCCCACGCCTTCACCTCACAGGTGGCCGACGACCCGCGCCTGTCCGAGGAGACCCGCGAGCGGACGGGCATCGCCCTGGAGGCCGGGATCTCGTTCGTCCCCACCGACCAGGTGCGCTCGGCCGCCGAACGGGCCGGACTGCCGCCGTCCGAGGTCGACGCGCTCACCGACGCGTACGCCTCGGCCCAGCTGAACGGCCTGAAGGCGGCCCTCCTCGCCGCCGGCGGCATCACCCTCGCCAGCTATCTCGTCACACCGCATCTGCCGACGGGGCGGACGAGACGGACGGGCGGGAAAGGACGGGCACTGCCGCCGGACTCCGACGCGTCGGCCGCCCGGGCGCCCGGACCGACCCGCCGCTCATGAAGGGGGTTCCCGTGTCCGAGCGCGACCGGACCACCACCCAGGCCCAGACCAAGCTCCACGCGCACTCCACGGCCCGCGCCAAGCGGGCCGAGCGCCGGGCCCACGCGGACTACACCGGCGGCATCTACGGCTCCATGCTGGCGGCGTCCGTGGTACTCGGCGCCGGCACGCTGGGATCCTTCCCCCGGCTGGAGATCGTGCTGCTGTTGCTGCTCACCGGCATGGTCTTCTGGGTCGCGCACGTGCACGCCGTGCTGTTCGGGGAACGCCTCGCCCAGCGGACCCTGGACCACCGGGTCGTGCTGCGCGTCTGCCGGGAGGAGTGGCCGATCATGAAGGCCGCCGTCCCACCGGCCCTGGCGGTGGCGATCAGTCCGCTCCTCGGCCTGGACGTTCAGGGCGCCGTCTGGCTGGCGCTCTCCGTCGCCCTGGCCGGGCAGGTCGGCTGGTCCGTCGCGGCGGCACGATGGGCCGGGGCCTCCTGGCGTCTGGTGCTGCTCGCCGCCTCCGTCAATGTGCTGCTGGGCCTGCCGATCATCTGCTTCAAGCTCCTCCTGAAGCACTGATCCGGCCCCCTCGTCCACCGCACCGGGCAGTTCACCTGCACGGGGTGAGGTCTCGGGACACACCGACCGGCACGATCGTCGGGTAGGGACGGAGTCCCCCCGGCCGCCCGCGGGAGAACAGCTCATGCGCTACGAGATCCGCGTCGAGGGACATATGTCGGAGACGCTGGCCAAGGCCTTTCCGGAGCTGGACCATGTGCTGATGTCCGGTCAGACCCTGCTGTTCGGCCAGGTCGTCGACGAGGCACACCTGTACGGGCTGCTGGCGCGCTGCCGGTCGCTGGGACTGCGTGTCGTGGAGATGCGACAGCTGCCGGGATGACTCACGGCCCGGACTTCCGGCCCCGTCCTTCGGGCCCGGCACCGGAGCCTCCCGGGGCGGAGGGGTCGTCACCCCGACGACGGAGCCCCACCTGTACCGCGGTCGCCAGCACCCGGGCGGCACCGCCCACGAGCAGCAGACCCACCACCATCTGGATCATGGTCGCCACCCGCCCCGTCTGCGAACGGGCGGTGATGTCGCCGAATCCGACGGTGGTGAACGTGGTCAGCGTGAAGTACAGGGAGTCCGTCCTGGTCAGGGTCTCACTGAAGGAGCCCGGCGTCGTGTGGTCCATCAAGTAGTACGTGGTGGCGAACAGCACCAGAACCAGGACCAGGGTCGCGGTGAGGGTCTCGACGGCCCGCAGCCGGGGATAGGGCGAGCGCGCGATGGTCCTGACCTCCCACAGGAACAGCAGCAGCACCGCCAGCATGCCCCCCACGATCAGCACCAGAGCACTGCCGGTGCGGTAGTCCTCCAGCGGCAGCAGGTAGTACGCGGTGAGGGCGCCGACGCTCAGGACCACCGTCCGGCTGACCACTCCGGCCGCCACCCGCCGCCGGGTACGGCGTTCACGGGTGCGCCGGGAGCGGCCGTGGCCCGCCCGTGTCCCAGAGGGATCACTCATCTCGTTCCCGTCCTCTCCGCCACGCGGTCGGTGCGCGCCCCCGCCGACCGGCCCGCCCCACGGGGATGCCCCGTCCACCGCCCCGGCCCCACACGGATACCCCCGGATCACCCGCCGCGGGTGACCCGGGGGACGGCCGAACGGGGGGACGCTGGCCGAGTCGGCCACCGCGTCGCCGCCGGCGGACGGCCACCACATGGCCAAAGGCGCGTGAACGCCTTGGGTGACAGTGGAGGAGGACCTCTATGACCACGTCGCACGCCCCGGCGCCGGCCTGCGGACGGACCCGCCACCGCCGCCTTCGCAACGTGGCCGGTGTCCCGTACCGAGCGGTTTCATGAGCCATGGCCAGAAGGCGTGGCCCGGTTGCGCCCACCCGCGGAAGCAGGGCCGAACGGGTCGCCGCCGGACTGCGCGCGGGCCCGGCCGCCCGCCTCCTCCCCCGTCTGTCGGCCCTCAACGTGGTGGAGGGCTCCGTGCGACTGGCCGCTCAGGCCTTCGTCACGGCGCTCCCCCTGCTGATGACGGTGGCGGCGTTCGCGCCCGGCGCGGTGCAGGACCTGCTCGTCGATTCGCTCCGCGCGGTGCTGGGGATTCGCGGTGACACGCTCGACGAGATGCGTCAGGCCTTCGCCGCGACCGGCACCGCCCGGGACACCGTGGGAGCCCTCGGGGTGATGATCACGCTCATCTCCGCCACCGCCTTCAGCCGGGCGCTCCAGGCGGTGTGCGAACGGTGCTGGCACCTGCCGCGGGCACCGCTGCGGGCCGCGACGGCGTGGCGTTGGCTGCTCTGGCTGGTGGTCTGGCTGGGCGTCCTGCTCTTCCAGGCCCCCCTGCGCGGCGGCTTCGGGCTGGGCACGGTGACGGGGCTGGTGCTGTCCGTGCTGTCGGCGCCGCTGCTGTGGTGGTGGTCCCAGCACCTGCTGCTGGGCGGACGGGTCGGCTGGCGTGCGCTGCTCCCCGGAGCCGTGCTGGCGGGAACGGGCACGGTGGTGCTGAGCTGGACGGCCCGCCTGTTCATGCCCGCTGCCATGCAGCGCAGCCTGGAGGAGTTCGGCCCGCTCGGACCGGTCTTCACGTTCATGTCCTGGCTGATCGCGGTCTTCCTGGTCGCGGTGTCCGGCCTGGCCCTCGGCCCCGTGGTCGCGTCGAGCGCCTGGTACCGGGCGGCCACCCTCCCGCGCCGCCGGACGCCGGAGCACGAGTGAGCCGATGCGCGGCCGGTCCGCCCCGGCGGTGCGGCTTCATCCTTCCCGGGTGAGGACGCGCGGTCCCCGGCGTGCGCACGCTGAGGGGGCAAGGCCGGGCGTGACTGCCGGGCACGGGCAGGACGGAGGACAGACATGAGTGGGCCGACCTATCTCGCGTACGACTATCCACTGCTGAGCGCCTTCTGGACGATGCTGGTGTTCTTCCTGTGGATCATGTGGTTCGTCCTGCTGTTCCGGGTCATCGCCGACATCTTCCGCGACGACGAGCTGAACGGCTGGGCCAAGGCGGGCTGGCTGGTGTTCGCCATCGTCCTGCCGTTCCTCGGCGTGTTCGTCTACGTGGTCGCCCGTGGCAAGAACATGGGCCGCCGCGAGGTGGCGCAGGCACGGGCCCAACAGCAGGCCTTCGACAGCTACATCCGTGAGACCGCCGCCGGCTCCGGTGGCAGGCCCACCAGTGTCGACGAACTGACCAGACTGTCCGAGATCCGCGCCCGCGGTGACATCACCGACGACGAGTTCCGCCGGGCCAAGGAACTGGTGCTGAGCGGCTCCGGCACCTCGGAACGCTGACTCACGTCCCCCACTCCTCCGGTCGCCGACCGCGCCCGGAGTCCACACGAAACGAGGCAGCAGAATGGCAACCACACACCACACCCGCCCCACGGGCACGCACTCGGCCAAGCAGGGATGGGCCGTCGGACTGACGGCGTTCGCCGCCGTCATGCTCCTCATCGCAGGTGTTCTCGACGTCCTGCGCGGCATCGCGGCGATCGCCGAGGACGACATCTTCCTCAGCACCCGCAACTACGTCTACGAGTTCGACCTCACCAGCTGGGGCTGGATCCATCTGATCCTGGGTGCCGTCGCCCTGATCGTGAGTGCCGGGCTGTTCCAGACGTCCACGTGGGCACGCGTCGCCGGAGTGGGGATCGCCTCGCTCATCATCGTCGCGAACTTCCTCTCGCTGCCGTACTACCCGGCCTGGTCGATCGTGATGATCGCGATGTCCGGCTTCGTCATCTGGGCGCTGTGCGTGGTGCGCAAGGACTCCCTCGCCTCGAGCGGCATGTGAGAGGACGACGGGCCCTGGAGGCGCTGACCACCCGGTCCGCGGGCCGTCGACTCGGCCCGCCCCGGCCGCCGGGAGCGGCTGGACTGCGGACGGCTCGGCCTGCTGTGCGTGCGGGTGGACGACACCGCGCAGGCCGGAAGGGCGCGCGGTGCCCGCTCCGGCGGCCTGGTGCGGCTCACCCGCCCGGACGGCGATCGTCGAAGCGGACACGGACACCGTCCCGGTCGGTGTCCACGGGAGCACGTGCTGCTGCTCACGCCGGTGCTGTGCCGTGTGGAGCCGGGAGCGCCACGCGGCCGGGTGCCTCGCGACCGTCCCGGCACGCCGCTCGGCGGAGCGACGGCCGACTTGCCGCGCGTCACCCGGCTCGGCGCGGCCAGTCGGTCGGCCCGGCGCGGGCAGCACGCCCCGACGGCCACCCGGTCCGCGGAACCGGGTGACCCGCGCCGGTCGGCGCACCAGAACACCAGGAAAGGCGGAGACCCATGTGCCGGTGGCTTGCCTACTCGGGAACACCCGTACTGCTCGACACCATCCTGTACCGGCCCGCGCACTCGCTGATCGACCAGAGCCTGCACTCGCGGATGGGTGTGGAGACGACCAACGGCGACGGGTTCGGTGTCGGCTGGTACGACGCGTCCTCGCACACCCGCTCACCGGCCGTCTTCCGGGACATCGGGCCGGCGTGGAGCAACCGCAATCTGCGGGAGATCGCCGACCACGTCCAGTCCCCGCTGTTCTTCGCCCACATCCGGGCGACCACCGGCACGGCGGTACAGCAGACCAACTGCCATCCGTTCCGCCACGGCCGCTGGATGTGGATGCACAACGGCGCGATCGCCGAGTTCCACCGGATGCGCCGGGACCTCGCGCTCGCCGTCGACCCGGAGCTCTTCCCCGACATGGAGGGGTCGACGGACTCCGAGATGATGTTCTATCTGGCGCTCACCTTCGGTCTGGAGCAGGACCCGCCGGGCGCCGTCGCGCGGATGGCGGGCCTGGTGGAGCGGATCGGTCACGAACACGGTGTTGAGTTCCCGCTCCAGATGACGGTGGCCGTCACGGAGGGGCAGCGGCTGTGGGCCTTCCGCTACTCCAGCCAGGGCGCCTCGCGCTCGCTCTACTACAGCACCCAGGTGGAGACGCTCCGGTCGCTCCACCCGGACCTGACCTTCCTGCGCGAGGTCTCCGACGAGACCCGGCTCGTCGTCTCGGAGCCGCTGGGCGATCTGCCCGGCGCCTGGAACAAGGTCCCGGAGAGCAGCTACGGCGTGGTGCAGCCGGGCGGCGACGAACTGCTCCCCTTCGTCCCGCAGAACTGAGGCCGGGTCAGCCGCGGTCCCGGGCGGCCCGGACGAGGGCGTCGAAGAGGGCCTGCTGCGCGGGGTCGTCGGCGGCGGTGTCCTCGGGATGCCACTGGACGGCCGTGAACCATCCTCGCGCACCCGGCAGGTCGAGCGCCTCCACGGTGCCGTCCACCGCCGTGGCCGCCACCGCGAGCCCCGTGCCGAGCCGGTCGACACGCTGGTGGTGGTAGCAGGACGCGTCGACCTTCTCGGCGCCCGTCGCCCGGGCCGGCTCCGACGCCGGACGCAGGGTGACGGGGTGTACGAGGTGCCGGTGCTCGCGCTCCGGGCCGCCCATGTCCTGCTCCAGGGTGCCGCCGAGGGCGACGTTGACCACCTGGAGGCCCCGGCAGATCGCCAGGAGCGGCAGGCCCAGGCCGAGCGTCTCGCGGGCGACCGCGAGGTCGAAGGCGTCCTGCACCTCGTCCACGTCGTACACGGTGTCGTGGGTGTCGGTCGCGCCGTAGCGGTGGGGAGCGAGGTCGCCGCCGCCGGGCAGCAGGACACCGTCGAAACGGGCGAGGCGGGCGGCCACGTCCTCGGCGGCGGGGTGCACGCTCACCGGCTCGCCGCCGGCCCGCCACACCGCCTCGACCAGGGCGCGGGCGTTGACCTCGGCGGCGTACCGGAGCGCGGACGTCGTCGCGGAGAAGCGGGCGGGGATCGCGATCAGCGGTCTTACGGGCGTCGTCACAGCTGGATCCAGGTGGTCTTCAGTTCGGTGTACTTCTCGATGGCGTGGGCGGACTTGTCGCGGCCGTTGCCCGACTGCTTCATGCCGCCGAAGGGCACCGTGAGGTCGCCCTCCTCGTAGCAGTTGACCCAGACGGTGCCGGCCCGCAGGGCGCGGGAGACCCGGTGCGCGGTGGAGAGGTCGGAGGTCCACAGTCCGGCGGCGAGGCCGTACTCGGTGGCGTTGGCCAGGCGCACGGCCTCGTCCAGGTCGTCGAAGGTCAGTACGGAGAGCACCGGGCCGAAGATCTCCTCCCGGGCCAGGCGCATGCCCGGGTCCACCCCGTCGAAGACGGTGGGCCGCAGATAGCTGCCGCCGGTGCCGGCCAGGGTGCGCTCGCCGCCGGCCAGCAGGCGCGCGCCCTCCTCCAGGCCGGTGCCGACATGGTCGAGGACGCGCTCCAGATGGGCCTCGCCGACCAGCGCGCCCATCTCGGTCGCCGGGTCCAGCGGGTCGCCGACCCGCAGGTCCCGGGCGCGGGCCACGATCGCCTCGGTGACGCGCTCGGCGACGGAGGAGTGCACCAGAAGCCGGGAGGGGGCGGTGCACATCTCGCCCTGGTTGAAGAAGATGCCCCAGGCCGCGGTGGCGGCCGCCTTCTCCAGGTCGGGGGCGTCGGGGAGGACGATGTTCGGCGACTTGCCGCCCAGCTCCAGCCAGACGCGCTTGAGGTTGGAGTCGGCGGCGTAGCGCAGGAAGTGGCGGCCGACCGCGGTGGAGCCGGTGAACGCCAGCACGTCCACGTCCGGGTGCAGCCCGATGGCCCGCCCGGCCACGGGGCCGTCGCCGGTGACGACGTTGAGGACGCCCGGCGGCAGTCCGGCCTCGGTGGCGATCCGGCCGAGGAGCAGCGCGGACAGGGGTGAGTTCTCCGACGGCTTCAGGACGACCGTGCAGCCGGCGGCGAGCGCCGGTGCCACCTTCCAACTGGCCAGCGTCAGCGGGAAGTTCCACGGCACGACGGCGCCGACGACACCTGCCGGCTCCCGGGTGACCAGGGCGAGGGCGTCCGGGGTGGTGTGGGGGGACTCGTCGGTGAGCTTGTCGGCCAGTTGCCCGTACCAGCGGAAGGTGTTGATCGCGGCCCGCAGCTCTGTCCCGTACGCGTCCGTGATCGGCTTGCCCATCTCCAGGCTGATGGTGAGGGCCAGCTTCTCCCGGTGTTCTTCGAGGAGTTCGGCGACGCGCAGGAGGATCCGGCCACGGTCGGCGGGCGCGAGGCGGGGCCAGGGGCCGGAGTCGAAGGCCCGGCGCGCGGCGGCCACGGCCAGGTCGACCTCGGCGGGCCGGGCGTCGGCGACCTCACGGAGGACCTGTCCGTTGCGGGGCGAGACGACCGTGAACGTGGTGCCCCCGCCCGGCTCGTCCGTACCGTCGATGTGGTGGTGGGCGGGCAGGTACAGGTCCTTGGCGCTGCGCAGGAGGTCGTCGTGGTCGAGGGCCGGCATCAGCTCTCCTCTTCCTGAATCGGGTGGGTTGCAGGTCGGATCGATGGCCCCGCCGGACCGGCGGGCCGGGGCCGTGCCGACGGGGCGGATCGATGGCCGGGGGTGCTACCGACGGGGCGGATCGGTGACGGGGAGTGGGCCGACGGCGGCACCAGGGGAGTGGTGCCGCCGTCGGCCGCGCGGCGGGAGGTCGGGGTCAGCCCGCGGCGGCGTGGTTCCGCCGGGTCAGCCGGGCCGCGACTAGCCCGAGGACCAGCACGGTCGGCACGGTCAGCTGGAGCCAGACGGCGGTGGTGAGGTCGCCGCCGATGAGCGTGGTGAAGTTCTCGATGATCAGCCAGATCGCGCCGGCGATGCCGAGGGCGCCCAGGACGGGGGCGACCAGCGTGTTCCAGGGCCGGGTGTCGGCGCGCGAGCGGCGGAAGAAGACGACCACGGACACGGAGGTCAGGAAGTAGAGGAGCATCATGGCGAGGACGGCGACCCCGCTGAACCAGGAGAAGAGGGTCAGTACCGGGTCCTTGCCGAGAAGCGCGAACGGGACGACGAGGGCCACCGAGATCACGGTCTGGACGGTGCCGGCCACCCACGGGGAGTGACGGCCGTTGAGCGCGGTCAGACCGTGCGGCAGCAGACCCTCACGGCCCAGGGAGAACAAGTAGCGGTTGGCGGAGTTGTGGAACGCCAGGATGCCCGCGAACAGCGAGGTGGCCAGCAGGATCGGCAGCACGTCGCCGGTCCACGCGCCGAACAGGTCCGTGATCGGGGCGAACACCCAGGACGTGGCGTCTCCGCTCTCCAGCGCCTTGCCCGCCTCGGCCGTCGCCCCGGACGCGCCGTGCGCGGAGACCAGCATCCATGACGTGAAGGCGAAGAAGCAGGTGACGACGGCGACCGACAGATAGGTGGCCCTGGGGACGGTCCGCTTCGGTTCCCGCGCCTCCTCGCCGTAGATGGCGGTGGCCTCGAAGCCGAACATCGACGCCACCGCGAACATCAGCGCCACACCCGGGGCGCCCTGGAGCGCCGCGTCCGGCGAGAAGCTGTCGGCGAAGCCGAGGCCCTCGGGGCCCCCGCCCTTGAAGAAGGTCACCAGGGCGAAGGCGGTGAGGATGCTGAACTCCGCGAGGACGAAGACGGCGAGCACCTTGGCGCCCATCTCGATGCCGGCGGCGCCGAGCACCTGGACGACCGCCATCGTGACCAGTGCCCAGACCCACCAGGCGATGCGCACGTCGGAGTAGTGCTCGACCAGGCCGCTCATCGTCGCGCCGTACAGCCCGTACATCGCGGCCTGGATCGCGCAGTAGGCGAAGAGGGCGACCCCGGCGCTGCCGGATCCCGTCGACCGGCCGAGCCCCTTGCCGATGTACGTGTAGAAGGCGCCGGCGTCCACGACGTGGCGGCCCATGGCGACGAAGCCTATGGAGAACAGCAGCACCACCACACCCGCCGCGACGTACGCGGCGGGGGCGCCGGCCCCGTTGCCGATGACGACGGCGATGGGCACGGCTCCGGCGATGCCGGTCAGCGGGGCCTGGGCGGAAAGGACGAAGAAGAGGATGCCCAGGACGCCGAGGGAATCGGGCTTGAGCCTGCCTGCCGGGGTGGGATCTTGCGTGCTGTGCGGGGCGACCGCCGTCTGACTGTCCATTCGGATCACCTGTCGGGACGGGGAGGGATGGAGGTTCGTTTTGAGTCAAACGAGTTGCCTTATCGTGGGCTTGAACTATCCGTTTGGCAAGGGGTTGAGGGCAAGATTTTCCAAGGGGTGGACACCTCCGGTGCACACCCCTGGTCGCCGGCCCGGAACATGGCGAGGCCCCGGACGCGACGCGTCCAGGGCCTCGGAATGCGCAGGTGGGAGCGTTACCCGCGGGCGTCCCCGGCGTTACCCGCGGGCGTCCCCGGCGTCGGCGCGGCTGTCGTCGCCGTCGGCGTCGAGGAGCCGCAGCAGGGCACGCAGCCGCTCCAGGGCGGCGTCCGTGACCTCCGGCTCGCCCAGCACGAGCTGGTGCAGCACCAGACCGTCGAGCGCGGCGAACACCAGGCGGGTCAGCGCCTGGTCCGCGCCGGTCGGCAGCATCCGGCCCAGCTCGCGCCGGGTGGCGTCGAAGTACTCGTCGTACAGTGCGCGGATCTGCGGCAGCAGCTCCGGGCTGCGGCGCGACTCCAGCAGCAGCTCGTACTGGAACGCCTGCCTCCCGGGGTCCGCCGTGACCATCTCGGACAGACCGGTGGAGAAGTCGGCGACCCTGCCCGTGCCGGGTTCGAGGGCGCTCACACTCAACGACGTGCGGATGGTGTGGGCGAGCGCCTCCTCGATCAGCGCGTCGCGCGAGCCGAAGTGGTGCACGACGAGACCGTGGGTGACCCCGGCCTCCTCCGCGACGGCCCGATAGGTGAGCTTGCGCAGTCCGCCGCGGGCCACCACCCTTACGGCGGCGTTCAGCAGGGCTTCCCGCCCCTCGCCGTAGTGCAGGCGCTTGCGTGGCTTCCGGCCCTTGGGCTCGTCGGCGGAATCGGTCATGCCGGTGACCCTACCTGTAGGGTTCCGGCCGCCCCGGGCCGCGGGCTGCGTCAGCGCCGGGGCGGGCGGATGCCGCGGAACTCCCAGTCGCCGCCGAGCGCCGTGGACAGCACCTCCTCGGACTCGGTGGGCTGCGCGCCCACGTCGGTACGGATCGGGGTCGGTCCGGTGACGATGTGGTTGGTGAGCCGTCCGAGGCCCTCCACCTCGACCTCGACGACGTCACCCGGCTTCACGGGACGGGAGTTGGCCGGCGTCCCCGACAGCAGCACGTCGCCCGGGTACAGGGTGATGGTGCGGGCGATGTCGGCGACGAGGTAGTGCATGTCCCACTGCATCTCGTCGGTCGAACCGTCCTGCACGACCTCGCCGTTGACGTACGTCCTGAGGCTCTTGCCGTGGAAGTCCCAGTCGGTGACCAGCCCCGGACCGAGCGGGCAGAGGGTGTCCGAGCCCTTCACCCGGAGCATGGAGCCCGCGTCGGTGTCACGGAAGTCGTGCAGCCCGTAGTCGTTGGCGACGGTGTAGCCGGCGATGTACTCGCCGGCCTCGGCCGGGGAGATGTTGCGCGCCGTCCTCCCGATGACGATGGCCACCTCCCCCTCGTAGTTGAGCCACTTGCAGCCCTCGGGGCGGACGATCGCGCCCCTGTGGGAGTTGAGGGCCGAGGTCGGCTTGTGGAAGTACGTGGGTGTGGCCGGGAGTTCGATCCCGAACTCGTCGACCCGGCTGCGGTGGTTGAGGTGGACGGCGATCACCTTCGACGGCACGACCGGCGGCAGATGCTGCGCGTCCTCGATCTTGACGCGGCGGCCGTCCCCGGCGACCAGTTCGTCACCGTCGACGGTGACCTGGACGGCGGCGCCGTCGAGCAGGATGCGGCGGTACTCAGGCATGGGCGGACTCCTGTGCGGGGCTGTGGGATGCGGTCCAGCCGTCGGCGGGCCGGTCGAACCAGAGGTGGACCTGACCGGTGCCGACGGAGTTCTCGTACTCGCCGTACTGCCGGGCCCTGGCCACGCACGCCCGCTCGCCGAGGGCGCCGGCCATCATCAGGTAGTGGAAGAACTTCGCCTCCGGCTTGTACTTCCAGAACTCGTCCATGGTGTCGAGGACCCGGTCGTGGCGTCCCTCCTTGAACCAGGCGATCCGCTCGTAGTCGGCCGCGCGGGCTTCCGGCGTGAAGATGTGCACCGGGTCGCTGGCCTCGTGGTCGCGCAGTTCGCGCAACGGCCAGAAGGTGTGCGAGAGGGCGCCCGAGGCGATCAGCAGCACCCGGCGGCCCGGTGTGGCCGCGATGCCGTCGGCGAGCGCCCGCCCCAGCCGCAGATGGTCCTCCATGTCGCCGGTCTGGCAGACCCCGATGGTCACCCACCGCTTGTCCGGCAGCCCCTCGCCGAGGAACTTCCACAGATTGATGGTGGCGTAGTAGATCGGCAGGTACTCGTCCTCGATCGCGGTGATCCAGGTGCCGTGCTTGTCCGCGAACTTCTCGATGTTGCGGGCGAGTTCGGGGTCGCCGGGGAAGTCGTACGGCATCCGGCACATACCGCGTGGCAGTTCCTCGGAGGTGAAGAGCCCGGCCCGCCGCTGCTGCGCGGTGACCACGAACTCGACCGTGGTCGCCCAGTGCGAGTCGAGGACCACGACGGTGTCGTAGTCGTCCCGCTCGAAGACGTCCTGGCGGAGTTGCTGGAGACCGGTGACGAGGGTGATTTCCTTGCCCTCGTTGAGCTCCAGCCGGTCCTCCTTCGGCAGCACGATGGTGGGGACGTGGGCGAGAAGGCCCGCCCCGACGATCTCACCCATGGTTCGTCCATCCGTTCGGTGCGGTCACGGTGTTCTTGACGTCGCAGTAGAAGTCGAAGCTCCAGGTGCCGCCCTCGCGGCCCACACCGGACTGGCGGGAGCCGCCGAAGGGCGCCTGGAGGTCGCGTACGAAGAAGCAGTTGACCCAGACCGTGCCCGCGACGAGCCGAGCGGTGACCCGCTCGGCGCGTGCCCGGTCGCCTGTGGCGAGGGTGGCGGCCAGCCCGAAGCGGGTGTCGTTGGCGAGCCGGACGGCCTCGTCCTCGTCGGCGAAGGTCTGGAGCGTCAGGACCGGCCCGAAGACCTCCTCCTGCACGATCTCCGAGTCCTGGGCGACATCGGTGAGCAGGGTCGGCGCGTAGTACTGCCCCTCCAGCCGGTGCCCGCCGATGACGGCCCGCGCCCCGGCCGCGAGCGCCCGCCGGACGAAGCCGTCGATCTTCTCCAGCTGCCGGGGGTGGATGTTGGGCCCGAGGTCGGTGCCCTCGTCCCGCGGATCGCCCTGCCGAAGTCCGGCGGCCTTCTCGGTGAACCGCCGCGTGAACTCTTCGGCGACCGACTCCTCGACGAGGATGCGGGTCGCGGCCAGACACACCTGCCCGGCGTTGTCGTACTGCTCCACCGCGAGGTCGACGGCGAGGTCCAGGTCGGCGTCCGCGAACACCAGCAGCGGTGACTTGCCGCCGAGTTCGAGGCTGAGCGGGGTCAGGTTGGCGGCGGCCGACTCGGCTATGCGCCTGGCCGTGGGCACCGATCCGGTGAAGCTGATCCGGCGCACGTCCGGGTGCGAGGTGAGGGCGTCGCCGATCTCGGCGCCGTAGCCCTGCACGACGTTCAGCACCCCGGCCGGCAGCCCCGCCTCGGCGGCGATGTCGGCGAGCAGGGAGGCCGTCAGCGGCGACCACTCGGCGGGCTTCAGCACCACCGTGTCGCCGGCGGCGAGCGCCGGGGCGACCTTCCACGTGGCGAGCATCAGCGGGGCGTTCCAGGGCGTGATCAGCACACAGGGGCCCGCCGGGTCCCACGACACGTGGTTCGTGTGCCCTCGCGTCTCGAAGTCCTCGTGCTCCAGCTGAAGCAGCCAGTCCGCGAAGAACCGGAAGTTGTGCGCCACCCGCGGCATCACCCCGCGCCGGTGCGACCGCAGCAGGGCTCCGTTGTCGGTGGTCTCGACGACCGCGAGCTCTTCGAGGCGCTTCTCCACGCCGTCGGCGATGGCGTGCAGGATGCGCGCCCGTTCGGTCCGTGAGGTGGCGGCCCAGGCGGGGAAGGCCGCCTTCGCGGCGGCGACGGCGGCGGCGGCCTCGGCGGGCCCACCACGAGCGATCTCGCCGAGCACGGCGCCGTCGATGGGGGAGTGGTCGGTGAAGGTGTCGGTGGAGGCGACCCGCGAGCCGCCGATCCAGTGCCGGGTGTCGACGGAGACTCCGCCGACGATGATCTTGTCAGACATGAGAAGGGGTGTCCTTTTCAGCGAAGGGGAAGTGCGTCGGCCCCAGAGGCGCGGGACGTATCGACAAGCGGCTCCGCCGCGGGGGCGCGACCAGCTCGAACCACCCGGGGCGGCCCGCCGTCCTCACTCGGCGACGGCTCCCGACGTCCCGGACTCCAGCAGCCGCCCCCCGTCCCACACCACGCCGACCTGGCGGTAGTACGCGGCGATCGGCTCCTCCACCGTCAGCCGCGCCAACTCCTCCGTCGGCGCCTCGAACAGCTCCAGCTCCGCGTCACCGACCCACGGCTGCCCGCCCTCGAAGGAGGCCGCGCCGGACTCGATCAGCTCGTCCAGCGCCAGGCCCTTCCCCTTCTCGATCGACGGCAGCCACCGGTGGTGGGCCATGGGATGGCCGTTGACGAATCCGTTCGTCTCCGAGGGCTCCCGCAACGTCACCACCGTCTGCGCCAACCTCCGGTCCGCCGCGGCGAGCGTCGCCCCGAAGCGGGCCCCCGCCTCGATCCGCGGAGCGGGCCCGTACGGGTGGGGCCGCGTCTGGTGGATGGACCCGAGCTTCTTCGGGTAGCCCTGGTGGAGCCCGCGGGCGATCGCGAAATCCTTGTCGACCCAGATGTACACGCACCGCGAGTACGTCCGCCCCCGGTACTTGCACCGGACGACCGCGAAGGCCTCCTTGTACTGGGAGAGCACCGGGTCGAGCAGCTCCGCGCCGGACGCCGAGCACGACTGCCAGTCGGCCCAGATCAGTGCCACCGCGCCGGGGTCCTCGTCGGCCGGTTCCAGCGGTGCGGGCAGCAGTTCGCGCACCCGCGCGGGATCCGTGCGGTACTCGACGGTGAGCAGGTCGCCCGAGTAACGCCAGGGCGAGGACGGGATCAGCGACGAGGAGCCCGTCGCCGTCTTGGGGTGGAAGAATCCACGGACGGTGGTCATGGTCAGGCGGTTCCTTACGCGGTGAGGGCGGGCTGCTTGAGCAGTTCGGCGCGGTGGCGGGCGGCGGCGGAGGCGATGGCCGGCCCGCCGAGCGCCACGACTCCGACCAGCCGGTCGTCGTGGTGGTAGCCGACCAGGACGTCGTCGGCCGGGTCGCCGTCCAGGACCCGTACGTCGTCCTTGCCGAGGACAGGGGCACCGAAGGACTGGAGCCGGAAGTCGTGCTGGTCGCTCCAGAAGGTGGGCAGCGGAGCGAAGGGCGCCGGCTCGGCGCCGGTGAGCACCTTGGCCGCGTGCTTGGCGGTGTCCGTGGGGATGCACCAGTGCTCGACCCGGCGCGGTACGCCGTCGTAGCGGGCGTTGGGGAAACGCGCCACGTCCCCCACCGCGACCACGTCCGGACGTCCGCCGACCCGTAGCTGCCCGTCGGTGAGCACCCCGTCGGTCAGGTCGAGGCCGTTGCCGTCCAGCCACTCGGTGTTCGCCAGGGAGCCGACCGACTCCACCACCACATCGGCGGGCAGCACGGTTCCGTCGTCGAGCACCACGCCGGTCACGCGGTCCTCGCCCTCGAAGCCGGCGACCCCGGTGCCGAGGGCGAAGCGCACCCCGCGCTCCTCGTGCCGGGCGAGCAGCGCGCGGCCGAGCAGTTCGCCGAGCGGGCCGACCATGGGCAGCGGCAGTGGATCGACGACGGTCACCTCGGTGACACCGAGGCCCACGGCGGTGGCCGCCACCTCGCAGCCGATGAACCCGGCGCCGACGACGACCAGCCGGGCACCGGGCCGGGTGAGCTCCGCCCGCAGGCCCTGCGCGTCGGCGAGGGTGCGGACCGTGTGACGGCCGGCGAGGGGGCCGGGGCAGCGCAGCCGCCGGGGCCGCATCCCGGTGGCGACCACCAGCCCGTCGTACGACAGCTCCGAGCCGTCGTCGAGGACCACGGTCCGTTCGGTGAGGCGGGACGCCACGACCTTGGTGCCGAGGCGCCACTCGGCGTCGGCCACGCTCGCGCGCGGACGGAAGGCGAGGGACTCGAAGGGCGCCTTGCCTGCCAGCACCTCCTTGGAGAGCGGCGGCCGGTTGTAGGGCATGTGGGGCTCGTCTCCGACGAGCGTGATCGCCCCGGTGAAGCCGGCCGCGCGCAGTTGCTCGGCGGCGCGCAGACCGGCCATGGAGGCGCCGGCGACGACGACGCGTGCGCTGGTGGAAGCCATGGTCAGGCCTCGATCCGGATGGCCTGGAGCGGACAGACGTCGGCGGCTTCCTCGACCTCGTCGAGCAACGCGTCGTCGGGGTCGCTGACGTAGGCGAGCCGCCCGTTCGCGTCCAGCTGGAAGACCTCGGGGGCGGCGAAAACGCACTGGCCGTGGTCCTGGCACTTGTTCATGTCGACGACGACCTTCATGGCCGGTCCTCCTCGGGTCATTTGACTCCAAACAACATAGGAAGCTGCGCACCCCTGGTCAATACCTGTCCAGGTGGATAATTTTTTGTCCTCGACCCCTTGCGGGGTGGGGGGGCCGTTCATATCGTTTGGGCTCAAATCATTTACCGGCCGCCGAGGAGACAACGGTGAGCGCATCCCCAACACCGGACGCCCGTCAGTACCAGGAGCGGCTCGCCGCCGAGGGCATCGACGTGGTCCGCGTGACCTATCCCGATCTCATCGGCACCGACCGCGCCCGGGACGTTCTGCTCGACAGCCTCCCCGCGGCCTGCGCACACGGACTCACCTTCTGCCGCGCCGTCTACCACACCTCGCCCCAGGGGGACGTCGTCCCGGTGCCCGGAGGCCTCGACGCGGGACTGCCCGACATCCATGTGCGACCGGACCTCGACACCCTGGTTCCCCTGCCCTGGGAACCGGGCGTGGCCGTCTGTCTCGGGGAGACCGTCGACCCGGCCACCGGGTCACCCGCGCCCGAGTCCCCCCGCGACCTGCTGCGCACCGTGCTCGCCCGCTGCGCCGAACAGGGTCTGACCCCGATCGTCGGACCCGAGCTGGAGTACTTCCTGTGCGACGAGGACCCGGCGTCCCCGAGCGGCTGGAAGCGCTACTCGGGCGCCGCCGGAGTCGTCTACACCGCGGGCCTGCGCGCCGACCCCGACAACCATCTGTTGCGCACCCTGCGCCACCTCCGCGACCTGCGGATCGGGGCCACCAACGGCAACCACGAGTTCGACGGCGGACAGTTCGAGATCAACCTCGACCACTCCGGGGCGCTGTCGGCCGCCGACCGGTCCTTCCGCTTCAAGGCCGCCGTCAAGGAACTCGCCCGCAGGGAGGGCCGGCTCGCGACCTTCATGGCCAAGCCGTTCAACGACGCGGGCGGCTCCGGCTTCCACCTCCACATGTCCTGCGACGACGAGCACGGGAAGAACGCCTTCGGCGATCCGTCCGGCGCCCACGGCCTCTCCGCCACCGCCCGGCACGCCATCGCCGGCGTTCTTGCCCACGCCCCCGCCCTCGCGGCCCTGGCCAACCCCACGGTCAACTCCTACAAGCGCTTCGGCCCCGACACCCTGGCGCCCTGGCTGATCGACTGGGGGCTCGACAACCGCAGCGCCATGGTCCGCATCCCGCCCGAGCGCGGCTCCGGCGCCCGGCTCGAACTGCGGCTCGGCGACGCCAGCGCCAACCCGTACCTGCTGATCGCCGGCACCATCGCGGCCGCCCTCCTCGGGGTCCGGGCGGGCGAGGAGCCCCCCGCCCCGCTGGAGGGCTACGGCTACGACACCGCCCGGTCGGCCGTCCTGCCCATGAGTCTGTCCGACGCCCTCGACGCGCTGGAGGCGGACACCGCCCTCACCGAGGTGCTCGGCAAGGACTTCACCACCTCCTACCTCGGCTACAAGCGGAACGAGGTCGAACGCTTCCACCGGCACGTCACCGACTGGGAGTTCACCGAGTACGCCTACCACCTGTGACGTCCAGGAGAACCAAGAACATGACCACTTCCGCCCACCTCCCCACCGTCCGCGAGGCCATGCAGGAGCCCCTGCCGCTGGCCGACGTGGACCTCGCCGACCTCGACAACTTCACCGACGGCATCACCCCCTGGCGCATGTTCCACACCCTGCGCCACGAGGACCCGGTGCACTGGCAGCCCGAGCAGGCCCCCAACTCCGGCTTCTGGG
The DNA here is from genome assembly GCF_055572155.1 of Streptomyces sp. NPDC030814. NCBI lineage: Bacteria > Bacillati > Actinomycetota > Actinomycetes > Kitasatosporales > Streptomycetaceae > Streptomyces > Streptomyces sp. NPDC030814. The sequence continues at coordinate 28,366 of NZ_JBVIDX010000009.1, forward strand.
CGATCACGCGGCACGCCGACATCGCCCGCGTCGACCGGGACGCCGAGACCTTCACCTCGATGCGGTTCGTCAACCTGGAGGAGGTCGACGACGACCAGATCAAGACCCGGGCCTCCATCCTGGAGATGGACGGCGTACGCCACCGGGCACTGCGCAGCGTGATCCAACGGCAGTTCGGCGCGAGCGTGATCAACGGCTACACCGACTTCCTGCGCGGTCTGACCGCCACCACGCTGGACGCGGCCCTGGCGAAGGGCACCTTCGACTTCGTCGCCGACGTCTCCGCCGACTTCCCCATCAACGTCCTCGCCCGGCTGCTGGACGTGCCGCCGGAGGACAACCAGAAGCTCATCGACTGGGGCAACCGCATCATCGGCAACACCGACCCCGACTACGCGGACGTCCTGCTGCACAGCGAGGAGAGCGAGAAGTACCGGCACCTGCCGTTCCGCTCGCCCGCCTCGGTGGAGGTCTTCGAGTACGGCCGTGAACTGGCCCGGCAGCGGCGCGGCGGGGACGGTACCGACCTGGTCTCACGCCTGGTCAACACGACCCCGCGCGACGGGGTGCCGCTCTCCGCGCAGGACTTCGACAACTACTTCCTGCTGCTGGTCGTGGCCGGCAACGAGACCACCCGCCACACCATCTCCCACTCCATGCTGGCCCTGCTCCAGCACCCCGAGCAGCTCGCCCGCCTCCAGGAGGACCCGTCCCTGATCCCGGTCGCGGTCGAGGAGTTCCTGCGCTGGGCGTCGCCCGTCTACCACTTCCGCCGCACCGCGACCCGGGACGTGGAACTGGGCGGCAAGCACATCAAGGAGGGCGACAAGGTCGTCATGTGGTTCGCCTCCGGCAACCGTGACGAGGAGGTCTTCGGCAACCCGTACGACTTCGACGTGGCCCGGCAGAACAACGACCACGTCACCTTCGGCAAGGGCAGCCCCCACCTGTGCCTGGGCAATCTGCTGGCGCGCACCGAGATCCGCATCATGTTCGAGGAGCTGATCCCGAGGCTCGCGGACATCCGGCTCGCCGGTGATGTCCCGCGCGTGCGGTCCAACTTCGTCAACGGCATCAAGAAGCTGCCGGTCGAGGTGACCCTCGCCTGACGGTCAGGGACGGTCGTCCTGTGCCGGGAGCGGAGATGCCCCCCCGCTCGACGAGCTGGGGGAGTGCCGGGTGCAAGCCCTCGTACGGGACGTACTCGGGCGTGCACCCGGTGCGGCGAGTGGGGGTACCTCCCACGCCGTCAGGGCAGTGGGGGAGCATGCCGGACGTCGCGACGGGACGAACGCTGCCCAGTCGGGGCACTGGCGGGAGCGCGCAGGCGCCGGTGAACCGCCCCCGCCCAGGGGGGTGTTGTGAAAGTCCCGCACAGCACCCACGGCGCCCGGCACGCACCCTCGCCGCACCGGCCAAAGACCCACGTAGCGCCGTTACGAGGGCCTTCGTCCGGCACGCCGAGGCCACGCACCGGACACCGCGGGCACCGCACTGGACTTTTACAACACCCCCCTAGCCGGACTTCCAGCCCGGGATCGTCGGAAGCACCTTCTCGGCGATGCGGAACAGTGCCGCGTCGTCCGGCGGCAGCAGGTCCTCGCGCCAGATGACCAGGTCATAGGAGTCACCCTTGTCCTTGAGGTCGCCCGCCACCAGCAGATGGCGGGCGACACCGCCGGGGCCCGACTTCGCGTCGCCGCCGTCGAGGCGGAAGGAGATGGCGATGGTCTGGCCCGAGTAGAGCACCGCCGGGTGCCCCAGGACCGTCTTGGACCGGGCCCCGTCGCCCAGGTAGCCGATCGACTCCGCGACCGGGAGATCGTCGTAGGACGCCGAGATCTGTACGGTGTGGGACTCCAGTTCGACCTTGGCCTCGGGGGTGACGGTCTTGGTGCCCCCGGCCCAACGGGACTCGCTCTCGCCGCCCGAGGCGATCACCGCCTCCTCGAGCGGTGTGCCGATGAGCTTCGGGAGGTCCTTGCGGTTCAGCGCGGTGCACAGCTGTGCCCCGGAGACCCGCTTCTTCGATGCCGGAGAGGCGTCGTCCGAGGTCGAGCAGGTGGCCGGTCCGCTACTCGTGGCCGTCCCCTCGAAGGCGTCCTGCAGCCACAGGCCACCGGCCACCACCCCGAACAGGACGAACGCCAGTATCGCCTGGCCCCACGCCACCGTGTCCTTCCCGGACTCCCCTTGACGGTCGTTCATGTCCCCCACCCCGATGTCCCCCACCCCGATGTGCGCGCCCCGTGCGCGCCGGGGGAGCTTAACGGGTGGTCGTTCGGCGCGGAAACGATATTGCGATCATGTGATCGTCGGGTTCGAGGTGAAGGGCATCCACCGACGGGTGGATCCCCGGCAACCCGGCCCGGCCGTGACCCACCGCCCGGCCCGCGGCCGTACGGCCACGTCATCTCCCGTCGAGCGAAGGACCCGAATGACCCAGCAGAGCTCCCTCGGTGTCGCCGTCATCGGCACCGGCCGGATGGGCGCCGACCATGTGCGCCGGATCACCGAGGTCACCAGCGGCGCCCATGTCACCGCCGTCGTCGACCCCGACACCGAGCGGGCCGAGACGATCGCCGCCGGCATCGAGGGCTGCACGGCCTTCGCCGACACCGCCGAGGCGCTGGCCTTGCCGGGCGTCGACGCCGTGCTCGTCGCCTCACCGGGCCCGGCCCACGAGGCCGCCCTGCTCACCGCCTTCGCACACGACCTGCCCGTCCTGTGCGAGAAGCCCCTCACTCCGGACGCCGCCTCCGCGCTCCGCCTGCTGGAGGCGGAACAACGGCTCGGCCACCGCAGGGTGCAGGTGGGCTTCATGCGCCGCTACGACCGCGAGTACGTCAGGCTCAAGGCCCTGCTGGACAGCGGGGAACTCGGCCGGCCCCTGATGCTGCACAACCGGCACCGCAACCCCGAGAACCCGCCCGGCTTCACCAGCGCCATGGCCATCAACGACTCCGTGGCCCACGAGATGGACATCACCCGCTGGCTGCTCGGCCAGGAGATCACCGCCGTCACCGTGCTGCGTCCCCGGCCGTCCGGGAACGCCCCCGGGGGCCTGGCCGACCCCCAGTTCGTCGTCCTCGAGACCGACGGCGGCGCACTCTCCGACGTCGAGATCTACCTCAACGCCCGTTACGGCTACCAGGTTCAGGCCGAGGCCGTCTGCGAGCACGGCACGGCGCGCATCGGCGACGGCCACGACCTGCTGGTCACCGCCGCGGGACGCTGGGGCGGCACGGTCACCCCCGGCTACCTGGAGCGCTTCGAGGACGCCTACGACCGCGAGGTACAGGCCTGGGTCGACGCCACCCGACGAGGCGAGGTCACCGGACCCGGCACCTGGGACGGGTACGCCGTCGCCGCGATCTGCGAAGCGGCCGTCCGCTCCCAGACCGAGGGCGGCCGCGTCGAAGTGCGCCTCGTCGACCGCCCCGACTTCCACGGTGCCTGATCTCCGCACCCGCTGACCAGGCCCGGAGGTGGGCTCGCCGCAGGTGATCGGAACATCGGCGCATTCCGTCCGGTGGGCATGCTCAGTTCAAGCGAGTTCAAGGGCGAGTTCAAGGGCGTTCGAGGCGCCCCGGCTGGAGGGCTGAGGCTCATGGGAATCGGGGACCGGAAGCAGGCGCGACCTCTGGAGGGGAAGACCGCGCTGATCACCGGCGCGGGCACCGGGATCGGCCGGGAGACGGCGCTGCTGCTCGCCGAGGGGGGCGCGACCGTCGTCCTCGTCGGACGGCGCCGGCATGTGCTGGACGAGGTCGCCGCCGTCGTCGGGCGAGCCGGCGGTACGGCCTTCATCCGCCCCACACACATCGAGCACGCCGAGGAGGTACGCGCTCTCGTCGCCTGGGCCAGGAACGCGGCCGGGCCCGTCGACATCCTTGTCAACAACGCGGGCGGCGCCGGCAGCGTCGTCGACGTCCGATACACCGGCGAGGACGAGTGGAACGCCGTCATGGGCGTCAACCTCACCGCGGTCTATCTGCTCACCCAGGCCGTCCTGCCGGACATGCTGGAGCGCGGCGGCGGCTCGATCGTCACGATCTCCTCCCTGGCCGCGATCCGGCCCACCCTCCTCGGCGGCGCCCCCAACGGCGCCGCGAAGGCCGGCGTGCGGAACTTCATGGCGTACCTGCGCAACAGCTACCGCGACGACGGCGTCCGGGCGACCTGCATCCTGCCCGGAGCGGTCGACACACCGGTCCTGGACACCCGCGCCGTACCACCGAGCCCGGAGCAGCGGGCGGCCATGGTGCGGCCCGAGGACGTGGCGCGCGCCGTGCTGCTGTGCGTCTCGCTCCCCGAGCGGACGCTGATCGAGGAGCTGGTCATCGCGCCCACCGTGCAGTGGGACCGGTCCGCGCAGACCGGGACCGGCCGCCGGGCCGGGGCGCCCGAGGAGGACCCGCCGGACACCTGAGCGGCACCGGACCGGTGGGGGACGGGATCACAGGCTCGTCAGCACCTGCGGAGACATGGTTTTGATCATGGTGTTGGTCCAGCGCATCTGGCGCAACGTCCGCGGGTGGCAGGCGGAGGCCAGCGAGAGCAGCGCCGGGTCCTTCGCCGCCTGGGCGACCTGGGCCAACATCTCCCAGTGCAGGGAGTTCGCCGTGGCGCTCAGGTGGAGTTCGCGCAGGTCCCGCAGGAGCAGCAGTCCGGGATCGAGGACGTCGGCCGTGACCATGGCCGACCGCTTCCCGTGCGGGGTGAACACCTCGTGGGACGCGTCGTCCGCCTCCGGTGGGCCGGTGAGGTCCACATCGCGGTCGGCGGCGGTGGCGGCGATCCGCCGGACGTGCTCGCGGGACCAGGCGGCGAGATCGGTGGCGACATGACGGATCTCGTGCTCGGCGCGGTGCCGGTCGGCGATCAGCGCGAGTTCTCCGGCGAGGTTTCCCTCGCCCCGGTGGAGCGCGCGCAGGGCGAGGGTGATGCCGTCGTTCACCGTGCGCCTCCCTCACGGTCGAGGGCGGTCAGCGCGGCGGCGGCCGTCTTGAACAGCGGCTGCTTGGACGCCGGATCCCAGTCCGTGATCGTCGTCTCGTTCGCCGCGCGCGGCGGGGTCTTCTCGCTGGGCCCCGACCCCGAGGGCGTGTCCCAGTAGCCGTAGTGGAAGGGCACGAACAGCACACCGGGCCGCATGTCCGACAGCCGCAGCCGCGCCTGGAGGCTGCCGCGCGGGGTGGAGACCTCGACCGGGTCGCCCTCCCCGAGCCCGAGCCGCCCCGCGTCCTCGGCCGCGATCTCCACCCACACCTCGGGCGCCGCGGCGTTCAGCTGAGGCGTCCGGCCCGTCTTGGTACGGGTGTGGAAGTGGTACAGCGTGCGGCCCGTGGTGAGCTGGAACGGGTACTCCTGGTCGGGTGCCTCGTGCGGGGCCACGTACTCGGCGGCCTTGAGCACGGCCTTGCCGTCCGGGTTCAGCGAGCGGTACTCCACGACGTCGGCGGTGGCGCCCGTGACCAGGTCCTTGCCGTAGGACTCGCAGACATCCGGGTGCGCCCAGTCGAAGCCGTCGCCGTAGAGCCGTGGTGTGCCCCGGGGGTTCCGCTCGTCGCAGGGCCACTGGATGCCGCTGCCGCCGCGCAGCCGGTCGTAGGACAGTCCGGTGTAGTCGCACGGGCGGCCCGCGCTGCACCGTTTCCACGCCTCGAACGCCGACTCGGGGTCGTGCCAGGTGATCAGTGGCCCGCCGTCCTTGTCGCGGAAGTCCATCCGGGCCGCGTAGTCGAGGAAGATCTCCAGATCGGGCCTGGCCTCGCCGGGTGGCTCGACCGCCTTGTCGGACAGGTGCACGGTGCGGTCGGCGTTGGTGAACGTGCCCGTCTTCTCGCCCCAGGTCGCCGCCGGCAGCACCACGTCGGCCAGCTGGGCGGTCTCCGTGAGGAACAGATCCTGGACGACGACGAACAGCTCCTCCCGCGCCAGGATGGAGCGGATACGGGCCAGCTCGGGCAGGGAGACGGCCGGATTGGTGCCGCTGATCCACAGCATGCGGATCGAGCCCTGCTCGGCGTGGCGGAAGATCTGCATGGCGTGGGTGGGCGGCGCGTAGTGCGGGATGGTCTCCGGCTCGACGTTCCACACCCGCGCGAGGTCGGCCACATGCTCGTCGTTCTGCCAGTTGCGGAAGCCCGGGAGGTCGCCGTCGGCTCCGCACTCGCGGGTGTTCTGGGCGGTGGGCTGCCCGTTCATCTGGAGTACCCCGGCGCCCGGCCGGCCGATCATGCCCCGGATCAGCTGAAGGTTGTTGATCTGCACGGCGGCGGCCGTCGCCTGGTGCGACTGGTACACCCCCTGGAGCACGGTCGACAGCAGCCGTTCGGCGCCGCCGAGCACCTCGGCCGCCTCACCGATCCGCGCCGCGGGCACGTCGCAGATGCCGGCCGCCCACACGGGGGTGCAGTCCGCGACCCGCTCGGCCAGCTCCTCGAAGCCGACCGTACGGGCCTCGATGAAGTCACGGTCGACGCGGTCGCACCGGATCGTCTCGTGCAGCAACGCGTTCAGCAGCGCCACATTGGTGCCGAGGCGTGGCGCGAGGTGCACGGTCGCGTGCCGGGCCACCTCGGTGCGCCGGGGGTCGACGCACACCAGCCGTGGCGGGTCGGAACCGGCCAGGCGGTCCAGAATCCGCATCCACTGCACGGGCTGGGTGGCGGCGATGTCGTGGCCGTACAGGGCGATCACATCGGCGTGGTCGAAGTCGTCGAAGGTGCCCGGCTGGCCGTCGCAGCCGAAGGACTGCTTCAGGGACTCGGCCGCCGTGGACGTGCACAGCCGGGTGTTTCCGTCGAGGTGGTTGGTGCCGATGCCGGCCCGGGCGAGCACCGCGAGCGTGTAGTACTCCTCCAGGAACAGCTGGCCGGTGGTGTAGAACCCGACGGAGCCGGGCCCGTGCGTGTCGAGCAGCCGCCGTGAGCGGTTCACCAGCCGGTCCATCGCCGTCGCCCAGTCGGTCTCGACGAGTTTCCCGGCCTCCCGGACCAGGGGCCTGGTCAGCCGGTCCGGCGAGGCGTTCGCCTGCCAGCCGAAGAGGTCCTTGGGTTCCAGCCGGCCGCGGTTGACCCGGTCGGCGGCCCTGCCCCGTACCCCGACGATCCGGTCGTCGAGGACGGCGATGTCCATGGCGTCGCCCCCGGAGTCCAGCAGCGACGCCGTCTGCACCCACCGCGCCACCGTCTCGGGTCGTACGCCGTCGGCGAGGCAGCTGTCCACGCGGGTGGGCCACTGCTCGGCACGGCCGTACGGGGTCCGCTCTCCCCAGGGTCGTTCGACTCGGCCGAGCGATGACTCCATCTCTGCCTCCCGGCGACTGATCACCGCCGGGTACCCCCGAGCCCCGGCGGATAAGCCACCGGATGACTCGGCTGACCTGTTGCGCCGCGGGACGCTCCCGCACACGGACGTCCGGGCCGGCCCGTGGGGGCCGGCCCGGACGCCGGGGTCGGACGGGGTCGGGTCAGTTCCGACTCACGTCACTCGGGATTCGGATCCCGCTGGGATCAGACGAGGTCGAACCGGTCCAGGTTGGAGACCTTGACCCACGCCGCGACGAAGTCGTTGACGAACTTCTCCTTGGCGTCGTCGCTCGCGTAGACCTCGGCGAGGGCACGGAGCTCGGAGTTCGAGCCGAAGACGAGGTCGGCACGGGTGCCGGTCCACTTGACCTCGCCGGTGGCCGCGTCACGGCCCTCGAAGAGGGTCTGGTCCTCGGAGGTCGACTTCCAGGTCGTGCCCAGGTCGAGCAGGTTGACGAAGAAGTCGTTGGTCAGCTTGCCCGGGGTCTCGGTGAAGACACCGTGCGTGGACCCACCGGTGTTGGCGCCCAGGACGCGCAGACCACCGACGAGGGCCGTCATCTCGGGGGCGCTCAGGGTCAGCAGGTTCGCCCGGTCGAGCAGCAGGTACTCGGCGGGGAGGCGGTTGCCCTTGCCGAGGTAGTTGCGGAAGCCGTCGGAGGTCGGCTCCAGCGCGGCGAACGACTCGACGTCGGTGTGCTCCTCCGTCGCGTCCACCCGGCCCGGCGTGAAGGGGACCTCCACGTCGAAGCCGGCGTCCTGGGCGGCCTTCTCCACGGCGGCGGCACCACCGAGGATGATCAGGTCGGCCAGGGAGACCTTCTTCGCGCCGGTGTTGAACCCGGCCTGGACGCCCTCGAGGACGCTCAGGACGTGACGCAGCTCGTCCGGGTTGTTGACCTCCCAGCCGCGCTGCGGCTCGAGGCGGATACGGGCGCCGTTGGCGCCGCCGCGCTTGTCGCTGCCGCGGAAGGTGGAGGCCGACGCCCACGCGGTGGACACCAGCTGGGACACGGTCAGGCCCGAGTCGAGCAGCTTGGCCTTGAGCGCCGCGACGTCGGCGGCGTCGATGGCCTCGCCCTCGGCCTGAGGCAGCGGGTCCTGCCAGAGCAGCGTCTCCTCCGGGACCTCCGGGCCGAGGTACAGCGACTTCGGGCCCATGTCACGGTGGGTCAGCTTGTACCAGGCGCGGGCGAAAGCGTCCGCGAACTGGTCCGGGTTCTCGTAGAAGCGGCGGGAGATCTGCTCGTAGACCGGGTCGAAACGCAGCGACAGGTCGGTGGTGAGCATGGTCGGGAGGTGCTTCTTCGACGGGTCGTGGGCGTCCGGGATGATCGCCTCGGCGTTCTTGGCCACCCACTGCTTGGCGCCGGCCGGGGACTCCGTCAGCTCGTACTCGTACTCGAAGAGGTTCCTGAAGAAGCCGTTGCTCCACTGGGTCGGCGTGGCGGTCCAGGTCACCTCGAGACCGGAGGTGATGGTGTCGCCGCCCTTGCCGGTGCCGTAGGTCGACTTCCAGCCCAGGCCCTGCTCCTCCAGCGAGGCGGCCTCGGGGTCGGCGCCGACGTTGTCCGCGGGGCCGGCGCCGTGGGTCTTGCCGAAGGTGTGGCCACCGGCGATGAGGGCGACGGTCTCCTCGTCGTCCATCGCCATGCGGCGGAACGTCTCACGGATGTCGCGGGCCGCGGCGAGCGGGTCCGGGTTGCCGTTGGGGCCCTCGGGGTTGACGTAGATCAGACCCATCTGGACGGCGCCGAGCGGGTTCTCCAGCTCACGGTCGCCGGAGTAGCGCTGGTCGTCGAGCCAGGTGGTCTCGGGACCCCAGTACACGTCCTCCTCGGCCTCCCAGACGTCCTCGCGGCCGCCGGCGAAGCCGAAGGTCTCGAAGCCCATCTGCTCAAGCGCGACATTGCCGGTGAGGATCATGAGGTCGGCCCAGGAGATGGACTGGCCGTACTTCTTCTTGACCGGCCACAGCAGACGGCGGGCCTTGTCCAGGTTGGCGTTGTCCGGCCAGCTGTTCAGCGGCGCGAAGCGCTGCTGACCGGCGCCGGCGCCGCCGCGGCCGTCACTGATGCGGTAGGTGCCGGCGCTGTGCCAGGCCATACGGATCATGAGCGGGCCGTAGTTGCCGAAGTCGGCCGGCCACCAGTCCTGCGAGGTGGTCAGTACCTCGGCGATGTCGCGTTTCACGGCGGCCAGGTCGAGGTTCTTGAACGCCTCTGCGTAGTCGAACTCCTCGCCGAGGGGGTTCGCGACGGCGGGGTTCTTGGCAAGGATCTTCAGGTTGAGCCGCTCCGGCCACCACTGACGGTTCCCGCCACCCTGGGTGGGGTGCGCGGCCCGCCCGTGAGCGACCGGGCAGCCGCCTGTCGCCTCGGCCTTCTGGTCCGTGACGATCGCGTCGTGGTTCTCAGTCATGGGAGTCCTTCCGGAACTGGTGGATCACGGTGCTGAACTGCTGGCTCTGGCTTCGGAGCACTGTGGGCACAGGCCCCAGTAGATGACCTCGGCCTCGTCGATCGCGAAGCCGCGGTCGTCGGACGCCGTCAGACACGGGGCGTGTCCCACAGCGCAGTCGACGTCGACCACGGTGGCGCACGACCGGCACACGAGGTGGTGGTGGTTGTCCCCGACGCGGCCCTCGTACAGGGCCGGGCTGCCGGGGGGTTCGAGGCGGCGTACGAGGCCCGCTTCGGTGAGTGCGTTGAGCGCGTCGTACACGGCCTGGACGGATATGTGGCCGACGCGATCGCGGACGCCGGAAGCGATCGCCTCGGCGCCGAGGTGGTCGCCGTCCCGGACGGTCTCCAGCAGAGCGACCCGCGCGGCCGTCACCCGCAGGCCTGCACCGCGCAGCTCGTCGGCGGCGGTCGGAGTCTGGGGCTCGGTCATGACGCCCAACCTAGCGCCCCAAACACGAATAGTTCAAGAAAACGAATGACCCAAGTTTGGTGAACGGTTTCGGACACGCTCGGCGTGGACGGCTCGGCCGTGCGCGGGGACACTGGAAGGGAGGGAAGCCATGAATGCGCGTCCGAGCAGCGGTGGCGCCCCGGCGGCGACCCGTTTCCGTGACCGTGTGCACGCCGGGCGGGAGCTGGCCGCGCGCCTGCGCCTGCCGGGGGAGAAGGGCGAGCTGCCCGATCCGGTCGTCCTCGCCCTGCCGCGCGGCGGCGTCCCCGTGGCCCGGGAGGTCGCACGGGAGCTCGGCGCGCCGCTCGACGTGCTCGTGGCCCGCAAGATCGGCGCGCCCTTCCAGGAGGAACTGGGGGTTGGCGCCCTCGTCGGGGACGACCCACCTCTGTTCGACCGGTCGTCCCTCGTCCGACTGGGGCTCACGGAGGCCGACCTCGCGCCCGTGGTCGCACGGGAGCGGGAGGAACTGCACCGCCGCGAGCGCCGGTACCGGGGCGGTCGTCCCGCCCTCGACCTGCGCGGCCGCACCGCGATCGTCGTCGACGACGGACTGGCCACCGGCGCCACGGCCCGCGCCGCGCTGCGCGCCGTCCGCCGGGCACACCCCGCCCGCCTGATCCTCGCCGTGCCCGTCGGCGCCCCCGAGTCCGTGGAACTGCTGCGCGGCGAGGCGGACGTGGTGCTCTGCCTGCGCAGCCCGCCCGACTTCCGTGCGGTCGGCCTCTGGTACGAGCACTTCGACCAGCTCACGGACGACGACGTCCTCGCGGCGCTGGCGGATGTTTGACCTGGGCGGATGCCGGTGTCCGCCGGAGTGCGGGGCCGGGGTGGACAGAGGCTGGCGCGTACGGTGCCGGGTGGGGTGGACCGGCGTCGGGCGGGGTACCCGGATGGGGCCCCGACCACCCGCTCCGGTGAAGGAGGCGACCCGGATGAGCCCCAGCCGACCCCAGCGCGATGCGCGGTCACGGTCTGCGAGCGGAGACACACGGTCCTCGGGCACAGACGCGCGCTCTGCGAGCGGAGAATCGCGGTCTGCGACGACCGTCAGGCGGTCCGGAAGCGGCAGCCGCGCCAAAAGCGCCAGGGAAGCCCCCAGTGCCTCGCGCGAGCCCGGACGGGCCTATGACGCGGGACCGTTCCTGCCGAGCCGTGGCGGGCTCGCGGCACACCGGCGCGCGGCGGCCGACTGCCGCGGCTGCCCGCTGTACGAGGACGCCACGCAGACGGTCTTCGGCGCCGGCCCGGAGTCCGCGAGGATCCTCCTCGTGGGGGAGCAGCCCGGCGACCAGGAGGACCGGCAGGGCGAGCCCTTCGTCGGCCCCGCGGGGCGGCTGCTGCGGCGGGCCGCCGAGGAGGCCGGGATCGACATGGACTCGGCGTACGTGACCAACGCGGTCAAGCACTTCAAGTTCGTACGGCCGCCGGGCGGTGGCAAGCGCCGCATCCACAAGGCGCCCGAACTGCGGGAGGTCGCCGCATGCCATCCCTGGCTGAGCGCGGAACTGCGCCTGGTGCACCCCGAGATCGTGGTGGCACTCGGCGCGACCGCCGGCAGGGCACTGCTGGGCAGCTCCTTCCGGGTCACCAAGGACCGGGGCGCCCTGCTGCCGCTGCCGGGCGACGAGGGTGACGGCGGGGACCGGGACGAGCGGCCGTACGTCGTCGCCACGCTCCACCCGTCGGCCGTCCTGCGTGCCGACGACCGCGAGGGCGCGTACGCGGGGCTGGTGTCGGACCTCAAGGTGGCGGCGGAGGCGCTCGCGGGTGGCGGCGGAGCGGGGAGCTGAGACCCGGGTACGTACGAGGTTGCCCACGGCGCCGCCTACGGCTTGAGCCCGACGCCGCCGAAGCAGTCCACGTCCCACGGCTCATCCCCGAGTCGGGCCCCGGGGCCGCCCGCGACCCCGCCCGGGCGGCCGGCCGGGCCGTCCGCTCGCTCGGCCCGCCACCGGGCCACGGATACCAGCCCCGGTTCGAGCAGCTCCAACCCCGCGAAGACGCGAGCGAGTTGCTCGGGGGAGCGGTATGCGGGGATTGTCGCCGGTCTGGTGCCAGTGCTCGTGCTGCCAGTCCCCAGCTGCGCCTGGCCTTGCCGGTTCGTTTGGTTCAGAGCTCTCGCCTCGGCGGGGTGGCGCCTGCCTCACCGTCACCTCGCGCGTACACCGTGGGATGCCAGCCGTTGGGAAGACCAGCCGACCAGTGCTCTCGGGGCTTTGCTCGGCCGCCTGCACCTGATCGTGGTCCGGGTGCCCGGGTGCCCGGGTGCCCGGGTGCTCGGGTGCCCGGGTGGCAGCCGGTGGTGCAGTACCCCATGGCCGAAGCCGGCCCGCCGGACCCCATGTAGCCTCGGGCGACGAGCGAGCGCAGGAAGGCGATCCAGTCCGCGCCGTCCTCGGCGGTCGCGACGTCCAGACCCAGGATCTCCCGGTGGCCGTCGGCCTGCGCAGCCGACCTCGGCGGCACCAAGATCCCCGACAGAGCCAGGACTTACAGGCCGGTGCCGTCACGATTGGGCGAGGATGAGATCGGCGGCCCGGTGCACCCCGCCTGCCTCGTGCAGGAGCATGCCCCAGCGGGCGCTGCGCTGGGCGAAGCCGTCGTCAGACAGCAGACGGTGCAGTTTGGCCGCCAGCTCATCGGCGTCGAGATGATGGGGGCGGTCCAGAGTGAGGCCGACGCCCGCGTCCACCGCGCGGGTGGCGAGGTCGTAGCAGTCCATCCAGAACGGCATCACCAGCAGCGGCTTGCCGAAGTAGATGCCCTCGTGGAACCCGTTGCCCCCGCCGTGAGTGACGAAGGCCCGCACATGTGGATGGGCGAGCACGTCCAGCTGGGACGGGACCCACTCGCGCACCTGTATGTGCGCGGGCAACGGTTTGGGTAGCCGGGCTTGCTGGTCGGCCGGCAGTTTCCACAGCACTTGGTGCTCGGGGTCGAGCTGGGACAGAGCGTTTGCCAGGGCGGCCAGTTGTGAGTCGGACAGCACGGCGATGGTGCCGAGCCCCACGTACACCACCGATGGGTGCTGGTCGAGCCACACCGACAGGTCATCGGTCGGATCGGTCCTTGACCGATCCGGCACCATGGCGCCCAGCATATGAACATTCCCGGGGGCCTGGAACGGGTACTCGAGGCCGAAGACCGAGTAGGCGAGCACCGCCGAAGCGGCCTTGGTGTATTGCAACTGGTCGCCGAGGAAGTTGGGGATGCCGAGCGCCCGCCGTCGCCGCGCCGACCGAACGAGGCCGGTACGGGTGAGCGTGGCCGTGAGCATTCGCAGCCGGAACGCCACGTTGGCAACGTGCTGCGCTCGGCTCATTCGCTGCGGGAGACCCGAAAGCGGGGTCGGGTAGTTCCATGGAAGTTTCGCCGTGTAGAGGAGGCTGACCGGAAACGGCACGCTGAGCATGAAAGGCACGTTGCGGGCCATGGCCGCATCGATCGCGGCCAGATGCATGAGGTCGGCAACGACGAGCCGGGGACGGATCCGGTCCATCTGATCCAGCAGCATCGGGTATTGCTCGGCGGTGAGATCCGGGTCTCGCACCATACGCAGCACCTCCACCATGCCGCGGGTGGTGCGCGGACCGTGGGTGATCGCGGAGTACCGGGACTCATTGACCGTGATGCGGGTCTCGCCCGTCGAAATGAACCCTATGGACGTTCCCGCTGCTGCTTCCTTGACGCGTTCTGCGGCCTCTTCCTCGGAGACGAACCACAGGTCAGGCACCCCCCGACGCGACAGTTCTCCTGCGATGGCGAGCAGGGGGTTGAGCTGCCCGAACTGCGCCACGCTGGCAAAGAGGATGGGGCGGCTCATGGTTGAGGTCCTTTGACTGGGAGGGAGGTTTCTCGATCCGCTCGCCGCATTGGTCAGTGGGGCCTTGTCGCGTCGTTCGACGACCGGGATGCCATAGGGGCAGCCAGGCGATGTCGCCCGCGCAGTACCAAGGCGTCCGCGGAGCGGAGCGGGTTGTCCGAGGCGTCGATGGCGAGGAGGGGTCCTTCCTCCCCAGCGATCTCTTCTTTGAAGGGCGGTGCCGAGCAATGGCTCGGTGCGGAGGGCGACGTGCCTGCTCACGCCTCTCCTGGAAACGCCGATCCGTGGTGGGCTTGAGGAGAGCCGGCTGCTGTCCCGGCCATCGGGGGCGGAGGCGCCACCGCCGCTGACCGTTGCGCCCTGAACCGACACCGTCTTGTGCATGACGTGGCTGCCTCGACCTGCACAAGATGACCTTCTCCGTGCTGTGGGAGGGTAGCGTTTCGCATGTCAAGGGGCTCTGCAGGTCTGGTTCGCCGGTGCAGTTGACTGGCCCAGGGCCGCGCTGTCGGGGGCAACGCTTCGGGGGCCTTCAGACATGTGCCGCTGTCTCGGGGTTCGGCGTCTCAAGAGGGCTTCGGCATCCACGGGCCCGAGCCGGTCCGCTGCTGTTGAGGCGGCCCGGACCAGGCGTCCTCGTCCCACTGCCGTGTCACCTCCGGATAACGAGTGCTGTCACTGTTCGAATAGTTGTGTGAGGCTCTTGCCATAGCCAACCTCGACCACCCGCCCATGTCATGGAACGCAGGCTGGCGAAGATTCAGAACTGTCCGCGCCTGCTCGACGGCTGCCTCGCTGGAACATGCCTGATCATCAAGGAGTCAAGACCAGCCAACCGCACGTGCGGGCTCAGCTTCAGTGACTTCCCTACAAAAGCGTCGAGTTGTTGAAGACACATGGACATGGCGCAAGTCTGGTGGCGTCAGCGGAACCTCGATGCGCCCCTAGCCAGGGGTTCGCCTCACCTGTACGCGTGCCTTGTCGGACACCGTCGCCCCCGGAGGGAACCTGAACCTTGCGTATGCACGTGCCCGAGCAACGAGTGTGCTCACCTTCGGGCACAGGAGGGAGGCGTTCACGTCACTCTCAAGCTTCCGGGGTGAGTTCTGTGCGTCTGGGGCCGCCCGGGCGCTGGACCGTGGCATGCTGCGTGGGGCCGGGCCGCCGGAGCCGGGCGGGGACCTCGCCGGATCAGGGCCGTGAGCGCCGGTCAGTCCGTGACGAACGGGGCGTATCCGAGCGGGACTTCGTTCACCTGGAGCTCGGAGAAGACCAGGGTCAGGTCGTGCGCGGTCGTGTGGATACGGACCTCGTGGAAGTCGATGCCGATGGCCTCGGACCACTGTCGGGCCGCATCCGACTCGGGTAGGAGCCGCGCGCCCGGCCAGAGCCCGTGCCACCGCACGCCCCAGACGTAACCGTCGAGGTCGGAATCGGGTTCAGGGGCGATGAGCCGGTCGTCCAACGAGTCCTGCCAGATCGCGGCGGCCACAGATGTCTTAGGGGTCCTTTCACTATGAGCGTCCGATCAGGTCGCGTGGTCTGGTGCCGTGCATCGCAAGGCGCCGAAGAGCCCTGGTAGCTGAGCTACCTGGGCTTTTCGGCAACGCGGCGAGGGGCGGTGCCAGACCACGCGACCCGGGCGGGCATAGTGAAAGGACCCCTTACAGCGGGCCTCGACGCAGAACCGGAAGAGATAGCGCAGGTAGGACGGTGCGACGCCGATCCTGGGATCGGCCGTGGCGTGGACGATGACCTCGTAGTCACGCATGTAGTCGGTGTAGCCATGGTGCACGACAGCGTGATCGAAGGCATCGTCCAGCATCTGCTCGAGTGCGGCGGAGTCCATGCCGCCCTTCTACCTCACCCGTCGCCGCTCCCGTCGACCAGCACCACCTCCAGCGTGCGCGGACCGTGGACGCCCTCCACGCGGTCCAGTTCGATGTCGCTCGTGGCGGAAGGGCCGGAGATCCAGGTCAGCGGGCGGGTGGGATCGAGGCGTTCCAGGGCCAGGGGGACCGAGGGGACGACCTGGTCGGGGACGCGTACGACGCAGATGTGGTGGTCGGGGACCAGGGTGATCCGGCGGCGGCCCTGGTCGGGGGAGCCGTCCAGGACGATCGTGCCGGTCTCCGCGATCGCGAGGGCGCAGGCCGTGACCACGCTGTCCACCTCGTCCAGTTCGTGCGGCGTGCTCTCCGCCCGGTCGGCGACCCGTGCCACCTCCGTCGCCGACAGCCACTCCTCGCGCAGCGCGGGCGGTACGAGGACCGAGGTCGACCCGCGCCCGGCCAGCAACTCCGCGATGACACCGGGGAGTCCGCGGGTGTCCGTGCGGTGCACGATCGCCCGGTAGTCCGCCAGGTTCTCGGCCAGCAGATCCACCGTCTGCGCGACGCTCCGCTCACCGTGTTCCCGAAGGTAGGTGCGTGGAACGGTCTGCTCGTACGACATGTCGTGCTGCCGTACGTCGGCCAGGGCGCGTCGTACGCGACCCAGGATCAGATCCCTGCTGCTCACTTGCCGGTGTCCCTTCCGCCGTCCGCCCGATCGCGGCCCGCGCGCCCGCCGTCCACCCCGCCGGCGCCGGTGCCCGCGCCGTTCGTACGCCCTTCGTACCCAGGGCCGGTGCCCGCGCCCCGGCCCTCCGTCCGCCCCCCGTTCGTCCGTTGCCACCAGTCGCGGAACGGTTCCGCCGGCAGCGTCGGCAGGTCGCGGCTCGCGCTCCACGCCATGCCGGGCCCCGGCAGCGTACGGGGGTGGAAGCGGCGGGTGCGGGACGCCAGCCGCTGGCCGGTGCGCAGCGCGCCGGGGTGGGTGAAGGCCCAGCGGGCCGCCCGCATCGCCGCCCGCTCGGCGGCGTGCCCCTTCGCGGGCTTGAGGACGACCCTGGCGCCCTTCTCGGTCACCTGCCCGCCCTGCGCCACCCGCTCCCGCAGATGCACCAGCACCTCCGGGATGTCGATGGCCACCGGACACACCTCGTAGCAGGCACCGCAGAGCGACGAGGCGTACGGGAGCGACGCGTCGATCTCGCTGCCCGTCCCGCGGAGTTGCGGGCTGAGGATGGCACCGATGGGGCCGGGATAGACCGACCCGTACGCGTGGCCGCCCGCCCGCTCGTAGACGGGGCAGACGTTCAGGCACGCCGAGCAGCGGATGCAGCGCAGCGCCTGGCGGCCGACCTTGTCGGCGAGCGTGTCGGTGCGGCCGTTGTCGATGAGGACGAGATGGAAGGTGCTCGGGCCGTCCCCGTCGGTCGTGCCCGTCCACGTCGAGGTGTACGGGTTCATCCGCTCAGCCGTGGAGGAGCGGGGGAGGACCTGGAGGAAGACCTCCAGGTCCTGCCAGGTCGGCACGATCTTCTCGATGCCGACCACCGAGATCAGCGTCTCGGGCAGCGTCAGGCACATCCGGCCGTTGCCCTCCGACTCCACCACGACCAGCGTGCCGGTGTCGGCGACCATGAAGTTGGCGCCGGAGACGCCCACCTTGGCCCGCAGGAACTTCTCCCGCAGATGCAGCCGCGCCGCCTCCGCCAGTTCGGCGGGCGAGTCGGTGAGTCCCTCGGGGGCCGGACGGCCCCACTCGCTCATCTCGCGCGCGAAGATCTCCCGGATCTCGCCCCGGTTGCGGTGGATCGCGGGGACGAGGATGTGCGACGGGCGGTCCTTGCCCAACTGCACGATCAGCTCGGCGAGATCCGTCTCGTAGGCGCGGATGCCCTCGGCCTCCAGCGCCTCGTTCAGCCCGATCTCCTGCGTCGCCATCGACTTGACCTTGACGACCTCGGTCTCACCGGTCGCCTTGACCAGATAGGTCACGATGCGGTTGGCCTCGTCCGCGTCGGCGGCCCAGTGGACGGTGCCGCCCGCCGCCGTCACCGACTCCTCCAACTGGACCAGGTACCGGTCGAGATGACGGAGCGTGTGGTCCTTGATCCGCTTGCCGGCCTCGCGCAGCTCCGCCCAGTCCGACACCTCCGCGACGGCCTTCGCCCGCTTCGCGCGGATCGTGTGCGTGGCGTGCCGCAGATTGCCGCGCAGCGTCGCGTTGTGCACGGCCTCGTGCGCCGCCTTCGGAAACGCCGGCATCCCGACGAACATCCCGCTCATGCGCCGCCCCCGGTCCCGTGCACCGTCTTCTCCGTACGACCGGTCATGCCGCCGGCTCCACTTCCGTGCTCGCCAGGATCTCCGCGATGTGGACCGGCCGCATGCCCGTGCGCAGCCGGGCCATCGTGCCGCCGATGTGCATCAGACACGAGTTGTCGGCCGCGCACAGCACGTCCGCGCCCGTCGACTCGGCGTTGCGCACCTTGTCCCTGCCCATCGCCGCCGACACGTCGGAGTTCTTCACGGCGAAGGTGCCGCCGAAACCGCAGCACTCCTCCGCCCCCGGCAGCTCCACCAGCTCCAGGCCCTTCACCGCCTGGAGCAGCCGCCGCGGCCGCTCGCCGAGCCCGAGACCGCGCAGCCCATGACAGGTCGGGTGGTAGGTCACCTTGTGCGGGTAGTACGCCCCGACGTCCGTCACGCCCAGCACGTCCACCAGGAACTCGGTCAGCTCGTACGTCTTCGGCACGACCGGCGCGAGGGTCCGCGCCAGCGTGTCGCCGCGCCCCTCGGCCCGCGCCCGCTCACCCATCCGCGGATACAGCTCCCGCACCATCGCCCCGCATGAGCCGGACGGCGTCACGATCGCCTCGTAACCACCGAATACATCGGAGAACTTTCGAGCCAGGGGCTCTGCCTGATATCGGTACCCGGTGTTGTAGTGAGCTTGTCCGCAGCAGGTCTGACCCGTCGGGAAGTCCACGTCAACGCCCAGCCTGGTCAGCAGTTTCACCACGGCGCGACCGGTGTCCGGATAGAGCGTGTCGTTGACACAGGTCAGGAACAGGGCGACACGCATCGCGGCTCCTTGAGGGTCTGTCATCGGATGAAAGCAGGGTACGACGTCAGTGCCCGGAGGGCGAGGGCCCCGCCGGCCGGAATCGCCGTGCGAGGCCCCGTCGGTCACCGGGCGCGGGAGGGACGCAAGGCCGGAGAACGCACCGGGCACGGGAGTGCGCGCTCAAGCCGGAGAACGTGCTGCCGGGGCGCCGCTCACCCCCGGGCGAGCCGGTCCTCCGCCGCGCGCCAGGCCGCCGGGTCGCCCTGCGGCTCGTACCGCACCAGCGGCTGCGTGCGGGCGACGAGCCGGCGCATCGAGGCCCGGTCGCCCACCACACCGTGCGTGCGGGCCTGGACCAGGACATTGCCGAGGGCCGCCGCCTCCGCCGGGCCCGCCACCACCGGCAGCCCGCAGGCGTCGGCGGTGAGCCGGCACAGCAGGGCGTTGCGGGTGCCGCCCCCGACGACGTGGACGACGTCCACCGGGTGGTCGGCCAGCGCCTGGGCCTCGACGACGGCCCGCCGGTGGGCGAGGGCGAGGGAGTCGAGGATGCAGCGGGTGATCTCGGCGGGGGAGGACGGCACCGGCTGCCCCGACTCCCGGCAGGCCGCGGCGATCCGATCCGGCATCCGGCCGGGCGCGAGGAACGCCGCGTCACCGGCGTCCACGACCGACCGCAGCGCCGGCACCCCGGCGGCGGCCCGCAGCAGCTCCTCGAGATCCGGGTTCCCCCAGTCCCGTACGCACTCCTGCAGCAGCCACAGTCCCATGATGTTGCGCAGGTACCGGACCGTGCCGTCGAGCCCCAGCTCATTGGTGAAGTTGGCGGCCCGGCTCTCCTCGGTCAGCACCGGCGCGTCCAGCTCCAGTCCGGCCAGGGACCAGGTGCCGGTGCAGATGTACGCGAACCGCTCACCGGTGGCGGGTACGGCCGCGACCGCCGAGGCCGTGTCGTGGGACCCCACGGTCGTCACCGGCACCGGCCCGGTCAGCCCCGTCTCCTCCAGCACCCGCCGCTGCAACAGTCCCGCGGGGTCGCCCGGCCGCCGCAACGGCCCGAACAGCTCCAGGTCGACCCCGAGCCGCTCCGCCACGTCGTACGCCCAGTCACGGGTCCGCGGATCGATCAGCTGGGTCGTGGAGGCGTTCGTCAGTTCCGTGCCGAACTCACCCGTGAGCCAGTACGACAACAGATCAGGGATCAGCAGCAGCCGCTTCGCGTACGCCAGCTGCGCGGACGACTCCGCGGCGACCAGCTGGTACAGCGTGTTGAACGGCGCGTACTGCAACCCGGTCGCCGCGTACAGCTCGGCAGCGGGCACGATGGCCCACACCTTCTCGGCGACGCCCTCGGTCCGGGTGTCCCGGTAGTGCACCGGGTTGCCGAGGAGGGCCCCGTCGGCGTCCAGCAGCCCGTAGTCGACGGCCCAGCTGTCGATGCCGACGGAGTCGACCTGCCCGGCCGCCTTCAGCCCGTCGAGCAGCCCCGCGTACAGCGCGAGCACGTCCCAGCGCAGCCCCTCGGGCGTCCGCACCGGCCGGTTCGGGAACCGGTGCGCCTCGGCCAGTTCCAGGGAGTCCCGGTTCGCCCGGCCGACCATGACCCGCCCGCTGGACGCGCCGAGGTCGACCGCCGCGTACGACTTCACGGCCGTGCTCATCGCAGGAAGGCGGCGGCGACGCCGGCGTCGACCGGGACGTGCAGCCCGGTGGTGTGCGTCAGCTCCCCGCCCGTCAGCGCGAACACCGCGGCCGCCACGTGCTCCGGCAGCACCTCGCGCTTGAGGATGGTCCGCTGGGCGTAGAACTCGCCGAGCTTCTCCTCCTCGATGCCGTAGGTCGCCGCCCGCTGGGCGCCCCAGCCGCCGGCGAAGATGCCGGACCCGCGCACCACACCGTCCGGGTTGACGCCGTTGACGCGGATGCCGTGCCCGCCCAGCTCGGCGGCGAGCAGCCGCACCTGGTGGGCCTGGTCGGCCTTGGTGGCGGAGTACGCGATGTTGTTGGGCCCGGCGAAGACGGCGTTCTTGGAGGCGATGTAGACGATGTCGCCGCCCAACCCCTGCGCGATCATCACCCGTGCCGCCTCGCGCGACACCAGGAACGAACCGCGGGCCATGATGTCGTGCTGGAGGTCCCAGTCCCTGGCGGAGGTCTCCAGCAGCGGCTTGGAGATCGAGACACCGGCGTTGTTGACGACGAGGTCGACACCGCCGAAGGCGAGCACGGCCGCCTTGAAGGCCCCGGTGATCTGCTCCTCGTCGGTCACGTCGACGGTCACGGCGACAGCCCTGTCCGGCCCGCCCAGTTCCTCGGCGACCGTGGAGGCGTTGTCGCCGTTGAGATCGGCGACGACGACACACGCGCCCTCGGCGACGAGCCGGTGCGCGATGGCCCTGCCGATCCCACTGCCCGCGCCCGTCACCAGCGCGACCCGCGTGGCCAGCGGCTTCGGCCTGGGCATCCGCTGGAGCTTGGCCTCCTCAAGGGCCCAGTACTCGATGCGGAACTTCTCCGACTCCTCGATCGGCGCGTATGTGGAGACCGCCTCGGCCCCTCGCATCACATTGATCGCGTTGACGTAGAACTCGCCGGCCACGCGTGCCGTCTGCTTGTCCTTGCCGAAGCTGAACATGCCCACGCCCGGGATCAGCACGATCGCCGGGTCGGCGCCGCGCATCGCGGGGGAGTCGGGTTCGGCGTGCCGCCGGTAGTAGGCGGCGTACTCCTCGCGGTACCCGGCGTGCAGCTCCTTCAGCCGGGCGATCGCCGTGTCCAGGCCGGCGGCCGGCGGCAGGTCCAGCACGAGCGGCCGGACCTTCGTACGAAGGAAGTGGTCCGGGCACGAGGTGCCGAGCGCGGCGAGCCGCGGGTGCTCCGCGCGGGCCAGGAAGTCGAGCACGACGTCGGAGTCGGTGAAGTGCCCGACTTGTGCCCTGTCCTGCGAGGCGATGGCCCGGATGTGCGGCGCCAGCGCGGCGGCCCGCTCCCGGCGCGCGGCGGCGTCGAGCGCCTCGTAGCCCTCGATGACCGCCCCGAAGGGTTCGGTCCTCCCCTTCTCCTGAAGGAACGCCTCGGCGGTGCGGATGATGTGGAGCGAGTTCCTCTCGCACTCGTCGGCGGTGTCGCCCCAGGCGGTGATGCCGTGCCCGCCGAGCACACACCCGATGGCCTGCGGGTTCTCCCGCTTCACCGCGGCGATGTCCAGCCCCAGCTGGAAGCCCGGCCGCCGCCACGGCACCCACACCACGCTGTCCCCGAAACACTCGGCCGTCAGCTTCTCCCCGTCGGCCGCGCAGGCGAGCGCGATCCCGGAGTCCGGGTGCAGATGGTCCACGTGGGCGGCGTCCACGAGCCCGTGCATGGCCGTGTCGATCGACGGTGCCGCGCCGCCCTTGCCGTGCAGGCAGTAGTCGAACGCGGCGACCATCTCGTCCTCGCGCTCCACCCCCGGGTACACGTCGACGAGCGCCCGCATCCGGTCCAGCCGCAGTACGGCCAGGCCCGCCTCGGTGAGCGTTCCGAGGTCACCCCCGGACCCCTTGACCCACATCAGCTCCACATCACCCCCGGTGACGGGATCGGTGGCGGTTCCCTTGGCGGACGCGTTGCCGCCGGCGTAGTTGGTGTTGCGGGGGTCGGCACCGAGCCGCCGGGACCGGGCGAGCAGAGCTGCGGCTTCGGGATGGGTAGCCATACGGGATCAGTCCTTACGGTGACGTGTGCGGAGAAGGGGGGCAGCGCCCCTTCAGGGGCGCGGGGAACTGCGCGACCAGCCACGATCGGCCCGCAGTCCGGGAACCGGCAGTTACCCGGCAGACGAGGTTCGGCGGTCGGCTTCAGCCCGGCGCAGCGGTCACGCCCCCCACCCCGCCTGCTCCCCGCCGACCCGCTCTTCGACGATCTTCGCGGCCCACCCGGACCGGCGGTACGCCCCCATCGGATCGGGGTCCAGCCCCATCTCCTCCCGCACCTCGGCAAGCAGTGGCCGCACATCCGTGTTGTACGCGTCCATCAGCACGGCGTTGGCCTCCAGTACGTCACCGGCCCGCTGAGCGGAGCGAAGTGCCTCCCGGTCCACCAGCAAGGCCTTCGCCGTGGCCTCCTGGACGTTCATCACCGACCGGATGATCGCCGGGATCTTCGCCTCGATGTTGTGGCACTGATCGAGCATGAACGCGACCTCGGGAGTGAAACCGCCCCCGCGCACCACCTCGTACATGATCCGGAACAGCTGGAACGGGTCGGCGGCCCCGACCATCAGGTCGTCGTCCGCGTAGAAACGTGAGTTGAAGTCGAACGCGCCGAGCTTCCCCTCACGCAGCAGCGTCGCCACGATGAACTCGATGTTGGTGCCGGGCGCGTGGTGCCCGGTGTCGACAACGACCTGCGCCTTCGGTCCGAGCTTCAGGCAGTGGGCGTAGGCGGTGCCCCAGTCCGGGACGTCGGTCGTGTAGAAGGCGGGCTCGAAGAACTTGTACTCCAGCAGCATCCGCTGCCCGTCGCCGAGCCGCTCGTACACCTCGGCCAGCCCCTCGGCCAGCCGGTCCTGCCGTTCGCGCACATCGTCCTGGCCGGGATAGTTCGTGCCGTCCGCGAACCACAGCTTCAGGTCGCGGGACCCGGTCGCGTCCATGATGTCGACGCACTCCAGCAGGTGGTCGACGGCCTTGCGGCGGACCGCCGCGTCCGGGTGGCAGATGCTGCCCAGCTTGTAGTCGTCGTCCTGGAAGGTGTTGGAGTTGATCGCGCCGAGCCGCACGCCCCGCTGCTCGGCGTGTTTCGCCAGAGCCGCGTAGTCGTCGACCTTGTCCCACGGGATGTGCAGGGCCACCGTCGGGGCCACGCCCGTGAACTCGTGCACCTTGCCGGCATCGTCGAGCTTCTCCCACGGGTTGCGCGGCACACCCGCCTGGGCGAACACCTTGAAACGGGTTCCGGAGTTTCCGTACGCCCACGACGGCGTCTCGACGGCCTGTGTCTTGAGGGCGGCCTTCACCGCGGCGAGCTCGGTCACGTCAGGGCTCCTACCGGCTTTGATGTCTGAAACGATTCAGCACGGGAAACTATGAGCGGCTCGTCCGACTGTCAACCCCCCAGGTCAAGACCGTTGGCCGTGACACTGTTGTGACCTCTTCGGTCGAAAAAATTTCGACCGGAACCCATTGACGTGACCTGCGTGGGGTGCCTAACGTCCCGGCAACCTAGTTGAAACCTTTCACGACGCAGCGAGGGCCCGCCCTCCGCCACCGGCGTCGTCGAGGAGCCCCCATGACTGACCGGTCCGACACGGGTCCGGCCCCCGTTCTCGCGCTGAAGGGCATCTCCAAGTCCTTCGGCGCCGTACGCGCCCTGCGGGACGTGTCCCTCGAACTGTTCCCGGGCGAGGTGCACGCACTCGCCGGTGAGAACGGAGCGGGCAAGTCGACCCTGATCAAGACGCTCGCCGGGGTGCACCGACCGGACTCCGGTCAGGTGCTCCTCGACGGAGCGCCCACGGTGTTCCACGGTCCGGCCGACGCCCGCGACGCGGGCATCGCCGTGATCTACCAGGAGCCCACGCTCTTCCCCGACCTGTCGATCGCCGAGAACATCTTCATGGGCCGGCGGCCCCGGCGCACCCTCGGCCGGATCGACCACAAGGCCACCCACGCGGCGACCCTCGCCCTGATGCAGCGGCTCGGCGTCGAACTCGACCCCGAACGCCCGGCACGCGGCCTGTCCATCGCCGACCAGCAGATCGTCGAGATCGCCAAGGCCCTGTCCTTCGACGCCCGTGTCCTGATCATGGACGAGCCGACGGCGGCCCTCACCGGCAGCGAGGTCGCCCGCCTCTTCGGAGTCGTCCGCACCCTGCGCGACCAGGGCTCCGCCGTCCTGTTCATCTCCCACCGCCTGGAGGAGATCTTCCAGATCTGCCGGCGGGTCACCACCCTGCGCGACGGCGCCTGGATCTCCAGCGAACCCGTCGACGGCATGACCGAGGACGACCTGGTGCGCCGCATGGTGGGCCGCGACCTGGAGGAGCTGTACCCCAAGCAGGAGGTC
Organism: Streptomyces sp. NPDC030814; assembly: GCF_055572155.1. NCBI lineage: Bacteria > Bacillati > Actinomycetota > Actinomycetes > Kitasatosporales > Streptomycetaceae > Streptomyces > Streptomyces sp. NPDC030814. The sequence continues at coordinate 53,368 of NZ_JBVIDX010000009.1, forward strand.
GAGCCCGGCGAGGTCGCCCTGAGCGTGCGCCGGCTGACCCGCGAGGGCGTCTTCACCGATGTCTCCTTCGACGTCCGCCGCGGCGAGATCGTCGGCCTGGCCGGCCTCGTCGGCGCCGGCCGCACGGAGGTGGCCCGAGCCGTCTTCGGCGTCGACCGCTGGGACGCGGGCGAGGTCGCCGTCGACGGGAAGCCCCTCACCAACGGGGCGCCCTCCACCGCCATGTCCGCCGGGCTCGCCCTGGTCCCCGAGGACCGCCGTGCCCAGGGCCTGGTGATGGACATGTCCATCGAACGCAACATCGGTCTCACCGGCCTCAGGACGACCGTGAAGGCCGGCCTGGTGGACCGCGGCGCCGAACGCAGCCGCTCCCTCGACTGGGCGGTCAAGCTCCAGGTGAAGTACGCGCGTCTCGCGGACACCGTCAACACACTGTCCGGCGGCAACCAGCAGAAGGTCGTCCTCGCCAAGTGGCTCGCCACCGGACCCAAGGTGCTGATCGTCGACGAGCCCACCCGCGGCATCGACGTCGGCACCAAGGCCGAGGTGCACCGCCTCCTCAGCCGGCTCGCCGCCGACGGTGTGGCGGTCCTGATGATCTCCTCCGACCTGCCCGAGATTCTCGGCATGGCCGACCGCGTGCTCGTGATGCACGAGGGCCGGCTCACCGCCGAGATCCCCCGCTCCGAAGCCACCGAGGAAACCGTGATGGCCGCAGCCACGGGGAGGGCAGCCGCATGACGTTGACCGCCCCCGAGAACACCCCCGTCGCCGAGGTGCCCAGGTCCAGCGGCACCCGGCTCGTGGACCGCGTCTTCAAGATGCGTGAACTCGCCATCCTGGCCGTCTTCGTGGCGATGATCGTCATCACCCAGCTCGGCAACAGCGAGTTCCTCACCGAGCAGGGCATCAAGGACCTGCTGCTCAACGCGACCATCCTGGTGCTGGTCGCCGTCGGCCAGTCGCTGGTCGTCATCACCCGCAACGTCGACCTGTCGGTCGGCTCCACGCTCGGCATCAGCGCCTTCGCCGCGGGCACCTATCTCCAGGGCGGCGGGAACGCGGTCGTGGCCGTGCTCCTGGCGGTCCTGACGGGCATCGGTTTCGGCCTGCTGAACGGCCTGCTCGTCAGCCTCGGCCAGGTGCCCGCCCTCGTCGTCACCCTCGGCACGCTGTACATCATCCGCGGCATCGACTCCGTCTGGGTCGGCTCCCGGCAGATCGTCGCCTCCGGCCTGCCCGACGGGTTCGTCGACTTCGGCTCCGGCGGCATCTCCGCGGTGCCCTACCTCGCCCTGATCGCGCTCGTGGTCCTGGTGGCGACGGCGTACTACCTGAAGCACTTCGGCAGCGGCCGCGAGCTGTACGCGCTCGGCTCCAACCCCGAGGCCGCACGCCTCGCCGGCATCCCCGTCCGCAAGCGGATCCTGGTCGCCTACACCTTCTGCGGCGCCCTCGCCGGCCTCGCGGGCGCCCTCTACCTGGCCCGCTTCGGCAACGTCGACTCCGGCACGGGCACCGGGTACGAACTGACCGTCGTCAGCGCGGTCGTGGTCGGCGGTGTCGTCTTCACCGGCGGCTCCGGCAGCGTCTACGGGGCCGCGCTCGGTGCCCTGCTGCTGACGTCCATCAACAGCGTCCTGCCCGCCCTCGGCGTCAGCTCGGTGTGGGTGCTCGCCATCAACGGCGTCCTGCTCATCCTCGCCATCGCCGTGGACCGCGTGGTCGCGCTGCGGGTGGCGACCGCCCTGAAGAAGAGGAACGCCCGCCATGGCTGACTCCACCCTGTCGCGCGGGATCGGCTGGTCCGCCCTGAAGAGGTGGGATTCCGCCGTCGGCGCCCTCCTGATCGTCGTGCTCCTGCTGTCCTTCTCCACCGTCGACGGCTTCGGCAACGCGCTCAACCTGTCGTTCCTCATCGGCAACACCCTGCCGATCGCGCTGATCGCCCTGCCGATGACCCTGCTCGTGGTGTCCGGCGATATCGACCTGTCGGTCGCCTCCACGGCCGGTCTGTCCGGCGCGGTGATGGGCGCCCTGTGGAACCAGGGCATGACCATCGAGGCCATCATCCCGGTCTGCCTGGCCCTCGGCGTGGTCTGCGGACTGATCAACGGCCTGCTGGTCACCCGGCTCGGCCTGTCCTCCCTCGCCGTCACCATCGGTACCCTCGCCGCCTACCGGGGCATCGCGCAGATCGTGCTCGGCTCCGACGCGGTGACCGACTTCCCCACCCAGTACCTGGACTTCGCGGCCGGCCGCATCGGCGACAGCTTCGTCCCGCAGGCCCTCATCCCCTTCCTGGTACTGCTCGTCATCGCCGTGATCGCCCTGCACGCCACCCCGTTCGGGCGCTCCCTGTTCGCGATCGGCGCCGGCGAGGAGGCCGCGCGCTTCACCGGCATCCGTGTCAAGCGCCAGAAGCTGATCCTCTTCACCGTCACCGGTCTGATGGCCTCCCTCACCGGGATCTTCTGGGCCCTGCACTACGCCAGCGCCCGGTACGACAACGCGACCGGTCTCGAACTCTCCGTCATCGCGGCCGTGTTGCTCGGTGGCATCGACTTCGACGGCGGCAAGGGCACCCTCGGCGGCGCGATCGCCGGAGTGTTCCTCCTCGGCACCCTCCAGAACGTGATGAGCCTGCGGGACGTCTCCGCCCAGTCGCAGATCGTCGTCACCGGTGTCCTGCTCGTCCTCTCCGTGCTCGGCCCCCGGGTCGCACGTCAGATCTCCGTCGCGAGGGCCGGCCGCGGCGCGGCCTCAGCGCCGGTTCCCAAGGCGCCCACTCCAGCCCCCTGACGGCTGGGCCCCCACCGCCGATCCGCACACCCGCCCGTCCCTCCGTATCCAAGGAATCCTCATGCGCAAGGCAACTCTCCGTCGATCCTGTGCGGCGCTCGCGGCCGTCACCTCCTTCGCCCTCGCGGCCACCGCCTGCGGCGGCACCACCAAGGAGGACGTCAAGAAGGACGCCGCCTCGGCGAGCGCGACCGGCAAGGCCGACCCGAACGCCGAGCTGAAGAAGGGCCTGACGGTCGGCTTCCTGCCCAAGCAGGTCAACAACCCGTACTTCACCTCCGCCGACAAGGGCGGCGAGGCGGCCCTCAAGGAGCTTGGCTCCAGCTACAAGGAGGTCGGTCCCTCCAGCGCCACGGACACCTCCGGCCAGGTGAACTACGTCAACACCCTCACCCAGCAGCAGGTCGACGCCATGGCCGTCTCCGCGCAGGACCCGGGCGCCCTGTGCACCGCGCTCAAGCAGGCCATGAGCAACGACATCAAGGTCGTCACCTACGACTCGGACACCAAGCCCGAGTGCCGCAACGCCTTCGTCTCGCAGGCCAGCGCCGAGGACCTGGGCCGTACCGAGGTCCAGCTGCTCGCCGAACAGATCGGCTACAAGGGCGAGATCGCGATCCTGTCGGCCGCGCAGACCGCGACCAACCAGAACACCTGGATCGAGTTCATGAAGGACGAGCTCAAGCAGGACAAGTACAAGAACATCAAGCTCGTCAAGGTCGTCTACGGCGACGACGACGCCCAGAAGTCCTTCCAGCAGACCCAGGGCCTGCTCCAGGAGTACCCGAACCTGAAGGGGATCATCTCCCCGACCACGGTCGGCATCAAGGCCGCCGCCCAGTACCTGTCGGGCTCCAAGTACAAGGGCAAGGTCAAGCTGACCGGCCTCGGCACCCCGAACGACATGCGCAAGTACGTCAAGGACGGCACCGTCGAGGGCTTCGAGCTGTGGGACCCGGCGAAGCTCGGCGAGCTGGCCGCCCGCACCGCGGTGGCGCTGGTCTCCGGCCAGATCACCGGTAAGGAGGGGGAGACCTTCACCGCCGGTGACATGGGCGAGTACACCATCGGCAAGGACGGTGTGATCAACCTCGGCAAGCCCACCGTCTTCACCAAGGAGAACATCGACAAGTTCGACTTCTGACCGGTGGACGGCCGGGCGGAACCCCCGGCCGTCCGATCCCCCGATCGTCCGAACGCGACACAGCCACCCCCTCACCCCCAGGAGCGGTATCTCATGCAGCGCGTCTGCTTCCTGCTCAAGGTCCGCGAGGACCGGATCGACGAGTACCGCGAGCGGCACGCCGCCGTGTGGCCGGAGATGCTCGAAGCGCTCTCGGCCACCGGCTGGCACAACTACTCCCTCTTCCTGCGCGACGACGGCCTCCTCGTCGGCTACCTGGAGACCGAGGACTTCCAGGCCGCCCTCGCCGGCATGGAGGCCACCGAGGTCAACGCCCGCTGGCAGAAGGAGATGGCGCCGTTCTTCGAGTCCCTCGACGGCGCCCGCCCCGACGAGGCCATGAAGCCCCTCACCGAGGTGTTCCACCTGGCCTGAGCCCCCGCTCGACCGGCCCTCCCCCTCCCCATTTCGCACGACAACGGAGTCCCCCGAGATGAAGAGACGTACGCTGCTCGGCGCCGCCCTCACGAGCGCCGTGGTGACCCCCGCCCTCGGCTCCGCCGCCCGCGCTGCCGACCCGGGTCCCTCGGTCGGCCAGACCGGCAGCACCCTGCTGGACAGCCAGGCCATCTACTTCGTCTCCTACGACGGGCTGGTCAACAACAACTCGTTCCAGAAGAACGGCCTGCTGACCTACAAGGGCTACCAGTACGCCGTCTGGTACACCGCCGACCGCAACGCCGTCGTCGGGCGCCGCGCCCTCGGCTCCGCCACCTGGTCCACCGTCAAGGTCGGCCACACGCTGCGCTACAACGACTCCCACAACGTCATCTCCATGGGCGTCTCCGAGGTGGACGGCCGCCTCCACCTCAACATGGACTCCCACAGCGACGGCTTCACCTACGTCAAGTCCGTCGCCGGCCTCATGGACAACCCGGCCGGACTGAGCTGGACCACCAGCCGCTTCGGCGCCCCGCAGTCCACCCTCGACGGGCTCGCCCTCACCACGCAGTTCACCTACCCGCAGTTCATCTCCACCCCCGAGGGAAACCTCCAGCTGAGCTACCGCGCCGGCATCTCCGGCAACGGACGCAACGCCCTCGCCGAGTACAACGGCACCTCCTGGACCAACCTCGGAGAGTGGACCAGCTCCACCGGCACGTACACCAGCGAGCACGGCTCCAGCACGGCCCGGAACATGTACCTGCACGGCATCGACTACGACCGCAACGGCCGCCTGCACGCCATGTTCACCTGGCGCGAGCAGAACGGCGCCGTGATGTGCAACAGCGGCGGCATCACCAACCACGACACCGGCTACGTCTACTCCGACGACCGCGGCCGCACCTGGCGCAACAACGCCGGTACCGTCGTCGGCGTCACCGGCGGCTCCGACCGGGTCTCCGTCAACGACGCGGGCCTCGTCGTCGACCCGCTCAACCCCGACCACTCGCTGATGAACCAGGAGAGCCAGACCACCGACTCGGCCGGCCGCCCGCACGCCATCATCAGCTACGTCCCGGGCCGTTTCGGCCAGTGCACCACGAACTACGTCGCCGACCGGACCGCCAACGGCCGCGCCTTCCTCGTCCGCAAAAGCTCCTCCGGCGCGTGGGCGAAGACCGAGATACCGGTGCCGCTGAACTCCAGCCAGCGCACCAAGCTGGTCCTGGACAAGTACGACAACGCCTATGCGATCTTCCCGTTCGGCCGGATCGCCGGTGCCTCGGTGGCCACCGGGCACACCGACTGGAGGATTCTGTTCGACGGCTCCGGCCTCAACGCCTTCGGTGAGGTCGTCGTCGACGAGACCCGGATCGCGCAGGACAATGTCCTGTCCGTGATGTACCAGGTGAAGTCCAGCGGAACCACGCCGTCGGCGCTCCGCGTCATCGATTTCGCCCTCCCCGCCTGAATCCCGTACGACGGGAGCGTTCCTGCGCGACACGGCCATTCCTGTGGTGGCCCGAAGGTAATGTGAACGTATGCCCGCCGCTCCGCACCTTCCTGGAGGTCCCCACCCCATGGCCCAGTCGGTGGGTATCAAGGACGTCGCCGCCGCCGCCGGAGTCTCCGTCGGCACGGTGTCGAACGTCATCAACCGGCCGGACTCGGTGGCCTCCGGGACCCGGGCCCGGGTGCTGGCCGCCATCGACCGCCTCGGCTACGTCCGAAGCGAGTCGGCGCGTCAGCTGCGGGCCGGGCGGAGCCGGATCATGGGACTGCTCGTACTCGACATGGGCAACCCCTTCTTCGTCGACGTCGCGCGCGGTGCGGAGCGGGCCGCGCGCGACGCCGGGCTCGGCGTGATGGTCTGCAACAGCGCGCAGAGCGCCGGCGAGGAGTCCGAGTATCTGTCGCTCTTCGCCGAGCAGCGCGTCCGGGGCGTGCTGCTGACCCCCGCCGACGCGACCGGACGCAACATCGAGGCGTTCCGCCGCCACGGCATCCCCTTCGTCCTCGTCGACCGCGTCGCCGAGGGCACCACCGAGTGCTCGGTGTCGGTCGACGACGTCGCCGGCGGCGCGCTCGCCGTACGGCACCTGGTGGACGCGGGCCACCGCTCCATCGCGTACGTCAGCGGCCCCTCGGGCCTCAACCAGGTCCGCGACCGCCGCACCGGCGCACTGAAGGCGCTGGAGGAGGCAGGCCTCGGCCCGGAGGCCCTGCGGGAACTGCCCACCGAGCGCCTCGACGTGGCGGCCGGCCGGGACGCGGGAGCCCGTCTCCTCGGCCTCGCCGAGCGTCCCACCGCCGTGTTCTGCGCCAACGACCTGCTCGCCCTCGGCGTCCTCCAGGCCATGTACGCGGCCGGTGTCAGCGTCCCCGACGACCTCGCCATCGTCGGCTACGACGACATCGAGTTCGCCGCCGCGGCCGCCGTCCCCCTCACCTCCGTGCGCCAGCCCGCCGTCACCATGGGCGCCCTTGCCGCCGAGCTGCTCCTGGAGGAGACCGAGGCCGACACCGCGCCGACCCCGCACGAGCACCGCCGGGTCGTGCTCCAGCCGGAGCTGGTGGTGCGCCGCTCCAGCCTCTCGGCGCGCTGAGCGACCGTTCAGCCGCCGCACGGCGACACCGATGCGTGTCCCGACCCGGGAGTCGGCGGGATTTTCTTGATCCACGGGCTCGGCCGGGCGGAGAATCTGTGCTGGACTGGATCATGGCCTGGAATCCGTCCGCGCAAGGAGCCCCGTTGTCCGTCAGCTACCGGCAGCCCGGTGTCGTCCTCACCGACCGCCGCTTCACCGTCCCTCTCGACCACCACGACCCGGCGGGGGAGCGGATCGAGCTGTACGGGCGTGAGGTCGTCGCGAGCGACAAGGCCGGCCGGGACCTGCCCTGGCTGCTCTATCTGCAGGGCGGCCCCGGCTTCGGCGCGAACCGGTTCGTCGGCCGCCAGGCGTGGCTCGACCGGGCCCTGAAGGAGTACCGGGTCCTGCTCCTCGACCAGCGCGGCACCGGCGCCTCCACCCCGGCCAACCGCCAGACGCTCCCGCTGCGCGGCGGCCCCGGGGAGCAGGCCGACTACCTCGCCCGTTTCCGCGCCGACTCCATCGTCCGCGACTGCGAGGCCATCCGCCGAGAGGTCACCGGTGGCGCCCCCTGGACCGTCCTCGGCCAGAGCTTCGGCGGCTTCTGCGCGGTCACCTATCTGTCCTTCGCCCCCGAGGGGCTGAGCACCGCCGTCATCACCGGCGGGCTGCCCTCCCTCGACGCGACCGCCGACGACGTCTACCGGGCCGCCTACCCGCGCATCGAACGCAAGGTCGCCGCCCACTACGCCCGCTACCCGCGGGACGTCGAGCGGGTCCGGCGGATCGCCGAGCACCTGCTCCAGCACGAGGTGGTCCTGCCGAACGGCTACCGGCTCACCGTCGAGGCGTTCCAGTCGCTGGGAATCATGCTCGGCCGCTCCGACGGCAGCCACCGGCTGCACTTCCTGCTGGAGGACGCCTTCGTCCGCACCCCGCAGGGCCCCGCCCTCTCGGACGCCTTCCAGGAGGAGGTCCAGGGACTGCTGTCGTACGCGGGCCACCCGCTGTACGCGCTCCTCCACGAGGCGATCTACGGGCAGGACCCGGGCCCCACGGACTGGGCCGCGGAGCGGGTCCGCGCCAAGTTCCCGCAGTTCGACGCCGCCAAGACCCTCACCGGTGACGGCCCTGTGCTGTTCACGGGCGAGTCCGTCCACCCCTGGATGTTCGAGAACGACCCCGCCCTGCGCCCGCTGCGTGAGACGGCCGAGGACCTGGCGGAGGAACGGGGCTGGGGGCCCCTCTACGACCCGGACCGGCTCGCCGTCAACGAGGTGCCGGTCGCCGCCGCGATCTACCACGACGACATGTATGTCGACACCGCCCACTCGCTGGAGACGGCCCGGGCCATTCGAGGCCTGCGCACCTGGGTCACCGACGAGTTCGAACACGACGGCGTACGGGCCGGAGGGTCGCGGGTCCTGGACCGGCTGCTGGCGCTGGCACGCGACGAGGAGTGACGATGTCCGACGCACCGACCGACCAGCTCCTGCCCCTGCCGGACGACTGGCGGCGCGCACTCGCTGTGGTGGCCCACCCGGACGACCTCGAATACGGCTGTTCGGCGGCGATCGCCGCCTGGACCGACGCCGGACGCGAGGTGGCGTACGTCCTGGCCACCCGGGGTGAGGCGGGCATCGACACCCTGGAGCCCGCGAGGTGCGGCCCGCTGCGCGAGCGGGAGCAGCGGGCCGGTGCGGCCGTCGTGGGCGTCTTCGAGGTCGAGTTCCTGGACCACCGGGACGGCGTCATCGAGTACGGCACCGCCCTGCGCCGGGACATCGCCGCCGCGATCCGCAGACACCGCCCCGAACTGGTGATCACCCTGAACCACCGCGACACCTGGGGCGGCACCGTCTGGAACACCCCCGACCATGTCGCGGTGGGCCGTGCCACCCTGGACGCCGCCCAGGACGCCGGGAACCGCTGGATCTTCCCGGACCTCGTCGACCGGGGCCTGGAGCCGTGGGACGGAGTCCGCTGGGTGGCCGTCGCCGGTTCCCCGCACCCCACCCACGCCGTGGACGCGACCCCCGGCCTGGACCGCGCCGTCGCCTCCCTCCTCGAACACCGCACCTATCTGGAGACGTTGACCCAACAGGACCCCGAGACCTACGCCCGGGACTTCCTCACCAGCCACGCCCGGGCGGCGGGCGAACGCTTCGGCGGGACCCCGGCCGTGGCCTTCGAGGTGTTCCCTCGCTGAACGGCGCGTCCGGCCCCGGTCCGGCGTCGTTAGGGTGAGCCGTATGGAACGAACATCCGGTGATGTGCTCAACCCGAAAGCCCCGCGAGACCCGCACTCTCCGCAGGACCCGCCCGCCCCGCACGACCTGCGGGCCGACTGCGGAAACTGCTTCGGGCTGTGCTGTGTGGCACTGCCCTTCGCCGCCTCGGCGGACTTCGCCGTCGACAAGGCCGCGGGGAAGCCGTGCGGGAACCTCCGGGACGACTTCCGGTGCGGTGTCCACACACGGCTGCGGGACGAGGGCTTCACCGGCTGCACCGTCTACGACTGCTTCGGCGCCGGACAGAAGGTCTCGCAGGTCACCTTCGGCGGCCTTGACTGGCGCACGGGCGGCCGTGAGCACGCCCGCCGGATGTTCGACGTGTTCCCGGTCGTACGCCATCTGCACGAACTGCTCTGGTACTTGACCGAGGCGCTGACGCTGCCCGCCGCCCGCCCGGCGCACGCCGAGGTCCGCCGGGCGCTCGACGAGACCGAGCGACTGACCCGGCGCACGGCCGAGGAGCTGGCGGAGCTGGATGTCGCCGTGCACCGGCAGCGCGTGAACGAGGTGCTGCTGAAGGTCAGCGACCTCATGCGGGCGGGCGCGGGACGGGGGAAGAACCGCAGGGGAGCCGACCTGATGGGCGCGCGTCTCAAGGGCGCCGACCTGCGGAAGGCGAACCTGCGCGGCGCCTATCTGATAGCCGCCGACCTGACGGGAGCCGATCTGCGCGGCGCCGATCTGATCGGCGCGGACCTGCGCGACACGGACCTCACCGACGCCGACCTGACCGGCGCCTTCTTCCTCACCCAGCCGCAGATCAACGCGGCCCGGGGCAGCGCCGGCACGCGCCTCCCGGGGTCAGTCACCCGCCCCGCGCACTGGGCAGCCTGACGCGGACGCCCCGGCCTCCGCGCCTTCGACCGCACCTCCGGTGCCCGGGCCCCGTGCGGTGTCGGCGGCCTCGGCCCGCCCCTCCGCCCGCCGCTCAAGGCGCAGCCGCAGCCCCTCCGGCATCAGCGTCAGCCGCTCGGTGACCGTCAGCCGGTACGCCGGGTCCGGCCGCAGCTCGTAACGGCGCAGCAGCAGCCCCAGCACCAGGGTGGCCTCGTGCAGCGCGAACTGGCGGCCGATGCAGGCCCGTGCCCCCGTGCCGAACGGCTTGTAGGTGTGCGGGGGCCGCGCGCGGACGGCCCCCGCGTCGAAGCGGTCCGGGTCGAACGTCTCGGCGTCGGCGCCCCACACCTCCGGATCCCGGTGCAGCATCGTGGTCAGCACCAGCGCCCAGGCGCCCCGCCGCATCGGATGGACACCGCCGAGCACGGTGTCCTCCCGGGCTTCCCGTGAGTAGGCGGGCGCGGTCGGCCACAGTCGCAGTGTCTCGTCGAGCACCCGCCGGACGTAGCGCACCTTGGCGACCTGGTCGTATGCGGGCCTGGCCGTGTCGCCCCACACCCGGTCCACCTCGGCGCGGGCGCGCGCGGCGAGCTCGGGGCGCAGGGCGAGGTAGTGCAGGGCGAACGACAGGGCGCCCGAGGTGGTCTCGTGCCCGGCGATCAGGAAGGTGATCACCTGGCGGCGCACGTTCTGCGCGGACAGCCGCTCACCGGTCTCCGGATGCGCCGTCTCCAGCATCCGGTCGAGCAGGTCTCCGGCGCCACTGCTCCCGCCGGCACCGGACGACCTGCGTGCGCGTACCACCGCGTCGACCGTGTCGTTCAGGAACGCCATGTCCGCGGTGTTCTGCCGGGCGGCGGCCCGCAGCAGCAGCGGCGCCAGTGGGTCGGGCACGATGTTGCGGCGCTGGGCGTAGGCCAGGACGCCGACCATCGCGGAGACGAAGGGGTGCGGGCGTTCGCGCTCGAAGGAGCCGAAGTCATGGCCGAACCCGGTCCGGGCGATCGTCTCCAGGGTCAGCTTGGTCATGTCGCCGGGCACGTCCACGGACCGCCCGGCCGCACCCGCCCGGTCCCAGTGGTCGATGAGCCGCTCGGTGACGTCGAGCATCATCGGGTGGTACCCGGCCATGGCCTCCCGGCTGAAGCCCGGGGCCAGGACATCGTGGGCGAGCTGCCAGTTGGGCTCGTCGTTGTACGCGGTGAACAGCCCGTCCCCGGCGACCGGCCGCAGATTGGCGACCCCCAGCCCCACATGCTTGGCGAACCGCGACTCGTCCGCCATGTCGGCCGCGAGACCGGCGCCGCCCACGAAGACGATCTCCTTGCCGAACGCCTTCCGCCGGAAGATCGGCCCGAGCCGTCGGCCGAGCCGCATGGAGTCCTGGAGCGGCGTACGGGGGTGGGAGCCGAGGGCGTCGCCGATCAGGGGCAGCCGGTGCGGCGGATGCGGTATCCGGTGGAGCTCCGGCCAGCCCAGCTCCGCGCTGCGGAAACCCCTGGCGGCCGTGATCCCCGTCGTCCCGGTCATGGCACCGTCTCCCTTGTGGGCAGGCCCCGTCGAAGCTGTTGCACTCGGGTTCAATAACGCGCCCAGTCTCGACCCGCTGTTGAACTCGCGTCAAGTAAGGTGACGTCATGACAGCCAAGCAGGGGGAGCGCCCGCGTCGCCGGCTCAGCACCGCCGAGCGGCGGGAGCAGCTCCTCGACGTCGGGGCCCGGCTGTTCTCGGAAAGCCCGTACGACGACGTGTGGATCGAGCAGGTGGCCGAGATCGCGGGCGTCTCGCGGGGGCTGCTCTACCATTACTTCCCGAACAAGCGGGAGTTCTTCGCGGCCGTCGTGGAGTGCGAGAGCGAGCGGATGCTGCGCACGATGACCCCGGCGCCCGGCGGCTCGGCACGTGAGCGGCTCACCAACGGGCTCGACGTCTTCCTCGCGTATGTCGAGGAGCACTCCCACGGCTTCCGGGCCTTCCACCGGGCCGACGCCACCGGCGACCAAGTCGTGCGCAGGGTCTACCAGCGGGCGCTCGCCGCCCAGGAGGCGCAGATCCTCCAGGCGCTCGCGACCGACGCGGAGTTCGGGGCGGCGCTGGACGGGCGGGCCGGGACACGGCTCGCCGTACGGGGGTGGCTGTCCTTCACAACGGCCGTCTGCCTGGAGTGGCTCCGGGGCTCGGAGCTGTCGCGGGAGCAGGTGCGGGACCTGTGTGTGCGGGCGCTCTTCGGGGTCCTCGCTCCCTGACCGGAAGTCATTGCCTTCCGGTCGGGGTCCAAGGAATCGGCGGGTGCCGGTTGGCGTGCGCCCGGATCTTCGATAGCTTAGGCAAGGCTTACCTAAGGGAGGTTTGGGATGGCTGACCGTCACACCTGGACGGCCGCGCCCGCCGCGGCCGAGCGTGCGCGCTCGGTGCTCGCGGCGGCGTGGTCCTGCGCGGTGACCGCCGAGGGCGGCCGCGAGGAGTTCGTCGGCGCGCACACCGTCACCGAGGACGGCCGGGTGATCCTGTGCGTCCCCGAGGACAGCACGCTCGTCGCCGCCGCGATCTGCGCGCCGCGCGGCGAGCCGTCCGCCGTGCTGGAGTTCGCCGACGTGTCGCCGGTCCCTGTTCGCAACCGAGTCCGGGCCAGGCTCTGGCTCGCCGGCTGGTTCGCGCCCAAGGACGGCGACCTCGCATTCCGGCCCACCCGGATCGTGCTGCGCGAACCGTCCGGCGCGGTCGTGGTCGACCTCGACGACTTCGCCGCCGCGGCACCCGACCCGCTGGTCACGGCCGAGCCCCGGCTGCTGACCCACCTCGCCGACGCCCACCCCGACGCCGTCGAGCGACTCACCCGGCTCGTCCCGCACGACACCCTGCACGGCGCCGTACGCGTCCAGCCGCTCGCCGTCGACCGCCACGGCCTCACCCTGCGCATCGAACGGGCCCGGACCAACGGCGACGTACGTCTGACGTTCCACAAACCCGCCGACGACATGGCGCAGCTCACCGAGCGCATGCACGTCCTGCTCTCCCAGGCGAGCGCCGCGTCCTGCCCCCGCGCCCTACAGCGGCAGCGCGCAGACGGCGACGGGTGACGAGAACGCCTCGCCCGCGCGCCGCAGTCCACCGGAGTCCGGATCGACCTGGAAGACACTGACCGCGCTCGACCGCTGGAGCGCGGCGAACAGCAGACCACCGTCGGGGGAGAGGGCGATCTGCCGGGGGAACTCCCCGCCCGCCGGCACCGTGTCCAGCAGCCTCAGCCGGGCGCCCCGCGCCTCGACCGCGTACCGCGTCAGGCTGTCGTGCCCCCGGTTGGCGAGATACGCGTACGCGCCGTTCGGCGTCACCACCAGCTGCGCCGGATAGTTCGTGCCGGACCCCGTCCCCGTGGACTGGGGCTCGCCCGGTGTGAGCCGGCCGCTGTCCGGGTCGTAGGCACAGACCACGACAGTGTTGTCGACCTCGTTGGCCAGGTAGGCGTACCGGCCGTCGGGGTGGAAGGTGAGGTGCCGGGGCCCCGCGCCCGAACGGGTCCGAGCCCGCGAGACCTCGCTCAAGGTGCCCCGGCTCTCGTCGAGACGGTACGTGTACACCGTGTCCGTGCCCAGATCCACGGCCAGGACGTGGCCGCCGTCGGGGCTCGTGACGATCTGGTGCGCGTGCGGGCCCTGCTGCCCCGGGCCCGGTGCCGGGCTGCGGTGCACGACCAGGTCCGTGCGCTCGCCGAGGGCCCCAGAGGGCTCGACGGGATGTACGGCGACACTGCCCGTGCCGTAGTTCGCGCTCAGCAGCCACCGCCCGCCGGGGTGCACGGAGAGGTGGCACGGGGCCTCGCCGCCGCTGCTCCGGGTGCCGAGGACCTTCCGGTCGGACAGCCGCACCGCGGTCACCCCGCCGTCCGCGCGCTCGTTCACGGCGTACAGCGTCCGGCCGTCCGGATGGACCGCGAGATACGACGGATCGCCGACACCGCTGATCGTCCCCCGGCCGGTGATCCGGCCGCTCCGGGCGTCGTACGTCGCCACGCCGATACCGGTGCCGCCGCCTTCCGCCGACGTGTACGTACCGAGGAACAGTGGGCGCGGGCCGGTGGGGGAGGGTGCGGGGGAACGCGCCTGAGCCTCCGTCGCCTCGGCGCTCGCCGAAGGCGAGGAGGGCGAGGTGCCGGTGGTCCCGCCGGTCCCCGAGCACCCCGCCAGGGACGCCGGTACCGCCGTCGCCGCCAGCATGCCCAGAACACGGCGCCTGCTCCAGCCGCCGGGCTCCCGCCCCGCCTCACTCGTCATCCGTCGCACCCCAGGTGTCGCCGTACCGTCCGACACCACCTTGACGGCTACGAGCGGCCCGACGCAAAAAGACGGACGGCGGACGTCGCGCGCCATGCGACGTCCGCCGTGGAGGAGTACGGGGAGGGCCTGGTCCGCCCTGTCGCGGCCCCGCGAGGGCCACGATCCCGGGCCGGCCTGTCCGGCCGCTACCAGTCGCCGTCCTGGATCGGCCGGCCCGGGGCGTCGCCCAGCGGTTTGATCTGGCCGGGGGCGGGCGGCTGCCAGGGGTCGAGGTCGGTGCCGAGCCAGTCGCCGACCGGCTTGACCGCGCCGAGCGCGTCGGCGGGCTCGACGTCGTGCCCGTCCTGGTCGTAGTAGTCGAACCAGGGGAGCCCGGCGTTGGTGTAGGCCGCGCGGTCCACCGGCGACGGCGGCGGGGCCTCACCGGTGATCCGGCGCCACTCGGGCGGGGTGACGAGGTGCACGAAGACCCGGCCGGCCGGCTGCTCCGCCCAGCTGCCGCGCGGCCAGGTGTCCTGGTAGACCTCCTGGCGCATCGAGCCGCCGACACCGAGCCCCATCGCGGCCGGCGCCCGCGGCGGCACCGCCGCGCGGGCCGCGGGCGCGGCGCCGGGAGCCGCCATCGGGAACGCGGCACCCGGAGCCGTCGGGCCGCCGCCGGGAGCCGGGGGAGGCAGGGGCGCGCCGCCGGGCGGCGCGGCCATGGGCGCGGGCATCGGGGCGGCGCCAGGCGGCGGCATCGGGACCGGGCCGCCGTAGCCGCCGACCGGCCCGATGTTCCGCTCGCGCGCGGCCCGCTGCCGCTCCGCCTCCCGCCAGACGGCGAGCTGGGTGTCGTTCAGCGGGAACGACTGCAGCTGCACCCCGCCGAACACCTCCTCACCGGTGACCTGCCCCTCGACCGTCGCACCGAGCCCGAGCGGGACCGCGACGAACTGACGGACGGTGCCCTTGCCGGAGTTGATGCCGTCGAGCCACGGCTGACGTGGCAGCACCACGTAGTTCTGCGGCTTCCGGCTGAGCCGGTTGGTCCACGGTTCGCCCGACACCGCGCACACCTTGCCGACACCGACCTGGAGCGCGGCCGGTTCCAGGGAACCGCCGAAGTGCAGCCACATGGCCTCACGGAGATACACGGGGAGCATCACCCCGCCGCGCGCCCGCATCTCCTCGGGGGCCGTGTGCGGATAGTCCTCGACCCGGCGGATCGGGAAGTCGCCGAGCCCGGGCGGAAGCTGGTGCGTACCCGTCTCGGGCAGGCGCAGCGTGCGGATGAAGCGCACCCGCACACCACCCGGCAGGTGAAGTGTCGTCCCGTCGATCCGCACGGTGCCGTCGGCCATTCCGTACGCTCCCCTCGTCATCGCGTCGTGCTGTGCTCCCTAGTACGTCCAGGGGGGCCGGACCGGTTCCGCCGGGAGGCAAGCGCGATGCGCAGGCGGTCACGCAGACCGGTGAGGCGTGGGGAGCGCTCGCGCTGTTCACGGGTGCAGCGGTCGAGTTCCTCCAGCAGCCGCTGGGAGCGGTGCTCGGTGTCCAGCTCGTCCAGTATGCGGTTGACCTCGGTCAGCACGGCACCGTGCAGCTGCCACTGACTCGAGTCGCGCCGGATCTCCTCCAGCAGCAGCTGGGCGAGCTTGTCGCGGGTCGCGACGGCCGTGGACAGCTCGGCGGCGAGGCGGTCCTCCGCCGACTCGGCGCTGCGGCTGACATCGGTGGTGACGAGCACCGCGAAGCTGACCACCGCGTCACCGATCTCGCCGAGCAGCCGTTCGAGGGTCGCCCCCACCTCGGCGGAGAACAGCGGGCTGGGCTCCCGCTCGCGCGCCAGGTCGGTGAGGGTACGGGCCAGCACGCGCAGCACCACCGTGCAGATCTCCAGCGTGTCCAGGCCGGTGCGCAGCACGACCCGGTGCAGCAGCCCCTCCCGGACCCGTGGATTGAGCTTCAGACTGTCCTCGGCCTGTTTGAGGGCCGCGTCCACCTCGACGATGTCGAAGTCGAGCTCACGCGCCTCGTGCAGCCGTGCCGCCGCCACCTCGAAGGCGGGGCGGCCGGCGGCCTCCTCGCCGACCCGGATCATGAGCTGCCGCATCCGGCGGGCCAGGTCCTCGATGGACTCGCCGGCCGCCTCCACCCACACCGGGGGAGCGAGCAGCAGGTTGAAGGCGAGTCCGACGACGGCGCCGATCAGCGTTTCCAGGACCCGGGTCCACGCCGTGTCACCGACCCTGGTCACCCCGAGCACCAGCATCGCGCTGATCGCCACTTCGGGTACGTACTCGCTGACCCGGACCAGATGACCGACGGCCAGTGAGGCGAGGATCAACAGGGCGAGGCTCCACCAGGTCAGGCCCACCAGCACACTGAAGCCGATGGCGACGACGACGCCCGCGACCACCGAGTTCACCCGGCGGATGCCGTTGGTCAGGGTGGCGTAGAGGGTGACCTGGACGACGAGCAGCGCGGTCAGCGGGGCGGTCAGGGGCGCCGACGACGTGCTGAACTGCAGCGCCACCACATAGGCGACCGAGGCCGCGGCGGCCGACCGCACCGACTGGACGACCACCGGATCCTGTCGCCACTTGGACACCCGTGTGCTCGCCAGGGTCCACACACCACGTACGTCTTGCATCCTTGCGCTGTTCCCCTTGCCGGTCGCCGGACTCCTGACCGAGGACCCTAATCACCGAAACGATTCGGCAGGAGAAGGGGGGTGCCCGCTTGTCCTGCGGTTTCGCCCCACCGGCACGCGGCTCAGTCGTACAGCTTGTCCAGGAATGCGGACAGGTGGCCGACCGTCCGGGCGATCTGCTCCTCCGTGGTGAGGCTCTCCTCGAACCTGCTGCCGGTGTCGAGGGCCTTCTTTCCCCGTACGTACAGGGAGCACGCCAGGTCGGCGCACATGTACACCCCCACCGAGTTTCCCTCCCGTCCGGCCGCGCCCGCCTTGCGGGCCGTCATCAGCGAGACCCCGCTGCCCCGTTGCGTCGTCAGGCACAGCGAGCACATGCTGCGGTGCAGGAAGCCGCGTTGCGCGGAGGGGAACCGCAGGGTGACTCCGACGGGCCGGCCGTCGCGTTCGGTGACCAGATAGCTGCGGTCGGGCGCTCCGGGATCGCGCCAGCCGAGGAAGTCCAGGTCGTCCCATGGCCGTTCGTCGAGGTCGCGGGGCAGGGAGATGCGCTTCGCCTCGCCCTTGGAGCAGTTGATGAACGAGCTGCGGATCTCCTGCTCGGTGAGCGGCTTCATGACGGTCCTCCAGAAGAGCGGTACGACGAGTGCTGCAAAAGCCCAAACCTAGGGTCACTAGGTTCTGGCCTAAGCTACTCAGAACTTCCGGGGAGGGGCCAATGGATTTCACCGCCGCGCCGGGGCGGGCGGCCGCACCCCCGGAGCCAGGGCTCCGAGGGCACAGGTGCGAGCCACCACTTCCGTACGGCCCGTGGCGGCCCCGCGGGCGGACGGACGGCCGCCGCAGGTGGCAGCTGACGCCGTCGACGGTGCGGCCGGTCTCCCGGGCGGCCCGCGCGCTGGTCGCGCCGCCGGCCGGCAGCGCCAGGATGCGGGCCCCGGTGGGACTCACCGGGGGAGCGGCGGAGGTGCGCTGGAGGACCTGATCGCCTCCGGCCGCCATGCGGAGGGCGTCCACGCGGCTGGATGACCGATGTGAACCGTGGGGCCCACCTGGCACAGTGGCCGGGGTATGTCCGGATGCGAACGAAGGGGGACCGCGGTGGACGCGGAGGAGCGCGCTCGGCTCGTACTGGCGGCGGCGGGACTGCCGCCCGAGAGCCTCGCCGAGCGGCTGGCGCTCGGCGGCGGCACGTACAACACGGTCGAGGGACTCCGCCTCACCGACGGCACCCGGCTGGTGCTCAAGGTCCCCCCGCCGTCCACCGTCCCCGGTCTGTCCCACGAGCATGACCTCCTCATCGGCGAGGCCGCGTTCTGCCGGGCGGCCGGGACCGTCGGCGTCCCCGCACCGCGTGTGGTCGGCGCCGCCTTCGACGAGACCGCGCCGACGGGCCGCCACGTCCTGCTGTCCCACTGTCCCGGCGCCGGGTGGGATGGGCTGACGCCACATCAGAAGTCGGTTCTGCGGCGCGAGTTGGGCGGTCTGGTGGCCCGGCTGCACCAGGTCACCGGGCCGGGCTTCGGCTATCCGACCGGTGCCCTCGGCCCCCTCGCCCCCGACTGGCGCACCGCCTTCACCGCCATGTACGACGCCGTGCTCGACGACGCCCGCCGCTACGCCGCCTGGCTGCCCCGGCCCGTCGACGAGGTGGCCCGTACCGCGAAGTACGCCTACGACGCCCTCGACGAGGTGACCGTGCCGAGACTGGTCCACTTCGACCTGTGGAACGGCAACATCCTCGTGGAGCACGGCGCCTCGACCCGAGTGGGCGGTCTGATCGACGGCGAGCGCATGTTCTGGGGTGACCCGGTCGCTGACTTCGTGTCGCTCGCGCTGCTCGGGGACATCCGGCAGGACGCCGACTTCCTGGCGGGCTATCAGCAAGCGGGAGTGGAACCCCACTTCTCGGCCTCCGCCGCCCGGCGCTACGCCCTCTACCGCAGCTACCTCTACCTGATCATGCTGGTCGAGACGGTGCCGCGCGAGGCGGACGAGGACGACGTCGCCTGGCGGCGGGAGCTGGTCGCACCGCAGCTGACATCCGCCCTCGACGAACTGGCCGGCCGGGTCTGAGGACCCGAGGTTTCAGCCGACCGGTACGCGGTACTCGCGCGCGGTGCACGAAAGGAAGGGAGCACGCCGTGACCGATCACAGGCTGGAGGGTCCCGGCGAGAACGGCGACCCGATACCGAGGGACCTGCCCGACCAGCAGGCGCACACCGGCGAGGACCCCTGGGAGGTGGCTCCCGCGCAAGGCACCGGTGGCGCCGAGGACGACGACGCGTCCGGCGAGACAGCCACCGACGTGCCCGACACGGACGAGGCGGGCACCGGACGACAGGGCGCGCCCCGCTCCGGCGGCGTCAACCCCGAGCAGCCCGTCCCCGACGAGCCGTCCGGCTGATCCGCGGGGCCGTGCGGCCGCCCCGCTAAGCAGTGGGCCCCCCATGGCCGCCCACGGCGCACAGAACGCCCACGGCGCACAGAACTCGGCGCCTCCCCGGTGGGACCCGGGGAGGCGCCGTCATGTTCGCGCCGAAGGCGTCAGTCCCACGCCGCCGAGGCCGGACGAACGGCGGGCGGGGCCTGCTCAGCCCACCTTCCGCCCCCGAAGCGGTTCCGTGTCGGCGCCGGCCCCCTGCCGCAGCCCCTCCAGGAACTCCTCCAGCACTTCCACGGCCGTCCGCTCGGGCCGCCAGTGCAACTCGTCGCGTGCCCGGCTGCAGTCCATCAGCGGCAGCCGCACCACCGCGTCGAAGAGGTGCGGCGAGGCGGGCAGCAGCCGCAGGTTCCACGCGGCGGCGACCGCCGACCGGACGGCGGCCCGGGGCAGCCGCATCGGACGCGACCCCGTCATCTCGCCCAGCAGTCCCGCGTCGACGGGCGGCTCCGCCGCCAGGTTGAAGGCGCCGCGCACATCGGAGTGGAGCGCCAGCCGGTACGCGTGGGCGGCGTCGTCGGTGTGCAGCGCCTGCACCCGCAGCCCCGGAATGTCGGGCATGAACGGCAGCAGCTCGGGCCGGGCGAGCGGCCCCGGCAGGAAACGTCCGCCGAAGATCCGGCGCTGCTCGCTGGCCGACTCCCGCTTGAACAGGAACGCCGGCCGCATCCGCACCACCCGTACCTCGGGGTGCTCGTACTCGAAGGAGTCCAGGGCGCGCTCCAGATAGGCCTTCTCCCGGCAGTACGCGGCGTCCGGCCAGCCGTGCGTGGGCCATGACTCGTCGACCGACCGGTCCTTCGGGCCCGGCGAGTACGCGCCGACCGACGAGGCGTGCACCAGGGCCGGGACCTTCGCCGCCGCCACCGCCTCGAAGATACGCATGCTGCCGAGCACATTGGTCCGCCAGGTGGAGGCCGGGTCGTGCGTGGGCTGGAACGCCCACGCGAGGTGCACGACCGCCGCCGCCCCCTCGAACTCCTTCGTCAGATCGGCGTCCTCGGACCCCAGGTCCACGGCCGACCACTCCGTCTTCTCGGGCGACCAGTCCGGAACCCGACGGGCCAGGCCCCGCACGTGTCCGACCCGCGCGTCCTGCGCGAGCAGTCGTACCAGGCTCGTTCCCACATTGCCGGTGGCGCCCGTGATCACGATCTTGTCGCCGGACTCTCCGTTCACCGCTGACTCCTCTCGCGCTGCGACTCCCAGGGGCCGCGCACGAGTACCCGGACGCCGCCGATGCACGCAGCGGCCCGTGCCGGCCGGCCGAATCCCGCGGTGCCGGGACACGCCCACGAGAAGATCGCCCCCATGACCGAGATCATCCTGATGTCCGATCCGAGGGTGGCGGCCGTACCCGTCCAGGACTGCGACGAGCCGCTCGTCGACGTACGCCGGGACGGCCTGCTGCAGGTCGACCCCCGCAAGACCGACGCCACCGGTGCCTACGCCCACCTGCGCGCGGGCGTGCTGGACCGGCTGGTCGAGGCCCAGTCGCTGCTGCCGGACGGACTGCGCCTGCTGTTCGTCGAGGGATACCGGCCCCCGGCGCTGCAACGCCGGTACTTCGACGAGTACGCGGCCGAGATGCGCGAGCTGCACCCCGACTGGGACGCCGCCCGGGTCCGCTCGGCGGCCAGCCGCTATGTCTCGCCGCCCGAGATGGCCCCGCACTCGGCGGGTGCCGCCGTCGACCTGACCCTCGTCGACGCCGACGGCCGCGAACTCGACTGCGGTACGCCGGTCAACGCCAGCCCCGAGGACAGCGCCGGCGCCTGCTACACCGGCGCCGGCACCATCGGAGTCGAGGCCCGCGCCCACCGGGACACCCTGGTCGCCGCCCTCACCGCGGCCGGGCTGGTCAACTACCCGACCGAGTGGTGGCACTGGTCGTACGGCGACCGTTACTGGGCCCTGATGACGGGCGCGCCGGCCGCGTCGTACGGGCCGAGGGAACTGACGGGCTGACGCCCGCGGACCACGTGGCTCACACCCGCGCAAGAAAGGAGAAGCCCCGACCGGACGGGGGAATCACGGTCGGGGCGGCCTGTGGGTGGGCGCGGATGGCGGTCGCCTCTCGGCGAACGGCTCCACAGGGCTTCAGCCGAACGATCGTCCCTGTGGGCAAAAGGTGAGGCCCGGGGACACTGTCCCATCCGCACCCACGGTTGGTTCAACGGACAACCACCAGTGGCTGTTCCCTGCGATCCGGACATCGCCGGTGATCCGCGTCACGTCGACCGGGCGTGCCCGCCCCTGCCTCACCGGGTCATTCGTCGCGGCCCAGCGGGCTCTCGTCCAGGGCGGACAGCAGATGCGCCGCATTGCGGAACACCATCTCCGCGCCGGCGGCCTCCAGTTCGGGGCGCGGAATGCCCCCGCTCAGCACCGCCACACAGCGCACCCCTGCCCGGGCGCCCGCCCGCATGTCCCACACCGTGTCCCCGACGAACACCGAGTGCTCGGCGGGGGCCTTCGCCAGCTCCAGCGCGTGCTCCACCGGGTCGGGGGCCGGTTTCCCCTCGGCCACGTCCTCCGCGCTCGCCATCGCCATGATGGCGTCGTCCGCGCCGATGGCGCGCCGCAGCGCGGCCAGCTCCGCCCCGCTGGCGGACGTCGCGAGCACCACCCGCCAGCCCCGCCCGTCGAGCCGCCGCAGCAGCCGTCCGGCTTCCGGCAGCGCGGGCAGCCGCTCGAAGTACGTCCCGTACAACGCCTTGTGCGCCGCGCTCAGCGCTTCGCTCTCCTCCGGCTCCGGCTTCTCGGCCAGCACATGGGTGATCAGGTCCTCCGACGGCAGCCCCACCGCCCGGTGGATGTCATGCATCGCCACCTGATGCCCGGCTTGCCGAAACGCCTCCCACCAGGTGACCACATGCAGATGGTTGGTATCGACAAGAGTCCCGTCGACATCGAACACAGCGGCCTTGACCATGACACACCTTTCTTCGCATCGGGCGTTACCTCGCGTGCTTCGAGAGGGGCGGTGCCCCCTGCGGAGCGCGCGGATCGGGAACCTCCCGGTCCCGGGCCCACCGCAGCAGGTCCGCCACGCCCCACGTCGTCACCACCCGCTCGGCGGGTACCCCGCACTCCTCGGCCCGCGCACACCCGTGGACCTGCCAGGTGAGCTGCCCGGGCGCATGCGCGTCCGTGTCGACGGAGAACAGCACCCCGGCCTCCACCGCCCGCCGCAGCAACCGCCGGGGCGGGTCCAGCCGCTCGGGCCTGGAATTGATCTCCACGGCCGTCCCGGTCTCCGCGCAGGCCGCGAACACCGCGTCCGCGTCGAACTCCGACTCCGGCCGGCCCCGCCCGGTGAGCAGCCTCCCCGTGCAGTGCCCCAGCACGTCGGAGTGCGGATCGCGGACCGCGGCGACCATCCGCCGGGTCATCGAACGGGCGTCCATCCGCAGCTTGGAGTGCACGGACACCACCACGACGTCGAGCCGGTCCAGCAACTCCGGTTCCTGGTCCAGCGACCCGTCGTCGAGGATGTCGCACTCGATGCCGGTGAGCAGCCGGAACGGTGCCCATGTCTCGTTCAGCGCGGCCACCACGTCGAGCTGTTCGCGCAGCCGGTCGGGGGACAGGCCACGCGCGACGGTCAGTCGGGGAGAGTGGTCGGTGAGCACGGTCCACTCGTGGCCGAGGCGTGCGGCGGTCCGGCCCATCTCCTCGATCGGACTGCCCCCGTCCGACCAGTCGGAGTGCACATGGCAGTCGCCCCTGATCAGCTCCATCAACCGGCGGCCGCTCTCCGCGAGCGGGGTCTCGGCCTCCCGCTCCAGCTTCCGCAGGTAGTCCGGCACCTGCCCGGCCAACGCCTCCCGCACCACCTGCGCGGTCTTCGGCCCGACGCCCTTCAGCGACTCCAGGGACCCCGAGGCCGCCCGTTCGGCCACCTCGGCCGCGGAGAAGGCCCCGAGCACGGCGGCGGCGGTACGGAACGCCCGTACGCGATAGGTGGGGGCCCGGTCCCGCTCCAGCAGGAAAGCGATCCGGTCCAGGGCCTCGACGGGATCCATGGCACCTCCGGCGTTGCGCTTAGGGGTCCTTTCCCTATGAGCGTCCGATCAGGTCGCACGGTCTGGTGCCGTGCATCGCAAGGCGCCGGAAGGTCCTCGTAGCGGAGCTACTAGGACCTTGGGCAACGCGGCGAGGTGCGGTGCCAGGCCACGCGACCCGGGCGGGCAGAGTGAAAGGACCCCTTACAGCCTCGCCCAGGCACCGGGTACCCGCACGGCGGCCGTCCGCCGCCCGGTCACGGATGGCGGAACGGGCCTACGCTCTAGACATGACGGAAATCGCGAGTCCCTACATTTCCCACCCCAGGGTCATGGTGCTCGGGGTGCAGCCGGGTACGCCGCCGTTCCGGATCGTGGAGATCGACGGTCAGGTGGTCGCCGAGGCGAAGGCGATGACGGACGTGCTCCAGGCCGCGGCGGCGTACGGCATCACCGTCCATGACCTCGACGACCCGGAGCAGGTCCGCTGGGTGGGCGGCGACAAGTTCACTTGGACGCTGCACTAGCCCGCTTGGTGTCCGTCCCCGCCTTGGCCCGGCGCGGCAGGCGCCATGCCATCCTGCGGGTGCCGCGCGCCCGCCCGGCAGCGCCGCCGCGCGGGGTCTTCGGCTGCGTCCGGGCCGCCGGGGCGTGCACGGCCCGGCCGAGCCGCCGCCCGAGAAGCAGATAGCCGAGCAGCGCGCCCGTGGTGTTGAGGATGACGTCGTCGATGTCGAACGCGCGCCCGGTCACGACCGCGCCCTGCACCAGTTCGACCAGCAGCATCACCAGGGCGGTCAGCGCGGGCACCCGCAGCAGCCCGCGGGCCCCCGGCGCCAGCACCGGCAGCAGGATCCCGAAGGGCACCCCCAGCAGGATGTTCCCGCCCAGCTGCTTGACGGCGTCCCGCGGGGACGGGTGGTGCCAGTAGAGCTCCAGGGAGCTGCCGGGGCGCAGGTTGCTGTGGGTGAGGGTCTCCGAGGCGGGGGACGGCTGGAGTGTGAGCCCTGCCAGTACCGCCCCGAACGCCACCATGGCCGCGAAGGCCAGCGCCATCACCAGCAGCCGCACGGGCAGCGGAAGGGGCCGTCGATCGCCTTGCGTGGTCGGCGAACGGCGGCCCGAGACGGTGGACCGGGAACGTGACGTGGTACGGGCCATCCAACCCTCCCAGTTTCAATTTCCTTTTGTCATAAGGCGGTTACCCCCGAAGCGGCCCACGATGCGCGCGCCCCGGGAGCTCCCGACGGGCGGGTCAGTCGCCGTAGGTCACCTTCACCTCCGTGAAGCCCAGGGACGTCAGCAGTCCTTCGAGCATGTCGGTGGTGTTGGCCTCGGCGCGCTCCGTCAGCCGGCTGTCCTTCGCGGCGTCGCCGATGTGCTTGACCGCCAGACGCTGGACGGCCCGTTCGCTGTTGGGGTTGTCGGAGAACAGATCACCGAGGCGGTCGAGGAGACCGCGCTGCTTGGAGACGGCGTAGGAGTGCTCGGTGTCGAGGGCGGGGGTGCCGAGCCGGGCGTGCGGGAGGTTGATGGTGGCCGACGTGCGGTCCTCGTCGACCTTCACGTCGTCGTCGCCGACCTTGCCGAGGTCGACATAGGCGTCGACGGTGCCCGCGCCGACGTACAGCGTGCGGGTGCCGCGGATCGCGTCCGGCAGATACTTGGCGTCCTTCTCCAGGTCGACGACCACCTGGAAGTTGCCCGAGGCGGCCTCGTAACGGCTCATGTCCTGGATGGACCGGAGCAGTGTGGGCCCGGAGCGGTCGTGCTCCTCGGTCCCGAACATGTCGTCGAATCCCTTGAAGACGAGCAGCCTCAGCGCGGCCAGCAGCACCACGATGAGGACGACCACGGCGGCGAGCAGCTTGGCCCAGCCGGGCAGACGCGTGCGCTTGATGGACGTCGTCATGTCGACGGTCCTCCTTCCTGATTCAACGAATGCCCGCAATAGCCATGGGAGAACGCCGAGTTGGGGATTGGCCGCACTTCGCCGTGCACCGGGGGCGCGCTTCGGCCCGGAGGTGACGCCCAGAACTGCGGAGAAGAGACGGCCGGTGGCGGAGACCGTCCGTACCGACACCGTGCCCGTGTCGGTCGGAAAGCGCACCGGGAAGCCGCAGGTCCTTTCCATCGCCCCCGGCCTTGGCTGGGGGGCGTACGCCGTGTCCACGACGGCGGGTCCGTCCGTGCCCGGTTCGACGCGCTGCCGGGGCGCTGGGCGCGCGCGAGTACGGAGAGAAGCCGCGCTCCGGAGGCCGTGCACGGAGATGGGCCTCCGAAGCGGGTCATAAGGTGCCGGAGGTGGCCTCGGGCTGATCCAGGGCCGCGTCCAGTGACGGAGCCGGCGGCAGCAGCCGGGCCAGGCCCGTGACCTTGAGGACGCGCAGGGTGAGCGGGTGGGTGCAGACCAGGCGCAGCTCACCGCCGCGGTCGAGGACCCGGTGCCGGGCCCGGTGGAGCAGGCGCAGGCCGGAGCAGTCGAAGAACTCGACGTGTCTGAGGTCGATCACGATCCGGGCGCCGGGGCGGCCGGTCAGCGCGTCCAGGTGCGGGATGATCTCCACGGCCGCAGCGATGTCGATCTCGCCGTGCAGTTCGAGCACGGTGCGGCCGCGGTCCTCGTGCACGCGCAGATGGCCGGTGCCCGGAGGTGTGGGGTCGCTCGACACGACGGCATCGCCTCCAACCGGACTGTGTGAGGGCAAAACCCGTCCCCGCCCTGCAAGTTACCCCCGTCAGGGTGAATTTCAGCATGTTCGATTGACATATGTCTTCGATTTCTTCGGCCAGTCGGCCGGAGTCCCGCGCGGCACCGTCTACGACAGTGCCTGCCACGCCTTGGACAGGGCCTGCCGGAACTGCTCGGCCTGGTGCGCGGTGAGCTCGCGGATCATGCGTTCCTCCAGGTCGCGCACCGGACCGGCATGGCGGGCGAGGAGCTCGCGACCTTCGTCGGTGAGCAGGATCAGCAGCTCGCGCCGGTTGCGCGGATTGCGCTCCCGTCGTACCAGTCCGCGGTTCTCCAGGCTCCGGACCAGATCCGCGATGGACTGGGCGGTGACGAACGAGTCGCGGGCGAGCTGTGCCGCCGAGAGTCCGTCGTGCCGCTCCAGCACGGTCAGGGCGGTGTACTGCAGGGCCGTGATCCCGGCCGGTTTCACCAGCTCGTCCAGGCGTGAGCGGACAACGAGCTCGACCTGTTTGACCATGTAGAGCAGGGACGGGGGTGCCTTGGTGCCGACCATGGGGGTCAGCGTAAGGCATTGACAGGAAACCTGTGTGTGTTGAGACTGCGGACCAACAGGATTCCTGTTTGTTGAACACTTGGCGATCAAGGCTGAGGAGTGGGCAATGACGACCACCTTCGAGAGCGGGCCGGGGCGGCTGTTCATCGGTGGACAGTGGCGCGAGGCGGCTGACGGGGCACGCATGGACGTGATCGACCCGTCCGACGGACAGGTGGTCACGACCGTTGCGGAAGCCGGCGCGGCCGACGTCGACGCCGCGGTACGGGCCGCACGCGAGGCCTTCGACAGCGGTGCCTGGTCCGGGCTGAGCGGCCGGGAGCGCGGGCGGGTGCTCCACCGGGTCGCCCAGCTGATCCGCGAGAACGCCGACGAGATTGCGGCTCTGGAGAGCCGTGACGTCGGCAAGCCCATCACCCTGTGCCACGCCGTCGACGTGACGAACGCCGCCAACGACTACGAGTACTACGCCTCCCTCGCCTGGACCCTGGACGGCGGCAACCGCGACGTCCCGATGAACCGCCTCGCCTACACCAAGCGCGGTCCGATCGGCGTCGTCGGCGCCATCACCCCCTTCAACTTCCCGCTCATCCTGGCCGGCAGCAAGATCGCCCCGGCGCTCGCGGCCGGCAACACGGTCGTCCACAAGCCCGCCGAGGAGACCCCCCTCAGCGCCCTGTACATGGCGGAGCTCCTGAAGAAGGCCGGTGTTCCCGACGGCGTCTACAACGTCGTCACCGGCACCGGCCCGGTCGCCGGCGAGGCCCTGCTGCGCAACGCCGGGGTCGACAAGATCGCCTTCACCGGTTCCACCGCCGTCGGCCGGCACGCGGCGAGCGTCGCCGGTGAGGGCCTGAAGCCGGTCACGATGGAACTCGGCGGCAACGCGGCGCACATCGTCTTCGAGGACGCCGACATCGAGAAGGCCGTCGGCGCGATCATCAAGGGCTTCGTCTTCAACACCGGCCAGTTCTGCATGGGCGGCCCCCGCCTGCTCGTCGCCCGCCCGCTGTACGAGACCCTGGTCGGCATCCTCGCCGACGCCGTGCCCGGTGTGCCCGTCGGCGACCCCCGGCAGCCCGAGACCGTGGTCGGCCCGATGGCGGGGGAGCGGCACCTGAGGAAGGTCGAGGAGTACGTCGAACTGGCCCGCAAGGAGGGCGCCCGTATCGTCTGCGGCGGCGAGCGCCTCGACCTGAACGGCGGCTTCTACTACCGGCCCACCGTCATCGCGGACCTCGCGAACGACTCCCGGGTCGTCCAGGAGGAGATCTTCGGCCCGGTCCTCACCGTGCAGCCCTTCGACACCGAGGACGAGGCCGTGGCCCTGGCCAACTCCACCCCGTACGGCCTCGCCTCCGGCCTCCAGACCACGGACCTGGCCCGCGCCCACCGCGTCGCCGACAAGCTGGAGGCGGGCATCGTCTGGATCAACGACTGGGCCATGCTCGACCCCGCCGTGCCCTTCGGCGGCGTGAAGTCCTCCGGCTTCGGACGCGAGTACGGCCCCGAGGCCCTGGAGTCGTACACCAAGGTCAAGTCCGTCGTCGTCTCGCTCGACTGAGTGCCGTCCCGGGATCACCGGCGGGCCGCGGCGCTCCGGCGGCCCGCCACCGAAGAAGGAGTACACGAGCATGTCCACCACCACACGTGCCGCCGTGGTCGAGTCCGGGGGCGCGCCCTTCACCCTCTGCGAGGTCGTCCTCGACCAGCCGGGGCCGGGCGAGGCGCTGGTCCGCATGGCCGCCGCGGGGCTGTGCCACACCGACCTCGGTGTCGCCAGCGGTGCGCTGCCCTTCCCCCTGCCCGGCGTCCTGGGCCACGAGGGCGCCGGTGTCGTCGAGGCCGTCGGCCCGGGCGTCACGTCAGTCGAGCCGGGCGACCATGTCGTCCTGTCCTTCACCTCCTGCGGCGGCTGCCGCAACTGCCGTGACGGGCACCCGGCGTACTGCGCCACCTGGCTGCCGCTGAACCTCATCGGCGGCCGCCGCGCCGACGGCACCAGCACCATCAGCCGCGACGGGCAGGAGCTCGGCGGCCACTTCTTCGGCCAGTCGTCCTTCGCCGAGCGCGCCCTGGTCGACGAGCGCGGTCTCGTCAAGGTCGACCCCGAGGTGCCGCTGGACTCCATCGCCCCGCTGGGCTGCGGCGTCCAGACCGGTGTCGGCGCCGTCTGGAACGTCCTGGAACCCCGCGCGGGCAGCACGCTCCTCGTCCTCGGCGCCGGAGCCGTCGGCCTGTCCGCCGTCATGGCCGCCGCCCTCACCCCGGCGACCACGATCATCGCTGTCGACAAGGTCGGCGAGCGCCTGGAGCTGGCCAAGGAACTGGGCGCCACGCACACGGTGAACGCGAGCGAGGCCGCCGACATCACCGAGGCCGTCATGGAGATCACCGGCGGCCAGGGTGCCGACGGCGCCGTGGAGACCACCGGCAGCGTCTTCGTCCTGCGCAAGGGCGTGGACGCCCTGGCCGCGCGCGGCACCCTCGTCATCGTCGGCGCCCCGCCGTTCGGCACCGAGGTCTCCCTCGACGTCAACGGCATGCTCGGCGGCAAGCGCGTCGTCGGTCTCACCCTCGGCGACAACGAGATCCAGACCGCCATCCCCGTCCTCGTCCAACTGGTCAAGGACGGCAAGCTCCCGCTGGAGCGCCTCATCAGCCGCTACAAGTTCGAGGACATCGACCAGGCAGTGGCCGACATGAGCGACGGCACCAGCATCAAGCCCGTGCTGACGTTCTGACCCGAGCCCTCCCCCCGAGCCGCGCTCTCCCCGCGTGGCTCCGGCCCGGTGGGTGACCGCGTACCAGGTCACCCGCCGGGCCGTCGAACGTCCGCGGCCCCCGCGGCGTCGGAGGAGGGAGAGCAGGTCCGAAAGCGAGCAAGGGGTGGGGAATGCGCAGAGGGCTCATGGTGACGGGGCTCGCCCTGGCCGCGCTGGCCGTGGGCTGCGGCGCCGACGGGGACAACCACGCGGTGATCACCGGCACACCGCCCGCCACCCCGTACGACGGGCCGCTGTACATGCCGCACAAGGAGGTCGACGAGGACGGCGCCGACGCGATGCGGACGGAGTCGGGCGCGGCCGGCCGGGCGCTGGAGTGCGACGGCGAACTCTACTCGGGCGGCGGCGGCCCGGGCGGCTGGGGCGAGGACGACGGCGGGAAGACGCCCGAGGAGGGGCTGGAGGCGTACTTCGACATCGAGCAGCCCGACGTACCCAGGGACGGCTACCGTCTGGAACGCGAGGAGAAGGACCAGGCCCTGTTCTCCTACGACGTGGACGGCCGCACCAAGGTCGCCGTGATCGTCGCCAAGGACCGGAAGGACAGCCCCGGCTGGGGTCCCGAGACCAGCGCGTCCTGCGATCCGGCCGAACTGCCCGCGAGCTACACGGACGGGCAGTGGTACGAGATCTGGACCGACGCGAAGGGCCGGCGGGTGCCGATCACCACCGTGCACACCTCCGAGGGTGCGGAGCACTGCGACTGGCAGAAGGCCCACTTCCTGTCGACCGGCCGGGACGGGGCCGACGACAGTGGGCTGTACGGCCGTGACCCCGAAGGCGTCCTCCCCGACGGGATGCTCACCTCCGCCTACGACGGCGACGTCCGCATGCCCGACAAGGCCCGCGACACCGGCTACCGCTACCAGGACGAGGGCTGGGAGCTGTGGCTGGTCGAGGACGACCCGTCGAAGGCGTACATCCGCACGGCGGACGGCGTCGAGGCCTGGCCCCGGGTGGCCGAGGGCCACGGCTGCGCCTGACCGGGTACGGGGCTCACGGGCCGCGTCGGCCCCGTGCGGGCGTGGGGCTCACCGGCTGCGGTGCAGGGCGACCAGCAGTTGCCACGACTGGTGGGCGATCTCCTCCGACGTGGCCTCGATCCGGCCGTGCAGCCAGTCGGCGAGGACCCCCGCGAAGGTGGCGGCCACGGCCGACGCCACCAGCGGGGCGTCCGCGGCCCCCGCCAGCTCCCGCTCCCGGAGGCTGTACGCCCGCAGGTCCTGGTACAGCACCCGCCCCAGCGGGCCGCTGCCGCCTGGTGCCAGCAGGGTGCGGTACAGGGCGGTGTGCGGGGTGAGCGAGGCGAAGAACTCCACCAGGGCCGCGGGGGCCCGTACCGGGTCGGGGCGGCCGCGCCAGGCGTGCAGTGCCTCCACCGCCTCCCGTACGACGTCGGCGCAGGCGTCCACCGCCAGCGCCTCCAGGTCGGCGTAGTGCACGTAGAACGTCGCCCGGCCGACCCCCGCCCGGCGGGCCAGCGCGGCCACGCTGACCTCGTCCAGGGGGCGCCGGGCGCACTCGTCGAGGAGGGCTTCCCGCAGCTTGGCCCGGGTGCGGGCGGCCCGGGGGTCCTCCGCGGTCATCCGGCGACGAGGACGGCGGCCAGGGCGAGCGCGGCGGGCAGCGCCTGCATGACGAGGATGCGGCGGTTGGCCGTGGCGGCGCCGTACACACCGGCGACGATGACGCAGCTCAGGAAGAAGACCTGGGCGCGGAACCCGGTCGGGTCGTCCGCGACCAGCCCCCACACCAGACCGGCCGCGAGAAAGCCGTTGTAGAGACCCTGGTTGGCCGCCATCGCCGCCGTCCGCTGCGCCAGGTCCGCGTCGAACCCGTGGAATCTCATCCCCGGCGCCTTCTGCCACAGGAACATCTCCATCACCAGGATGTACAGATGCTCCACCGCCACCAGCGCAACCAGCACTTCGGCCAGGATCTCCATGCTTGACAGCCTCCGTAACCCACTCAATCCACACCGGAAATTTCTTGGACAGGTGTCCACTATACCTGGACGGCTGTCTAGGAAGCAGGGGCGGGTTCCGTACGACGGCGTGGGCGGGGAACGTCGAGGAAATCCGAAAGTTCTCACCGTGCGGGGGAGTTGTCCGCGAGCAGGCCGTCACTCCGCGGCTGAAGCCGTTGTGCCGGGGTACCCGGGGAGCGTATGGGCGCCGGGGGTCCGCCCGCGTCCGGGAGACTGTGCGGAGGAGACATGGCACTGGTACGGGCAGGGCTCGTGGTGTTGGACTGCGCCGAGCCGGAGAAGCTCGCCGGGTTCTACAAGGAGCTGCTCGACGCGGAGGAGACGGACGCGACCGCCAATCGTGTGGAGATCCGGGGAGCCTGCGGCACCCGGCTGGCCTTCCGTCGCGATGTGAACGCGACCCCGCCGAGCTGGCCGCGCCCCGAGAACTCCCTCCAGGCCCATCTGGACTTCTACGTCGACGACCTGGACGAGGCCGAACGGCGCATCGTCTCGCTGGGCGGGCGCCCGCTCGACACGAAGGAGCCGGCCGGGCCGTTCGAGGAGCGTGGCTACTCCGACCCGGCCGGCCACTCCTTCACCCTGCGCCGCGAACACCCCACGGCACCCAAACAGGGCTGACCTCCGGCAGGCTCAGTCCCGGCCGCCCTTCTCCTGAGCCGGCCACACGCCCGTGGACCGCTCGATGGCCTTCGCGCCCGTGCGGTCCACCGCGCTGCGCACGACCGCGAAGATCGCGCCCTGCACGGCCGCCGCCAGCAGGATCTCGCCCCACCCGCGATCGCGGTCCAGCGCGTCCGGCGCGTCGTCCTCGTGCCGGATCACCTTCCACGTCTTCTGGAACGCCAGCGAGGCCAGCGCTCCGCTCGCCCAGCCGAGGGCGAAGCCGACCGGCTTGTAGGCAAGGGGCAGTTTCTTCTTCTTGGACACTTGGCCTTCCTCCTTCACGTTGGGGTCTCCGCGTCGCCGTGCGGCCGGCGTCAGGCCCGCCCCTGCGGGGGCACCACCTCGGCGGCCGGCACGGGCCCCGGCGGCGTGCCGTCGCCGAAGGGGCGCCCGCCCAGGTCCTCGCGGCCGTGCGGCGTGAGCCAGCCGGACAGATCGGGCCCGAGCGGCACGATGCCGGTCGGGTTGATGCCGGTGTGCACCCGGTAGTAGTGCCGTTTGATGTGGTCGAAGTCGACGGTGTCACCGAACCCGGGGGTCTGGAACAGATCACGCGCGTACGCCCACAGCACCGGCTCCTCCGTCAGCTTCCAGCGGTTGCACTTGAAGTGACCGTGATAGACGGAATCGAAACGCACCAGCGTGGTGAACAGCCGGATGTCCGCCTCCGTGATCGTCTCCCCGACCAGGTACCGCCGGCCCGACAGCCGCTCCGACAGCGCCTCCAGCCGCCGGAAGACCCCGGCGCACGCCTCCTCGTACTCCTTCTGCTCCGTGGCGAAGCCCGCCCGGTACACACCGTTGTTGACGTCCTCGTAGACCTCCGCCATCACCGCGTCGATCTCGTCGCGCAGCCGCTCCGGATACAGATCCGGCGCGCCGTCCCGGTGCAGGGCGGTCCACTCGGTGGCGAGGTCGAGGGTGAGCCGCTGGTAGTCGTTGGTGACAAGCCTGCCGCTCGGCACGTCCACGACCGCGGGGACGCTCACCCCACCCGGATAGTCGCTCTCCCGCGCGTCGTACGCCTCCTTCAGGAAGCGGATCCCGAGCACGGGGTCGCGTCCGTCCGGGTCCAGCGTGAACCGCCAGCTGCGGTCGTCCTGGACGGGGTCGGCGATCGCCATCGACAGAGCGTCCTCCAGCCCCAGCAGCCGCCGCGAGATCACCGCCCGGCTCGCCCAGGGACAGGCCCTGCTCACGACCAGCCGGTACCGGCCGGCCTCCACCCGCCGGCCGTCCCGGCCGTCGGCGGTGATGCGGTCCGTGAAATGGCTCGCCGACCGCTCGAACCGCTTCCGGCCGTACTCCTCGTTGCCCTCGCCGCCACTCACCGTGCTCGCCCTTTCCGATCCGCTCGCCTCGACACCTGTGTCCTGGTGCGGGTTCCCCGATTTCCGCGACCCCCACGGTGTGAGCGGGACCGGCCGGGGCAGTCGGGCGTAGGTAACCGGACAGTGACGGTCACGAGGACATCGGACGGCGGGGGCCAGGAGGAGCTTCATGGGGCGGGAACGGCCCGGAATCGGGATGCCCGGGGACGGGATGGGCGGGGACGGAACGCCGGGGAAGGGGACGGGCGGCGACGGATCGCCCGGCAGGGCGATGGGCCGGGACACGGACGGAGCTGGGCTCGAGGGGCCGGGACGCGCACGGCAGGGCATGGATGGAGCGGGGCTCGAGGAGCCGGGACGCGCACGGCAGGGCATGGATGGACCGGGGCTCGAGGGGCCGGGACGCGCACGGCAGGGTACGGATGGAGCGGGGCTCGAGGGGCCGGGACGCGCACGGCAGGGTACGGACGGAGCGGGGCTCGAGGGGCCGGAATGCGCACGGCAGGGTACGGACGGAGCGGGGCTCGACGAGCGGGAGCGGCCCGGCGACGGACCGGCGGAGCTCTGCGAGCCGACGCCGCGGCAGGGCGACGCGGCCGGTGCCGACCGCAGGACCCGCGTCACCGTCCTGGTGGCGCTCGGAGCGAACCTCGTGATCGCCGTCGCCAAGACCGTCGGCGGGCTGCTCGCCGGGTCACCGGCACTCCTCTCCGAGGCCGCGCACTCGGTGGCCGACAGCCTCAACGAGGTCTTCCTGCTCGCCGCGCTGCGCCGCAGCCGCCGCCCGGCGGACAGCCGGCACCCCTTCGGCTACGGCAAGGAACGCTTCTTCTGGTCCCTGCTCGCCGCCGTCGGCATCTTCGTCATGGGCGGCTGCTTCTCCGTGTTCCAGGGGTTCCACGCCCTGGCCGGCGGCTCCGAGGACTCCTACGACGGTTATGTCGCCGGTCTCGCCGTCCTCGGCGTGGCCCTGCTCTCCGAGGGCGCCTCACTGCTGCGCGCACTGCACCAGGTGCGCGGGCAGGGTGGCGGCGCGGGCGGCCTGCGGGACCCGGCGCTGCGCACGGTCGTCGCCGAGGACGGTACCGCCGTGCTGGGCGTGACCCTCGCGATCGCCGGAATGGCCCTGCACATGGTGACGGGGCAGGCGCTCTGGGAGGCGCTCGCCTCGTTCGGGATCGGCGCCCTCCTCATGTACGTCGCCTTCTGGCTCGGCCGGGACGCCCGCGAACAGCTCATCGGGCGCGCGGCGGGCGCCGAGGCGAGCCGCAGGATCCGCGCCCTGCTGGAGGCACAGCCCGAGATCGACAGCGTCGAGGCCCTGCTCACCATGGAACTCGGCCTGGACTCCACCCTGGTCGCCGCCCGCGTGGACCTCGTCCCCGGTCTCGACAGCGAGCGGGTCGAGGAGATCGCCGTCCGCATCAAGCGCTCCATCGCCCACATCGTCCCCGAGTCCGATCAGATCTTCCTCGATGTGACGGACGCCCGCGCCGCGCGACGAGCACGACAGGGGGACGAGAAGGCAGCGAAAAGCCCCGCCGCGACGGGGGAACGCGGCGGGGCCTGAGACTCGGATGCCCGGTGCCCGGGGGATCATGCGCGTCGGTTCGAAAAATCCTCTCCGGCCCCCAACCGGTCATCACGGCCCCGGCTACGCGCCGTCCGCCGGCTCCAGTACGAAGACCGGTATCTCCCGGTCGGTCTTCTTCTGGTAGTCGTCGTACGGCGGATACGCGGCGACCGCTCGCTCCCACCACACGGCCTTCTCGTCCCCGGTGACCTCACGGGCCGTCATGTCCTGCCGGGTGGGGCCGTCCTGGAGCTCCACGTGAGGGTCGGACGTGACGTTGTGGTACCAGACGGGGTGCTTGGGCGAGCCGCCCTGTGACGCCACGACCGCGTACCGCCCGTCGTGCTCCACACGCATCAGCGGGGTCTTGCGGATCTTGCCGCTCTTCGCGCCGCGGGTGGTGAGGACGACGACGGGCATTCCCGTGTCCAACAGCGTCGTCCCCTCGGTGCCGCCCGAGCTCTCGTACAACTCCACCTGCTCGCGCACCCATTGCGTGGGGCTCGGCACATACTCGCCTTCAAGAGGCATGGGGCAACAGTCCCTTCCTGTCGGGTCCGGATACTGCCCCGTCTTCAACACACGTCCCCGCCGTTTTCATCCTCACCGGGCGGCCCGGCCGCGGCGATCGGCTCCGCCGGGCCGCCGGGGGGTTGTGAACTGCTCAGGGTTGACTGCGCACAAGCTTGTTCCACCCCATATGAGTGAGTGGCCGGGCTGCTTCCCGTGTGGCCTCATGGGCGTGAACGGAGGTTCCTCGGTCGAATGTGTGACCTTTGCCCTGAGCATGAGTTCTGGCAACAGGACTCACTCCCGCTCAGTCTTTGGGAACGGTCACGCCGGCATCAGCACGCGCGCCGCCAGGACCGCGATGACGGCACTCGACACGAGCCCCGTCGCCAGCCGCCCGCGGTGCCCGGTCAGCGCGCGGCCGAGCAGGGCGCCGCCACCGGCCAGCAGCAGTTGCCAGCTCGCGGAGGCGAGGAACGCGGCGAGGACGAACACCGCCTGTTCCAGCGGGTGTACGACCTCGGTGGCGCGGCTGCCCAGGACGAGTGCGGCGAAGTAGACGACGGTGGTGGGGTTCAGAAGGGTGATCCCGAGGAGCGCGGCGTACGCGCGTGCCGGGCCCACCGGGTCCCGCTGCCGCCGGGTGACCAGCCGTCGGGTGCGGTACTGGCGCAGGGCGGTGACCGCGCCGTGCAGCGCGAGGGCGAGGAGCACCAGGGCGGACGTCCAGCGCAGTGGCACCAGCAGGGGCTGGAGGGTGACGGCCAGCGCCGTGCCGCCCAGGGTGGCGACCAGGGCGTAGAGCCCGTCGGCGGTGGCGACGCCGAGTGCGGCGCAGGCGCCGGTCGGCAGGGACGTACGGGCGGTGAGGGAGACCAGATAGGTCGCGACCGCTCCGACGGGGATGGCGATGCCATAGCCCGCGAGGAGCCCCGCGACGAGTGCGGCCGTCATGACCGGGGCGGCGTCGGTCCCCACGGTCGGCCGGACTGCTGCTGCCCCGGCACCGGGCGAACGGCGGCGGAGGTCGGCGGCAGGAAGGCGTCGGTGATGAACATGCGCAGAGCTTGGGGCTGAGCGCCCCGCCCCCGCAATCGAATTACGGCGGCCGGGCGGCAGCGACGGGCGGGCCGCCAGTGAAGGGGCAAGGTATCCATCTGGACAGGTATTGACCGGGGAATCCAACCCTCCCTATCTTATTTGAAGTCAAACGAATCT
This sequence comes from Streptomyces sp. NPDC030814, assembly GCF_055572155.1. Classification (NCBI taxonomy): domain Bacteria; kingdom Bacillati; phylum Actinomycetota; class Actinomycetes; order Kitasatosporales; family Streptomycetaceae; genus Streptomyces; species Streptomyces sp. NPDC030814. The sequence goes on from NZ_JBVIDX010000009.1 coordinate 90,141, forward strand.
GGGGGTGTCATGGTCGTCGCACCACGCATGCTGCTCGTGCTCAGCGAGAACTGGACGCTGACGGGCGGCCGGGCCGATCTGCCCACCGCCGTACGGTGGGCGCGCGAGGCGGAGGACGCCGGATTCGACTCCGTCATGGTCAGCGAGCACATCGTGCTCGGCCCCGACGCCGGTGCCGCCGGCATCATGGGCAACGCCCGCGACTACGCCCTCCCGGGCAACCAGGACCCGTACACCCCCTGGCCCAACTCCCTGCTCCTGCTCGCCGCGATCGCCTCCGTCACCGAGCGTCTGCGGCTCGCCGCCGCCGCGGTGCTCGCCCCGCTGCGCCACCCCCTGCTGATGGCCAGGGAACTCGGCACCCTCGACCTCATCAGCGAGGGCCGGTTGCTGGTGCAGCCCACCGTCAGCTGGAGCAGGGACGAGTACGACGCGCTCGGCGTGCCCTTCGGCAGCCGGGGGCGGCTGCTCGACGAGCACCTCGACGTCTGGGCGAAGGCCTGGGGGCCGTCCCCGATCTCCCACGACGGCGAGCACTACCCGTTCCGGGACGTCTACTTCGAGCCCAAGGCATACCGGCCGGAAGGGCCCCGGCTGTGGTTCGGCGGGCAGCGCCTGAACGGTCCCGTGCTGCGCCGGCTGGTCCGGTACGGCCACGGCTTCCACCCGCTGGGCCGGCCCACGCCCCAGGACCTCCAGATGCTGAAGGAGGCGATGACCGCCGCCGGCCGGGACATCACCGAGCTGGAGATGATCGGCGGCATCCAGGCGGTCTTCCCCGACGACCACTCCCCGGCGGACCTCGGCGCCGCCCTCGCCTCCCTGCCGGAACAGCTGGAGCAGGGGTTCACGACCTTCTGTGTCAAGCCGAACCAGTTCATCGACGACCCCGACGGGGTGGGGGCCTTCTGCAGGGACGTCATCCGACGGGTGGCCGCACTCACGGGCTGACACGGCGGAGGGGCCCCGGACATGGCTCCCACCCGTCCGGGGCCCCTGGCTCGGGCCCGGCCCCGTCAGCGCTCGAAGACGATCCCGCCGTCGCACACCGTCATGTCCACCTCGACCCGGGTGATGTCGTGCGGGTCGAGGCCGAGCAGCGGCCGGTCGAGAACGCACAGGTCCGCCACCACTGCCCGCCCTCGGCGTCCTCGCCGACCCCACCGCCCACGCCGGCGACCTCCACGACCTGCCGCCGGACGGCGGAGCGAGCCTGCTCGTCGCCGACGAGACCCTCGGCGTCCCCGGCCGGGCTCCCGCCGCGGTCCTGCGGGACACCGAGTTCCGTCGCCTGGCCCGCGCCTTCGCCGCGTCACACGGCACGCGACTGCGCCTGCTGTGACCCGTCGGGCAGGACTGGTACCGCGTCACCCTCCGCCGGCACACCCTCGGCGCCGCCCTCGCCCGGCAGGCGGTCCTCGTGCACGAGACGCCCGGCCCGCTGCCGTACGGCCTCAGCCCGCGAGCTGGAGGTGCTCACCCGCGCGGCCACCGGCCAGACCAACCAGGCCATCGCACAGGCGCTCTTCCTGTCGCCGCGCACCTGCACACCCATGTCGAGCATCTGCTGCGCAAGACCGGCGCCGCCTCCCGGGCGGAGGCCACGGCCCTCGCCGTACGGGACGGACTGCTCCGCCCGACCGCCGCGGACGTCGAACGTCTCGTCGAGCGGGCTCCCGGCGGCTGACGGCGGTTCAGTAAGGTTCCGCGGATGACCGATACCGCGCCCGGAACCCGGCAGAGCCCGGCACCCGCCTCCGGCAAGCCCTTCCTCTACGTCGTCGTCTGTGCCGCCGGCATCGCCGTCGACGTCGGCAGGCTCATCACGGCGGCACAGGAACGGAACTGGGAGGTCGGGGTCTTCGCCACCCCCGTCGCCATGGGCGGGTTCTTCGACACGGCGGACGTCGAGGCGCGGACCGGCCGCCCCATCCGCTCAGCCTGGCGCTCCCCGGGCGACCCGCGGCCCTTCCCGCCGCCGGACGCCGTCGTGGTCGCGCCCGCCACCTTCAACACCCTCAACAAGTGGGCGGCGGGCACGGCCGACACCCTCGCCCTCGGCACCCTGTGCGAGGCGTACGGCCTCGGCGTCCCCATCGCCGTCCTGCCCTGCGTCTCGGACGCCCTGGCGGCCCACCCGGCGTACCGCGCGAGCCTGGAGCGACTGCGCGGCATGGGCGTACGGTTCGGCGACCCGTACACCGGTGAGGCCCCACCCGACGGCGCACGCCCCGAGTTCCGCTGGGAGCGGGCGCTGGACCTGCTGGAGACGGAAGGCCGCCGCGTTCAACCGAACGGTTGAACCGGTCACCGGTCACCGGTCACCGGCCCACGGGCGACACGCGAGGTCCTTGCCCGGCCGCAGACTGACGGCGCCACCACAGCGGCCCGCCGAACGACACGGAGCCGCGGAAGGACCATGCCCTCCATGGCCGGCGATCTCAGTCGACGACACGTCCCCACCATCGGAGCGGGCCCCGCGCTCGGCGGACTCGTCGCCGTCGGCACCGCCCGGGCCGCCGCCCCGGGGACGTCGTCGAACCGGACGGCGCTCGGCCGCGGCCGGACGGCACGCCGTCGGACCCCCGGCGCCGGCCGCCGTCAGTGGGCGCCCGCCGGCTCGAACTCCGTGCCGCACGGGCCCGCGCCCTCGCTCTCCGCCAGTGGAACGGGCTCACCGCCCATCGTCAGCGTCTCGTAGTAGCGCCCGATGCGTTCGGTGGAACGGCCGACGTAGTGGCCGATGAAGGAGCGCCGGAAGCGGTCGGCGGTGCGGTTGGGCTGCGAGCCGTGCACCAGGCTGCCGTTGAAGAACAGCACATCGCCCGGGGCCATGTCGACGGGAACCGGCGTGAGGCCGGGCGGCGGGGGGACGTACTCGCGGACGAAGGACAGCTCCTCGTCCGCCTCCTGCGGGCAGAACAGGTCCATGCGGTGCGTGCCCGGCACGACCTCCAGGCCGCCGTTGTCCCGGTCGATCACATCGCAGGCGATCCACGCCGCCACACAGGTGCCCGGCTCCACCCGCAGATAGAAGTTGTCCTGGTGCAGCGCCTGCCCCCGGGCGCCCGGCGGCTTGAAGTAGAACATGCTCTGCGCGGCCAGGACCTCCTCGCCGAGCAGCTCCTCGAGGACCTCCCGCAGCCGGGCGTCCAGGAGCACCCGCAGGGACAGGTCGTCGATGCGGTGGGGGTGCATGACCCGGGGGTGGGTGTGGAGCGGGTCGGCGGGCCCGTCGGCCGCCGGCGGGCGGGGCTGGAAGTGCCCCGGGATCGGGCCGCCCGCCTGCAGCGCCGCGAACCGCTCGCACAGCCGATCGATCTCGGTGGGGGAGAACAGCCCCCGCACCACCAGATAGCCGTTCTCCTCGAAGTCGACCTTGCCTGTGACTGCCATCCGAGCGTCCCTTCCCTTCGGTGTCCGATGTGCTTCACGCTAGGTCGAAGCGCCTTCCGGGAGGATGCCTGTGTGTGCTGACTACTTGCCCGAGACCGCTGCACCCGCGGATCCGTCACCCCCGCCGGGCCAGGTGATCATCGGCCGTTTCCACCAGCGCCCGCCGTACGCCGTGAACCGGCCGGACGGCGCCGACAGCTGGCTGTTCACCTGGACCACGGGCGGCGGGGGAGTCCTGCGGCAGAGCGCGGCGGAGACCGTCGCGCTCCCGGGCGACCTTGTCGTCCTCGGGCCCGGCGTGCCGCAGCACTACGCCGTCGGGCCCGGCGCCGGGCACTGGGCGTTCTGGTGGGTGCACTGCCAGGCGAGGGCGTCCTGGGCGGCGTGGCTGCGGCCGTACGAGATCGGTGACCGGGTGTACGCCGTCACTGCGACCTCCGAGGGCAGCCGTGAGCGCGTCGACGCCGCCTTCCGCCGGATGCTCGCCGACGCCCGCTGGACGGGGGAGGGCTCACCCCCGGCATCCGACGGCACCCCGGTGGACGGCGAGGTCGCCGTGGCCCACGGCACGGCGGCCCGCGAACTCGCCCTGTGCTCGCTGGAGGAGGTCGTGCTGCTCACCGCGGCCCACGCCGAACCCCACCGGTCGGGGATCGACCCGCGGGTCCGCCGCGCGCAGCACCTGATCACCGCGGACCCCGGAGCTCCGCACACCGTCCGCTCCCTCGCCGAGCGGGTCGCGCTCTCCCCGTCGCGGTTCGCCCACCTCTTCACCGAACAGCTCGGCCACCCCCCGATGCGCGCCCTGCTCCACGCCCGCCTGCTGCACGCCGCCCGGCTCCTGGAGGCGACCGAACTGCCCGTCGAGCGGGTGGCCACGGCCTCCGGGTTCGGCAGTCCGTTCCACTTCAGCCGGGTGTTCCGGCAGCGCTACGGGGTCCCGCCGGGCGCGTACCGGCAGGCGCTCAGGGACGGCGGCTGAGCCGCGACCGCCCCGCCGGCCACGGCCGGCGCAGCCGCGCGGAGCCGTTCAGCCGTCGAACACGCGCAGCGACAGCCACAGCGCCACCACGGCCGAGCCCAGCGCCGCCGGGACGGTGAGCAGCCCGAGCCGGGTGAACTCGCCGAGGTCCACGTCGTGGTCGTGGTGGTGGACGATGCGCCGCCACAGCAGGGTGGCCAGCGACCCCGCGTACGTGAGGTTCGGACCGATGTTGACGCCGAGGAGGACGGCGAGGACGGCGCCCGTGCCGAGCGGCGCCGCGAGCGGCACCAGGACGAGGACGGCGGGCAGGTTGTTGATGACGTTGGCGATCAGAGCGGCCAGCGCGGCGACACCCAGCAGCGCCAGGAGGCCCGACCCGGACGGCATCACCCGGCTCAGCGCGTCGGCGAGGCCGTTGTCCACCACCGCCCGCACCACGACGCCCAGCGCCAGCACGAACGCGAGGAAGGGCAGCGAGACGGACCGGAAGAGGGCCACCGGGGTGGTGCTGCGCCGTACCAGCGCCCGCACCGACAACACCAGGGCACCGGCCAGCGCCGCCCACGCGGGCTCGATGCCGAGCGCCGACGTCACCACGAACCCGGCGAGCGTGCACAGCACCGTGACCAGCGCGAAGATCGGCATCTGCGGCCGCTCGACCGTCTCCTCCACAGGAGCCGCCATGCGGAGGTCGTCCGCGAAGAACCGCCGGAACACCACGTACTCGGCGGCCACCGCCACCGCCCAGGGCGCCGCCATCAGCAGCGCGAACCGGGTGAAGGTGAGCCCGCTCGCGGTGAACGCCAGCAGGTTGGTCAGGTTGGAGACGGGCAGCAGCAGCGACGCCGTGTTCGACAGATGCGCGGTGGCGTACACATGCGGCTTGGGGCGGGCGCCCAGCCGGGCGACGGTCGCGAACACCACCGGCGTGAGCAGCACGATCGTCGCGTCCAGGCTCAGCACCGCCGTGATCCCGGAGGCCAGCAGGAACGTCGAGCCCAGCAGCCGCTGGGGGCGCCCCGCCGAGGCCCGTGCCATCCATGCCCCGCACGCCTTGAAGAGCCCCTCGTCGTCGCACAGCTTGGCCAGCACGAGCACGGCGGCGAGGAACCCGAGCACGGGGCCGAGCAGTTCGGCCTCGGCACGCGCGTGGTCGACGGAGACGGCGCCGGTCGCGACCGCGACCCCGGCCGCCGGTACGGCGACGACGGCCTCCGGCAGCCCGAACGGGCGGGCTACCGCTGCGCCGAGGACCACGATGAGCAGAAAGACGGAGAGAACCTCGGCGAGGGGGGTGTTCACAAGGGGACTTTCGGGACTTCGGCGGCGCGACGACTGACGCACCTTACCGCCGCGAAACGGTGCCCGACGAACAGGCGTACGGTCCTCAGGCTCGCTCCGGGAGGCGGCCCCCGGCGGAGAAACGCTGGTCGGACGAGTCGCTTCCTCGGCAGGCGCCACAGCCCCGTAGGACCGATGTCACTCCTCCGACAGTGTCAGCTCCGCCCAGATCGTCTTGCCGTCCTCGGTGTGCCGGCTGCCCCACCGCTGGGTGAGCTGGGCGACCAGCAGCAGACCACGGCCGCCCTCGTCGAAGGTCTTCGCCCGGCGCAGATGCGGGGCGGTGCCGCTGCCGTCGGACACCTCGCAGATCAGCGTGCTCTCGTCGTGGATCAGCCGCAGCTGGATGGGCGGGGCGCCGTGCCGGATGGCGTTGGTGACCAGCTCGCTCACCACCAGCTCGGCCGTGAACGCGGCCTCGCTGATGCCCCACAGGGCCATCTGGGTGAGCACGTACTGACGGGTGCGGGCGACGAACGCCGGGTCGGCCGGGATCGGCCAGGTCGCGACCTGGTTGGGTCTGAGCCCCTTGGTGCGGGCCAGCAGAAGCGCCACGTCGTCGGGGGCGCCGCCCGCGGGGAGGAGGGACTGGACGACGTCACGGCAGATGTCGTCCAGCGGCCCCTTGCGGCCGGAGAGGGCATCGGCCAGCAGTTCCTGGCCGGCGTCGATGTCGCGGTCGCGGGTCTCGATCAGCCCGTCGGTGTAGAGGGCGATGACGGTGCCCTCGGGCAGTTCGAGTTCGGCGGACTCGAAGGGCAGTCCGCCGAGGCCGAGGGGCTGCCCCGACGGTACGTGCACCGCCATCGGCCGCCCGTCCGGGTCCAGTACCACCGGAGGCGGATGGCCGGCCCGGGCGAAGGTGCAGCGGCGGGTCACCGGGTCGTAGACGGCGTACAGACAGGTGGCGCCCACCTCCCCGGTCACACCCTCGCTGCCGGCCTCCTCGGAGAGCCGTACGACGAGGTCGTCGAGGTGGGTCAGCAATTCGTCCGGGGCGAGGTCGACGTCGGCGAGGGTGCGGACGGCGGTGCGCAGCCGGCCCATGGTGGCCGACGCCTGGACGCCGTGTCCGACGACGTCGCCGACGACCATCGCGACCCGCATCCCGGACAACGGGATCACGTCGAACCAGTCGCCGCCCACCCCGGCCTGCGCCGCCGGGAGATACCGCGAGGCCGCCTCCAGGGCCGGCATGTGCGGCAGGGTCTGCGGGAGGAGACTGCGCTGCAGGGCGAGGGCGGTCTCCCGCTCGCGGGAGTAGCGGCGGGCGTTGTCGATGCAGACGGCCGCCCGCGCCGTGACCTCCTCGGCCAGCAGCTCGTCGTCCGCGGTGAACGGGTCGAGCCGCTTGAAGCGGGTCAGCACGGCCACGCCGAGGGTCGTGCCGCGGGCCCGGATGGGCACCGACATGGTGGTGTGGACACCCAGCTCCTTGACCCGCGCGGAGCGTATCGGGTCCCAGACGAGCCAGTCCACGAGTGTGTTGGCGGGGTCGGTCGCCACGATCGTGTGCCCCACCGACAGCGACGCCGCCTGCGGTGAGGTGGCCGGGTAGACATCGGTCCGGCCGAGCTCGACGACGGCCTCGGGGCAGCCCGGGGTGATCGACTGGTGGGCCGTGCGGCGCAGGGTGAAGGGCGCGGACAGCGGACCCTCGTGCGGTTCGTCGCCGTGGTCCGGGGATTCCACGAGGTCGACGCTGACGAAGTCGGCGAGGGCCGGGACGCACACGTCGGCCAGCTCCTGGGCGGTGCGCCGGACGTCGAGGGTGGTGCCGATGCGGATGCTCGCCTCGTTCACCAGCTGCAGCCGCTGACGGGCCAGGTACTGCTCGGTGATGTCGTGCCCGGTGACACAGACACCGATCGGCCGGCCGGTGTCGTCGAAGAGTGGGGCGATGGCCGCCGACCAGGCGTGGGCGCTGTTCTCGTCGGCGGCTCGAAGGAACGTCTGCACGTCCTTGCGCCGGCCCAGGGCGAGCACCTCACGCAGATGCTCCTCCAGCTTCTCGCCCTGCCGCCCGCCCACGATCTCCGACATGTGCAGTCCCCGGAGCTTCTTCTCGGGGATGCCCACCGCGTCGGCCATCACGCCGTTGATGCCGCGCAGCCGGAGCCGGTCGTCGAAGACCGCCATGGCGCACGGCGACTGGACCATGACCGCCGCGGCCAGCGGATCGTCGCGTACCAGCGGACCGGGGTCGTCCAACGGGCACAGAACCAGCCAGCCGCCGCTGTCGTCGCCGTCCTTCGACCCGCGCTGGTGTGCGAGCAACCACACCGTCACGTTGTGTCCGTCACGATGACGCAGCGTGAGGGTGCCGCTCCAGCTGAGGCTGCCGGGCGGGGGTGGCAGAAAGGCCGCCTCCGGGGCCAGCAGCTCGGCGGCGGGCCGGCCGACGACCTCCGCCGCGGGCCGGCCCAGCAGGCGTCCGGCTCCTTCGTTCCACTCGACGACGCGGCCGTCGCGGTCCACGACTGCCCGCGCCGTGGCGGCACCGTCCAGGGCATACGCAGGCTGGTCACCGTGCGTTACCTTGCGGGTCCTCATCGTCGCGAGTTCCATTCCGCCGGACCGAACGGGCTTACGGGCGAATTCCAGCCTATGTGCTTTGCGGGGAATGCGGACGGGAAACCGCATGCCCACAGGGCTCGGTGGCCCGTCCGCGCCCAAGGGGCTCCAGGGGCTGGTGATGCCTGTGGGGCAGTTCGGTGGATTCTGATTGATCTTGATTGATCGTGATCGTTTATGGTGTCGGCCTCGCTGTCGGTGTTCGCCCGGGGTGTGGTCCCGAGGGCTGGGCGCCGGGTGGAAGGCAAGGGTCGGTGCTGTCGGCCAATCGAGGGGGCCCTCCCTCCGTCGGGGAGGGGTGCGCGCTGCCCGGGCTGTCAGATGTCGCGATCGTCGACGGCGGGCTGTGTGTTCCCGTCGAAGGTGTGGAGGTCGACCGTGGTGCCGCTTCAGTCACGGTCACCTTCACCCCGCGGCAGGCTCCCGACTTCGGCTCACTTTGACGAGCCGTCATCCCTCCTCGCTGCGAGGTGTGCTGCGCGTGAGTGGGTCGGACATCCTGAAACCCGTTCTGTCCGGACCGTTGACGGGCTGTCATGTCTCGAACAGCATGGCCATCGTCCGCATCTGGGAGCGCTCCCACGCCCCGTGTCACCGCTGTGCGCCCCCACCTCCTCCGAGGAGCCCAGACGTGAAACGACCCAGAACCACCCTGCTCGCCCTGACCACCCTCCTCGCGGCGGCGCTCACCGCGCTGCCCGCCGGTTCGGCCCAGGCCGAGGAGGTCGAACAGGTCAAGAACGGCACCTTCGACACCACCACCGCCCCGTGGTGGACCACCGGAAACGTCACCGCCGGTCTCAGCGACGGCCGCCTCTGCGCCGAGATACCCGGCGGTACCGCCAACCGCTGGGACGCCGCAGTGGGACAGAACGACCTCACCCTGGTCAAGGGCGAGTCCTACCGGTTCAGCTTCTCCGCCTCCGGTACCCCCCAGGGCAAGATCCTGCGGGCGATCGTCGGCCTCCAGGTCGCGCCGTACGACACCTACTTCGAGGTGAGCCCGCAGCTGAACGTCTCGGGCGACCGGTACTCGTACACCTTCACCTCCCCGGTCGACACCACCCAGGGCCAGGTCGGCTTCCAAGTCGGCGGCAACGCCGATCCATTCACCTTCTGCATGGATGACGTCTCCCTGCTCGGCGGAGTGCCGCCGGAGGTCTACGAGCCCGACACCGGGCCACGGATACGCGTCAACCAGGTCGCCTATCTGCCCGCCGGACCGAAGAACGCCACCCTGGTCACCAAGGCCACGACCAAGCTCCCCTGGGAGCTGAGGACCGCCTCGGGTTCCGTGGTCGCCCGGGGCTCCACCCGGCCGCGTGGCGTGGACGCCTCCTCCGGGCAGAACGTCCACTCCCTCGACTTCGGCTCCTACCGCAAGCGCGGCACCGGCTTCACCCTGGTGGTCGACGGCGAGACCAGCCGCCCCTTCGACATCGACCCGAGCGCCTACGAAAGGCTGCGGCTCGACTCGCTGAAGTACTACTACACCCAGCGCAGCGGCATCGCGATCAAGGACGAACTGCGTCCCGGCTACGGCCGTGCCGCCGGGCACCTGAACGTCGCCCCCAACAAGGGCGACGACCACGTGCCCTGCCAGCCCGGCGTCTGCGACTACACCCGTGACGTCACCGGCGGCTGGTACGACGCCGGCGACCACGGCAAGTACGTCGTCAACGGCGGCATCTCCACCTGGGAGGTGCTGAGCACCTACGAGCGCTCGCTCTACGCCCGCACCGGGCGGACCCACACACTCGGTGACGGCTCGCTGAACATCCCCGAGAGCGGCAACAAGGTCCCCGACCTGCTGGACGAGGTCCGCTGGGAGCTGGACTTCCTGCTGAAGATGCAGGTACCGCAGGGCAAGCCGCTCGCGGGCATGGCCCACCACAAGATCCACGACGAGCAGTGGACAGGACTGCCGCTCATGCCGGCCGACGACCCGCAGAAGCGGGAACTGCACCCGGCGAGCACGGCGGCGACACTGAACCTCGCGGCCACCGCCGCCCAGGCGGCCCGCCTCTACCGCCCCTACGACCGCGCCTTCGCGGCGAAGAACCTCGCGGCGGCCCGCACGGCCTGGGCGGCGGCCCTGGAGCACCCCGACATGTACGCCTCCGAGAGCGACGGCACCGGCGGCGGCACCTACGCCGACAGCAACGTCGCCGACGAGTTCTACTGGGCGGCCGCCCAGCTCTACCTCACCACCGGCGAGAAGAAGTTCGCCGACTTCGTGCTCGGCTCACCGGTGCACACGGCCGACATCTTCGGTCCCATCGGCTTCGACTGGGCGAGGACGGCCGCCGCCGGGCGCCTCGACCTCGCGCTCGTGCCGAACAGGCTGCCGGGCCGGGACAAGGTCCGCGAGTCCGTGATCAAGGGTGCCGACCGCTACCTGGCCACGCTCAAGGACCACCCGTACGGCATGCCGTACGCGCCCGAGAAGAACGCCTACGACTGGGGCTCCAACCACCAGATCCTGAACAACGCGGTCGTCATCGCCTCGGCCTACGACATCACCGGGGCGTCGAAGTACCGCGAGGGCGCGCTCCAGAGCATGGACTACCTCTTCGGCCGCAACGCCCTCAACATCTCGTACGTCACCGGCTACGGCGAGGTCAACGCCCGCAACCAGCACAGCCGGTGGTATGCCCACCAACTGGACCCGGCCCAGCCGAACCCGCCGGTGGGCACCCTGGCGGGAGGCGCCAACTCGGGCATTCAGGACCCCTTCGCGCAGAGCAAACTCCAGGGCTGTGTCGGTCAGTTCTGCTACATCGACGACATCCAGTCCTGGTCGACCAACGAGCACGCGATCAACTGGAACGCGGCGCTGGCCCGGATGGCCTCGTTCGTGGCGGACCAGACCTGAGTCCCCGCTGATCATGTGGCCGGCACCCCTGACCGAGGGGTGCCGGCCGCACCCGTTCGGTACCGCACCGCATACGCGATGACCTGGGAATATTTACGGGTAAGTACCCGCGCGGTACCGTTGGCGCATGCCAGCTCTGAATGTGGAGTTCAGCGACCGTGAGCTAGAGGACCTGAGGCAGATAGCCAAGGAGCGCGGTACGTCGATGAAGGCGCTCGTGCGTGAGGCGGCCGCGGCCGACATCGTGCGCCACCGGGCGCTGAAGGAGGGGGCCGAGGCCTTCCGGCAGTTCTTCACCACGCACGCCTACGAGTTCGCCGCCGCCTTCCCGGACGACGAACCGGTCTCCGCGGCGGCGGAAGGACGGGCCGGCTGAGCGATGGCCGCCGTCATCCACATCGACGTGCCCTGGCTGCTCCAGCGCCACGAAGAGGTCCTTCCCGAGCAGCCCACGATCAACGACTTCTCCGCCCTCGTCGCCGCCGTGGCCAGGCACCGCGTCGACCCGCCACGCCTCGGGGTCGACTCCGACCCGGCCTGGCGGGCCGCCGCGCTGCTGCACACCCTCGCGGTGCTGAAGCCCCTGCCGGCCGCCAACGCGCGCTTCGCCTGCGCCACGGCCGTCGCGTACATGTTCGTCAGCGGTGTCGGGATCAACCCGCCCTACGGGGCCCTCGTGGACCTCGCCCGCGATCTGATCTCAGGGAAGGCCGACGTGTACGGGGCGGCGGACCGGCTCCGCTCATGGCAGATCTGACGGACGGGACGCCGGGGCCGCCGACCCAGGGCGGGAGGAACAGGGTCGGCGGCCCGTTTCGCGCGGGAGAGCCGCCGTTCCGCGCGTGGCCCAGGCGATTCGGCCGTTTTCAGTGAACAACCAACCCTCACCGGGCCGGGAGAGTGCGTGGGCCACCGAGGCGTGCGCACGGTTCACACGGGGCGCTTGGACCTGGAATCCCCAGCGGAACCGGAAGGGTTCGTTCTGCGAATCGGAGCGCACCATTCCGGTCATCTGACCTGCTTTTAGTGATGCAGATGTTGTCCAAGTGCCTTGTTAGCCGCGAGTAACTTGTGCAAGGGTGAATCTCCTGCGCAGGGGCAATGGCCCGGCCTGAAAGGCCATTTGGGTTTTCGGGTCGCCGAAGAGTCCAAAAGGCTCAAGGTGGACGGCCATCATGCGGCTCAGTCCCCGGCCGCTTTCCCGGCGCCCGCCAAAAGGTACGCACCAATCCAGGGCCCTTTCGGCGGTCACAACTCCGTGTGCCATCTTGCGCCTTGGAAGGAACCCGCTCTGTGCACACCCCCCACCCCCCCCGCCCTGCCTACGCGCCCGCGCCAGGACCGGTCCCCGGGGAGTCCGACGAGATTCTCGCCGCCCGGCTGCGAGGCTGGCCGGAAGGCGGTACCGGCGATCCCGTCGCCCTGCTGATGGCGCGGCACTGGCAGCCGACGTACGACTATGCCGTCATCTGCCTCGCCTCGGGGTCGAGTGTCGCCTCGATGGTCACCGCGACCGCCTTCCACCGGGTGCTCGACGGGCTGATGCGGGGCGAGTCGGGTGTCGCTCTGCGGCCCAGGCTGCTCGTGGCCGCGCGTGACACGGTCAAGGAGTGGTCCGCGGAGGAGGGCGTCTCCGGCGTTCTGCCGGACTTGCGGAAACCCGCCGGAGGCCGTGGCATGCGCGCGGCGCAGTCCATGACGCCCGAAAATCGCAAGCTCGTGGAACGGTCCTTTCAGGCCCTCCCGGCCGTTGCCCAGTGTCTGTTGTGGCACACCGAGGTAGAAGCCGAAACGATAACCATACCCACCGGTCTGCTGGGTCTGGACGCCGACAGCGCGACCGCCACGCTGGAGCAGGCGCGCGAGAAATTCCGCGAGGGCTGCGTCCGCGCCCACCGCGAACTCGCGCCGTCCAAGGACTGCCGCTTCTACAACCGCCTGCTGGACGTGCCGATTCGCCGCGGCGGCGCCCTGCTCCCGGATGTCCAGCAGCATCTGCTGGAGTGCCGCTACTGCCGTTACGCGGCGGACCAGCTCAGCCATTTCGAGGGCGGACTCGGCGGGGTCCTCGCCGAGGCCGTACTCGGCTGGGGCGCGCGGCGCTATCTCGACTCCCGGCCCGGCCGGATGCCGTACAAGGGGAATTCAAAACGGTCCGGGGGTGGCGGCAAGCACCGTCTGCTCTCCCAGATCCCCGCCCAGCGCCGCCGCATCACCGCCGGTGCGCGCACCCCCCGGACGCTGCTCACCGTCGGTGTCTCCTCCGGGGCGCTGCTCGCCGCGATCCTCGGTGCCGCTCTGCTGTCCGACGACGGCAGCGGCGCGGATCCCGCCGCGTCCACCAGCGCCGGCGGCGGTGTCGCCACAGCACCCGACACCGGCGACGACAGCAGCGGTACCAGCGCCTCCCCGACGCCGCCCGCCAACGCCGGCCGCCCCACGGCACCCCAGCAGACCCGGCTGCGCAACCAGGTCGCCGACCTGTGCCTCGACGTCCAGGGCGGCAAGGCCGTGAAGGGTGCCTCGACGGAACTCGCCGTGTGCTCCTCCGACTGGACCCAGAAGTGGTCCTACGAGGAGGACGGACTGCTGCGCAGCGTCGCCAACCCGGAGCTGTGCCTGGACTCCCAGGTGGACGCCGGTGTCGTCGTGCTCGGCACCTGCGCCGACGAGGACTCCGCGCGCGGCGACGACGTGCGCTACGACTTCACGGTGCAGGGGGAGCTGCTGCCCCGGTGGGGCGAAGGGCTGGCCGTCGCCCCGACCGAGACCGAGGCCAAGGCCGATGTCGTGGTGAAGGGCCGGGACAACTCCACCACCCAGCGCTGGCTCACCGACGGCGTCACCGCCAGCCCCGAGTCGCTCTCCGTCTCAGGCTCCGAGGCGCCCACCGCCGAGACCAGGACGGTCACGAAGGAGCCGGAGGCGAAGGACGATGCGCCGGTGCCGGGGCCGGAGAAGCAGGACGGGCCCGTGCCCGGGGTGTCCCCGGACGCCGAGCTCAACGGCTCGATCATGTCCATCGGAGACGGCACGCCGCGAGCGCCCGAGGCGGACTCCGGCGCACTGCCGTCCCTGTCGACGCTGCACCTGCCGGATCTGCCGCCGGGCGTACCGCCGGAGGCCGAACTGTAGGAGGACCCGCCGGGCAGGGGCGCGTACGGGGCCGGACGCGCGCGTGGCCGGGTGTGTGGGTGCCGGGTGCCGGGTGCCGGGTGCCGGGTGCGTGCGGGGCTCCGCCCCCGGCGCCGTCCCGCTCCTCCCGCCCCGAGCGGCGCGGCCACCGGCGGATCAGGACGCCTTCGCCGGGGGCCGCTTCGTGCTCCTGCCCCTGCCCGTTCCCGTGCCGCTCCGGCTCGTCTTGGCGAGCTGGTTCTTCCGTGCCGCCGGCTTCTCCGCGTCCGCGGTCGTCGCCGGGCTCGGCGCGGTGCGGCTCGCCGCCGTCGGCCACGTGAGCTCGATCTCCAACTCGATCTCGCCGTCTCCGATCTCGACCTCGATCTCGCTGCGCAGATCGTCCGGGATCCGCAGACTCAGCGTTCCGGGAGCGAGTTCGATGTCGGCCTCCCCGCCCTCCCGCAGCGCCTCCGCCAGCGCCGTGAGTTGGTCGGCCGCCTCAAGACGTGACAGCGAGCGCTTCTGCTCGAACCTGAGGTCCTTCATGGAGGTCTCCGATCCATCGCGCAAAGGGTGGACCACATGAGGGTGAACACTGACCATTCTGCTGCCGTGCGCGGGATCGGACATCCGCATGACCGCCGCGGAAACCTCCGCGTCGGGGCCCCACCAAGGCCTTCCCGTGCGGGCCGCCGGAACCGGCTCTACGGTTGAGGGAGCTTCGAGCTCGCGGGACCCGGTGCTCCTGCGCCCATGCCTCCCCGGGCTCCCACCTCACCTGGAGGGCATTCGCCATGGCCACTGCGTCGGAAACCCCTGTCCTGGACACCCTCGCCGCCATGACGGTCGACTCGTTGGAGCGGTGCGGGCTGCCCCCGGACATGCTGATCCTCACGCGGATCGCGGCACTCGCCGCGTCGGATGCCCCGCCCATCTCCTACGTGGCCCACATCGACCCCGCCCTCAGGGCCGGTCTGACCACCGAGCAGATGCAGGACGTGCTGGTCGCCATCGCGCCCATCGTGGGCACCGCCCGCGTCATGACGGCGGCGGGGAACATCTCCACCGCCCTGGGCATCGCCATCGCCGTCGCCGATGCCGGGATCGAACCCCAGGCCTGACGGCACCCACGGGCAGAAGGGCGCTTCGATGTCCCGGAACGCGACCACGGCGATGCGCGCGGCACCACACGCCACGCCCGAGGAACGCGCGGCCCTCGGCAAGGCGGCTCGCCGCCGCTCGCCGCGGTCGGGCCATGCCGTGTACAAGCCGTCCCCCGACCGGCCGGATCCGCTGTCGATCCTGGAGGCGCAGTCCGCGGCACGGGTGCCCGAACTCGTCCCGATCCGCTACGGCCGGATGAGGGAGTCCCCGTTCCGCTTCTACCGGGGCGCCGCCGCGATCATGGCCTCCGATCTGGCCGACAGCCCGAGCTCGGGCCTCACAGCCCAACTGTGCGGGGACGCACACATGTTGAACTTCCGGCTGCTGGCCTCGCCGGAGAGGCAGTTGGTGTTCGACATCAACGACTTCGACGAGACGCTGCCGGGCCCCTGGGAGTGGGACGTCAAGCGGCTGTCGGCCAGTCTCGTCATCGCGGGCCGGGCGAACGGGTTCGACGACGCCGAGCGAGCCCGTATCGTGCGGGCGACGGTCCGCCAGTACCGCGAGTCGATGATCCGCTTCGCGCGGACGGGGAACCTCGACGTCTGGTACGCGAAGATCGGAGCGGATCTTCTCGAATCCCTCGCCGCGGGCCGGCTCCACAGGCGCAGTCAGCGGAATCTGGCCCAGGCGCTGGCGAAGGCCCGTTCCCGCGACAGCCTTCAGGCGTTCGACAAGCTCACCGAGACGGTCGACGGCCGGCCCAGGATCGCGGCGGATCCCCCGTTGCTCATCCCGGCCTCCGACCTGCTGCCGGATGTCGAGCGCAGCGGCCTCGAACGCCAGTTCCGCGGTCTTCTCGAGCGGTACGGCAGGACGCTGCCGTCCGACCGGCGCACGCTCCTGGAGGACTACCGGCTCGTCGACGTCGCGCGAAAGGTCGTCGGCGTCGGCAGCGTGGGCACCCGGTGCTGGATCTTCCTCCTGCTCGGCCGGGACGGTCGCGACCCGCTCTTCCTCCAGGCCAAGGAGGCGGACACCTCCGTACTCGCCCCCCATGTCGGCGCGAGCAAGTACAGCAACCAGGGCGAGCGGGTGGTCTCGGGCCAGCGGCTGATGCAGGCCACGAGCGACATCTTCCTCGGCTGGGAACGGGTGGACGGATTCGACGGCAAGCAGCGCGACTTCTACGTCCGCCAACTGCGCGACTGGAAGGGCATCGCCGTGCCGGAGCGGATGCGGCCGAAGGACATGGGGGCGTTCGGCGAGCTGTGCGGGGTCACCCTGGCGCGGGCGCACGCCCGGTCCGGGGACCGGATCGCCATCGCCGCGTACCTGGGCGGCGGCGACTCCTTCGACCGGGCCCTCGCCATCTTCGCGGAGGCCTACGCCGACCAGAACGAGCGTGACCACGAGTCCCTGACCGACGCCGTACGCGCGGGCCGGCTCCCCGCGGAGGAACTGCCGGCGGCCTGATCGCGCGGGCCGCCGACGGGCGGTCACGGGGTGGCGCCGACCAGGGAGCCCCTGTCGATCGTGCCGGGCGTCCGGTGTCCCGACAGGGCGAGCGTGAGATCGAACTCGGCCAGCAGGGAACGGATCACGTGCTCGACGCCGGGCTGCCCGTCGAGGGCGAGGCCGTACACGTAGGGACGGCCGACGAGGACGGCGCGGGCGCCGAGCGCGAGCGCCTTGAAGACGTCGTCGCCGGTGCGCACCCCGCTGTCGAAGAGCACGGCCAGCCGCTCCCCGACCGCCTCGGCCACCCCCGGCAGGGCATCCGCCGCGCCGACGCAGCCGGCCACCTGCCGGCCGCCGTGGTTGGACACGACGACACCGTCCATTCCGGCGTCGGCCGCGAGCCGGGCGTCGTCGGGATGCAGGACTCCCTTGAGGACGATCGGTCCGTCCCAGTGCTCCCTCAGGAACGCGAGGTCGGGCCAGGTCTTCCCGGGGTCCCCGAACATGCCCACGAAGTGCAGGACGGCCGTGTCGGGATCCTCGTGCACCGGCTTGGCGAGCCCCGCCCGGAACGCCGGGTCGGAGAAGTAGTTGGCGGTGCCGACGCCGTGCAGGAACGGCAGATACGCCCGCTCCAGGTCCCGTGGCCGCCAGCCCAGCATCGGTGTGTCCAGGGTGACGACGAGCACCGAGAACCCGGCGGCCCGGGCCCGGCCGAGGAAGCTCCGGGTGACCTCGCGGTCCTTCGCCCAGTACAGCTGGAACCAGCGCTCCGCGTCGCCCATCACCTCCGCGACCTGCTCCATGGGGGTGCTGGACGCCGAGGACAGGATGTACGGCACACCCTGCGCGGCGGCGGCCCGGGCGGCGGCGGACTCCGCGTCCGGGTGCACGATCGACAGCACGCCCACCGGGGCGAGGGCCACGGGCGCGGGCAGCGTGCGGCCCAGTACCTCGACGGTCAGGTCCCGTTCCCGCACGTCCCGCAGCAGCCGCGGCACGATCCGGAGGCGTTCCAGGGCGGCGCGGTTGGCGCGGGCGGTGCTGCCGTCGCCCGCGCTGCCCGCCACATAGCCCACGGGACCGGCGCCCAGCCGGTGCTCGGCGAGCTCCTCCAGCCGGGTGAGGTCGGTGGGCATCCGGGGCACGGCCCCCGTCATCCCGTTCAGATAGATCTCGTACTGGAAATCCGCCCAGTGCTTCGCCATCCGCTCCGTCCCACCTCTCCTCGTCGAGCACGCGCCGTTCCGCCGACGATCCTGACGAGTCGGTCCGCCGCCGTCCACCGCCCAGGACACAACGCGTCAAGTCACCCTGGCCCCCTGCGTCCCGACATGAACATCAGGGGTCTTCTGAGGGTCACAGCGGGGTTCGTCACGGCGGCAAGCGGAATGTTTCAGGCCTATTGCCGAGCCGTGGAGATCCAGCCATCTGCGATCATCGGACGATCAAGAACCGCTCAGAATCGGGGTTTGCATGTTCGAATTCCGTGACTTCACGCCACTACTTCAACACTCAAAGTTACTGAAACCTGGGGGGTCGATGTGTGTTCCGGTCCCGGACCCGGCAGACTCGCGCTCGCCGAACCGGCACCGACCGGACGGGCTTCGTCCACGTGACAGGTGAGACGAAACGTCCGGCACTCCAAGAGCGGAAGGATGCACACAATGCCGAAAACCGCGCGATGGGCAGCGACTCTCACCCTGACGGCCACCGCCGTCTGCGGCCCCTTCGCGGGCTCTGCGCTGGCCGCCCCCCAGCCCGGGACATCCGGGCTGTACGCGCCGTCCGCCCTGGTCCTGACCACGGGCCACGGCGAGTTCGCGGCGGCCGCCACCCCTGAGCGCGCGGTCACCCTGACCTGCGCGCCGCGCCCGTCCGGAACACACCCGGCCGCCGTCGAGGCCTGCGCCGAACTCCGGGCCAGCGACGGGGACTTCGACGCCCTGAGCGGTACGACCGGGGCCTTCTGCACCAAGCAGTACGACCCGGTGGTCGTCACCGTTCAGGGCGTATGGCAGGGCAAGCGCGTCGCCTACGAGCGCGTCTTCTCCAACGACTGCGTGAAGAACTCCGCGACGACGGCCCTGTTCTCCTTCTAGGAGGAGAACTTCCGAGACCGGGGTCGTGTGGTTCCGCGAGTGATGAGCGAGGGCCCGTAACTGGGGAGTGCGAGCCCTGTCGTGGTGAGCCACGCGATCCCATCGGGGGTCGGCCAAGGCAGAGTGGGGCTGCCGGCCGGCCCCCGGCATCGTGTCCGGGGTGGGATCAGCCACTGGGCCCCGACTGGATCACGCCTGGGCCCCGGCGTCTGGATCACGCCCGCGCCGCCGGGTGTGGTGCGCACACCCGCGGCGTTGCCGTCGGTTGCCCACGCTCCGCATGGACGCCCTCCTCCGCCTCGCACGTGCACGCACCACGCCCCGCTCACCGGCAGTCCGACGGCACCGGTCCGGCAGCCGGCGTGATCCAAACGACAGACCCCGGTCCGGCGCCGACCGGTCGTCCGCCGGGATCGGCCGCCCGTCCGGACCGGGGCCGGCCGGTCACTCGGACGTGACGGTCCAGTGGCCCACCTCCCGGTGCCCGGAGTCGTACAGGGCCTGCCCGTCCCCCGGTGCCATCTCGCAGTGCCGGAGGTTGCCGCCCCAGTACCGCAGGATGCGCTCCAGCTCCTGGACGGTGGTTCCCTCGTCCCAGCCCGTACTGTCCAGGTCGACCTCGAGAAGGAACTTCACTTCGCGCGTCTCCACTTCTGTGTGGCTCGGATGTCCGTACCGGTGCGGCCGGAACGGTGTACACCTGCCCCCAGGTCCTTCAATCGTTTCATCCCCATGGCTCGTCAGGGCTTGGCCGTGGGATCGGGGGAGAGGCGACGGGAAGTTCCGGGAGCGGCGGGAAGCGGCCCAGCAACCGTGTGGCGCGCAGCAGTTGGTGGACGCGGGGCTGGTCGGAGACGAGGCGCAGCCGGCCGCCGCGCCCTCGCGCCGTGGCCTCGGCCCGGCACAGCACACGCAGCGCCGAGCAGTCGAGGAAGACCACCCGGCGCAGGTCGACCAGGATGTCCGGCCTGCCGTCGCCGGCCACGGCGGCCGTCAGATGCTCGGCCAGGAAGGCAGCCGACGCCATGTCGATCTCGCCGGACGCCTCGACCACGGTGAACGGGCCGGTCCGACGGCTGCGGGCGTACGCGTTCGGCTCGCCGAGTCGATGTCCCGTGGTCGTGCCCTCGCGGCGACCGGTGGATCGTTCATCAGCTTCCGGAGGCATGGCGGCTCCACCTTCTGAGGGGTAGGGCGCAGTCGATCCCGGTACATACCCCGGCATGGTGGCAGCCATCCCCGTAGTGTCGCCCACCTCGTTTGATGGCACTCGAAATGGTGAATTCCGGTTTCAGGTGTTGACCTTTCAGGTGCGGTTTCGCGGGACACGGGCGCTGTCCTCCCCGTGTTCGCGCATGAAGGGGGCCGGGCGGTCCGTTCGCCCGGCCCCCATGCGTCGTCACCGATCTCGTCGGCGTCAGTCGTGACGCGACTCCTCCTGGGCCCGCTCGTTGGGCGTGATCGCCTCACCGGCCTCGCCCCGGCGGCGACGCTGCCGGGCGGATTCGGTGATCCGGGTCCCGGCCTCCTCGGCCTCGTGCAGCACCTCCTCCAGGGCCGTCTCGGGCCGGTCGCCGGACTCACGCTTGGGGTGACGGGTCATGGGGCTCCTTCTCCTTCCCTGTGACATCAGCCGGCCGGTGTCGCTATCCGCAGGGGGACCGCGCCGGCCGGACTCGGCAGATGGGCCGCGGGCTCGACGTCGTCGTGGGTGACCTCGGCCCACCAGGCCGGGCCGTCCTCGATGTGCCGTAAGAACACTCCCTCGCGGATCGCCCACGGGCAGACGGTCACCGTCCTGAGGCCGGTCAGCTTCATGGTGGTGTGGCCGACCACCGCTCCGGCCAGGCTCTGCGCCGCGCGTGGCGCGGAGATTCCCGGGAGTGCGGACCGCTCGGCCGCGGGGAGCGCGGCGAGGCGGTCGATCGCCCGCGCCAGGTTCGCCCGGTGCAACTCCCGCTCCACGAAAGGCCCGTGCCGGCCCGGCTGGGCCCCGCACAGTCTGGCCAACTGCTGGAAGGTGCGGGACGTGGCCACGGCGGTGCGTGGCCCTTCCCACCGGATCCGCGCGGCGACGTCCCGGAGTTGATGGCGGACCTTGCGGCGCAGCGCCTTCACGCTCTCGGGTGCCGGAGGGTCCTGCCCGTCGAAGAACTCATGGGTCAGCCGGCCCGCGCCCAGCGGCAGCGACGCGACGAAGTCCGGCAGCCGCCCCCGCCCGAACGCGACCTCCAGGGAGCCGCCCCCGATGTCGAGCAGTGCGAGCGGTCCCGACCGCCAGCCCATCCACCGCCGCGCCCCGAGGAAGGTCAACTCGGCCTCGACCTCGCCGGGGAGTGTGCACAGTCGTACGTCGGTCTCCTCCCGCACGGCGCGCAGCACGTCCCGGCAGTTCGGCGCGGAGCGCACCACGTTCGTCGCGAAGGCCAACGGGGCCGAGGCGCCCCAGCGTTCCGCCGTGCGTGCCGCGGCCGCGACCGCCTCCGAGAGTTGTCGTACGGCTTCGTCGGGGACGTCCCCTCCGGGAGGCACCTGCTCCGACAGCCGCAGCCGCCACTTGGCGGTGTGCACCGGCAGCGGAACTCCGCCCTCCGTGTCCGCCACCACGAGCCGTACGGTGTTCGATCCCACATCCACCACGCTCATCCGCATGTCCCCGGGAGTACCCGCCAGTCGCCGCAACACGCGTAACGGGAACGGCGGCCGGTGGCGAAGAGTCGCGTACCGGCCGCCCGCGCGCTCCCGCTCACCACCTGGGCAGTGGCCGACCACCGCTACCCCCGCATCAAGACGATCTCCTTATTGCATATGATGTGCAGGTGCTGGATTACGACATCAGGCCCGCGGGTCCCGACGATCTCGACCGTGCTCGCGCGGTGATGCTCGACACCGTTTACCGGGACTTCGGCACGGGGTACGTGCCGCGCTGGCACGGCGACATCATCGATCTCCACGGCGCGTACGTCCTGCCCGCCCGGCACACCCTCCTGGTGGCGGTCGACGGGCGGGACGGGACGGTCGTCGCCACCGGCGCGCTGGACTCCCGCGGCCCCGCGCATCCGCCCAACCCGCGCCGTCTGGCCGAGCGCTATCCGTCCGGCCGGACCGCCCAGCTGCGCCGCATCTATGTGCGCCCCGAGCACCGGCGGCGGGGCCTCGCCCGGCGGCTGGTCGCGGCGCTGCTGGACTTCGCGACGGCCGACGGCGGCTACCGCTCCGTCTATCTGCACACCGACCCCGCGGTCCCCGGCGCCGAGGACTTCTGGCGCTCGCAGGGCGACGTGGTGTGCGACGAACGCGTGGAGACCGGTGAGCGGGTCGTGCACTTCGAGATCCCACTGACCGCGCAGCCCGTCCCCGGCCCGCCCGTCGGCGCGTCCGCCTCGCCCCTCGGACGGGATTGATCGCCACGTGGGCAGCCACCGCTCCTCGTCTGCCCGCCCCACCCCCAGCGGCCCCTCCCTCCCCTCAACGACCGTCCTCGCCCCCGGAGAACCAAGGACCATGCGCTCTCCCCGCCGCCGTCGCGTCGTCGCGGGACTGCTCCTCGCCCCCGCTCTGACCGGCTGCTTCGCCTCCGGAGGTGACCCGTCCCGGGACGACTCCGCCGACGGCACCCGGCTGCGAGTCGCCCTCGCCTTCCCGCCCGCCGAGAACCTCTCGCCGTACGGCGCCGACGCCACCCTCCTCAGCCGGCTCGGTGTCACCGAGGGGCTGACCGCGCTGGACGCCAACGGCGCAGCGGCGCCCGCGCTCGCCGCGTCCTGGACCCGCGAGAACGACCGGAACTGGCTCTTCACCCTGCGCGACGCCACCTTCCAGGACGGCACCGACGTCACCCCCGAGGCCGTCGCCGCCGCCCTCACCCACGCCGCCGAGGCCGAGCCCGTCACCGCCGCCCTCTCCGGCATCACCCTCACCGCGAGGAAGAGCGGCGACCACCAGGTCCGGGTCACCACCGAGGACCCGGACCCCGTGCTGCCGCTGCGCCTGTCCAGCCCCGGCCTCGCGATCCTCTCCGCCAAGGCCTACACCGGCAAGCGCGTGAACCCCGTCGGCACGGCCACCGGCCCGTTCGAGGTCACCCACGTCACCGGCACCACCGCCGCCACCCTGGACCGCTACGACGACCACTGGGGCGGCCGAGCCCAGGCGTCCGGCATCGACGCCCGGTTCATCGCCGACGGCACCGCCCGCACCAACGCCCTGCGCACCGGCCAGGTCGACGTGGCCGAGGCCGTCCCCGTGTCGCAGGTGTCCGCCCTCGCCAAGGGCACCCGCCACGAGACGGCCACCACCCGCACCACCAGCCTCCTCCTCAACACCCGGAGGGGCGTCTTCAAGGACCCGCGGCTCCGCGCCGCCGCCCGCGAGGCCATTGACGGATCCGTCCTCGCCAAGGATGTGTACGAAGGACACGCCGACCCCGGCGTCGGCATCTTCGGACCCGCTGTGACCTGGGCCGCCGGTGCGCGAAGTGCGTTGGGGGTCCCCCCGGCCGAAGGCTGGGGGAGCGTCGAACCCGCCGGACAGGCGGAGGCGGCCGACCCCGCGGGCGCCTCCCTCACCCTCGCCACCTACGACAACCGGCCCGAACTGCCCGAAGTCGCCCAGGTACTGCAACAGCAGCTGGAGAAGGCCGGGTTCGAGGTGAAGCTGGAGGTGCGCGAGTACTCGCGGCTGGAGAGCGACGCCCTCGCCGGGAAGTTCGACGCGTTCGTCGGCGCCCGCAACTCCCTGCTCGACACCGGCGACCCCATTTCCCTCCTCGCCGGCGACTTCACCTGCGACGGCGGCTACAACCTCGCGCTGCTGTGCGACAAGGAGGTCGACCGGGCCGTCGCGGACGCCGGGAAGGAGTCCGACACCGCCGAGCGGCAGCAGGCGGCGCTGACCGCCGAGGCGGCGATCCTCGGCACCGACGCCACCGTCCCGCTCGTCCACCAGCGGATCATCACCGGCGTCCGCGCCTCCGTACGGGGCGTGATGCTCGACCCGTACGAGCGGGCCCTCATCGGAACGGGGACCCGGCGCTGAGACGGACACTCTGGCGCGCCCTGCTCGCCGCCGCCCTGCTCTGCGGCATCGGCCTGCTGCCGTGGCTGTCGCGCACCGACCCGGCGCTCACCGTCCTCAAGGCGCGCTCGGCGGAACGCGACCCGACTCCGGACGCCCTGGCCGGCGTACGTGAGCAACTGGGCCTCGAAGCAGGCCCGTCGAAGCTGCTGGGGGAGTGGTTCGGCGGGCTGGCGCACGGTGACGCGGGACGGTCGTGGATCTCCGGCGGCGAGGTCACCCCCGCCGTCGTCCAGGCGCTCGGCGTCTCCCTGCTGTTGATGGCCGCCGCGCTCCTGGTGGCGCTGCTCACCGCAGCGGCGGTGTGCGCCCGCACTCTGCGGCGCGGTGCGGGCCGACGCCTCGACGACCGCAGGGGCTCGGGCGGCGGGGCGGCGATCCTGGCCGCGCTGCCCGAGTTCCTCACCGGGTCCGTGCTCGCGGCCGTGGTCGGGGTTCACCTCGGCTGGCTGCCCGCGCTCGGCTGGTACGGGCCACGGTGGATGGTGCTGCCCGCCCTCGCCCTCGGTCTGCCCGCCGGGGCGCTGCTCGGCCGGATGCTCGACGACCTGCTTCCGGGCGCCTTCGCCGAACCCTGGGCGCGGGCCGCCGCCGCGCGCGGCATACCCGGGCGGAGGGTGGCCCGCCAGGCCATACGCCGCTGCGTGCCCGGACTCCTGCCGAACGTCGGCCTGTTCGTGGTCGGCCTCACGGGCGGCGCCGTCGCCGTCGAGCAGATCTTCGACATCCCGGGCCTCGGCCGCACCACCCTCCAGGCCGCCATCGCCCAGGACCTTCCCGTCCTCCAGGCCGGCGCCCTCACCCTCGTCCTGCTGGCCGCCCTCGCCGGGGCCCTCGCCCGGCTCACCGCCCGCCTCCTCATCGGCCCCGCCCTGCGTGACGGAGCCCTGGCGTCGCTGCACCGCCCGAAGCACCCCGAGCCGCGAGTCGCCCCGCTCCTCCTCGGCGCCGTCCTTCTCGGCACCGTCGTCCTCGGACTGACCCGGGATCCGCTCGCCCTCGACACCGGCGCCCGGCTCCGCCCCCCGTCCTGGGCACACCCGTTGGGTACCGACGCGCTGGGCCGCGACCTCCTCGCCCGTATCGGACACGGCGCGTTCACCACCCTGGCCCTGGCCGCCGCGATCAGCGCGGCCGCGCTGGTGACCGGTGTCCTGCTCGGACTGCTGCCGCGCCTGTCCGGGCCGCTCGTCGACACCGTCAACGCGATACCGGGGGCCCTCGCCGGTCTGCTCGTCGCCGGCGTCGCCGGGAGCGGGGCGTCCACCCCGGCGCTCGCCGTGGCCGCCGTCGCATGGGTGCCGCTCGCCACCCACACCACCGCCCTGCTCGAACAGGAGAGGGCCACCACCCACATCACCGCCACCAAGGGCCTCGGCGCGACAGACGGTCAGCTGCTCCGTCACGACATCCTCCCCGCGCTCCTCCCGCCCGTCACCCGCCACGCCCTGCTGCGGCTGCCCGCCGTGGCCCTCGCCCTGACCTCCCTCGGCTTCCTCGGCCTCGGCACCCAGCCCCCCGACCCCGAGTGGGGCCTCCTCCTCGCCGAGAACCAGCCGTACGCCGAACGTGCCCCCTGGGCCGTCCTCGCACCCGCCGCCGCCCTCGCCCTGCTCGGCGCGCTGGCCGTCACGGCGGCGGACGGAGTGCGCCTGCCCCGCCCGAAGGCAAAGGCCGTACGGCAGGCGCAGTCCGCCGTCGCCACCCCCACAGGAGAGAACGCATGACCGAGCCCCAGCCACAGCCGACCCGGACCGCCCCGGAGCGGGCGAGCGACAGGGGCGACCTGCCCGCGCCGCGGCCCGCCACGCCCTCGCGGCGCCGCACCTTGGCGCAGCTCAACCCGCTGCTGCGGCTGCTGATCCTCACACAGCTGGCCTTCAACGTCGGCTTCTACGCCGTGCTGCCCTTCCTCGCCGAGCACCTCGGCACGGCGATCGGGATGGCCGGCTGGATGGTCGGATTCGTGCTCGGACTGCGGACGTTCAGCCAGCAGGGCCTCTTCGTGGTGGGCGGAGCGCTCGCCGACCGGTACGGCGTACGCCCCGTCGTCCTCGCGGGGTGTGCGCTCCGGATCGCCGGGTTCGCCTGGCTCGGGTACGCCGACGCGTCCTGGTCGGTCATCGGCGCCGTCCTGCTGATCGGCTTCGCCGCGGCGCTGTTCTCGCCAGCCGTCGAGTCCGAGGTCGCCCGGCAGGCCGTCGTCTGGGAGGAGTCGGGTGGCGGGCCCCGTACGCGTGTGCTCGCGCTGTTCACGGTGGCCGGGCAGGCCGGGGCGTTCGTCGGCCCGCTCATCGGCGCGCTGCTGCTCGCCGTCGACTACCGCGTGGTGTGCCTCGGGGGCGCGGGGGTGTTCGTTCTCGTCCTCGCCGGCCATGCCCGGCTGCTGCCGCAGCACATACCCGGCCGGGAGCGGGTCGAGGTGCGGGGCGGTCTCGGCGGGCTGCTGCGCAACCGCCGTTTCCTGGCCCTGTGCGGCGCCTACGGGGCCTATCTGCTGGCCTACAACCAGCTGTACCTCCTCCTGCCCGACGAGGTGGAGCGTGCGACCGGGTCGCAGTCGGCGCTCGCCTGGCTGTTCGGACTGTCCTCGCTGCTGGTGGTGACCGCGCAGTTGCCGGTGACCCGCTGGGCGGCGGGCCGGCTGGACCTGCGGCGGTCGATGACGGCGGGGCTGCTGCTGATCGCGGCCGGGTTCGGGGTGGTGGCCGTGGCCCGGCCCGCCGGGGGGACGGGCACTGCGGGACTGCTGCCCGCCGCCGGGTTCGTGGTGCTGCTGACGCTGGGGCAGATGCTGGTGGCTCCGGCGGCGCGGGCCTGGGTGCCGGACCTCGCGGTCGAGGGGCGGCTCGGGCTCTACACGGGGGCCATGTCCTCCGTCTCCGGGCTGATCGTCCTGCTGGGCAGCGCGGGCACCGGGTCCCTCATGGACACCGGGCTGCCTCCGGCCGTGCCCTGGGCGGTGCTGGCCGCGATCCCGGTCGCCTCGATCATGCTGCTGCCCCGCCGCCCGGGGGCGGCCGGGCGGCCCTGACGGCCCGGAGCCGGTCTCCCATCGGGAACCTGCTGTTGCCCAGACGGTCACGGCGACGGCCGGGCCCCGGCGGTGCGGTTCACCACCCCGGAGGACCTGTGCGAGGTGCTGGAGTGCCGGCCGGGGGACCGGCTCCGCCGGGAGCCCGGCACACGGGAGCACGGTGACGCCGAAGCCGGCGCCGCCGAGGCATGTGCTGTCGAGCAAGGTGCCGTCGAGGCCGTTGCCGCCGGCTTGCACGCACCGGAGGCCGCCGGGTTGGGGAACGCCGCAAGGGTGACCCGCCCTCCAGGGGGGCGAGGTGCGAGGGCGGAGTGACGGGTCCCGGACCTTCACCGGCGGACCGGCCCCCGCGAGGGTCGACGCGACGGCGGAGGCGGGCGGCGGTGCGCGATTGCTTGGGCCACCATCACGACCTCCGCCACCTGGACCGTCGGCGTCGGCGTCGGCGGCCCCTCCGGGTTTCCGTACCCTTCAACCGCCACATCGCGTGAATCGGATATAAGCGGGCGAAACGTACGGACGGTGGCCGGGCGGTGTCGGCCGGCTGTCCGGTGAAACCCGGAGGCAGAACAGGACAGGTCCGCCGAGCCTCCGGGAGGCCCCGTGTTCCACGACTCCGACGCCCTGTACCGGCGCGTGCGCGCGGCGGTCGCCGAACGGTCCGACGCGTCCTGGAAGGTGGCGACCACCCTGCACGCCGACCCCGAGTACGCGTTCGCCGAGCGGCGGGCGGCGGCGCTGCTGACGGGCGAGCTGCGCCGGGCCGGTTTCGAGGTCCAGGAGGCTGTGGCGGGAATGCCGACGGCCTTCGTGGCAAGGTCGGGCACGCAGCGGCCCGCGGTGGCGCTGCTGCTGGAGTACGACGCCCTGCCCGGGCTCGGCCACGCCTGCGGCCACAACCTGATCGCCGCCGCGGGTCTCGGTGCCGCCCTCGCCGCCCGCACCGCCCTGGACGACGGCTCCGGATCGGTGCTGGCGGTGGGCACCCCGGCCGAGGAGGGCGGCGGGGGCAAGGCACTGGAGGCGGAGGCGGGCGTCTTCGACGGCATCGACGCCGCGCTCATGTTCCATCCGGGGGTGCACGACTGGATGCGGGCCCCTCTCACTGCGCAGGAGCAGTACCGGGTCGCCTTCCACGGGCGGGCCGCCCATCCCACGGGCAACCCCACCGAGGGCATCGACGCGCTCGCCGCCCTCGTGGAACTCTTCAACGTGCTGGCCGCACTCGGCCGCCGACTGCCGCGGGCCTCCCACATCCAGGGCATCGTCACCCACGGCGGCGAGGCCACGAACATCGTCCCCGCCCACGCGGAGGGCCGCTTCGGGCTGCGCGCGGCCACCACCGGCGCACTGGACGACCTCGCCGGACAGCTCGCGACCTGCGCCGAGGGCGTGGCCCTGGCCACCGGCACGACCGTCATGGTCGAGCGGGCCACCGTCCGCTACGAGCACTTCCGCGACAGCGGGCCGCTCTCCGACCGCTTCGCCGCCCACCTCGACCACGCCGGCATCCGCCTGGGCCTGCCCGCGGACGGCGTGTACCTCGGCTCCTCCGACATCGGCAACGTCAGCGCCCGCGTGCCCGCCATCCACCCGTTCGTCGCGATCATGGACGAGGACGGCTCCGACCACACACCCGAGTTCGCCGACGCCGCCGCCTCCGAACGGGCCCGCCGGGTCCTGGGGGCGGTCACGGAGGCGCTGGCGTGCACGGCCGTCGACGTCCTGCGCGACCCCCACCTGCGGGAGCGGGCCTGGCGCGCGCACGGCTGAGGCGCGCCGCGGACCGGCCGGCCACCGACGCCCGGGGCGGACGTCAGGCCATCTGCCGCCGCACCAACTCGCGCAGCCGCCCGCCGACGTCCGCCAGCAGCCGCGCCGGCGGACCCACCTCCACGACCTTCCCGTCCTCCATCACGACCACCCGGTCCGCGTCCATGACCGTGGACAGCCGGTGTGCGATCACGACCCGCGTGGCGTTGAGGGTGCGGGTGCTCTCCATGACCGTGCGCTGGGTCTCGTTGTCGAGGGCGCTCGTCGCCTCGTCGAAGAACAGGATGCGGGGGCGCCGGATCAGGGCCTGGGCGATCATGAGCCGCTGGCGCTGGCCGCCGGAGACCGCCCCGTTGCCCTGGACGATGGTGTGCAGACCCATGGGCATGCGCTGGATGTCCTCCGCGAGACCCGCCATCTCGGCCGCCGCCATCGCCTCCTGAGGCGTGTACGGCTCGGTGCCGCAGATGACGTCCAGGATCGAGCCCGTGAACGGCTGGGCGTGCTGAAGCACCACACCGCACTGCCGGCGCACCGCGGACTGGTCGAGAGCGGTCAGATCCTGCCCGTCGTACAGGACACTGCCCGACACCGGCCGGTCGAAGCCGATGAGCAGACGCAGCAGCGTCGACTTGCCGCAGCCGCTCGGACCGACCACCGCGACGAACTCGCCGGGCTCGACGGTGAACGACACGTCGTCCAGCACCAGCGGGCCGTCGTCCGCGTACCGGAAGGACAGCCGGCGGGCCTCGATCGCGCCGGAGAGCACGCCGGGGCGGGTGCTCGCCGTGCGCACCTCCGGGGTGGCCTCCAGCACCGGCTTGATCTCCTCGAACAGCGGCAGCGCGGCCACCGCCGACACGAACGCGCCGGTCAGCTGGGTCACCGAAGTGAGGAGCATGGTCACCGAGGTGTTGAAGGTGAGGAACTCCGCCGCCGACATCGAGCCGCGCGCGGGGCCCGCCAGCAGCATGAACATCAGCAGGGTGCACAGCGGCAGATACACCGCGCCCAGCACCGTGTTCAGGTTCTTGATCCCGCCGACCTTCTGCTGGAGCTCCCGGCTCCGCGCGAACTCGCCCGCCCAGGCCGCGTAAGCGTAGTTCTCGGCGGCCGCCACCCGCAGCTTCGGCAGTCCGCGCAGGGTCTGGAAGGCCTGGTTGTTCAGCTTGTTGCTGAGGACCACCAGGCGGCGCTGCCAGCGCACCTGCCACAGACCGAGGCCGAGGAACACCGCGGTCACGACCGCCAGCATGCCGATCGCGGCGAGTGCCATCGGCACGCTGTACCAGAGCAGCAGCGCCAGGTTCACGGCACCGACCGTCACCGACTGCGCGACCACCGGGCCAACCCCGGCGAGCGTGCGCCGGATCGCACTGATGCCCATGGCGGCGCTCGCCAGCTCACCCGTCGAACGGGCCGCGAAGAACTTCGTCGGCAGCCTCAGCAGCCGGTCCCACACCGCCGGTTGAAGCGTCGCCTCGATCCGGCCCTCCAGACGCAGGATCGTCAGGTTCTGCAACAGCAGGAAAGCCGCCGACACCACGCTCGCGAGCATCACCGCGAGACACGCCTGCGCGATCAGGTTCTCCTGCGCCTTCGGCACGTACTCGCCCAGGATCCGGCCCGTCGCGATCGGCACCAGCGAGCCCAGCACCACCGTCACCAGACCGCTCAGCAGCAGGCCCGTCATGTCGCCGCCGGTGCCGTGGAGGCTGAACCTCATCAACCGCAGCGGGGTCAGCACCCGCTCGGGCAGCGGGCGGTAGAACATCACCGCCCGCGGCTCGAACTCCGCCGCGTTCGCCTTCTCGACCGGCGTCTCCCGGCCGGACGACGGCTGCACGGCCACATAACCGCCGCGCCGCCACAACAGGGCCACCGGCGCGCCGGACAGGGCCCGGTGGCCGACCAGCGGACCGACGTCGTCCCGCCACCAGTGCCCGTCGAGCCGCACGGCACGGACCCGGACGCGGGAGGCCAGCGCGATCCGCTCGACCGGATCGAGCCGGTCGCTCTCCGTACCGCTCTGCGCCGGCTCCGCGAGGGCGATACCGGCGGCGCGGGCGACTAGCTTGCAGGCCGCGTACGTGGCGTCGGCGTCCGCGGCCGTCGTACGCCGGGCCGCCGAGGACCGTCCGATGGAGGCGAGCAGAGTGCGGTCGGCCTGGGCGCGGACGGCCTCACCGGCCTTGATGCCGGCGGCCGTACGGTCCTCGTGGGTGCGCTCCAGCTGTTCGATCCAGCGGTCCAGGGTGGCCAGCAGCCGGTACTGCTGGTCGACCATGCTCTGCCAGACCCCCGGGTCCATCAGCAGATCGGCCGCCGCCTCCGCCCCGTACAGCGAGCCGTACTGGACACTGCCCGGCGGGACCTGCATCCAGAACACGTCGTCGTCGGTGGGGGCCGCGGCCTGCTCGGTGGCCATCGGCGCCTGGAAGAGGATGGACAGACCGCGACCCACGCCCAGGGCGAGTGCGTACTCCAGCGGACTGGTCTGCGGAGGCACCAGCTGGGGGTTGCCCCACTCGTCGTACGACCAGGTCTCGGTGCTCACCGGCTGGTACAGCTCCCGCAGCCCGATACGGCGCACCACACAGTCCCTCAGCGGACGTGCGACCAGGGTGTGCTGGGGCCCGGCGACCGGGCCGAGGAGCAGGGATCCCGCCTCCAGCCGGCCGAGATGGTGCCAGTGGCCCTGCGCCACCGCGTCGACCGCGAACAGGTCCAGCGCACCGGAGGCCACCAGCCACAGCACCTGCGGGCCTTCGAGGTCGAGCCGGGTGAGGCCGGCGCAGTCGAGGGGCGTGCCCATGGCACCCAGCGCACCGAGAACGAGGTCTCCCTCGTGGACGGCAGTCATCTCACCGCTCCCTGACCAACTGGGCGTACGCGCCGCCGCGCGCCACCAGCTCCTCGTGCCGGCCGCGCTCCACGATCGTGCCGTGCTGCAGGACGACGATCTCGTCGCTGTCGCGGACCGTGCTGAGCCGGTGGGCGATCACCACGCAGGCACAGCCGCGCTTGCGCAGGTTGTCCATGACGACCAGCTCGGTCTCCGCGTCGAGCGCGCTGGTCACCTCGTCGAGGACGAGGATGCTGGGCCGGCGGACCAGCGCCCGGGCGATCTCCAGACGTTGCCGTTGGCCGCCGGAGAAGTTCCGCCCGTCCTGCTCCACCCTGCTGTGGATGCCGCCGGGGCGACGGGCCACCACGTCGTACAGGGCCGCGTCCCGCAGCGCCTCCACCACGGCCTCGTCCGGGATCGACGGATCCCACAGGGCCACGTTGTCGCGGATGGTGCCCTCGAACAGGAACACCTCCTGGTCGACGAAGGACACGGACGCCGCGAGCGCGCCGCGCGGGATGTCCTCAAGACGCCGGCCGTCGATCCGGATGACCCCCTCCCAGGGGGCGTACAGGCCCGAGATCAGCCGGGACACCGTCGACTTGCCGCTGCCGGAACCGCCGACCAGCGCCACCTGCCGGCCCGGCCCCACCGTCAGGTCGAAGCCGATGAGCAGCGGCTTGTCGAGCGGGCTGTAGCCGAAGGTGATGTTCTCCAGCTCGACGTGGCCGTGGAGCCGGCGCGTGGACTCGGCGGAGTCGGGGCGGGCGTACAGCGGATCGGCCTGGAAGTTCTCCACGTCCTTCAGCCGGGCGACGTCGGCCGCGAAGTCCTGGATACGGCCCGCGACACCGTTGAGACGGGTGATCGGCGCGGTGAAACGGGTGACCAGTGCCTGGAAGGCCACCAGCAGGCCGACCGATATGTGGCCCTCGACCGCGCGCATCCCGCCGATCCAGAGGATCAGCGCGCTGTTGAGGGTGGCGAGGGTCGGGGCGACCACCCCCAGCCAGGCGCTCGGCACGCCCAGCCGCTGCTGCTCCTCCAGCGTGGTCGCGTGCTGTCCGGCCCACTTGCGGAAGTAGCCGTCCTCGCCGCCGGTCGCCTTCATCGTCTCGATCAGCTGCAGACCGGTGTACGCGGTGTTGGTCAGCCGGGCGTTGTCGGCGCGCAGCTTGGCGGTGCGGGTCGCGCGCAGCCGGATCACGACCCGCATCGCCACCACGTTCAGCAGGGCGACCGCGATGCCGACGAAGGTGAGCTGCGGGTCGTAGGTGTAGAGGAGCACGGCGTAGAGGACGACGACGATCGCGTCGACGCCGGCCGCGGCGAGGTCGCGGGCCAGGGTCTCGGCGACCGCGTCGTTGGACTGGAGCCGCTGGACGAGGTCGGCGGGGCTGCGCTGCGCGAAGAACGTGACGGGCAGGCGCAGGAGATGGCGCAGGAAGCGGGCACTGCTGAGCGTCGACGAGATCAGCCGGCCGCGCAGCAGGTTCGCCTGTTGCAGCCAGGTCAGCAGGACCGTCAGCAGCACGCAGGCGCCCATGGACGCGAACAGCACGCCGAGCAGTGAGGTCTGGCCGCCGATCAGGAAGATGTCGATGTAGGTGCGGCTGAGCGCGGGCACCGCCGCGCCGACCGCCACCAGCAGCAGACTCGCGAGCACGGCGGCCGGCAGGGTGCCGGACGTGCCGCGCATCCGGGCGGGCATGGCGCCCAGCACCCCCGGCTTGCGGCCGCCCTTCTCGAAGTCGTCGCCCGGTTCCATGACGAGGACGACACCCGTGAAGCTGGAGTCGAAGTCCTCCATCGCCACGAAACGGCGGCCCTTGCCGGGGTCGTTGATGTGGACGCCGCGCCGGCCGAAGCGGCGCCCCGTCCCGTCGTAGACGACGTAGTGGTTGAACTCCCAGAACAGGATGGCCGGGGCCCGCACCTCGGCGAGCGCGGCCATGTCCATCTGCATGCCCTTGGCGGTCAGGCCGTAACTACGGGCCGCTTTCAGCAGGTTGCTCGCGCGGGAGCCGTCACGGGAGACACCGCAGGCGATGCGCAGTTCCTCCAGCGGGATGTGCCGCCCGTAGTGGCCGAGGACCATGGCGAGGGACGCGGCGCCGCACTCCACCGCCTCCATCTGGAGCACGGTCGGGGTGCGGACGGCCTTGCGTCCGCCCTTGGGCGCCGGGCGTCTCCTCGGTGCCGCCTTGCGCCTGCCCTGCGTCGACGGCGGCGCGGTTTCCGGGGTTGAGGTCACGGGAGCAGCCAATCGATCGGACGCTCGTCGGCCATGCGGATGGAGCCCGTGGCCATGGTCATGGAGGTCAGCTGGAACGGCGGCCCGTCCTGCGACGACCACTTGTAGCCCGACGTGGTCGACGCCTCCCGGTCCAGCCGCACGGTGACGGCCACCGGCCGGCCCTTCTTGGTGAACTGCTCGCCGAGCTGGCCGTCCCCGAGGAACGCGGCGATCGACTGCGGGGTCTGCGCGGTCCGGTCGACCGACTTCACATGGCCGCGCAGCACCCCGTACTGCTGGGTGGGCGCCGACTGGACGGTCAGGTCCACCCGGGCGTTCCCCGGGATGGAGGCGGCGTTCTCGGCGGGCACGTACACCGTGGCGTACAGCGGGTCGTCGGGGTCCGCGACCTTCTCCACGGCGGCGACATCGGCGCCGGTACGGATGATCTGGCCCATGGTGGCGGCGAGCGCGGAGACCCGGCCCGCGGCGACGGACCGTACGACCGTCTCGCCGTCCGCGGTGGCGACCTTCAGGACCGGGGCCCTCGCGGGGAGCCGCTCGCCCTGCTTCGCGAGGACGGCGGTGACCTGGCCCGCGACCGGGCTCTGCAGCACGTAACTGCCCTGGTTGTGCGTGAGGACGGCGGGGGCGCTGACCGTGGACGCGACGGAACCCGTGACCGCCCACACGGACGCGGCGGCCATGGCGGCCACCGTCACGGACAGCACGAGCCAGCCCTGGGGGCGGGCGAAACGCACGGGGAGGTCGAGTTCCTCCGGTGACTGGAGCTTGGCGAGGGCCTGTTGGCGGAACTGCACGGGACTTCCCTCACCTGCGAACAAAGGGGGACGGCTTCTGCGGCACCCGAGAGCCCCGGAACCGTCAGGCGGTTCCGGGACTCAGCGGTGCTGGGGGTCGATCAGAGACCGGCGACCAGGCCGGCGACCGGGGCGGTGTTCAGGCCGGTCACACCCTCGACGGTGCCGACGGCCGTGTTGACCAGACCGGAAACCGGGGCGATGCCGTCCACCACGCCGGTGACGGTGCCGACGGCGTTGACCTGCAGACCACCGGCAACGGCGTCCAGCGCGGCGTCCGACAGCTCGGCGGTCTCGACCTGGGGGGTGGAGTTCATGATGGAACTTCCCTTCGTATGGATATTCATAAGGGGGGAGCGGCCCCCTTCTGGGGACAGAACGACGGCCGCACACGGGGGCGCTCGACTCTCGTCTCCGAGAGCTCGGCGGCCCCTCGCGGTGCGATGGATCAAAGCAGATCGCCGTGGCGGACAGCCAATCAAGAAGCGCTCCCACCAGGGGACTTGGTGCCCAGGACCGGACTTCCGTGCAGGGTCGCGCACGCGGTGGGGCCAAGTTCTTCACAGCGCGCCCGGCATCGTCATGGCCGGTTCATTGCCACCCGGAAAACGAACTGGACACTCCCGCCTCAAAGGCGCGGCGCCCGGCGGACCGCTGTGCAGATCCGTCGAGCGCCGTGACCTCGCTGGGCATTCGGTGTGGAGATTCCCTGCAGTCGTCGTTTCCATCGGTGACCGGAACGGAGCGCTGTCGGATGGTCACCGAACGTGCCCGTCGTGGCGATGATTCGTAACGTTTGATCCCGGGACGGGGGTCTTGTCACCCCAACAGGGCGTACACCGTGCTCGCCCGGGCCGCCAGCTCGCCCGTGCCCGCCGTGGTCATGGCGATCTCGGCGAAGGCCATACGGCGGCCCAGTTTGGTGAGGACGGCCTCGACGAGCACGTCCTGTCCCACCACCGCCCGCTGGAAGCTGGTGGACTGCTGGACCGTCGTCATCGGCACGAAGGAGCCGCGCGCCGCCGACACGGCGATCACCGTCGCCGTGTCGGCCGCAGCCATCAGCGCCTGGCCCGACAGGGCCCCGCCCTCGCGGGCCAGCCGTTCGGACCACGGAAGTCGCAGCACCGCGCGTCCCTCGTCCAGATCGACGGCCGAGAGGCCCAGATCGAGCACCCAGGGGGCGAAGTTGGCGGCGAGGATCTTGTCGGCTTCGGCGGTTGTGAGAGTCATGCCCGCATCGTTCCCGCCCGCGAGGGCGGGAAGTCGTGAAATGCCACCCGAACCGCACTTTGCGAAACGCAACATCGAAATCTTTTTGCTGGGGGTTGAACACCGCACCGGAAGCATCCGTACCAACTGGCAACCAGGCGCCCCCAGTTCACCCGCCGGACGGCGGCACGGACCCCGTCCCCAGGAGGTCAAGAGTTGAGTCACAAACGAGCCACCAAGCGTAAGGCGTTCATTGCCGCAGGCGGTGTGGCGGCGCTCGGGGCCGCGGCCCTCATCCTGCCGAACGCGATGGCGTCCCAGACCGAGTCGAACGGCGCCGCCCCGAAGACGCTCGCCGCGGGTGACGCCTCCGACCTCGCCACCCAGCTCCAGAAGCAGCTCGGTGAGGCGTTCGCAGGCGCGTACTACGACTCGGGCGAGAAGCAGCTCGTCGTCAACGTCATCGACGGCCTTCAGGTCGAGGGCGACGACAACAACGTGATCGTCCAGGCCAAGAAGGCCGGTGCGAAGATCCGCGAGGTCGACAACAGCTGGTCCGAACTCAAGTCCGGAGCCGCCACGCTGAAGAAGGAGGCGACCGTCCCGGGCACCGCCTGGGCGATCGACCCCCGCACCAACAAGATCCAGGTCACCGCCGACTCCACGGTCACCGGGGAGAACTGGGACACCATCGAGTCCACGGTGAAGTCCCTCGGCTCCGGCATGGCGACCATCAAGAAGTCCGCCGGCACCTTCAAGCCCTTCCTGGAGGGCGGCGACGCCATCTTCGGCGGCGGCGCGCGCTGCTCGGCCGGCTTCAACGTCACCAACGCCGACGGCACCCCGGGCTTCCTGACGGCCGGTCACTGCGGTGTCGCCGAGGCCGAGTGGTCGGAGGAGGAGGGCGGCGCGCCGATCGGCACCGTCGACGCGCAGACCGCCACCTTCCCCGGCGCCGGTGACTTCGCCCTGGTCAAGTACAATGACCCTGCCACCCAGGCCGCCAGCACCGTCGACCTCGGCAACGGCCAGACGGTGAACATCAACGCGGCGGGCGAGGCCACGGTCGGTCTCCAGGTGTTCCGCATGGGCAGCACCACCGGCCTCGCCGACGGCCAGGTCACCGGCCTCGACGCGACGGTCAACTACCCCGAGGGCACCGTCACGGGCCTTATCCAGACCAACGTCTGTGCCGAGCCCGGCGACAGCGGCGGCTCGCTCTTCACCCAGGACGGCCAGGCCATCGGTCTGACGTCCGGCGGCAGCGGTGACTGCACCGTCGGCGGCGAGACCTTCTTCCAGCCCGTCACCACCGCCCTCGCGGCGGTCGGCGCCAGCATCGGCGAGGGCGGCGCGGGCGCCGGCGAGGAGGCCGCCGGCGGTGCCGGTGACGCCGCGGGCGCCGGCGAGGAAGCGGCCGGTGGCGCGGGCGCGGGCGAGGAGGCCGCCGGTGGCGCCGCCGGTGCCGGTGAGGAAGAGGGCGCCGGCGCGGCGGGCGCCGGTGACCAGGCGGCTGGCGGTGCCGGTGACGCGGGCGACGCCGCCGGTGCGGGCGACAAGGGCGACGCGGGTGCCGTGGCCGGTGCGGGCGACGCCGGTGCGGGCCAGGAGCAGCAGCAGGGCGTCGACGAGCAGGGCGGCATCGCCGGTCAGTGACCTCACACCGGTGAAGGCGTGGGCGATGATTCCGTGATCAGCGGCCACTGACAGCGGACCGTCGGCCCCACGAACCACCTGCCGGCCACACCACTCCGGCCCCCAGGTGGAACGGTCCGGCCCTCCGAGGGGAGGGCCGGACCGCCGTCGTGTCCAGGGGCGGCGACGGTCAGGCCGGCTGCCGCAGTCAGACGTCGGGCATCGTCTGCCGGGTGCACCCGGCCAGGGCGGCGGACCCCGGCCCGGCCGGCGCACGGCGCCCGGAAGCGCGAAGCGCCCGTGTCATTCGGCGGCGGCCCGCAGCAACAGCAACGCCACGTCGTCCGACCGCTCCTCCGCCGTACCCGTCTCCCGGACGAGCCCGTCGGCGAGTGTCTCCAGCGGACGGTCCCCGGCCGTGGCCAGCCGCTCCCCGAGATCGGCCAGGGCGTCCTCGATGTCGACGCCCGGGGACTCGATGAGCCCGTCGGTGTAGAGGGCGAGCACGGAGCCCTCGGCGAGCGAAACCTCGGTCGTCGGGTACGTGGCGGACGCGTCGATGCCGAGGAGCGGTCCGCCCGCGAGGTCCAGCACCTTCACCCGCCCGTCCGGTCTGCGCAGCAGCGGCGGCGGATGACCCGCCCGCGCCATGACGGCCTTCCCGTGCTCCGGGTCGAGACGCAGATACAGACAGCTGGCGAACAACTCGCTGCCGAGGTCGATCAGCAGCCGGTTCGTACTGCTCATCACGTCCTCCGGGGCCTGGCCCACGGTCGTGTACGCGCGGACCGCCGTACGGATCTGACCCATCAGCCCCGCCGCCGTCACGTTGTGCCCCTGCACGTCGCCGATCACGGCGGAGGCCCGGCCGTGCGAGAGCACCAGGTCGAAGAAGTCGCCGCCGATGTCCATGCCCCGGGTTGCCGGCAGATAGCGGGAGGCCGCCTCGATGCCGGGGATCGACGGCAGCGAGTGCGGCAGCAGCGCGGCCTGCAGACCGTGCGCGAGCTGATGCTTGGCGTCGTACAGCAGCGCCCGCTGCAACGCCTGGGCGATCAGTCCGCTGAGGCTGGTCAGCACCGCGCGCTCCTCCGCCGGGAAGGGGTGCGGATCGGCGTACCCGAGCACACAGGTGCCCACGGGCTGCCCCTGGGCGATCAGCGGCAGATAGGCCCAGGCGGCCAGCCCGTCCGGGGTCGTCTGCCGCATCGGATACAGATGCTCCAGCTGCTGCCGGCTCTCGAAGAAGGCCGGCACCCCGGCGGTCAGGGCACGGGCGCCGGGGGTCTGCGCGCTGAGCGGCATGCCGTCGAACCGTTCGACGAGGTGCGGGTCCGTGTACCCGTGGTGGCCCAGCACATGGAGCCGTCCCGCCCGTGAGCCGAGCATCACCACCGCCTGGGAGCCGACGGCCGGGACGATCTCGTTCGCGACCAGCTCCACCACGTCCTGCACCCCCACCGCCTCGGTGAGCGCGCTCGCCATGGCCAGCACATGATCGATGGTCACCAGCCGGCCCGGCCCGTCGTCGTCGCTCTCCTGGCGGGCGGCCCCTCTCGGCGAGGCGACCGCGCGGGCCCGGGAGATCCGTACGCTCAGCCCGTTCGTCCCCGGGTACAGCCGGAACGACAGCCATTCGTGGGGCGGCTTCAGCGCCATGAACGACGTGACGTGCTGACTCATCAGCGCGGCCCGGTAGCGGTCCTCGTGTGCCGGGTCGTTCAGCCACGGCACGGACGCCCACAGCTGCATGCCCAGCAGTGCGCTGACCGGGATGCCGAGCAGTTCGGCGGTGGCCGCGTTGGCGAAGGTGATCCGCCCGTGCAGATCGAGCGCGCACATCCCGTACGGCAGCCGCGCCACCATCCGGGCCGCCTCCACCGTGCCGAGCGTGCCCGCCACCGTGGTCGTCGAGGGCGCGGACAGGTCCGGCTCCGGCAGCACCGGCCGGCCCTCCTCCTCCGCGCGCCGCAGCCGTATCGCGAGCCGGTCGCAGGCCGAGGTGAGCTTGTCCCGCTCGCGTTCGCTGAGCTCCGGCGGGTGCGAGCCCGGCCAGGTCAGGAAGACGGCGCCGTAGGTGGTGTCCCGGGTCGCCACCGGCAGCGCGGCCATGGCGAACGGGTAGGGCAGGACCACCGCGATCCGGGGATAGCGGCGGGCCATCTGCTCCTCGCCGTTGACCCAGACCAGCCTCCGGTCACGTACGGCCTCGGAGACCGGCGCCGGGGCGCTCAGGCTCACCCGCTCCCACGGCGCGGCGAAGGACCGCGGCAGCCCCGCCATCACCGCCATCTCCAGCACCGGAGCGTCGGGGGCCAGCAGGTACACCGCACCGGAGTGCGCCCCCACGTCGTCCATCATCGCGGCCAGCGCCAGGGACAGCAGGGGGTGGCCCATGCGTGCCGTCTCGACCGTCGTCCGCTCACCGGACGCCGGGACGTCGGACATGCCGACCACCTCCTCGTACGGTCGCGCCACGCGCCCCCCGCGTCAAGGCTCCCTCTTGAGGGCCCGATACGCACGGCGAGCACCCCGCGGATGCCGGGCCCCCGTACCCCCTCATCCGGCGGACACGCCCCCGGACGGAAGCGCGCCCTCGCGTACGGGCGCTGCGCGTGCGCCCCCACGCACCCCGTTGGCTGGTTCTTCGCGCCCGGGCGCGACCAGGGACGCCAGCAATGGGCACGCGCTGAGACGAGGAATCGGCGGCCGGGGGAGGCGGAGGGCGAACGTGATCCGGGTACTTCTCGTGCACGACGAGTGTCCGGTCCGGTCTCCCGGCGGAGTGGCTCCGCCGGGAGACCGACCCCTGGTACGGCATGGCGTGCCACCCGAGCGCAGCCGCTGCTGTCGCGGGCGGCGTACGTGGCGTTGCGCGGGTGCAGCAGATGAGGGCCAGGCACGAACTTGAACGGGATCTGCCGGGGCACGCAGTAGTCCCACACGGTCGCCGCGATGCGCTCCGCGTTCGCCCGGGTGGCGCAGGCGTGCACCTTCCAGCCCTGGGCCGGCGCCGAACGAGGACGGCCGGCGCGGTCGACCGGGGTCAGCGTCAGCCAGTCGCCGATCCGGGCGGCCCGCCAGCCCTCGGGCACCGCCCGCCGGGCCGTCTCGTACTGGGGCGGGGTGGTGCCGGCGCGCTCACCGGCCGAGAGCCGGTCCGGTGTCCCGTAGAAGTCCTTGTCGGCGAGCGTGTACGCCTCGTACCGCTTGTCCATGCGATCCCCCCGGGTGATGTGAGCCGTGTCCCCTGGGCCGTGTGCCGTCGAGCCTTCCAGCCGGGCGGGGCGGCACGACAGGCACGGCTGTCACCAGAAACCCCTCACGCGTGTCACGCGATCACCGGCGGGAACGCATGGTTAAAGACTTGTTCGGGGCTTTTCGATCCCTGTCGTGGGGGACGTGGGCCCCGAGCTCCACGGAACGGCCACAGGGGCTGCGCGAGCGTGCCGGAAGCGCTGTAATTGCGGACGTGGTCAGTGAGGGCACGGCGGAACGCGGACTGAGGAAGCCGCGTGTCGAACTTGCCCTCGAAGCGCTGCCCGACGATCTCGATCCGCGTGAGCGCCTCCACGCCATCCTCGAACAGGTGCTCGTCTTCACACAGGCGACGCTCGCCGCCGTGTACATCCCGGACGCCGAGGGCGAACTGCTCGCCGTGGCCGCGTCGGCCGGCGTCCCGACGAGCCTGTACGGGCTGCTCGACAGCTATCCCACCTCCGGCGCGACCTCCCCCGCCGAGGTGTGCCGCACGCGTCGGCCGGTGTGGCGCGGCTCCGCCGATCTCGTCCAGGACGCCGACGTCCGCCGCTCGGTCGTCGGTGAGTTCTCGGTGGGGGTGCTGCCGCTCGACGAGCGGGGCTGTCTGCTCGCCGTGAGTGACGACCCGGACGGTTTCACCGCCGAGGACCGGCGGTCCCTGGACCGGTTCGCGCAGGCGGTCACCCGGGCCGCCCCGGCACCGCCCCTCGGGCCGGGCGCCTCGTTCGACCTGGCCATGGACAGCGGACAGGTCGAGGTCGACGACCAGTTGCTGGAGCTGTTCGGGATCGGCCCCCGAGACTTCGAGGGCCGGGTCGAGACCCTGCTCGCGATGACCGTGCCCGAGGACCTGCCCGCGCTGATGTCCGTCGTGGAGGCGGACCACATGTCCATCGGCGACCGGGAGCTGGAGTTCCGCATCCGGCAGCCCTCCGGCGAACAGAAGTGGCTGCGGCTGCGCGGCCGGCTGCTGCCCGGCGGCGAGGACCGCCCGGCCCGCCTCGTCGGAACCGTCGCCGACGCCTCCACCCTGCGCACCGGCCGCGGCGACGTGGCCCGCGTCCAGCGCCTCGCCGCCGCCCTCGCCACCGCCGGCACCGTCCGCGACGTCAGCCAGGCCGTCGTCGCCGCCCTCCGCAAGCCCCTCCAGGCGGACCGGATCGCCCTCGCCGAACTGGAGGGGGACCGCCTCGTCGTCACCGTTCTCGACCCGCCCCAGCCCGAGGCCTGGCCCGAGGTCTGGCGCACCGAATGGCGCTCCGAGTGGCCCGACGCGCCGGTGCGCACCATGCCCACCCTCGCCGCGGCACTCCGCGAGGGCCGCGCCGCGATCTGGCCCGCCGACGCCGATCTGGAACCCGCCCTCGCCGAGGTCGGCCCCGGCGGCCTCGCCGTCCTCCCGCTGCCGGCCGGCGGCAGGATGGCCGGGGCCTGCCTGATCGGCTGGGACAGCCCCCACGACTTCGGCCCCGACGAGCGCGCCCTGCTCACCGCCGCCGCGGGCCTCGCGGGCCAGGCCCTGATGCGTGCCCACGCCTTCGACGCCGAACACGAACTCGTCGGCATGCTCCAGCGCACCCTCCTCCCGCGCCGCCTGCCGCAGCTGCCCGGCGCGGTCGCCGTCGCCCGCTATCTGCCCACCACCGCGGGCCTGGAGGTGGGCGGCGACTGGTACGACGTGATCCCCCTGCCCGACAACCACGTCGCGTTCGTCATCGGCGACGTCCAGGGCCACAACGCGGGCGCCGCCACCCTCATGGGCCAGATGCGCACCGCCCTGCGCGCGTACGCCGTCGAGAGGCACCCCCCGGACGTCGTCGTGTCCCACGCCAACCGCCTCCTCGTCGACATGGAGACCGACCTCTTCGCCACCTGCTGCTACGTCGACGTCGACATGGAGGAGGGCCTGGCCTGGTACGTGCGCGCCGGCCACATCCCGCCCGTGCTGCGCCACCCGGACGGCACCGTCGAGATCTCCGAGTCCGACGGCGGCCCCCCGCTCGGCGTGCTCCGGCAGGCCGACTTCCCCATGACCTCGCTGCGCCTGCCCCCCGGCAGCCTCCTCGCCCTCACCACGGACGGCCTCGTCGAGTCGGCCGACCTCGACGTGGAGGACGGACTCGACCAGCTCGCCGCCGGCCTGTCCGCCGCCGACCCCGCCCACCTCGGCGTCGTCGCCGACACCCTGCTCGGCGGTGCCAACCGCGACGACGACGTGGCCCTGCTCCTCGTGCGCTACGACGGCATGGCCCTGCGCCCGCGCCGTGAGAACTGGACGGTGTGGCGGGTGCCCCAGGCGGTCGGCCACGCCCGCCGCTACACCCGGCGCGTCCTGCGGGCCTGGGGCATCCAGGACGAGGCGGACGCCGTCCTCCTCGTGGTCTCCGAACTCGTCACCAACGCCCTCGTGCACACCGACGGCCGGGTCCGCCTCGACCTCACCCTCCTCCACGACCGGCTGCGCGTCGCCGTCGCCGACACCTCGCCCCGCACACCGATCAAGCCGGCCGGCATCGGCTGGGAGGCCACCGGCGGCCGTGGCATCCTCCTCGTCGAGGCCATGTCGTCGGCGTGGGGCACCGTGCCGGCGAGCGGCGGCAAGCAGGTGTGGGCGGAGATCCCCATCGGCTGACACCCTGGTGGTGTGCGCCTGCTCCTGATGTCCGACACCCACCTGCCCAAACGCGCCAAGGCGCTGCCCGAGCGGCTCCTCGCCGACCTCCCGCACGCCGACCTGGTCGTCCACGCCGGCGACTGGGTCGACGAGGCCACCCTCGACCTCCTCGAACGCCGCTCCCGCCGCCTCATCGGCGTGTACGGCAACAACGACGGCCCCGCCCTGCGAGCCCGCCTGCCCGAGGTGGCCCACGCCGACCTGGACGGTCTGCGCCTCGCCGTGGTCCACGAGACGGGCCCCGCCCAGGGCCGCGAACGCCGCTGCGCCGACCGCTTCCCCGACACCGACGT
This sequence comes from Streptomyces sp. NPDC030814, assembly GCF_055572155.1. NCBI lineage: Bacteria > Bacillati > Actinomycetota > Actinomycetes > Kitasatosporales > Streptomycetaceae > Streptomyces > Streptomyces sp. NPDC030814. The sequence continues at coordinate 133,962 of NZ_JBVIDX010000009.1, forward strand.
CCTCGTCTTCGGCCACAGCCACATCCCCTGGGACACCACCGCCGACAACGGTCTCAGGCTGCTCAACCCCGGCTCCCCGACCGACCGGCGCCGACAGCCGCACTGCACCTACATGACGGCGACCGCGGCGGACGGCCGGCTGACGGAGGTACGACTGCACCGGCTGCCACCTCGCACCTGAGTCCTCGGGGCAGCCTTCACGGAGCCGGCGGGTGGATCACCCCGGACGTCGCTGTCAGCGGCACCCCGCTGCCGCCCCACCTGAGCGCGACGATCTCCGCGGCGACGGACACCGCGACCTCCTCGGGCGTACGGGCCCCCAGGTCGAGGCCGACCGGGGAGCGCAGCCGGGCGAGCTCGGAGTCCACGAGACCGGCCTCCCGCAGCCGCCGCATCCGGTCGTCGTGCGTACGGCGGCTGCCCATCGCACCGATGTACGCGGCCGGCCGCCGCAGCGCCTCCTCCAGCAGCGGCACGTCGAACTTCGGGTCATGGGTGAGGACGCAGACGACCGTGCGCTCGTCGGTGGGCGTCCCGCGCAGAAAGCGGTGCGGCCAGTCGACGACCACCTCGACGGCGGCGGGGAACCGCCTGGGCGTCGCGAAGACCGGACGGGCGTCGCACACGGTCACCCGATAGCCCAGGAAGTCGCCGATACGGGCGACCGCGGCCGCGTAGTCGATCGCGCCGAACACCAGCATGCGGGGCGGCGGCGCGAACGAGTGCAGGAAGACAGTGACGGCATCCTCGCGGCGCTCGCCGTGCGGCCCGTAGTGCCGCTGCACCGTGGCCCCCAGGGCCAGCTCCCCGCGCGCGTCGGCGGCGACCGCCGCGTCCAGCCCGGCCGCGCCGAGGGAGCCGGACACCGCCTCCGGCCGGACGGCGAGCGTGGCGCCGCGCGGGGCGGGGCCGTCGACGACGGTCGCCAGGGTCACCGGCCGGCCGGCGGCCACGGACCGGACGACCTCCCCCAGCGCCGGGTCCGCCTCCGGGGTCACCCGCCGCACCAGCACACCGATCTCCCCACCGCAGGTGAGCCCCACCGCGAACGCGTCCTCGTCGCTGTACCCGAACATCTCCAGCCGCGCCCGCCCGGACGCCACCACCTCCTGGGCCAGCTCGAACACCGCGCCCTCCACACAGCCGCCGGAGACACTGCCCACGACCTCGCCGCCGGGGCCGACCGCCATGGCGGCCCCCGGCTCGCGGGGCGCGCTCCGGGTGACCGTGACGACGGTCGCGAGCCCGAAGGGGGCGCCCGCCGCGTACCACTCGCCGACCGCCGGGAGGACCTCACGCATGGCCCGCGCTCCTTCCACCACCCCCGCGCCTCCAGCGTCCGACAGTTCCGCCTCCGCCGCCCCTCAGCCCACGGGGGCCGCGCCTGTCCCGGCAGGTGAACCGTTTCGGACCCTCCTCCCTCGGGGACCCGGGGTCCATGGTGCACATCGGATACACGATGATGACCGAGCAGGCCGGTCCGCGGGAGCTCGTCGACCATGTCGTCCGGGCCGAGGACGCGGGCTTCGACTTCTCGGTCACCTCCGACCACTACTTCCCGTGGCTGCGTTCGCAGGGGCACTCGCCGTACGCGTGGAGTGTGCTCGGTGCCGCCGCCCAGGCGACCTCCCGCATCCCGCTGATGACCTATGTGACGTGCCCGTCGTTCCGCTATCACCCGGCGGTGGTGGCGCAGAAGGCGGCGACGATGCAACTGCTGTCCCAGGGGCGTTTCCGGCTGGGGCTCGGCTCGGGCGAGAACCTCAACGAGCACGTCGTGGGCGGCGGCTGGCCGCCGGTCGACATACGGCACGAGATGCTGGAGGAGGCCGTGGAGATCATCCGGGCGCTCTTCGAGGGCGGCCACGTGACCCACCACGGCACCCACTTCGACGTGGAGTCCGCCCGGTTGTGGGACCTCCCGGACGAGCCGCCGCCCCTCGGCATCGCCGTCTCCGGCGAACAGTCCTGCTCCCTCGCGGGCAGGCTCGCCGACCTCGTCATCGCCACGGAGCCGGATGCCGGGCTGCTGCGGGCCTTCGACCGGCACGGCGGCGAGGGCAAGCCGCGCGTCGGCCAGTTGCCGGTCTGCTACGACCCCGACCGCGACACCGCCGTCCGCCGCGCCCACGACCAGTTCCGCTGGTTCGGCGGCGGCTGGAAGGTCAACTCCGAGCTGCCGCACCCCGATTCGTTCGCCTCGGCCACCCAGTTCGTCAGGCCCGAGGACGTCGCCGGGTCCGTCCCGTGCGGCGACGACCCGGACGCCTTCGTCGAGGCCGTACGGCCCTACGCCGAGGCCGGGTTCACCGAGATCGCCCTGGTGCAGATCGGCGGCGACTCCCAACCCGCCTATCTGGACTGGTCGGAGAAGACACTGCTGCCCGCACTGCGCGACGTCTTCGGGTGAGGTCCGGGCAACGGGCGGGCGGGGCGGCCGGAAGCCACCGGAGCCGCCCCGCCCCTTGCCGTCGAGTGCGCTCCAACTCCTAGGCTGACGCTCCCGACCCACCCCACCTGCGACGGAGCACAGGCATGCGCTATCGAGTCCTCGGCAAGACCGGCATCGAGGTCAGCACCCACTGCCTCGGCACGATGATGTTCGGCGCCGTCGGCAACCCCGACCACGAGGACGGCGCGCGCATCATCCGCGCCGCGCTCGACGCCGGCATCAACTTCGTGGACACCGCCGACATGTACTCGACCGGAGAGAGCGAGGAGATCGTCGGCAAGGCGCTCAAGGGCGTGCGCGACGACGTCGTGCTCGCCACCAAGGTGCACTTCCCGCTGGGCGAGGGACGCAACCGCAGCGGCAACTCCCGCCGCTGGATCGTGCAGGCCGTCGAGGACAGCCTGCGGCGGCTGGACACCGACTGGATCGACCTCTACCAGGTGCACCGCCCCGACCACACCACCGACATCGAGGAGACCCTGTCCGTCCTCACCGACCTGGTGCGGGCGGGCAAGATCCGGGCGTTCGGCTGCTCCACGTTCCCCGCGGAGGACCTCGTCGAGGCGCACCACGTGGCGGAGCGGCGCGGACTGATGCGGCTGCGCACGGAGCAGCCGCCGTACTCGATCCTCGCGCGCGGCATCGAACGGGCCGTGCTGCCCACCGCCCAGCGCCTGGGCATGGGGGTGCTGACCTGGTCGCCGCTCGCCTCGGGCTTCCTGTCCGGCGCCTACCGCGAGGGACGCCCCGTCGACCTCACCGCCGGCCGGCCCAGGCTCACCCCGCACCGCTTCGACCCGGCGCTCCCGGGCAACGCGGAGAAGTACGCGGCCGTCGAGCGCCTCGTCGCCCTCGCCGAGGAGATGGGCCGCACCCTGCCGGAACTGGCCGTCGCCTTCCCGCTGGTGCACCCGGCCGTCACCTCGGTCATCATCGGCCCGCGCACGATGGACCAGCTCACCTCGCTGCTCAAGGGGGCCGACCTGGTGCTCGACGACGCGGTGCTCGACCGGATCGACGAGATCGTGGCGCCGGGCACGGACCTCTACCGCGCCGACGGCGTCTGGCAGCCCCGCCCCCTCACCGAGCCGACCCTGCGCAGGCGCCCGACAGGCGAGCGAGCGGCCACGGACTGACCCTCGCCGGAGGGCGGTGACGGCCGCGCGGGCCAGGGCCTTCGCGACCGGCCGCCTCGCCGGTCGCGGGGCGCCGACGCGTTGGTCGACGACATCGGCGCAGCGTGGTCGATCAGGGCCTCGATCACCTGTACGTCAGACGGTGGTCACTCCGCGGCCGTCACCGCGAGGGCTTCCGGCCGGGACACCACGACCAGCGTGCCCGGGTCGATGTGCCCTCAGCAGATGTCGATGTGAGTGAAGTCGTACACCGCCTCGTTCGGGCCGACCTCGGTGATCCGGCCGTTCGCCTCGATGTCGGCGTGATACTTGGGACCCCAGAAACGGACTACGGCTCCGCCGGTCTGGTTGTTGCGAACAGCCAGCGCGTCGATGAAGTTCGAGAGCGAACGCGTTTCGCACCTGAACAGGTGGAAGACGCTGTGATTGCCGTCGCCCTGGCCAACCGACACGCAGGCGATTCCGGACGCCGCGGAGCACGCAAGCAGCGCCGCGTTCCGATTGGCACTGGACACATCCCGTGCCCATACCCGCTCGCCCGAGTACAGCGGGTAGATCTCCGGTGTCCATGCGGCCCTTCCGGCCGCAACGTTCGGCGCTGCCTGTGCCGGTGCCTGCGCCGCCAGCGGAAGGGCCAATGCGGCGATCATCGTCACGACCATGGCGGCCGCCCGCTTTCTGAAACCTGTCACGCTCATTTGATCTCCTCTGTGGTCGCAACCGGTCCAGCCGGACCGCCCCCTCCCGCGAAGGTGCCCTGACCCTCGGGCTTGGTGGGGCTCCTGTGGTTCGGCCTCAGTGTGGTCCGCGCACCGAAAAGCAGGCCACGCCTTTCGGTCAGCGCCGAAAGGCCGTGGTCACAGCCCCGTTCGCACAACCGCATGACCCACCCGCCGCGGTGGCGGCGAAGAATCGCCGTTGCAGGTGAACTGTCTTGCGAAAACGGGTACTTACTCGTGAGTCAGATGCTATTGACGGCTCGGCTGTCCATTGGGACGGTAGGGACATGTCGAATGTGGCGGACATGTCAAGATTGCGCACACGTCTGCTCGGTGTCCTGGTACTCGTCACCGGCTTCCTGACCACGGCGGGCCCCACCCAGCCCGCCTCCGCTCTCACTGACGAACTCTGGTTCGACTCCCAGGCCGCGGCGACCCTCACGGTCGACGGCGGCAGGTTCAAGGACGGCCTCGGCCGCGAGGTCGTCCTGCGCGGCTACAACGTCTCCGGCGAGACGAAGCTCAGGGAGAACAACGGTCTGCCCTTCGCCTCGGTCGCCGACGCCAGGAAATCGGCGACCGCGCTCCGGGCGCTCGGCGGCGGCAACTCCGTCCGCTTCCTGCTGTCCTGGGCGTACGCCGAGCCCGTGCGCGGCCAGGTGGACACCGCCTACCTCTCGGCGGCCACCGCCCAGATGGGCGCCTTCCTCGACGCCGGGATCCGCGTCTACCCGGACTTCCACCAGGACCTCTACTCCCGGTGGCTGTTCGACTCCGACAGTTGGTACACCGGCGACGGCGCCCCCAAGTGGGCCGTCGACCTCGGAAACTATCCCGACGAGTACTGCGGCATCTGCCCGTTCTGGGGGCAGAACATCACCTCCAACGCCGCCGTCACGAAGTCGACGTACGACTTCTGGCACAACACGTACGGCGTCCAGGACTCCTTCCTGGCCACCGCCCAGAAGACCATGGCGTACATCAAGCAGAACCTCTCGGCCGCACAATTCCAGGGCGTCGTCGGCTTCGACCCGTGGAACGAGCCGCATCCCGGCGTCCTCGACTCGGGGCAGACGAGCAGGGCGTGGGAGAAGGACGTCATGTGGCCGTTCTACGTCAAGTTCCGCGCGCGGATGGACGCGGCGGGCTGGCAGTCCAAGCCCGCCTTCGTCGAGCCGAACCTCTTCTGGAACGCCAACATCGACTTCCAGAAGCAGGAGGGCGGACTGCTCGACGCGGGCACCATCGGCCCCCGCTACGTCTTCAACACCCACTTCTACGACCAGAAGGCGATCTCCGGCGTCTTCATGTGGGGCAAGGCGGAGAACGGCCAGTACACGACCGACTTCGGGACCATCCGTGACCGGGCGGCCGCCGGCGGCACGACCGCGATCGTCAGCGAGTTCGGGCACCCGCTCGCCGGGTCCGTCTCCGACAAGGCGCCCACGGTCTACAAGGCCATGTACCAGGCGCTCGACTCCCGCGTGAAGGGCGGCAGCTGGTGGTCGGACCCGGCCGCCTCCGGCCCGGTCCTGTCCGGTTCGCAGTGGCAGTGGGACCTCTACCACGGCCGCCACCGCGAGCTGATGAACGACAACCCCGACAAGGTGCAGAGGGAGGGCGACGCCTGGAACGGCGAGGACCTCTCCGCCGTACGCCTCGACGACTCCGGTACGGCCGTGCTCCGCCAGGACGCCCGGCTCCTCGACCGGGTCTATCCGAGCGCCACGGCGGGCAGCACCCTCGCCTTCACCTACGAGGACCGCTCCCGCGACGGTTCCACCACGCTGACCTGGAACCCGGTGCCCAGCACCCTGCCGAACGTCTCCTCGCTCGTCGGGTCCGGGCAGTACGCCCTGCTGGTGTGGCGCTCCGACGGCAGCAGCGAGCCGACGGAACTGCACCTGCCGGCGTCCTTCCCCACCGCGTCCACGACCGTGGTGTCCGACCTCGGGGTGACGTCCGCGCCGCCGGCGTACACCACGTCCACTCCCGTCGCGGCGGCCAGGGAGCCCGGCGGCACCGGCAGCCGACGGCTGCTGCTCACCGCCCCCGACTCGGGCAAGCTGCACTACGCCCTGGTCACCAACGGGGCGACAGCCCCGTCCGCGACGCGGTTGGACGCGGCGCGCACGGAGCTGTCGGGGTGGCTGGCCTCGAAGTTCAGCTAGCGGAAGGTCAGCGGGCGGAGGTCCCGGTCCAGCCGGCGGGCACCTGCGCGACGCGCACCCGCTGCGGGTGGTCGCCGACCGGCACGGACAGGATCTTCTTCCCTGTGGCGAAGTCGATCACCGTGACCTGGTCGGCGCCGCTCTCGGAGACCACGCAGGACTTGCCGTCACCGCTGACGGTCGACCAGTACGGCTTGGAGACGGGGACGAGCGGCCCTTCCTGGAGGGTCGCTCGGTCCACGACGGTCGCGTAGTCGTCCATCGTCCCCGCGATGCACAGCTTGGTGCCGTCCGGCTTCATCGTGAGGCCGTGGTGACGGGAGTCGTTGACGAAGGTGGTGCGGTCGTCGCTGACTCCCGGCGACTTCGGCAGGGTCTTGGTCCGGGTGATCTTGTCCGTGGCGATGTCGTACTCGAAGAAGCCGTTGAAGAACGACACCTGGAAGTACAGCTTCGTCTCGTCGGGCGAGAACGCGGCGGGGCGGACGGCGTCCGAGTAGTCGTTCAGCCCGATCGCGTTCAGCCGCTCGCGCATGTCGATCACCTTGACCTGCTGGAAGGTGTTCGCGTCGGCGATGGTGATCTTCCGGTCGCCCTTCGTCCAGTCCAGCCAGGGCGCGTCGGACTGGGTGTTCACATCGCCGATCGCCATGTTCCAGATGTACTTGCCGTCACGGGTGAAGATGTTCTCGTGGGGCTTGTCGCCGGTCTTGAAGGAACCGACCTGCTTGCCGGTGACGATGTCGAGGACGTGCACGGTGTTGCCCGTCGAGGCCGACACAGCGACCCGTTTGCCGTCGGGGGAGACCGCCATGTGGTCGGCGCGGAAACCGGACACGGGGAAACGCCAGTTGATGGCACCGGTGGTGAGGTTGATCGACACGACGTCGGCGAAGCTGGGGCGGGAGACGACCATCGACGAGCCGTCGGGCGTGGAGTACATGTCGTCCACGAACTGGTCGTGGCCCTCGCCCACGCTGTTGCGGATCGTCATGAAGGCGATCCACTTGATCGGGTCGGCGTTGATCTCCGCCATCCGCTGGGCCTTGTCCGGGATGACGTTCACCCGGCCGATCTTCGCGAAGTCGCCGGAGCCCTTGATGACATCGGCGGTGCCCTCCCAGTTGTTGCCCACGAACATCACCTCGCGCAGGTCCGCGGCGCCGGCCGCGGGGGCGGCGGACGCGGTCGCGGCGGCGGAGGCGGTCAGGGTGAGCGCGGCGGCCACGGCACCGAGGTGACGGGTCCGGCGCCGACGAGGGCCGGGGGTGGGGATCATGGCTGGTTCCTCCTGCTTGCTGGGGGCATGACAAGGCGGCTCTGGGGAGAGAACGGGGCGAGAAATCTGAATACAGCAGCGTTCAGAGTTGACTTACTGGAAAGTAAGGAACGGGCGTGCTTCTCCACAAGACCACGGACGCGACAAAATCGGGGGAGCGCCGGTTCGACCGTCGAACGGGTGACGCTGCGTCGGGAGGGGAAGCGTGGCGGGCAGGCTCAAACAGCCCACCGGCCGTTACGGAGGACGGTCCGCCGAGGAGCGCCAGGCCGAGCGCCGTCGCCGCTTCCTCGACGCGGGCCTCCAACTCTTCGGTGACAGCCCGGGGTTCCGGGGCACCACCATCGCGGCGCTCAGTGAGGCGGCGGGTCTGTCGACCCGTCAGTTCTACGAGGAGTTCCGCACCCTGGAGGACGTGCTGGCCGCGCTCCACCTCCAGGTCAACGACTGGGCCGAGGAGGCCGCGCTCGCCGGCCTCGCCACGGCGGAGGGGCGGCCGGTCGCCGAGCGGGTCACCGCGGCGTTCCGCGCCTACGCCGCGAACGTCACCGGCGACCCCCGCCGGCTGCGGATCACCTTCACCGAGATCATCGGCGTCAGCCCCCGTCTGGAGCGCCAGCGTCTCGAACGCCGCTCCCGCTGGGTCGACTTCCTCTGCGCGGAGGCCGCCGCGGCCGCCGACCGGGGCGAGGCCGCCCACCGCGACTACCGGCTCGCCGCCACGGCCTTCATCGGCAGCGTCAACGGCCTCCTCCACGACTGGCAGGCCGGCTTCGTCGACGCCGACCTCGACGAGGTGGTCGACGAACTCGTCCGCCTGCTCCTGGGGATACTCCGCCCGGTGGGGTGGCGAGCGGAGGGCGCTTGAGATGTGGGACGAGGTGGAGAGTGGTCGCCAGAGGATGCCCTGCGAGCGCGGCGGGTGGCGGCCGGAGGGGCCAGAGAGGGCGGCGGGATGGCGATCGAAGCGAGCCTGGGACGGCGGCGGATGGCGGCCTGAGAGGCGCCGGGGCCGTGTTGCATGCGCCCCGGTCCTGAGAAGTCGGCGAGACGCGAACCGAAAGGTGCGGGCCGAGGCGGCGGACTGACGGGTGCGGGTTGAGTCGGCGGGAGAAGCCAGTTGAGGCGGCGGACCGGACGGGTGCGGTTTGGGGTGGCATGGAGGCGGTGCGGGCTTGAGATGGCGGCCCGGGAGGGTGTGGGGCTTGAGGCGGTGGCCCGGGAGGGTATGGGGCCTGAAGCGGTGGTCCGGAGGGGTGCGGGGCCTGAAGCGGTGGTCCGGTGTGCGGGGCTTGAAGCGGTGGTCCGGAGGGGTGCGGGGCTTGAGGCGGTGGTCCGGGGTGTGGGGCTTGAGGCGGTGGCCCGGGAGGGTGTGGGCTTGAGGGGGGCCGGAAGGGCGTGGGCTTGAGGCGGTGGTCCGGGGTGTGGGGCTTGAGGCGGTGGCCCGGGAGGGTGCGGGCTTGAGGGGGCCCGGAAGGGCGTGGGCCTGAGGCGGTGGCCCGGGAGGGTGTGGGGCTTGAAGCGGTGGTCCGGAGGGATGCGGGGCTTGAGGCGGTGGTCCGGGGTGTGGGGCTTGAGGCGGTGGCCCGGGAGGGTGTGGGCTTGGGGGGGGGCCGGAAGGGCGTGGGCTTGAGGCGGTGGTCCGGGGTGCGGGGCTTAGACGCCGTCTCATTTGGTGAGTCTGCGGTAGCAGATGAGGCTGCAGGCGATGGCGGTGAAGGCCAGGAAGTGTTCGGGCTTGCGTTCGTAGCGGCGGTGCAGACGGCGGCAGCCGCCCAGCCAGGACATCGTGCGCTCGATCGTCCAGCGATGCCGGCCCAGCCGGGTGGAGGACTCGATGCCCTTGCGGGCGATGCGGTGCCGGATGCCTCGCTTGCGTAGCCATCGGCGCAGGTGGTCGTAGTCGTAGCCCTTGTCCGCGTGCAGCTTGGCGGGGCGCCGTCTGCGCGGGCCGCGGCGGGAGCGGATCGGCGGGATACCGCGCACGAGCGGCTCGAGCGCCTGGCTGTCGTGCAGGTTCGCGCCGGAGATCCCCATCGAGAGGGGTAAACCGGTCCGCTCGGTGATCAAGTGGATCTTCGAGCCCTTCTTGCCCCGGTCCACAGGATTCGGACCTGTCAGGTCCCCCCTTTCAAGGCCCGCATGTTCACCGAGTCGATCGCGCACCGAGACCAGTCCAGCTCTCCGCGCGAGCCCAGTTCGTCGAGGATGAGGCGGTGCAGCTTCGCCCAGACCCGGGCGGCGGTCCACTCGGTGAAGCGCCGGTGCGCGGTCGGCCCCGACGGGCCGAAGACCGGCGGTAGCTGCCGCCAGGTGCAGCCCGTCGTGGCCACGAAGATGATCGCGGCCAGTACCTCGCGATCCCCATACCGCCGCCGACCGCCACCCTGCGGCCGCGATGGAGCAGGCGGAACCACCCGCTCGAACAGCTCCCACAACTCGTCCGGTACCAAGCGCTCAACCATCACCACGCCGTGCAGACTACCCAGCACCCCAAATGAGACGACACCTTAGCCGTAGTCGGGTTCGGCAACAGCAATGTCTCTGCAGGGAGTGAAGGGACTCCACGGCCGAGGTCCACGGTGCAGTACCCGATCCGGTTCGACAACGTCCCTGCTGTGCGGATCCCGGAACCTCGTCCCACGGTGTCGTACCCGATCCGGTGGGAGCGGTGACCCGGCGGCGGCCGCCGGCGCGGCGGCGTACGAGGCGGCCCAGCAAGAGACAGCAGCAGCGAGACGCGCAGCTGTTCACCTTCTTCGTGGTGGCGGCTGCCGGCATCGGTCTCGTGGTGACGGTGGTCAACTGGCTGCTGGCGCACTGGTGGGTGCTCGTCGCGGTCCTGGTGCTCGCCCTGGTGGCGGGTCTCGGCTGGCTCTACCAGCGCCAGCAGCGGGCTCAATGGGAGGCGGTGCGGGCCCAGGGCCTGCGCTACGGACTGCCTCAGCTGGACGCGCTGCACCATTCCCGGTTCGAGGATGCGATCCGGGACCTGATGCAGCGGGACGGCTGCCGGGATGCTCAGCGGGTCGGCGGCCGCGGGGACCTGGGCGCGGACGTGAAGGCCACCGACCCGTTCGGGCGGTGCTGGGTGATCCAGTGCAAGCACCGCCGCAACGGCGCTCAGGGCTCAGCGGTGGGCACGCCTGATCTGCAGGTGCTCAACGGAACGGCCCGGCAAGTGCACGGGGCGGACGTCGCGGTCATCGTCACGAACGGCCGGGTGACCGGTCCGGCCGTGGCCTTCGCCAAGCAACAGCGGCTGCACGTCGTCGACCGCCAGACGCTGGCCGTGTGGGCCTCGGGCTCCCGACCGCTGTGGGAGCTGCTGCAGGCAGTGCCGCCCCCTCGTCGCCCCACCCCTTCGGTCGGTTGCGTGGATGTATGGCGGCCTCTGGCCGCCCGCGCACGCACCCACGCCGCCAGGGGCCGTTATGGCTGGTTGTTCAGTAGCCGACGGTGAAGCGTCGGTTGAGGTGGCGGGGGTTTTCGATCTCGTCGACGAGTGCGGCGGCGTAGTCCTCGTAGGAGATGCGGGCCTGGCCGTCGTCGCCGACGACGGGGTGGTCGAGGCCGGTGCGGTAGTGGCCGGAACGCGTGCCGGGGGCGAAGTGGACCGGGGGCGGGGACAGGTAGGTCCAGGTCACGTCGTCGCCGAGGGCGAGGTAGGCGTCGAGTGCGCGGATCTGGCCGATGGCGTAGGGCTTGAACTCCTCGGGGAAGCCGGGGGCGTCGAAGAAGCGCACGCCCTCGCTGTTGAGGAGGCTCGCGCCGCCGCCCATGTGGAGGATGCGCGGGCCGGCCAGGCCCAGGGCGCGGGCGGCCGATGCGGCGGCGGAGACGGCGTTCGTGTAGAGGGCGGCTTCCGGGCCGCCGACGGTCAGGACGATCACATCGGCGTCCTTGGCGAGGGCGGCGACGGACTCGGGGTCGGTGACGTCGCCAGCAGTCGCCTGCACGCCGTCGGGGAGGACCGACAGTGCGTCGAGGTCGCGGACGACGGCGGTGACCTGGTGGCCGCGGGCGGCGGCCTCGGCGACGACGCGGGAGCCGGCCTTTCCGGCGGCGCCGAACACGGTGATCCTGCTCATGTTGGGGGTTTCTTTCACTAGAGGGGGCGATGGTCAGGCGTTGTCGGTACTGAAGAGGTACTGGTTGCCGATGTCGATCAGGAACGCACCGCCGAAGCCTCGATGACGCGTCGTGATGGCCTGCTTGTACGCCTCGCCGTCGTCGCCGAGCAGCTCGGCCGCATCAGCGAGGTAGCGGCGCAGCTGGTCAAAGACCTCGGGGCCGGCAGGCAGGCCGTGGCCAGGCAGGACGGTGCCGTAGGCGGGGTCGGCGGCGAGCTCATCGACGGCCTTGATCCAACCGGGAATGTCGTTGTTACCCAGGAAGAGGTGGGTGGCGTGGTAGACGAGGTCCTGGGCAACCAGCACCCCATGCTCGGGAAGCTTGATCACCAGCTCGTCGGCGGCCTCGCCGCCACTGTGGCTCTCGAAAACGAACGGCACGCCGTCGATGACCTGCGTGCCCGGTACGACCTCCACGGTCGGCGTCATGTCCGCGACCGGGATCACCGCGCCCGTCGGGTCCTGGCTGTCGCCCTGGGCGGCGATCTGCTCGCGTACCGCGGCCAGCGCGTGCACGGGGGCGCCAAAGCGGGCGGCGCCGTGGAAGTGGTCCGGGTGGGCGTGGGTGATGATCACCCGGTCCAGTGGCTTGCCCAGGCCGCGCGCGTAGGCGACGACCTCGTCGGCGTAGGCCAGGGCGTACTGGGCGTCCACGGCGATCACTCGCGCCGGAGTCTCGATCAGCTGAGTGGTGACGTTGAGGCTGTCATCGGGGGCCATGTAGCTGTGGATGCGCACCGTGCCCCTGTCGATGACCGTCATGGTGCCGTTCATGGTCTGCGTCCTTCTGGTGGGTCGAGGTCCTTGTTCGTACTCGCCTTCCACTGTCCGGGTAAAACCACAGGCCAGCGAGGTACGGTGGAGACGTGTCATGGTCAGAAACGGACAGGAAGGGCAGCGATAGAAGCCATGCCCCCGAGCCTGCGGGCGGGGAGGCCATCCCCGGGTTCGGCTTCAACCCGCCCAGCGCCCCGGTTCCCGGCATCGAGATCACCGACCTGTCCGCGCTGCACCGCAGGGTCGCCGACGGCAGCCTGCAACGGGTCCACCGCGCCGACTTCCACTCCCTCACCCTGATCATGCAGGGCAGTGCCGAGCACACCATCGACTTCGTTGCCTACCCGTGCCGGCCCGGCACCCTGCTGTGGGTCCGCCCCGGCCAGGTGCAACGCTTTGCCGAGCCCGGCCGGATGAACGGCACGCACCTGCTGTTCACCCCCGCCTTCCCCGAGGCGACGGCGGCTGCCAGCCGCCTCGCCGACGACTGGTCCGCCCCCAACTGCTGGCAACTGGGCACCAGCAGCGACTACGCCGCCACCTCCGCCCTGCTCGCCCGACTCCATGCCGAATACCGTCGCCCCGACGGCGCGTCCCGCGAGATCCTGCGCCTGCTGCTGGCCGCACTGCTACTGCACATCGACCGCCTCCCCCGCCAAGGTGCGCCCGCCGACCCCCACGCCGGCGGCGAGGTCTACGCCCGCTTCCACGCCGAACTGGAACGCTCCTACGCCACCACCCGGCGTGCCGAGGACTACGCCAACCGCCTCGGCTACACCGTCAAGACCCTCACCCGTGCCTGCCAGGCAGCCACCGGACGATCTGTCAAACACGTCATCGACACCCGCGTCACGCTCCAGGCGCAGCGGCTTCTCGCGCACACCGACGAACCCGTCGCCACCATCGCACGCCGCCTCGGTTTCTCCGAACCCACCAACTTCGGCAAGTTCTTCACCCGCCACACCGGCGCCAGCCCTGGCGACTTCCGTCGCGCCCAGCAGGCCATCGCCGCACCTCCGGGCGAAGACAACGGACCCGCTGCGCACGATCTGTCCGAACTGTGACCAACCCCCGTCCCGCCGCAGGGAATCCGTTCGGATCCGATGGTGATCGCCGGCAGGGCTTGCCGACAGCGAGGGCTCGATCCTCCGTGCGCGACTCGCTCCAGGGTCCACAGGTCGGCCTCGAAACCATGAGCCTGAGCTCCTCGCGCCAATGCGGCCCGGACAGTCTCGACCTGGGCGTCGTCCAGTTTGGGCGGGCGACCGGTGGCCGCACGCCGCCGCAGGGCCGAAACGCCGCCCTGCTCCCACACCCGACGCCAACGCCGCACACTCTCGGCACACACACCCACCGCCCGCGCGATCGCCGCATTCGAGGCGCCCTCCTCGAACAACTCGACCGCCCGAACACGCCGTGCCTCCGCCAACTGAGGCCGCGACAAAGGAGGAAGAGACGAGCTGGCATCTGAAGGCGAGGGTCGATAAGCCACCCCGGAAGCCTCCCACTCACAAGGTCAGCACATCCACCGAACTTACGAAAAGGTCAGTAAGGCGGTGGCCCGGGAGGGTGCGGGCTTGAGGGGGCCCGGAAGGGCGTGGGCCTGAGGCGGCGGTCCGGAGGAGTGTGGGGCCTGAGGCGGTGGACCGGGAGGGTGCGGGCTTGAGGGGGCCCGGAGGGATGTGGGGCTTGAGGCGGTGGCCCGGGGTGCGGGCCTGATGTGGTGGACCGGAAGGGCGCAGGCCGAGGCGGCCGGACCGTAGGGGCGGCGAGGCGGCGGCCGGGCGGTGCTGAGGTGGCTGCCGGAGGGATTTCGCGGCGGTCGGCCGCTGCCTCGCGGCATGCTCTCCCTGGGAGCGACCCCTGGCTCAGGCCTTCAGTCCGTTCACCGCCTCCAGGACCGGTGCCACCCCGTCCTCCGCCCCCAACTCCTCCGCGAGGGCCCGCGCCCGGCGGCCGTACGACGGGTCGGCGGTCGCCTGTCGCAACGCGGCGGCCAGGGCGTCGGCGGTGAAGCCGCGCAGCGGCACCGCTCCCGGTGACACCCCGAGGGCGACCAGCCGGGCCGCCCAGAAGGCTTCGTCGAACTGCACGGGAACGGGGACGGCGGGAACACCCGCGCGCAGGCCCGCCGCCGTGGTGCCGGCGCCCGCGTGGTGGACGACCGCCGCCATCCGGGGGAAGAGCAGGGAGTGCGGCACCTCGCCGATGGTGAGCATGTCGTCGCCCTCGCCCCGCAGTTCGCCCCAGCCGCGCTGGATCACCCCGCGCAGCCCGGCCGCCCGCAGGGCCCGTACGACCTCGTCACTCATCCGCTCGGCATCGGGCACCGTGGCACTGCCGAGACCCACGAAGACCGGCGCGGGCCCGGCATCGAGGAAGTCCACCAGCTCCGCGGGGAGCCGGTCCTCGAGGTCGTACGGCCACCAGTAACCGGTGACGTCCAGCCCGGGCCGCCAGTCGCGGGGCCGGGGCACCACCCGGGCACTGAAGCCGTGGAACACCGTCCACCCCCGCCGCTCCCGCTCCCGGGCCCGCCGCGCCGCGGTCCGCCCGGTGAGCGGCAGCCCGTACGCGGCGGGCAGTCTGCGCACCTCCTGCGTGAAGATCCACTCCATGGACATGTTCACCGCGTGTCCGGCCGCCCGGTTGAGGAAGGGCCCCCAAGACCGTACGCCGGTCATCGGCGGCGCGAACTCGCCCGTCGGCGCCAGAGGTTGGAGATTCATGCCGAAGCTCGGGATCGACAGTCCCTCGGCCACCGTGTGCCCGAACGGGGCGAGCGCACCGGCCAGCAGCATGGCGTCGCTGGCGCGGGCGGCGGCCACCAGGTCGTCGGCCATCCGCCCGACGGCATCGCGGGCCATCCTCACCGCCCGCAGCAGCTTCCCGGCGCCGGTGGTGCTGCGGTGCAGGTTCCGCCCGCGGTCCGACTCCAGCTCGGCCCGCGGGTCCACGGGCAGCGCGTGGAAGGTGAGTCCCGAGCCCGCCACCAGCGGCCGGAAGCGGTCGTGCGTCACGAGGGTGACCTCGTGCCCGGCCCGCACCAGCCTGTGACCCAACCCGGTGTACGGGGCCACGTCACCCCGGGAACCCGCCGTCATGATCGCTATCCGCACGCACGCCAGTATGGCGGCGCGACCGCGACCGAACAGACGGACGGACCGCGATGGCTCGAAAGGGCCGACTCTCGGCTCGCTCCCGGCCGCCGACCCCGCCGTAGGATGACCGGCCGCTGCGACGACTGACGGGGGGCCGATCGATGACGTACGAACGGAACGAGGTGATCCAGGGCCTGGCCCTGAACAGGGCCGCGAGCGCCGAGGTGCTGCTGCGGCTGTTGCACCCCGAGGCGAGGGCAGCATGGTTCTGGCTCTGCCAACGGGCAGGGCTGCCCGCCGCCTTGGTCGACGCGTTCGTGACCCACCCGGACTGGCGGATGCGCGCCGGTTTCGCCCGGAACGACGGTGCCTTGGCGGCCGACCGGGCACGGCTGGTGGACGACGCCGACCGCCGGGTGCTGCTGGAGCTGGCGCACGGCCCGGTGCCGTACCGTGGCGTCGCCGAACCCCTGCCCGACGCCGTCTACGCCCGACTGCTCGCCTCCGCAGACCCGGAGGTACGCGGTACGGCGGCGAGGTCGCCGAGCATCCCGGCCCGTGTCCTCGCCGGTCACGCCGGCCACGACGACCCCGGGGTCCGTACAGGGGTGTGCCGGGCCTGGGACGCGCTGACCCCGGCCGAACGGGAGGCACTGCTCGCCGACCCCGACGCCGCTGTACGCGGGGCGGCGGCCCGGGAGGCCTGCCGTACGGACCCCGCCCACACCGACGGCGTGCTCGCCGCCATGACGCCCTGTCACCGCCGGGAGATCCTGGCCGGGGCCTGCCTGTCCCGCGCCACCGCCGAGCACCTGATGGATCTCGACGACCCGTACGACCGGCAGATGCTGGCGGGCAATCCGTCCCTGCCGCCCGACCTGGTGGCGCGACTGGCCGTGGACCCCGAGCACGAGGTGCGCCGGGCGGTGTCGGCGCGCCCCGAACTGACCGAGGACCAACGTGCGGCCGTCGACTGCACCGTGCGGCGCTCGGACGCTCTGCGGCCCCTCGGCTGGGTTCTGCAGCTGGCCGGTGACTCGGACGCCCTGCGCGCCTGTGCGGCTTCCGCCCACCGCTGGCTGCGCAGGAGCGCGGCCGTCCACCCGGCGCTCCCGCCGGACCTCGTCGAACGGCTCGCCGTGGACGAGGACTTCGTGGTCCGGTTGATGATCTGCGAGTACCAGCCGGACGCACCGGCGGAGGCGTTGCTGCGGACGGTGCTGGAGTGGGACGGCCGCTCGGTCCTCGACATGCTGCGCATGCCGCAGTTCCCGAGGAAGGGTCTCGCCGAGTACGCCGACCACGAGGAACCCCGCTTGCGACGGCTGGCCGCGCACGACCCCGAGGCCTCACCGGAGCTGATCGAGCGTCTGACCCACGACGAGGCCGTGTGGGTGCGCCGCGCCGTCGCGTCCGATCCCCGGCTCACCCGGGTCCGGATCGAGGAACTGCTGAGGGACCCGGACACGGCCAGGCCCGCGGCCTCCAACCCCGAACTCGCCGAGGCCGACATGCACCGTCTGCTGGACCTGCTGGGGGTACCCGCCTGACGGCCGCGCCGTTGCTCGCGGAGGCCGACGGCCGCCCGGCTGCTCGCGCGGCCCGGCTACTCGTCCCAGGCCTGGAGCAGCGTATGGTCGACGATCTTGCCGTCGCGCAGGGTGATCATCGAGCTGGCCAGTACCCGCACACCGTCCGGGTACTCGCAGGACTCGGTGTAGGCGACCTGGTCGCCCTGGACGACGCACTGCTCCAGCTTGTGCGTCATGTCCCGGCTGCAGACCTCCTCCAGCATCTCGCCGATCTCCCCTCGGCCGTGCAGGACCTTGGGGTGGCTGGGCTGGGTGTTGCGGTCGACGACCCGTATCTCGGCGTCGTCGGCATAGAGCGACAGCAGGGTCGACGCGTCCGCCTGTTCGGTGCCTCGGCGCAGAATCTCGGTGTCGAAGGCGGGGCTTGCCGCGGTAGCCATGGGTGACCTCCTTGGAAGGCCGCGGCCCGACGGGGGACGGGCCGCGGGGGGCTCCTGCTATCGAGGCTCCTCCGCCGGGCCGAACCCGGCAAGCGCGAACCGAACCGGTTGAACGCTTGACTTTCTCGGGAGGCCGGGCAGAGCATCACAGAGGAGTAGCGTGAATTGATCTTCACTTTACGAACAAAACGGAGCGATTCCGCATACTCCCGTACCGTCGTCGACCGTACTCCGAGGAAGCCCCGCCCATGGCCATAACCCGTGACCTTCTGATCGGCGGCAAGGACGTACCCGCCGCGTCCGGCCGCACCACCGAGGACTTCGAGCCGTACACCGGGGAGGTGTACGCGAGGGTCGCGGCGGCCGGTCCGGAGGATGTCCGGCGGGCCGTGGACGCCGCCGACGCGGCGTTCGAGGACTGGGCGGCGCTCGCGCCCTTCGCCCGGCGGGCCGTCTTCTTCAAGGCCGCCGAACTGCTGGAGGCACGGGGCGAGCAGGTCGCCGAGATCATGGCGCAGGAGGCCGGCGGCACCCGTCCCTGGGCGCTGTTCAACGTGATGCTCGCCGCCAACATCCTGCGCGAGGCGGCGGCCGCGATCACCGCCCCGCGCGGCGAGGTGCTCAGCAGCCAGAAGGAGGGCGCGCTGAGCCTCGCGGTGCGTGAACCGCTCGGCGTGGTCGCGGCGTTCGCGCCGTGGAACGCGCCCGTCATCCTCGGTGTACGGGCCGTCGCGGCACCGCTGGCCGCGGGCAACACCGTCGTCGTCAAGCCCAGCGAGGACGCGCCCATCGCCTGCGGTCTGCTCGTCGCCGACGTGTTCCGGGAGGCCGGCCTGCCCGACGGTGTCCTCAATGTGATCACCAACGCGCCCGAGGACGCGGCCGAGATCGCCGAGGCACTGATCTCGGACGAGCGGGTGCGCGCGGTGAACTTCACCGGCTCCACCAACGTCGGACGGATCATCGGTGAGCACGCGGCCCGCCATCTCAAGCCCGCCGTCCTGGAGTTGGGCGGCAAGAACGCGGTCATCGTGCTCGACGACGCCGACGTGGACTACGCGGTCGACGCCGTCACCTTCAGCGTCTTCATGAACGCCGGACAGATCTGCATGTCCGGCGACCGGATCCTCGTCCACGAGTCGCTGGCCGAGGAGTTCGCCCAGAAGTTCACCGCCAAGGTCGCCACACTGCGCGCCGGCGACCCCGGTCACCCGCACACCGTGGTCGGGCCCCTGGTGAGCGCCTCCGCCGCCGAGCGGATCGCGGGGCTGGTGCGGGACGCCGTCGCCAAGGGAGCCACCGTCCTCACCGGGGGCGGCCGGCCCGAGGGCGCGGTGCACCCGGCGACCGTGCTCACGGACGTCCCCAAGGACGCCGAGCTCTACTACACCGAATCCTTCGGCCCGCTCTGCGTCCTGGAGACGTTCACCGAGGACGACACCGCGGTGAAGCTCGCCAACGACACCGACAACGGCCTGAGCTGCGGCATCATCACCGAGAACGCCACCCACGGTCTGGCCGTCGCCCGCCGGATCCGCACCGGCATCGTGCACATCAACGACCAGTCCGTGGCCGACGAGCCCCAGGTGCCCTTCGGCGGTGTGAAGGCCTCCGGCTACGGGCGGTTCGGCGGCCGCTGGGGCATCGAGTCCTTCTCCAACACCCGCTGGGTGACCATGTCCACCCAGCAGGCGCACTACCCGTTCTGAGCGACCGGGTCGGACGCCAGGAACTGTGTGGCCGCCAGCTCCGCGTACAGCGGGTCGGCGGCCACCAGTTCCCGGTGGGTGCCGACCGCGCGGACCCGCCCGGCGTCCATGACCACGATGCGGTCGGCCATCGTCACCGTCGACAGCCGGTGCGCCACCACCAGCACCGTCGTCGTCCGGGCCACGTCGGCGACCGTGTCGCGCAGCGCCGCCTCGTTGACCGCGTCCAGCTGACTGGTCGCCTCGTCGAGCAGCAGCAGACGCGGCCGCCGCAGCAGCGCACGGGCGATGGCGACGCGCTGGCGCTCACCCCCGGACAGCTTGGTGCCCCGATGGCCGACCAGGGTCTCCAGCCCCTGCGGCAGCTTGGCGACCAGGCCGTCCAGCCGGGTCGTCTTCAGCACCCGGCCGAGTTCGCCCTCGTCGGCCTCGGGGTTGCCCAGCAGCAGGTTGTCCCGCAGGGTGCCGGACAGCACCGGCGCGTCCTGCTCCACATAGCCGATCGCCGCCCGCAGCCGGGGCAGCTCCCACGCGGTGACGTCCCGGCCGTCGACCGTGATGACGCCCGCCTCCGGGTCGTAGAACCGCTCGATGAGCGAGAACACGGTGGTCTTGCCCGCGCCGGAGGGCCCGACGAACGCGGTCATGCCCCGCGCCGGGACCTCGAACGTCACTCCGTGGTGCACATACGGCAGGTCGTCGGCGTACCGGAAGCGGACATCGGTGAAGGCGAGTGCGGCGGGCTCGGTGTCGGGCCCGGGCAGCGGTGCGGGCCGGGCGGCAGGCTCGGCGGGCAGCCGCAGCGCCTCCTGGATGCGGGCGAGCGCGGCGGCACCCGTCTGGTACTGGGTGATGGCGCCCACGACCTGCTGTATCGGCGACATCAGATAGAACACGTACAACAGGAACGCGACCAGCGTGCCCACGTCGATCGCGCCGGTGGCGACCCGGGCGCCGCCCACCGCCAGCACCGTGATGAAGGCGATCTGCAGGGCGAGCCCGGCTGTGTTGCCCGCGGCCGCCGACCACTTGGCGGCCCGTACGCTCTGCCGCCACGACTCCTCTGCCGCCGCGTGCACGGTCTCCTCCTCACGGTGCTCGGCGCCGGACGCCTTCACCGTGCGCAGCGCGCCGAGGATCCGCTCCAGCGAGGCGCCCATCGCCCCGACCGCGTCCTGCGCCGCCCGGCTCGCCCGGTTGATGCGCGGCACGATCACCCCGAACACCACACCCGCGCCGAGGATCACGCCCAGCGTCACCGCCAGCAGCACCGGGTCGACGAAGCCCATCAGCACCACCGTCGCGACGAGGGTCAGTCCGCCGGTGCCGAGACCCACCAGGGTGTCGGTGGTGACCTCGCGCAGCAGGGTCGTGTCGGAGGTGATCCGCGCCATCAGGTCGCCCGGCTCGCTGCGGTCCACCGCCGTGATGCGCAGCCGCAGCAGATACGACGACAGGGTGCGCCGCGCGCCCAGCACCACCGACTCGGCGGTGCGCCGCAGCACGTACGAACCCAGCGCGCCCACCGCCGCGTTGCCCACGACCAGAGCCGACATCAGCAGCAACGCCCAGGTGATGGCCCGGTCGTGGGACAGGTCGTCGATCAGCTCCCGCGCCACCAGCGGCAGGGCGAGCCCGGTCGCTCCGGTGACCAGGGACAGCAGTGCGCCCAGCAGAAGTGCCCAGCGATGGGGCCGTACATAGCCGAGCAGCAGCCGCCAGTTGGGCTGCTGCTCGGCCTGGGGGTCAGTCGTGCTCACGACGCTCCTCGGCAGGTCGGTCGGGGAGTGGGGACCGGGCGCGGAGCTTCAGCCTACGTCGGTGGTGAGCGGTACCGGGAACGCCTTTTCGACCACCCGGCACGGAGTCGAGGCGCGGGTGGTTGGTGGTTTCTCGCGCAGTTCCCCCATTCGCACTCGCCGGCGAACCCGGCCCCCGGTCCGCGCGAGATTCCGCTACCGCGTGCCGGACGCCGCGAGCGCGGCAAGCGTCGTGTCGAGGTCGGCGGCGCGCGGGCGGTTGTGCGGCAGCCGCCCCAGCACCGCTCCCATGCCGCAGGTGTCGGTGAGCGCCGAGACGACGAGACCGCCCGCGATGCCCGCCGAGAGCACCTGCCAGGCCGGGTGGAGCAGCCCGAGGCCGAGTCCGACGAGCACCAGCGCGCCCGCGGTGAACCTGACCTGACGTTCCATCGCCCAGGTGGCCCGGGTGCCCCCGGCCGGGCGGTGCAGCTCATGGCCGTCGGCCGCCCAGGCGGTCGTGCCGCCGGCCAGGTCGGCCGTCGCGATGCCGCGCTCGGCGAGCAGGGCGCACGCCTTCGCGGACCGCGCGCCCGACCTGCAGACGATCAGCAGATCACCGCGTGCCGCCTGCAGCGCCGGCAGCGCGCGCTCCATCCGGTCGAGCGGGACGTTCAGGGCGCCGGGCAGATGCCCGGAGGCGTACTCGCCGGGCGTACGGACGTCGACGACGGTCAGCTCCGCCAGGCGCTCGCGGACCTCGGGGACGGAGAGGCGGCGTGGGGCGGAGGGAGTGAGGGGAGTGGTCATGGAATCCTGCGATCCTTTCCGGAGGGGGAGGTAAAATACCCCCAAGGGTATGTAGAGGAAGTGGGTCGGTCGTGGAGTTGCAGTTCGAGGGCGATGAGCTCAAGTCGGTTCTGAACCGGCTGCGCCGGGCGCAGGGGCAGATCTCAGGAGTGATCAAGATGATCGAGGAGGGACGCGACTGCGAGGACGTCGTCACCCAGCTCGCCGCGGCCTCCCGGGCCCTCGACCGCGCGGGCTTCGCGATCATCGCCACCGGTCTGCAGCAGTGCCTCACCGACACCGAGAAGAACGAGCGGAACGGGGAGACGACGGAGCAGATGCGGGCGCGGCTGGAGAAGCTGTTCCTGTCGCTGGCGTGAGGGACGGGGCGAACCCGGTCGACGGCGCCGTCCTGGGGCGGCCCGTACGGGGTGCCCCGACCGCGGGGTCAGATGAGCGCGTCGGCCAGCATGAGCGTGGCCACCGCCAGCAGTGCCCAGGCGAAGATCCGCCGCAGGGTGTCACCGGAGACCTTGCCCGCCAGCCGTCTGCCGTCCCAGGCGCCGAGGATCGCGGCCCCCGTGAACGGAGCGACGACCGCCCAGTCGAGGTTCGTGCTCGTCCCCGCGCGAGCGGCCAGCGCGGCCAGCGAGTTGACGGTGATCACGAGCAGGCTGGTGCCCACCGCGTCGCGCATCCGCAGCCCCACCACGTTCACCAGGGCCGGTACGGCGAGGAAGCCGCCGCCCACCCCGAGGACCCCGGTGACCGCGCCGAGCCCCGCGCCGGACGCGGCCACCCGGCTCGCCCGCACGGTCGGCTCCGCCGGGGGTGTGGCCGAGGGACGCAGCATCCGGTGGGCGGCGAGCCCGGCGACCAGGGCGAACGCCATGGTCAGCAGTCTGGCGGGCAGTTGAGCGCTCAGCGCTCCACCCAGGGCCGCGGGCACCAGACCGGCGGCCGCGAAGAGCATCCCGCCGCGCCAGCGGACCGCACCGGACCGGGCGTGCACGGCCAGCGCGGTCGCCGAGGTGAGCGTGACGATCACCAGACTCGCCGTCGTGGCCGCGGCCGGCCCGAACCCCAGCAGATAGACCAGCGCGGGCACGGCGAGCACACTGCCCCCGCCCCCCAACGCCCCGAGGGCCAGCCCGATCACACCCCCGGCAGCCAGGGCCAGAACGAGGGCGGTCATACGTGCGGGGCATCCGTCGACGCCGGCGAGGGAAGGACGGAGGCGCGGGCCGCAACGGCCCGCTCCCCGCGGGACCGGGGTGCCGTGCCGCCGCCTGGGCCGGGGGAACCGCCGGCCGGAACGAGGGGTGCCCCGGCTGGTCCGGGCGCCGGACCGACGCGTGGGGCGGCGGCGCCGGCCCCGGCAGCGGAGGTCCTGCCCGCGGAGCCGGTCGCCGATGCTGCGCTCTCCTCGGTGGGCCCGATCCCCGCAGTGGACTCGGCGGCGTCTGTCGTCGTCGCCCCTGCCCCGGTGGCCCCCGCCATGGGCAGCCCCGCCTCGGCCGCGTTCCCGAAGGTGTCGTCCACGGCGACGACCCGGTGGCCGGCCGCGTCGAGGAGGGAGGCGGCGATCGCGGCGCGCATGCCTCCGGCGCAGTGGACCCAGACCGTGCCGCCCGGTATCTCGGAAAGCCGTTCGCGCAGCCGGTGCACGGGGATGTGCATGGAGCCCGCGATGTGGCCGCCGGAGCGCTCGGAGTCGCGCCGGACGTCGAGGACGACGGTCCCCTGGACACCGTGCACCCGCGCCAGGTCGGCGAAGGTGCCCCGCGGGAACGACCGGGGGCGCTCCCCCTCGCGCAGCCAGTCGTCCGGTGAGCCGGTCGCGGCCGCGGCGGGCCGGTCGATGCCGACCCGCACCAACTCCCGCTGTGCCGAGGCCAGTTGCTCGGGGGATGCGGCGAGCAACGTCACCGGCTTGCCCCACGGCAGCAGCCAGGCGAGATAGGTGGCGAGCTGCCCCTCCGCCTCGACGTTCACCGCCCCGGCCACATGCCCCTGTGCGAACGCGACGCGATTGCGCAGATCCACGACCCACTCGCCCGCAGCCAGCCGGGCGGCGATCTCCTCGGCGTCCGCCGGGGCGGGCGGCGTCAGGTCCACCGGGGCGGGACCCCGCGCGTTCACGGGACCCATCTGCGCGTAGTACGCCGGAATGTCGTCGAGGTCGGCCAGGAGATCGGCGACGAACGTCTCCACGTCCTTGACCAGCGCCTCGTTGGCGACCCGCTCGTGCCCGACGGTCGTCCCCCCGCCCGTCGCCCGCCCGGCGGAACAGAAGCTCCCGAAGCCGTGCGTGGGCAGCACGGCCGTCTCCTGTGGCAAGGCGTCGGCCAGCCGGCGCACCGAGGCGTGCTGCGCGCGGGCGAGCTCACCGGTCAGCCGGGGCTCGACGAGATCGGGGCGGCCCACTGTGCCGATGAGCAGGGACCCGCCGGTGAACACGGCCGCCGCCCGGCCGCCCTCCTCGAGGACGTACGCGGTGTGGTGCGGGGTGTGTCCCGGGGTGGCGACGGCGCGCAGGGTCAGTTCCGCGTCGATCTTCACCGTGTCGCCGTCGTGCACCGGCACCCGTTCGTACGCGACCCGCGCCCCGGCGGGCACCAGGTACGCGGCGCCGGTCAGCCGGGCCAGCTCCAGACCGCCGGTGACGTAGTCGTTGTGGACATGAGTCTCGACGACGTACGCGATCCGCACACCCCGCCGGGCGGCGGCCGTGATCATCCGGTCGATGTCGCGCGGCGGATCGACCACCACGGCACCCCGCGGACCGCCCGCCAGGTAGCTGCGGTTGCCCAGCCCGGGCACCTCGATCGTGTCGACGAAGTACACGGCAGCGCTCCTCTCCTCGTTCCGGCAGCAGATGCCTGAGAACCTTTGTGTGAAGTACCCCGGGGGGTATGTTCGCAACCGTAGCAGAAATACCCAGGGGGGTATCCAGAGGTTCGAGGTATGGGGGGCGGAGCGGGCTTCAGGCATCCGGCGGGGCCGAGTTTTTCGGCCACGCAACCACCCGTACCGGAGGGCCTACCCGCTGGTCAGTCCGTAGGGTGACCGTGGACGGGAGACCGTCCGTACGGAACGACGGAAGGGTTCACCATGGCGCAGGAAGTACGCGGCGTGATCGCACCGGGCAAGAACGAACCGGTGCGGATCGAGACGATCGTCGTGCCCGATCCGGGGCCCGGGGAGGCCGTGGTGAAGGTGCAGGCGTGCGGGGTGTGCCACACCGATCTTCACTACAAGCAGGGCGGCATCAACGACGACTTCCCCTTCCTGCTCGGCCATGAGGCGGCGGGGCTGGTGGAGTCGGTCGGCGAAGGCGTCACGGACGTCGCGCCAGGCGACTTCGTCATCCTCAACTGGCGTGCTGTGTGCGGCAATTGCCGCGCCTGTCGACGGGGCCGACCCTGGTACTGCTTCGCCACGCACAACGCCACGCAGAAGATGACCCTCGCCTCCACCGGCCAGGAGCTGTCGCCCGCCCTCGGTATCGGCGCCTTCGCCGAGAAGACGCTCGTCGCCGCCGGGCAGTGCACCAAGGTCGACCCGGCCGCCTCCCCGGCGGTCGCCGGTCTGCTGGGCTGCGGGGTGATGGCCGGTATCGGCGCGGCGATCAACACCGGCAACGTGGGCCGGGGCGACAGCGTCGCCGTGATCGGCTGCGGCGGCGTCGGGGACGCGGCCATCGCCGGGTCCCTGCTGGCCGGCGCCGAGAAGATCATCGCTGTCGACATCGACGACCGGAAGCTGAGCACCGCCAAGAAGATCGGTGCCACCCACACCGTCAACTCCCGCGAGAACGACCCCGTCGAGGCGATCCGCGAGCTGACCGGCGGCTTCGGCGCAGACGTCGTCATCGAGGCGGTGGGCCGCCCGGAGACCTACCAGCAGGCGTTCTACGCCCGTGACCTCGCCGGCACGGTCGTCCTCGTCGGCGTTCCCACCCCCGACATGAAGCTGGAACTCCCGCTCCTCGACGTGTTCGGCCGGGGCGGCGCCCTGAAGTCCTCCTGGTACGGCGACTGCCTGCCCGACCGTGACTTCCCCATGCTGATCAACCTCTATCTCCAGGGCCGCCTGGACCTGGAGGCGTTCGTCACCGAGACCATCGGACTCGACGACGTGGAGAAGGCGTTCGAGCGGATGCACGCCGGGGACGTCCTGCGTTCGGTGGTGACCCTCTGATGGCCGTCCGGATCGAACACCTCGTCACGTCCGGCACGTTCAGCCTGGACGGTGGCACCTGGGACGTCGACAACAACGTGTGGATCGTCGGCGACGACCACGAGGTCGTCGTCATCGACGCCGCCCATGACGCCGGCGCCATCGCCGAGGCCATCGGCGACCGCAGGCTGACGGCCATCATCTGCACCCACGCCCACAACGACCACATCGACGCCGCGCCCGCCCTGGCCGAGCGCACCGGCGCCCCCATCTGGCTCCACCCCGACGACATGCCGCTGTGGAAGCAGACCCATCCCGACCGGCAGCCCGACCACTGGCTTGCCGACGGCCAGGTCATCGAGACCGCCGGCGCCGACCTCACCGTGCTGCACACCCCCGGACACGCCCCGGGCGCCGTGTGCCTCTACGACCCGGGCCTCGGGACGGTCTTCACCGGCGACACCCTCTTCGCGGGCGGCCCCGGCGCCACCGGCCGCTCCTACTCCCACTTCCCGACCATCATCGGTTCCATCCGCGACCGCCTGCTGACCCTGCCGCCCGACACGGTCGTCCGCACCGGTCACGGCGACAGCACCACCATCGGGGCCGAGGCCCCGAACCTCCAGGAGTGGATCGACCGGGGTCACTGAGCCACCGCCGTGTCCGTCTCCGCACCCGCGGCCCCGCGTGGTGCCGGCTGCCGCGAAGGCATGGCAGTCGGCGCCACCGGGCGTCGCAGGCGCACGAGGCGGGGCGGGGTGTGCCTCAAGGCTGCCGACGGGGCGTCCGCTGGTTCGCCTCAGCCCCTCGCCGCCATGACTGGGACAAGGAGCGCGGTGACGTTGTCCCGGCCGCCGGCCTCCAGGGCGTACGACACCAGCGCCCGCGCCCCGGACAACGGCCCGGACCCGCGCACCAGGGCCCTGAGCCCGGCCGCGTCCGGCAGATACCGCCACAGGCCGTCCGTGCACAGCAGCAACCGCCCCGCACACCCCGGCCGACAACTCCGGACCTGCGGCACGGTCTCGTCCGCGTCGCGGCCCAGCCAGGCGGTGAGGGCGTCCAGGTCGCCTGTGTCGTCCTCGGTGAGCGCCATGCCGGGGCCCTCGTCCGGCAGCCAGTAGGCACGGCTGTCACCGACCGAGGCGCTCCAGATGCCCTCCGGTCCCACGACGCCCGCCACCCAGGTGCACGCCGGCGCGACCGCGTGCCGTTCCCGGGCCTGCGCCAGCCCCGCGACCGCCCGCCCCGCGCGACCGGCGGCCTCGACGAGTGCGACCTCCGGCAGCACACCGGAATCCAGCAGCCTCGCAAGCGAGGTGGCGCTCACCTCGGCCGCGACCCGGGCGGCCCGCTCGGCACGCGGCGCCATCGACACACCGTCGCAGACGACACCGGTCGTCCACGCCCCGCACCTCACCAGCGCCATCGCGTCCGCGTTGATCTCGCGCCGCAGGCCACGGTCGCTCACCCCGGCCGCACCGCTGTCGTCCTCGATCTCCAGGTGCGCGCGGAAGGCGGCCTGGGCCTCGCCGCAGTCCCAGCAGTGCCCATCCGGGGCGACTGTTCCTCCACACCGCACGCAGGGCGCCGTCTCGTCCATGATCCGCGCATCCTGCCAGGTGCACTCGTCACGGGAAAGCGAGAAAAGGCGACAGAAGGTGTCCGGCTTCTCGGAGAGGCTCGTGTCGAGGGCGCCGGGCCGTACCCGGCGTCGGCCAAGGTGCCGTACGTACAGGAGTCGGCCAAGGTGCCGTACGTACAGGAGGTCGGGCATGGTGAAACCGTTGGACGGCAAGGTCGCATTGGTGGCGGGAGCGACACGCGGAGCGGGGCGCGGGATCGCGGTCGAACTGGGGGCGGCCGGGGCGACGGTGTACGTGACAGGGCGCAGTACACGGCAGCGGCGGTCGGAGTACGACCGTCCGGAAACGCTGGAGGACACGGCCGACCTGGTCACCGAGGCGGGCGGACGCGGCATCGCCGTCCCCACGGACCACCTCGAACCGGACCAGGTGAAGGCCCTGGTGGACCGGATCGACAAGGAGCAGGGCCGGCTCGACGTCCTGGTCAACGACATCTGGGGCGGCGAGAAGCTCTTCGCATGGGACGCCCCGGTCTGGGAGCACGACCTCGACAACGGGCTGCGGCTGCTGCGGCTCGCCGTGGAGACCCATGCGATCACCAGCCACCACGCGCTGCCCCTGCTGCTGCGTCACCCCGGCGGCCTCGTCATCGAGATGACCGACGGCACCGCCGACTACAACCGCGACACCTACCGCGTCTCCTTCTTCTACGACCTCGCCAAGGCCTCCGTCCTGCGCATGGCCTTCGCCCTCGGCCACGAACTCGGCCCGCGCGGCGCCACCGCCGTCGCCCTCACCCCGGGCTGGCTCCGCTCGGAGATGATGCTCGACGGCTTCGGCGTCACCGAGGACAACTGGCGCGACGCCCTGGACCGCGTCCCCCACTTCGCCATCTCCGAGACCCCGCGCTACGTCGGCCGAGCGGTCGTCGCCCTCGCCGCCGACCCGGACGTCGCCCGCCACAACGGCGCGTCCTTCTCCAGCGGCGGCCTCGCCCAGGTGTACGGCTTCACCGACCTGGACGGAAGCCGCCCGGACGCCTGGCGCTACCTCGTCGAGGTCCAGGACGCGGACAAGCCCGCCGACACCACCGGCTACCGCTGACCTCCGGGCGCCGACGGCAGCTGCCAGCGTGCCGAGTGGCCCGGTGGCAGCGCCAGATCCTCCCGTACGGCGGAGTAGTAGCCCTCGCGCCCGGCGCGCTGGCGGTCCAGCAGGGCCTGCCACGCGCGCGGGTCCCGGGTCCCGGCTCGCAGGAACTCCTCCATCTCCAGCACCACGACGACCCAGGCCCGTGCCCTCTCCACGACCTCCGGGCTGCCGAGGAGGAGAAGCGCCTCACCGGAAGGATCCCGGGCGACGGTCGCCTCCGCCTGGAGCGGCGCGGCCTCCTCCGGGGACAGCGGGTGGGGATGCGGATCGTTGCCGAAGTAGGAGGCAACCCGGTAGGCCAGGGTGACGGACTGCTTCAAGGCCCGGGCCCAGTCCGCGTACACCGTGAGGCGGCGCTCCTCCCACCGCGCGGCCTGCTCACGGCGGAAGCGGACCTGGTCGCCCCGCATGACCACGAGATACGAACCCAACGCGCCGATCACCACGCCGAGCAGCGCCGGGAGTTGCTGGATGAAGGTTGACATGCCCGCACCGTAACGGGGCCACGCCCGCGTCGCGTCCGTCGTGGTGATCG
This sequence comes from Streptomyces sp. NPDC030814, assembly GCF_055572155.1. Taxonomy (NCBI): domain Bacteria; kingdom Bacillati; phylum Actinomycetota; class Actinomycetes; order Kitasatosporales; family Streptomycetaceae; genus Streptomyces; species Streptomyces sp. NPDC030814. Next base: position 163,394 of record NZ_JBVIDX010000009.1, read on the forward strand.
CCCGCGCAGTACGTTCTGCCGTATGCATGCGCAGGGACGCTTCGAGGGGTACGGCGTGCTCCTCACGGGTGCGGCACGGGGCATCGGGGCGGCCACCGCCCGGCGACTGGCCGAGGAGGGCGCCCGGGTCCTCGTCACCGACGTGGACCTGCCGGCGGCCGAACGGACCGTGACGGACCTGCGTGGCCGGGGACTGGCGGTGCACGCCTTCCCCTGCGACGTCGGCGACCGGGACTCCGTCGAGGCGGCCGTAGCCCACGCCGTGGACACGTTCGGCTCGCTCGACGTGCTCGTGAACAACGCCTTCGGCTGCACTCCGGACGAGCCGCTCTTCGAGGACACCTCCGACGAGACCTGGGACCATGACCTCGACCTGACCCTCACGAGCGCGTTCCGCTGCTCCCGCGCCGCGCTGCCGCACCTGGTGGCCTCCGGGCGCGGGGCGATCGTCAACATCGGCTCCGTCAACGGCCTCCAGGACTTCGGCAACCACGCCTACAGCGCCGCCAAGGCGGGCCTCGTCTCACTGACCCGCACTCTCGCCGGGGACGCCGCGCCGCGCGGTGTCCGCGTCAATCTGGTGGCCCCGGGCACGGTCCGCACCTCCGGCTGGGCGGGCCGCGAGGCCCACCTCGACGCCCTGGGCGAGATCTATCCGCTGGGCCGGGTCGGCGAACCGGAGGACATCGCGGCGGCCGTCGCGTTCCTGGCCTCCCGGGACGCCGCCTGGATCACCGGGACGACCCTCCGGGTCGACGGCGGCCTGCTGGCCGTGAACACCTCCTTCGCGCGGGTGGCACGCGCCTGGCGCGAGGAGGAGCGTGCGGCTGGTGAGGACGGGTAGCACGGCGGCACATGCAGAGCTCACCGACGGCTTCGACGGGCTCACGCACGGCGGCCGCGGCACTACCCCATCGCCTCGACGATCCCGTCCCACAGGCGGGACCTCGCCTCAAGGGCGAGGGTCGCCGTCTCCACGGCCTCCTCCCACCGCTTGTCCTCGTCCCCGCACAGATCCGCCACCATGGCCATAGCCATCGGGGTGTGCTCCTCACCGTCGACCTCGATGTGCCGCGCGAGATAGTCGCAGAACAGGGGGAACCGATCGGCCCCGTCCGTCTTGATCACCTGGTCGAACATGTCGGGGATCAGGTCCTCCCGCGAGAACGCGAACGCGGCGGCCCGGCAGTGCAACGGGCGCTCCCCGATGATCTCGAACGTCGTCCGGACGAACTCCGCGGCGGGGACCGGCACCTGGGCGACCCGCAGGGCGGCCGGGACGGCATGGCCCTCCCCGACGAGCCCCAGGAACGTGTCGAGGCGGGCGGTGCCGGCGCCGGCCTCGGCCATGCCCGCCCGGTACAGCTCGAAGTGACTGGTGAACCCGCCGTTCAGCTCGTCGCTCTCCTCCACCAGGACGATGTCGTTGATGAGCCGCCGGCTCACCTCCGAGCCACGCGGCACCCACGGAACGTCGACACAGGTCAGGTCCCGCTGGAGGGACTTGAGCAGGGACATGAAGTCCCACACCGCGAACACATGGTGCTCCATGAAGACGGCCATGTCGGCACGGCTGTCGATGCGCCGATAGATCGGATGCGTGGTGACCTCCTTTCGTACGGGTTCGATCGCGGCGCGCGCCCTGTCGATTCCCTCGTGGCGCATATCCCAGTCGTACCTGGACATGGCTCTCCCATTCTTTCCGGCGCTTATGCGCGGAGCATGAGGGTGATGGTGCGCCTTTCACGCTTTCCGCGGCAAGCGCTTCCGGAAAATGGTGAAAGCAACGTGCGAGTACTTCCCGACAGACGGATCCAAGGCGGCTGAAAGAGCGCCATACGGCAACGATCCGGACACCTTGAAAAAGTTCGTTGAGATTTGAACGGGGCGTCAGTTTCTCGCGTACTCGACGGTGTGAGCAGGAATCCCGTTACCGTCACCGTCGCGTATCACGTGGTGCCGGGGCGCGAGGCCGACTTCCACTCGTGGGGGTGGGCCGCGCTGCGTACGAGTGCGCGGCAACCGGGCTTTCTGGGGGGTGGCGTACTCGTCGACGGAGAGGCGGAATGGCATGTGGTCTACCGCTTTGACGGTGAGGATTCGGCCCGGACCTGGGAAAACTCCCCGGACTGGGCCCAGTGGGCGGCACGCGCCGAGGGGCTGGCCCGGGAGACCGGGCGCCGGAGCGTGACGGGCTCCAAGGCGTGGTTCGACTCCCAGACCACCCGGGAACCGGCGCCGGCCGCCCCGCGCCCGCCCCCGAAATGGAAACTCTGGCTGGTGAATATGAGTGCGGTCTTCCCACCCGTGCTCTTATTCAACCTGCTGGTCCTCCCTTATCTCACCGATCTCAATCCACTGTTTCGAACACTTCTGCTGTGTCTGTCCGTGACGGCCATCGTCACCTGGATTCTCATGCCGAGGCTCCAGCGGTTTCTCAAGAAATGGCTGTACCCGCCGCTGCAGGCGCTGCGCGGCCGGCACAAACGTCGGACCGCCTAGGTCCGAGAACGATCAGAGGGGGGTGAGCGGGTTGAAGACCCTGCTCATCGACAATTATGACTCGTACACGTACAACCTGTTCCAGCTGATCGCCGAGGTCAACGGCGAGGAACCGGTGGTCGTGCTCAACGACGCCTCGCCCGACGACATTCCGGAACTCCGGGAAGTCGACAACGTCGTGGTCTCGCCCGGGCCCGGCCACCCCGCGGAGCCGCGTGACTTCGGCATCGCCGCACAGGTCATCGCCGAGGCCGCCATCCCCGTGCTGGGCGTCTGCCTGGGCCACCAGGGCATCGCGGTGGGGGAGCGGGCCGACGTCGAGCCGGCCCCGTGGCCCCGTCACGGACATCTCTCCACGGTCCGGCACGACGGCCGTGACCTGTTCCGCGGACTGCCGCAGAACTTCACCGTCGTCCGCTACCACTCGCTGTGCGTGCGCGAGCCGCTGCCGCCGACCCTGGAGGCCACCGCCTGGTCCGAGGACGGCGTCCTCATGGGCCTGCGCCACCGCGAACGGCCGCTGTGGGGCGTGCAGTTCCACCCGGAGTCCGTCCTCACCGACCACGGCCACCGCCTCCTGGTCAACTTCCGCGACCTCACGGAGGAACGAGCCGGCGGCCTCCGTACGAGAAACCCCCGAGTCGCCGTCACCACCCCGCCCAGGAGCACCCCGGTCACCGCGCCGGCCCGCACGGAGACCACCGCCGTCACCCCCCTCTCCGGCGCGATCCCCCGCCCCCGGCGGGCCCTGGGCCCCGCGTACCGGCTGCACACCCGCCGCATCGCCACCGCCGTCGACGCCGAGGCCGCCTTCACCCGGATGCACGCCGACGAGCCGCGCGCCTTCTGGCTGGACAGCTCCCGCGTCGAGGAGGGCCTGTCCCGGTTCTCGTTCTTCGGCGACGGCAGTGGCCCCCTCGCCGAACTCGTCCGCTACGACGTCGACAGCGGCGTCTGCGAGATCGAGCGGGAGGGACGGCCCACCCGCCGGGTCCGGGCGAGCGTCTACGACTATCTGAAACGGCAGCTGGCGAGCCGCAAGGTCGACGCGGCGGGCCTCCCCTTCGACTTCACCGGCGGATACGTCGGCTACTTCGGCTACGAGCTCAAGGCCGACGGCGGTTCCCCGAACCGCCACACCGCCGACACCCCCGACGCCTGCTGGCTCTTCGCGGACCGGCTGATCGCCGTCGACCACCAGGAGGGCCACACCTACGCCGTCTGCCTGGCCGAGGACACCCCGGCCGCCGCCCGCGAGGCCGGCGACTGGCTCGACACAGCGCTCGCCCAGCTGACCTTCGTCGCCTCGAACCCCACCCTGCCCCTGAGGTCGTCGACGCCCTATCCGCGCGCCGCCGAACCCTGGCTCGTCCGCGACCGCGCCACCTACTTCGCCGACATCGACGCCTGCAAGGCGGAACTGCACGCGGGCACCAGCTACGAGATCTGTCTGACCAACGCAGCCCGTTTACCCGCCCCGTACGATCCCTACGACTTCTACCGGGCGCTGCGACGCGTCAACCCCGCCCCGTACGCGGCCTTCCTCAGGTTCGGCGACCTCGACATCGCGGGCTCCTCGCCCGAACGCTTCCTGCGGATCACCCGCGACGGCGTCGCCGAGGCCAAACCCATCAAGGGCACCGCCCCGCGAGGCGCCACGCCTGAGGAGGACGACCGGCTGCGGGACGCACTCGCCGCGGACGCCAAGACCCGCGCCGAGAACCTGATGATCGTCGACCTGCTCCGCAACGACCTCGGCCGGGTCTCGCGGACCGGCACGGTGCGCGTCTCCCGCCTCATGGCCACCGAGACCTACGCCACCGTGCACCAGCTCGTCTCCACCGTCGAGGGACGGCTGCGCGAGGGCACCGACGCCGTGGACTGCGTCCGGGCCTGCTTCCCGGGCGGCTCCATGACCGGGGCACCCAAGCTGCGCACGATGGAGATCATCGACTCCCTGGAGACCGAGGCACGCGGCGTGTACTCGGGCTCCCTCGGCTACCTCGGGTGCGGTGGCGGCGCCGACCTCAACATCGTCATCCGCACCGCCGTCTTCCAGGGCGGACGTATGCACCTGGGAGCCGGCGGCGCGATCGTCCTCGACTCCCACCCGGCCGCCGAGTACGACGAGATGCTCCTGAAGACCGCGGCACTGATGCGCGCCCACCGCGAACACGCCTCCGCCCCGGCCGTCACCGAGGAGACCACCCGATGACGACGACACCCCACCCCGCGCTGCTTCGGACCGCCGCGGGCATCCCCGCCCAACGGGCGGCCTCGGCGCCTCAGCCGGCCGACGCGGACGCCCCCGGAAACCTCGCAGCCCACCTGGCGGCCCTCGCCGAACGCCGCGGCTGGAGGGACCGCCCGGCCTTCCACCAGGGCCACCGGGCCCATTCCCACGGTGAGATCCACGACCTGGCGTCCCGCACCGCCACCGTCCTCCACGACCACGGAGTCCGCCCCGGAGACCGGGTCCTGCTGGCCCTGCCCGACTCCGTGGCCTGGGTGACGGCCTTCCTGGCCACGGCCCGCCTGGGCGCGGTCGCGGTCCTGGCCAACCCGGAACTGCCGCCGCCCGAGATCCAGTTCATGGCACAGGACACGGAGGCGGTCCTCTGGGTGACGGGCCCGCGCCTGGACGCCCGTGTCCCGGCCGGTACGGCGCGGTGCCTCGGTTCCGACCAGCTGACCGCGCTGAGTGCGACGGCGAAGCCCTGGGACACGGCACACCCGGTGGACGCCCACACCCCGCTCTACATCCAGTACACCTCCGGTACCACGGGCCGCCCCAAGGGCGTCGTCCACGTCCACGGCGACCCCAGGACCTACCACGACCTCATCGGCCGCCGGGTCCTGCGCATCACCCCGGACGACGTCACCCTCTCCGTCTCCCGGCTCTACTTCGCCTACGGCTTCGGCAACGCGTTCGTCTTCCCCCTCTTCTCCGGCTCCAGCGCGGTCCTCACCGACCGTCGCCCCACCCCGGCGACCGTGGACGAACTGGTCGCCCGCCACCGCGTGACCCTGCTGTACTCGGTGCCGTCGGCGTACGCCGCCCTCGTCGCCGACCGCGCGGACGGCCACGAGAACTGCTTCGCCTCGGTACGCGCGGCGGTCTCCGCCGGTGAGGGCATGCCCGCCGGCATCGGGAAGCAGGTCACCGAACTGCTGGGCGCGCCCGTCCTGGAGCAGATCGGCTCCACGGAGGCGGGCCACGCGTTCTGCGCCAACGGCTTCGACCACAACCACCCCGGCACGGTCGGCCGGCCCGTACCCGGCTTCGAGATCGAGCTGCGCGACCGTGCCGGGAACCCCGTGCCCGACGGCGAGACCGGTGAACTCTGGGTGCGCGGGCCGACGGTGACGCCCGGATACCTCAACCGGCCCGAGGAGACCGAGCGGGCCCTCGTCGGCGGCTGGCTGGGCACCCGGGACCGGGCCCGCCGCGAACCCGACGGCACCTACCGGCACCTGGGCCGGGCCGACGACATGGAGATGGTCGGCGGCATCACCGTCTCCCCGCTGGAGGTGGAGGCCCTGCTACGCACCCACCCCGGGGTACGGGACGTCGCCGTCGTGGCCGTCACCGACGAACGCGGCGCGAGCCGTCTGCGGGCCTTCGTCGTGCCCGTCCCGCCCATCGCGGTGGGCCTGGAGGCCGAACTCATCTGCAAGGCCCGCGACAACCTCGCCGCCTTCAAGGTCCCCCGCAGCGTGAGCTTCGTGCCCACCCTGCCCCGCACGGCGACCGGCAAGCTCCGCCGGCACCTCGTCCGCCAAGGAGCGTGGTGAGCCATGGCCGAGGCTTCCGCCGCCCCCGCCCCCGCAGAAAGGTTGGGCCCCATGCGACACCAGCAGCAGGCCGGGCAGAGCGCGTCGCCCGCCCTGACCGGGCGCGGCTTCTACCTGGGTTCGATGCTCAGAGAGGCCGCCGACCGCCACGGGCATGTCTTCGTCACCCTCGACCGGCCCCTCGACGCGGCCCCCGCCCTCGGGACCGACCTCACGTACACGGTCCTCGCCGACCTGGTCGACGACCTCTCCGGCCGCCTCTGGGAAGCGGGCGTGCGCCCCTCCGAGGAGGTCGTCGTCCACAAGACGGACAACGTCGACATCGTCTTGCTGACCTGCGCGGTCTCCCGTATCGGCGCAGTCCCGGTCCTGCTGTCGCCCGGACTCGCGGGCCCCGTCGTCGAACAGCTCATCGAACGTCTGCACAAGCCGTGGCTGATCACCGACCGGGCCAAGCTCGAGGGTCCGCTGCGCGACATCGACCTCACCGGCGTCGTCCGGCGCATCCTCTGCGTCGACGACGCCCCGGGCGCCGAACCGCTGGAGAAGTACGCGGGCGCGGCAGTCCCCGCCGCTGTACGCCTCCACCCCCGTGAACCCTCCCTGATCACCCACAGCTCCGGCACCACCGGCGTCCCCAAGCTCGCCGTGCACTGCCCCCACACCATGTGGAACCGGCTCGTCCCGCAGAAGGCCATGGGCTGGCCCACCCGGGGCGAGACCGCCGCGCTGCACATGTCGTTCGTGCACTCGCGCTTCTACCATCTGCTCGGCGTCCTGCTGCACTTCGGCAGCCCGCTCGTCCTCATCGTCGACCCGGAGCCGGCGAACGTGGGACCGCTACTGGCCCGCCACCGCCCCGGCATCGTCGAGACCCACCCCAACACCTTCGTCCTGTGGGAGGAGTTGGCCGACGCGCCCGGCGCCCCCCTGTCCCGCGTCCGCTCCTACGGCTCCACCTTCGACGCCATCCACCCGCGGACGGTGCGGCGGCTGCTGGACGCCTCCAAGCGGCGCTCACCCTGGCTGATCCAGCTGTACGGGCAGAGCGAGACCGGCCCGGTCGCCTTCCAGTGGTTCACCCGACGCAGCGCCGCCCGCGCGGACGGACGCCGGGTCGGCATCGGCATCCCCGGCTTCACCCGCGTCCGAGTCGCCGACGAGACGGGCCGCCGGGTCGCCCCCGGCACCCCCGGCCGCATCGAGGCCCGCACCCGCGGCCGCATCCTCACCTACCTCGGCGCCCGTGACCAGTATCTGCGCCAACTCGACGGCGACTGGTGGCAGATGGGCGACATGGGCTACCAGAGCCGCTGGGGCGCCCTGCACCTCATCGACCGCGAGATCGACCAGATCGACTCCGTGCACAGCAACCTGGAGGTCGAGGACACCCTGATGTCCCGCCTGGAGGAACTGCGCGAGGTCGTCGTCGTCCCCGGGGCCGACCGCGAACCCGTCCCGGTGGTCTGCGTACGCGGTGAACACCCCCTGGACCTGAACCGCTGGCGGGAGGCCACCGCGGACCTGCCCGCCATGGCGGAGCCGAGGCAGTGGCGGTTCGAGGAACTGCCCATGACCTCCACCTGGAAGGTCAAGCGGGTCGAGATCACCCGCATGCTCACCGAAGGCGTCCGCACATGACGACCCCGGTACTCGTCGTGGGCGCCGGCCCGGTCGGCCTCTCCGCCGCCCTCGCCCTGCGCGCCCACGACCTCCCCGTCGTCCTGCTCGAAGCCGACCCCGAGGACCGCGAACGCCCCGGCAGCCGCGCCCTGTTCGTTCACCGCGAGACCCTCGAACTGCTGGAGGGGATGCGCCCCGGACTCGCGGTGCGGATCGCCGCGTTCGGTCAGACCTGGCACACCAAGCGGACCCTCTACCGGGGCCGCGAGGTCTATGCGCGCACCTTCCCGCCGCCCGTCGGCACCCCGCCCTTCACCAGCCTCCGCCAGGTCGACACCGAGCGCTTCCTGCGCGCCGCCTGCGAGGACGCCGGGGTGGAGTTCGTGTGGGACGCGCGGATCACCGGTGTGCACACGGACCGGGCCGGGGTGCGGCTGACCGACGCAGGCGGCCGCAGCTGGACGGGCACCCACGCCGTCGCCGCCGACGGCGCCCGCTCCGCCGTGCGACGCGAAATGGGCATCCCCCTGGAGGGCACCCACGGCGAGGGCTTCCATGTCGTCGTCGACGTCGCCGACATCCCCGGCGCCGAGCTGCCCCTGGAGCGGGTCTTCCACTACGAGCACCCGGCGCTCGGCGGCCGCAGCGTCATGCGGGTGCCCTTCACCGGCGGCTTCCAGCTCGACCTGCAGTGCCGGGACGACGACACCGACGAGGAGTACGGCACCGACGAGGCCGTACGCCGCTGGCTGCCCGAGGTCGTCGGCGACGGCTACGGCGACCGTGTCCTGTGGGTCTCCACCTACCGATTCCTGCGCAAGGTCGCCGCAGTCTTCACCGACCCGCACCGCCGGGTGCTGCTCGCCGGTGAGGCCGCCCATCTCTTCCCGCCGTTCGGGGCGCGCGGCATGAACAGCGGGATCGCGGACGCGGCCGCCGCGGCGCGGGCGATCGCCGACGGTACGCCCGAGGCCGTCGCCGGCTTCGCCGAGGTCCGGCGCGCGGCGGGCCTGTTCAACAGCGCCGCCGCCGGCACCGCCCTGGACCATCTGCGACCCCGGCGCCGTATCGTCCGCGTCAAGCAGCGCGCGGCGGCGGCCCTCGCCCCCGTCCTACCCCGGTGCGGCGCCTGGCTGGAACACGCGCCGTACGGCCCCCGGCACGGCGCCCCGGCTGTCGCGGGCCGGAAGTACTGAATCGGACATGAGCAAACAGGAGTACTGAGTGACACAACCGGCCATCGCGGAAGGTCTGTCGACCTGGTCCCCCGAGCACGGACTGACCCCCGGTCCGGCCCAGGGCGGACGCCTTCTCGTCGCGGACTCATGGTTGTTGCGCGACGGGCGGGTGCGCGGTTTCGACCGGCACAGGGAGCGGTTCCTGCGGTCCTGCGGCGAGTGCGGGGCATCGCTGCTCGGCCGGGTGGTCGACTTCTGGACCGATATGACGGCCGCCCTGCCACGCTGGGGTGAGTGGTTCCCCCGGGTGGAACTCGCCGCCGGATCACTGGAGTTGCGCCTGCTGCTGCGGCACGCCCCGCCCCTCGGGTCAGAAGTGCGGGTGTGGGCGGCCGGCCAGCCCGACCCGCGCACCGTGCCCCGCCGCAAGGGCCCCGACCTGGACGCCCTGGCCCGGGTACGCGGTCGGGCCTCCGGCGCACAGGCCGACGACGCCGTACTGATCGCCCCCTCCGGGCTGGTCCTGGAGGCCGCCAGCTCCAGCCTGCTGTGGTGGGAGGACGACACCCTCTGTCTGCCGCCGCCCCGGCTGCCGGTCCTCCCCGGAGTGACCGTGGCGCTCCTCCTGGAGCGGGCGGCCCGCACCGGGGTCCCGGTCGCCCACCGCGAGCGCTCCCTTGCCGACCTGGACGGCCGGGAGGTGTGGCTCGTCAACGCCCTCCACGGGATCCGCCCCGTCGCCGCCTGGACCGGCAGACCCATGACCGCCGGCCGAGCCGTGCACGCCCCGAAATGGCGGAAATGGCTGGACAGCATTATGGAGCCGCTGCCGGAAACATAAGAAACACCGGAGTACACCGGAGCAAGGACAAGCGCCGGGCCGAATGAAAACGGCCCGGCGTATTCAGCGCTGCACTACATGTGAAATTTCACTTCTGAGTCGGCTGATAGGCCCCGGGGGTCATACGGGTCGCAATCGCGATCCGGTTGTACGCGTTGATCACGGTGGCCGCCCAGATCAGTGCCGCGAGCTGCTCGTCGTCGAACACCTCGGCCGCGGCCCGGTAGACGTCGTCCGGGACCTGCCCGTCGTTCACCGAGGTCACGGCCTCGGTGAGGGCGAGTGCGGCCCGTTCCCGGGCGGTGAAGAAGGGGGTTTCACGCCAGGCGCTCAGCGCGTAGATCCGCTGCTCCGTCTCGCCCTGGGCGCGGGCGTCCTTGGTGTGCATGTCCAGACAGAAGGCGCAGCCGTTGATCTGGGAGGCGCGAATGCGGATCAGTTCGAGGATCTCCGGCTCGACCTTCGCGTCCCGTGCCGCCAAAACGGCGGCGGAGTGCAGGGAGCCCATTGCCGCGGACACATCCGGGGTGATTTTCTTGAGGGCCACGCGAGATATGGAATCGCTGTTGCTCATGGGGAGAACTCTATATGCGAATTACTCGCCGTGTAACTGTTTCGTCTCGAAGCGAGCCGCACCACAACCGCCGGCCCGTGCCGTCTGTCTACCCCCACACAACCTACATAGCGTGTGAAAGGGAAAGGTCCGCCATGGGGGACATGGGAAGAAGAGGCGCGATCGCACTCACCGTCACCGGGCTGCTGGCGCCGCTCACGCTCGCGCTGGGGGCCGCGCCGGCGCAGGCGGCGAGTTGTACGACGTCAACCGGCCCGTACCAGAAGCAGGTCGAGAAGTTCCTCGGCCGACCGGTCGACGGCCGGCAGTCCGCCGCCGACTGCCAGGCCATCAAGGCCTTCCAGACCAAGCACGGCATCACCCCGAACATCGGCTACGCGGGCTCCGTCACCTGGGGCGTGATGGACCTGATGAACAAGCAGAAGGCCGTCGGCAAGAACCCGAACCGTGCCGGTAAGTGCCCGGTCAACAAGGGCCGCATCGCCTGCGTCGACCTGACGCTCCAGCTGAGCTGGATCCAGGACGGCGGCAAGCTCGTCTACGGGCCCGTGCCCGTCCGCACCGGCCGTGACGGCTACGAGACCCGCACAGGCCTGAAGAAGATCTACTGGCGGCACATCGACCACGTGTCGTCGATCTACCACGTGCCGATGCCGTACAGCCAGTTCTTCGACGGCGGACAGGCCTTCCACGCCGCCGCCGTCAGCATGTGGAACCCGCCCGGCTCCCGCGGCTGCGTCAACCTGACGAAGGCCGACGCCAAGAAGTACTGGTCGCTGCTGAAGAAGGGCGACGACGTCTTCGTCTACGGCCGCAAGCCGGGCACCTGACACACCGCCAGGAGCCCGGCCGACGGACCGCCGTGAGCATCACGCCTCGGGCGCGTCCCCGAAGTCCGGGATCTCCAGCCGCACTCCACCCTGCCGCGCGGACTCGTGCGCGATGATCCCCGGCAGGGTGTAACGGGCCGCCACCCATGCGTTGACCGACGGCAGGGTCCGTGTGTTCACGGCGGTCACGAAGTCGTCCACCAGGAAGTGGTGGCTGCCCTCGTGGCCGTTGTGCAGGTTGTCGAACACCCGCGGCAGCCGCGACCGGTCGTGCACCGGCGCCGATCCGGAGGTGAACGCGGCCCGCAGGTCCGGCGCGATGTGCTGGAGGGAGGGATCGTCGGGGGACAACGTCGGCTTGGGCTCGAGCAGCTCGCTGATGTCCTTCACCCCCTTCTTGTCCTGCCACAGCGCCACCGTGGCGAGTTGCGCCATGCTCGCCTCCGTCCCGAAGGACCCGACCGCTCTCGCTGCCAGTTGGCTGCCGCTCAGCACCGGAGAACGCGCGGTGGCGATCGAGGTGCTCGTGCACGGCCCGCTCTCGCGCACCGACCTCGCCCGGCGTCTCGGCCTGTCCGCGGGCAGCCTCACCCGGCTGACCAAACCGCTGATCGAGTCCGGGCTCCTGGCCGAGACCGCCGAGGGCGCCGCACTCCCCGAGGCCCGGCAGGGGCGCCCCTCCCAGCCGCTGGACATCGTCGCCGAGTCCCGCACCTTCATCGGCTTCAAGATCACCGACGGCATGGTGTACGGCGTGGTCACCACCCTCAGGAGCGAGATCGTCGCCCGCCACGACCGCCCGCTGACCTCGCGCGAGCCCGAGCGGGTCGCCGACCTCCTCGCGGAGATGGTCGGTGAACTGGCAGGCCGCCACCCCTCTCTCGCGGGCATCGGCATCGGAGTCGGCGGACTCGTCGAGCATCAGGCCGTGGTCGGCGAGTCACCCTTCCTGCTGTGGCGCGACGTCCCGCTGGCCGGGCTCGTCGAGGAGCGCACCGGACTGCCCGTGGTCGTGGAGAACGACGTGGCCGCATTCGTCGAGGCCGAGACCTGGTTCGGCGCGGGCCGCGGTCTCGACCGGTTCGTCGTCCTCACCATCGGCGCGGGTCTCGGCTACGGACTCGTCCTCGGCGGCCAGCGGGTCTCCTGCGCCGAGGAGGACCGGGGCTTCGGGCGCCACTGGATCGTGGACCCCGCCGGCCCGTCTCACCCCCAGCGGTGAACGCGGCAGCGCCGTGTCGATGCTGACCACCTCGGCCATCCGCTACCAGGTCCGGGCCGCGACCGGGCGCGAGGTGGCGTACGAGGAGATCCTCGCGGGGGCGGCCGCCGGCGACCCGATGTGCGCGCGGGTCATCGGCGAGGCCGCACGCGCTCTGGGCACGCTCGTGGCCCAGATCGCCAACTTCGTCATGCCGCAGAAGATCCTGCTCGCCGGGGAAGGGGTCGGGCTGATGGAGGTGGCGGGCACGGCGGTGGACGACGCCGTGCGCGCCAACCGGCACCCCCGGGCCGCGCCGGTCCCCCTGGAGACCAAGGTGTCCGACTTCCATGACTGGGCCAGGGGCGCCGCCGTGCTTGCCATCCAGGTCCTCGTGCTGGGGGCCGCACAGGCCCAGGGCCCTTCTGATGGATCTCCGCGCCGTCACGACGCCGGAGATCCATCAGAAGGGCCCTAAACGCAGAGTGATCAGCTTCACGGTCCGTAATGTCGGAAGTGGAACCTTTACTCACATCGGCTTCACGTGTGGCGACATATGGTTTACAGCATGTCCACTACCCCTGATGTCGTCCTGGAAAGAGCGGAAAGACCGGTACGAACGGCCGCCGAGGTCAACGAGGAGATCCGGGCACTCTGGTTCCGGAGCGGCGGGACGTTGAACAGGGAGCAGCGCAGCGAGTACGAGCGACTCGTCCTCGAATGGGCCGCGGCCCAGTAGTTCTCCGGCCGCGGCACCGTCCGTGGCTGATGTCGTGGCGGGGCGCTCAGCTCCAGCTCTGCGAATACTGACGGCGGTAGGCCGCCCGATCCTGTTCCGTGCGGATGAAGCGGGTCGCCGCCAGGGCGACCAGACTGCCGGCGACGACCAGGAGGCCCGGACCCACATTGCGCGGGTCGGCGAGACGGTCGATCAGATCCGACGCGGCCCCCGAGGCGTCCACCGGCCCCACCGCCCCCGGCTCCACGGCACCCGGCGCGCCGGCGCCCTGCTCGGCGTCGTCGGAGGGGGCGTCGGCTCCGGCGGTCGCCTGGGCCTGGGGGACACCCGCCAGCTGGACGTTCAACTCGTCCAGGGCGTCCCTGAGCGGCTGGAAGAACGTCGTCCCACCCTGCGTGCAGTCACCGTTGCCGCCCGAGGTGACCCCGAGCGCCACGCCCTCCGAGAAGAGCGGGCCCCCGCTGTCGCCGGGCTCCGCGCACACCGTCGTCTCGATGAGCCCGGAGACCGTGCCCTCCGGGTAATTGACCGTCGCGTCGAGGCCGGTCACCTCACCGTTGCGGAAACCGCTCGTGCTGCCGCTGCGGAACACCCGCTGACCGACCGCCGCGTCACCGATCCCCGTGATCCGCACCCCGCGCCCGTCGCCGACGGCGACGACATTGCTCGCGTTGCTCGGCGCGTCCTTGAGGTACTGCACGAGCGAGAAGTCGGCGCCGGGGAAGCTCGACTCGACGGTACGGCCGATCTCCTCCCGGCCCTGGTTGTCCGAGAACCACACGGAGCCCGCCGGACCGCAGTGCCCGGCGGTCAGCATGAACGCGTTCTCGCCGTCGGTGACGTTGAAGCCGATCGAACAGCGCCCGCCGGTGCCGAAGATCGGCTGCGCGCCGTTGAGCCGCATCGTGTACGCGCCCTTGGTCCGCTCCATCCGCACCGGGCCGCCTATCTCCTCGGCCAGATCGGTCAGCTTGGCCCAGTCGCCCTTGGAGACCGTGCTGTCGGCGCGCACCACGACCTCGTTGGACGCCGGGTCGATGGCCCAGGAGGTGCCCGGGACGCGGGGTGCCGACCGCAGGGCCGCGGTGGCGGACTTCAGCTCCTTGCCGCTGTACTCGACCATCTTGGGGCGGGCGCCCGCCTTCTTCACCTCGGCCGCCGCCTCCTCGTCGGTGACCGCGACGACCGGTCGCCCGTCGTCGGCGATCCAGGTGCCCGCCGTACGGGAGGAGCCGAGCCTGCTCACCAGACCCGTGCCCGTACCGGAGGCCGCCAGCACCGAACTGCGGGTCGTGGGCGGCGCGGTGGTGGTTTCGGTCGCCATCGCCGCCTGGGTGACCATCAGGCCCCCGCAGAGCAGTCCTCCCACGGCCGTAAGCCGTGCCACTCGCTTCACGACTCGTCGTCGTGCGTGCCTCATTACCTGGCTCCCGAACCCCGTACGACACGGCGTCAACACCGCGAGGGCGTCCGGTCCTTGAGCGCCCTTCTCACATACGTGCGGTGACGGGCGCGTGTTCACCAGTCGGCGTCGACATACCCCAACGTCCGGTTCATGGCGATCGCCCGCGTGTTGCCGGGGTGGTGGACCGTGCGGACCAGGCTGACCCCGCACAGGCCGGCGAACCCGATGCCGAACGTCTTCATCGCGACGGAGATGCCCCGGCCCCGGTGTTCGGCCCGCACCCCCGTCATCTCGTTGAAGACGAACCCGGACCGGCGCCGGTCCGACGTCGCCGCCATCCCGACCCACCGCTCGCCGTCCAGGGCCAGGACGACACCGCGCGGATCGTAGGCGGGAACCTCGAAGCGGAGCCGGTGGTACTCCTCGTAGCCGTAGAACTCGCCGCGGCCCGGGATGTCCGCCGAGCACTCCTTGTTGAGTGCGTACAAAGCGCGGCGGTGCTCCGGGGTGTCGCCGAGTTCCGAGAGCGTGGTCAACCGGATGCCGGACGTCCGGCACTTGTCGACGTACGGCTGGAAACGGGCCAGGTCGAAGTCGGTCACGTCCAGTTGGAGCCTGACCCGGTCGGTCGTCATCGGCGCTTGGCCCCCACCCCGCAGTACATGGCGACTTCCTCCGGTTCTCCGGGGGCGTCACCGGTGGTCTCCGGACGCCAGCGCGTGCACGACACCACGCCCGGTTCGAGGAGGTCCAGCCCGTCGAAGAAGCGGGCGACCGCCTGTGGGGTGCGCTGGTTCAGCCGCGGGGTGCCGTGCACGTTCCACCAGGCCGCCGCGGCGTCGACATCGGCCCATCCCGGGCCGGTGATGGTGTGCGACAGCACCAGATGGCTGCCCGCGGGCAGGGCGTCCATCAGACGGCGCACGATGCCGTACGGGTCCTCGTCGTGGCCGACGAACGCCATCACGTCGAGCAGCAGCAGCGCGACCGGCCGGCTCAGGTCCAGGGTTCGCGCGGTGTGTTCGAGGACCGAGTCGACATTGCGCACGTCCTCGTCGACGTGGTCCGTACGGCCCTCGGGTGAACTGGTCAGCAGGGCGCGGGCGTGCACCAGGACCAGCGGGTCGTTGTCGACGTAGACCACGCGCGCGTCCGGCGCGATCCGCTGGGCCACCTCATGGGTGTTGTCCGCGGTCGGCAGCCCCGCGCCGATGTCCAGGAACTGCCGGATGCCCACCTCGGCGGTCAGATGCCGCACCGCCCGCCCGAGGAACTGCCGGTCCGCGCGGGCGTAGTCGTGGATGCTCGGATGCATCCGGCTGATCTCGTCCCCGGCTTTCCGGTCGACCTCGTAGTAGTCCCTGCCGCCGAGCCAGTAGTTCCAGATCCGCGCCGCGACCGGCCGGGTGGTGACGATACGGCTGTGCAGCGACGAGGAGGGGAAGTCCGAGGCTGCCGGGTTGTCCGTCACGGCGTCAGCTCCTGGATCTTCTGTGGAGGAAGCAGAGTCAAAGGGCAATGTAGACCTGTTGGTTGGGCTTTGCCGAGCCTTCTGCGATCTTCTCGGCGACCCGGTTCCCTGCCCGCCCCGACTCCGCGTTTTTTCGAACGTCGAGACCCCTCTACCAATCAGTAACTCTCAGGTAGTCTCCCGGCCACTGATGGGCATGACCATGACGAGTGCGGCGACGGTTCGAACGACCTCGCCGCTTTCACATGCGAAGGGGACGAACATGACAGCTAGCGGTGTGGGACGCCGCGTCACGACGGTCGCCGCGGTGGCCGTCCTCGGTCTGGGCGGTTCGCTGACCGCCGCGGTGCCGGCGGCCGCCGCCCCGAGCCGGGCCGCGGTGAGCGCTGCCGCGGCCACCGAGGTCGACTACGCCACCTGGCAGAAGGACGTGAAGGCCGTCGTCGACACGGCGACGCCCTATGTCCAGCAGCGCACCACGAACACGTCCGGGCGCAAGCTCGCCATCGTCTTCGACATCGACAACACCGCCCTGGAGACGCATTACACGCCCTGGTACAAGCTGCCCACCCCGGCGCTGAAGCCCTCCCTCCAGCTGGCCCAGTACGCCAAGTCCCGCGGCGTCGCCGTCTTCTTCGTCACCGCCCGCCCCGGCATCGTCGAGAGCCTCACCGAGTGGAACCTGAAGACCGTCGGCTACCCCGTCGACGGCCTCTACGTCCGTGACCTCCCCGACCTCTTCGCGGAGGTCTCCGCCTACAAGACCGCCTCGCGTGCGGACATCGAGTCGGACGGCTACACGATCATCGCCAACGTCGGCAACAACACCACCGACCTGGTGGGCGGCCACGCCGAGCGCACGTTCAAGCTCCCCGACTACGACGGCCTGCTGGACTGACGCCGCCACGTCCTCGCGAGCCGCTCATCGCGGTACGGCCGCCGGTCCGTCGCCGGCGGCCGTACACCTGGGGTCCCGTTCGTTCGGATCATGCCGACTTCGGCTAGGGTGCCTTGGCTCTGCACCATGACCGGTCGGCGCCCGGCACAGGACTGGGCGCCGCCTCCAGCGCACGGAGCGGTGCCCGGGCGTGTCGTTCACCGCGCCGGCTTCCACCTCGGGGGAGACGGTCGTGGGACGGGCGGAGTTGTACCGCCGCGGTGACGGCGGGAAGGGCCGGGCGGTGGGGCAGGGGCTACGCCTACGGCCTTGCGGGACCGGCGACCGACCACGGCGTCGATGCCGACCCCGAGCCCTCTGTCGCGCCGCTCACTGCGTACGTTCGCCGCACGGGCCTTCGCCGAACGCACCCTGGCCCTGTCCACCAACCTCGACGACAACGCCACGATGCAACTGTGCTGGTGCCTCACGCGGCCGCGTACAGGGCCGTTCACCTGAGTTCGGGTTCCGAGCCCCTCGCGGCACACCTGAGCCCACGACGCGAACAGTGCAGGGCTCTTCGGAGGGCCCGGCTACCTTGCCCGCAACGCCCCGCGACCCGCCCCCGCGCCGGGCACGCCGGTCTCGCCGGTGTGCGGAAGTTCGGCTGCGGGCGTTCGTGCAGGTCACCACCTGCTATGGCCGAGTTGGGCCGCTGCTAATATCCGGCCACTCGGACGGTAGCTCGCACATCAACGTCCTGTCGTCCGCCCTGCCGCCATCCGTCATACGAGTCTCCCCGCATTCCTTCCTTCCCCGGCTTCCAGCTTCCCTCAATACCCGATCTCCTGTGGAGGAACCGAGTGGGCAGACGTGCCCTCATACGCGGCGGTGTCGCCGCCGCCACCTCGCTCACCCTGGCCATGGCCCCCGGACCGCTGACCCTCGACGCACACGCGGACGGGGCCGCCGAGGTGGTCATCCCGGCGGATACGTCGCTGCGGCCCCAGACCGCCCTGTTCAGCGCGGGACCCTCGGGGTTCCTGCGCTATGAACCCGGACGCGGCCACGTTTGGACCACCTACACCGGTGAGGACACGGTGGTGGACTCCTCGGCCGCCGAGGTCTGGGGGATACCGGAGTTCGGCGCCGGTTCGGACGTCGTCGCCCGCTACGACGACGACGCGCAGACCGTGACGCTGCGGGACATGGCGGCAGGGGGGACGGCCAGGACGATCCCGCTCCCGGACCGGCACACCTACCAGGGGACGCTCGGGCGGACCGTCGTGACAACCGCCTGGTCGGGGACGGGCGACGACCTGACGTGGCACCTGTTCGACCTCCAGGAAGACGGTACGGTGCGCGACCGCACCGTGTCGGGCGTCCCCACGGGCATCACCTCGGTGACCAGCGGCGACTCACCCGTGGCCGACGCCCACGGCATGGTGGTCCTGTACAAGGCCGACGGGACGTTCCGGCGCGGCTGGCTCGACGCCGACGAGGGCCGGCTGGTCGAGCTGCCCCACGACCCGAGCGGTAACGGCAGCGGGAACGTGGTCCTCACCTCCACCCATCTGCTGTCGTGGGACGGTACCGCCGTCTCCGTCTACTCCCGCGACGACCTGAACACCGCCGTCCGTACCGTGCCCCTGGCGAACGACGGGCCGACGCACCTGCTGGGCATGGTCGGCGACGCGCTTCTGGTCTCCCGCTACGACTCCTCGCTGGGCGCCATGGACGGCTCCCTGCCCGTCTGGCGCGTCGACGCGCTCGCCACCGACGGCTCGACGACGGGGACCGTACTTGCCCGGTCGCGCAGTCTCTCCCTCGCCGTCCCCACCCCCGACGGCGGCCTTCTGGTGCCCGGCAGCGGCCCCGACACCGCCGACTGGGGAGTCAACCTGGTCCGCGCGGGCGCCGACGGCGCCCCCGTGGTCAGGAAGGTCGCAGCCGCCGAACTGAAGCCCGTGGCCGACCCCGTGCAGGAACTCACCCTGGCGGGCGGCCGGCTGACCGTGACCGAACACGACTGGGACCGGGGGCGTACGTACATGTACGGCCGGACGGTCGACGTGACCGGCGACACCCTCACGGCAGGCTCACGCACAGCCCAGGGCGTCACCGACGACAACCCCTACCTGGTGGGCACCGGGGACGGCCGCACGGTGGTCTGGAACCAGTGGTCCTCGGGCGGCGACCGCGTGCCCCGGTTCGTGGGACCGGCGGGCTCGTTGCCCGGCACACCCGTCGATGCCGAGCACAACTACGTCCGGGTGTGGGAGGCCAGGGGACGGCACGTCGCGATGGCCACCGAGTACACCGACGAAGCCGGGTCGCAGACGCGGGTGATCGACCTCGGCACGGGCGACACGGTGCTGACCTCGCCGGAGCACGGCACGGCGATGTGGGGCACCACCCTGTGGGTGCGGGACGGCAACGACAGCGCTGCGCCGGTCGACGTCCGCACGGGCAGGCGCGGCGAATCGGTGTGGTTCGGACGAGGGTGCCTGCTGGAGGACCTGCAGGCGGCCGGGCGCTGGCTGCTGTGGTCGTGCGTGGGGTCGGTGGAGAGCCAGGGCGTCTACGACACCGTCGCGAAGACCAAGTTGACCCTCACCGCGGGAGACTGGGAGACCGCGAAGCTCGGTGACGGATTCGTCGTCACCGGTGTGGACGGCCAGTTCAAGGTCACCGACGTCCGCAGCGGCACGCCCGTGTCGCACTCGGCGGGGACCTTCCAGTCCGGGCAGCCCTGGGACGTCGACCCGTACACCGGCCTGATCGCGTACGTGGACGCCAAGGGCGACACCCACGTGGTGTCCAGCGGCGTCCCCGTCTCGGCGCTCACCCAGCTCGACTCGGCCGTCGCCGGCTCGGTCGATGTGAAGGGCGGCGCCGCGAGCTGGAGCCCCAGGTGGTGGCTGTCGAAGCCGGCTGCCTCCTGGCAGCTCGTGATCAGGAACAAGGCCACCGGTACGACCGTACGCACCCTGACCGGCGGTACGGCCCACGGCGTGATCCCGGCGTCGTGGAACGGCGAGGACGGCGCAGGCAAGCTGGTCGCCAACGGCGCGTATACCTGGGCGCTGACCGCAGCCCCGGCCGACGGACAGGGCACGGCCCTGACGAAGACCGGCACGGTGAAGGTCACCGGCGCGACCCCGGTCCGGCGGGACTTCGCCACCCCGGACGGCTTCGGCGAGCTGCTCACCCTCAACAGCTCGGGCGGACTGACGTACCAGTACGGCACCGGCACCGGCACACTCACCAGCAAGAAGACCGGCTCAGGATGGCCGACGAGCGCGAAGTTCGTGCCGTACGGCGACCTGAACGGCGACCGGTGCAACGACGTGCTCGTCCGCTACAGCAGCGGCACCCTGCGCGCCTACCGGCCCGCGTGCGGGGCGGCGGTTACCCCGTCGACGGCGTACACCTCGCTGGGCACGGGCTGGGACCAGTACGACGTGCTGACCTCGCCGGGCGACGTCAGCGGTGACGGCCGAGGGGACTTGATCGCCCGTCAGTCCTCGACGGGGGACGTCTACCTCTACAGGGCGACAAGCACGGGGAAGCTCTCGGCGCGGGTGAAGATCGCGTCCAAGTGGACGGGCTACAAGAAGGTCCTTGGAGCCGGTGACCTGAACGGCGACGGCCACGGCGATCTGCTGGCGCAGGACAAGTCGAACGAACTGTGGCGGTACGACGGCACCGCGATGAGCACGTTCAAGAGCCGGGTCAAGCTGTTCGACGACTGGGGCTCGTCGTACGACGTCGTTGTGGGCGTGGGCGACATCACCGGCGACGGCAAGGCCGACCTCGTGGCCCGCGACACCGCCGGCAACCTGTGGCGCTCCAACGGCACCGGCAAGGGCTCCTTCGGCAGCCGTACGAAGATCGCCACCGGCTGGCAGGGCTACAAGGGCGTGTTCTGAGCCGTGGTTCTCCGACGACTGACGACGGACAGCAAGGAGGCCCAGATCCCTGACCTGGGTCTCCTCGTGGAGCGGGTGACGGGAATCGAACTCGCGCTCTCAGCTTGGGAAGCTGCGATCATTTGCGGGCAGTTCGGTCGCTGACCTGGGCGGACGGCTGGGCTGTGGATTCATCGGGCACGGTGCTCTCCCAGTGGTTCCTCGCTGTTCCCTGCTCGATCTGGTGCGCTTGCGGTGCGGGGCCGATGGGCATCGCGGCCGTGGCTACGGTCGATCCATGCAGTGGATCACCTTGATCAGCACCATGGTCGGCGCGGCGATCGCCACAGGATCCGCCATGCTCCTGGACCGTCAACGGTGGAAGCGGGAGCGATTGGATCGCGAGGCCCAAGCGCGTCGCACCCTGTACGGGGACTACCTGGCCGGCCTCTCCGAGGCCCGTCACGCCTGCGGCAACATGGCTCGGGACCCGGACATGGAACCCTCGACGCGCCGCACCACGGCTCGCGAAGCGTTCGGGCCCTGCATCGGACTGAGGTACCAGATGACCATCAGCGCGCCCAGCCGCGTCGTAGAGGCTTCAGAGGATGCCTTCCGCCACCTGCGTGACCTCCGCGACCGGGTGATGGAGGGAGCCCTGGTCACTGATCCCCGGTACCTGGAGGGGCGCCGAACTTATGACGATGCGCTTGCTGTGCTTCGGACGCGCATGCGAGAAGACCTGCACGTCAGCGCAGACGGCACTGCGCCCTGAGGTTGGGAAGCTTGGGTCTTGTGGCGGCGGTAACTCTTCTGACCTGCGGTGGGCCCAAGAACTTCTGACGGAATGAGGCGGGGACAACCTGCTTGTGCCCGTTGACCTGGTTCGGAGACCCTGAGCTCTGACAGATGTGAGCGGGCAGGGCAGAGGATGCGGCGTGGAATTGATCAGCCTCTCGGATGGCGACAACAGCTTCCGGGTGCGTGTGCTGGGGCGTAGGTCGCCGGGCGTGCTGCATCTTCACGACCAGCTCGACGCAGAGGTCATTGTGACCAGCAGCTTCGTCGGCGGTCGGTTGGCCATGTCCCTGTTCCCTTCCGACCTGGAAGAGTGGTCGCGTGCTCTGGACCTGCTTGCTGCCGGTCAGGAGATCTGCTGGAGGGATGACGACCGCAGCCCCGAGATCAAGATCCAGCCGTACAACGAGGAGCAGGGGACTGTCGCTGTCCGTGTAGAAGATCTGGGCAGTTCGTGCGTCTGCGTGTTCCTTCCCGTGAGTCTTGAAGAGGGCTGGATCGACGAGCAGCGGAAGCTGCTCGGGCAGGTACTGCAGGAGTGGCCGAGCGAAGTGCTGGAGTCTTCACCGGGTGCCTATGAGTGGCGGCGCTGAACTGCGGCCAGGCGCCGCCGGCAGATGAGTGCGCATCCGAGGGTGAGGAAGGCTTCGTGGATGTCGTCGCGTATCTCCCAGCGGATCGGCAGACGGCGGAACCAGTGCAGATGGGCGAACGCGCGCTCCACGACCCAGTGTTGAGTGCCAGGCCGGAGCCACGCTTGATGCCGCGGCAGGCGATCAACGGCTTCCTGCCGACGTCCCGGACGAGACGGCGGTGGTTGTCGTGGTCGTAACCGCGGTCTACCAGGACTACGTTCGGGCGGCGCCGGGGCCGGCCACGCTTACCCCGCACGGACGGCGCGGCCTGGAGGAACGGGATCAGCTGGGTGACGTCGTTGCGGTTGCCGCCGGTCAGGGGGGCGAGCGGAATGGCGGTGGCGTCGGTGATCAGGTGATGCTTGCTGCCCGGTCCTGACCAGGACGACGGGGCTTCGTCCGGTCGTGGCTCCCCCTTCAACGCCCGGATAGGGGAGCCGTCGACCGCCGCCCGGGAGAAGTCCAGGGCGTTCGCGCCGGGGAGCTTGGCGAGGAGGGCCCCGCGCAGTCGCGGCCACACCTCGGCCTCGGTCCACTCGGCCAGACGCCGCCGGCAGGTCATGCCGGAGCCGAAGCAGAGTTCCTGCGGCAGGTGTGCCCAGGCGATCCCGGTGTGCAGGACGAACAGGATGCCCTGGAACGCGAGCCGGTCCGGATGCCGCTTGCGTCCTGGGTGCCGGGTCCGACGCTCGACCTTGGGCAACAGCGGCTCGATCATCGCCCACAACTCGTCTTCGACTTCCCACGGCTTCGGCCGAGCCACCCGCACCCCCGGATCATCAGTCCCGGAGCGATCCAACCCCCTCGAAGATCATTTCGTTAGGACTTCTAAGATCGCTTCCCGCCTTCCCAACGGCCGTCACGGCGCCTCTCATACCGCCACACCTCGTCGAGGTCATGCTCGGGCGAGGCGCCCGGCGGTGGCGGGGGCAGGCGGCGTGCCCCTTCCACGCACCGCTCGTCGTCGTGGCGAGCGAGGCCGTACACGGCGGTGACCCGGACCTGGCGGACCGGGTCGTCCAGCAGTGCGGCCATGGCGTCGGTGAGGGTGGGGGAGCGGTCCTTGCCGTCTGCGACCGCCCGGCAGGCGGAGCCGCGCACGTCCGCCTCCGGATCGGTCATCAGGGTGAGCAACGTCTTCCGTATCGCGGGGGAGAAGTCGCGTCCCCAGCTGATCAGGCCGGAGGCGACCGTGTGCCGCACCCAGGCGTCGGGATGGGTGGCATGGGGCAAGAGCGCTGCGTCGCAGCGTGGGTCGGAGAGTTCGCCGACACCGGTCAGTACGGTGGCGAGCACGCGCGCGTCCTGCTCACGGCCCGCCCAGTCGAGGAAGAGCTCCACGGCGGGACCCGCGAACCGGTCCTCATCACTGTCGTCGAAGAGGTGGGTGAGCCGCAGTACCTCTGCGCCGAACAGCCGGTGCACCGGGTCCGGGTGGCCGCGCAGGGCCACGGCGGCGTCCCAGGTCCCCTGGTCACGACGCCGGCCCAGCAGGATGGTGGCACTCGACCACACGGCGTGATCCTGGTCGGGGCGGGTGAGGGCCCGGCCGAACAACTCCTCGAAGGAGGCCCGTATACCGGACCGCGCCTCCAGGTCCGTGAGAATCGCCGCGTGTCCGTCGCGCACTGTCAGCCCGCCGAGGGAGAACTCATCGACATAGGTGAACTCGTCGTCCAGGACACGGGTACGGGCCACCGGGCCCCGTGCGCCGGTACGGCGCCGCAGCTCCGCCTCGATGCCCGACCCATGCCAGTGCCGGGCGAGTTCCCGTGCCGCCGGCAGTTCTGCCTTGTGATGGCCCCGCCTCGACCAGGCGCGCAGTACGGCCTCGACCAGCGCCGGCGAACCCGAGTCGGCCGCCCTGTGCAGCGGGGGCACACCGTCCGGTCCGGACCGTCCGGGGTCGGCGTCATGGTCGACGAGAAGACGGGCGATGGTTCCGGCATAGGTCTCGATCGCCATGCAGAGCGCGGGATTTCCCCGATCGTCGCACACATCCGGATCGGCGCCTGCCTGGAGCAGCCTCTCCACCGCCTCGGCGTCCCCGGCCCGTATCGCCGCGATCAGAGGATGCTCTCCGACAGCCCCCTCTTCGCCCCCCGCACCTGACCTCACGCTCATGTTCGTGCCCACGACCCCCGCCAGTCTCCTCTGTAACGCCTTGCACACCTCGGTCCAAGGACAGTGAAGTGCCGACCGGGCGCGCGCGCCAGCAGAACGGGCCCCCGGCCGACGACAGGAGACCTGGGTGAGTGCGCCCGATCCTGTTGAGTATGCGTACTCATGGGCGACGGGAGGCCCTGTCGGAGGCTGTGCGCAGGACGAAGATCCCTGCCCGGGCCGGTACGGTCGCCCGCTCCGCACGCCGCCCACGGTTGGCCCTCGCGGTGACAGGGCTCGCCGTTCTGTCGCTCTCAGCGTGCGGCACCGAGAAGACAAGTGCCGCTGGGGCGCACGGCAGGCCTGCTGAAGCCGTGGGCGTGCAGCACACAGAGGTGCCGACCAGGGCCGACGAAGAGGCGGCCTTCGTCGCGATGTGGGACAAGGGCGCGGAGTGGTGTCCCCCGCGTGACGCCCCCTTGGAGGAGACGCTGCCGACTGCAACCACACGGCCCGGACCCGAGCTCCGCACGCCTGTCTCCCCTGGCGCAACACCAACGCCCGCCACCCCGACGTCCTCGCCGCCCAGCGCCGCGAGCGTGCACGCATCCGCAGCGAGAAAGGCATCCGATGGGGCGGACGCCCCATCGGTGAAGCAGAGTGAGTTCAGGTCTCAGGTCGGAGGTTCGCTCCGGAGGTCAGCGAAGCCGGTGTCGATGTCGCCGCGGAAGGTGAGGGCTTCTTCGCCGATACCGAGGGCCTCGAGAAGGAGGTCGAGGGCCGCGTCGACGTCCCCCTGGGCGCGGCCAACCCAGACGAAGACATCCGGGCAAGGGCTGCCCTCCAGTCGGCTGAGCGCAAAGTCGATCTTCTGGATGCGGAACATCGCCGCATCCACCGCGCCCAGATCCTCCCAGCCCCGTTCGATGTTCAACCGCAGCCGCGCGGCCAGAACGTCCAGCGACGGCGACAGGCCGGCAACCAACCGGAAGGAGCTCGCCGCATACTCCCACATGCTGGCCTGGAAGGCCGGGTTTCGCTTGCCGCCCTGGTACCCCGGCGCGCGTTCCCAGTCCGACTTCGGCCCGGGTACCTCGACCTCCGCCATACGCCCTCCCCACCCGCCACGTGACCCCTCACCTTAGAAGCTCAGCTCCTGGCGTCGCGGATCACAACCCCGGTGAACGTATGCGGTCACAGCACCACACGCCAACGGGAGAGACACATGAAGCTGCTGAACCCTCGGGGCACCCGCCGCACCTCGCTCGCACTCGGACTGGCCGCTGCCTGACCCGCCTTGTCCGACCGCTCAGTCGGCTGCGTCGCGGCCAGTCGCAGCAGCAGACCGCCGCTCACCAGCGCGCCGATCCCGGCCGGCAGGCGCGGTGCACCCGTCCGCCCGTGCTCGGCCGAGCTCTCGGTGAGGGCGGCTGCTGGCGGGATCCGCGGGATCCGCCAAGCCGCGGCGGCCGAGACCGCCAGGCCGACGGCGAGCGCGGCAGCAAGTGCGAACCAGCATCGCGACCGGTGAACCCGGTACGCGCACGCCCGGCGCCGCCAACCCCAGTCGCTGCAACTCGGCGAGGAAGCGACGCGCCGCCGCCACGCCTACGACCCAGCCCGGCACAGTCACCAGCAATGTGGTCGTGACAGCCACGCGGTGAGCAACCGTGTCCCAAGCCGACACGAAGATCACTTACGGGAAAACCCTTAGACTCCGCCCATGGCCGACACCACACTCGACGCGCTCGGCACGGGCAAGTACCTGCTGCTGACCACCTACCGCAAGAACGGCACCGCCGTTCCCACCCCGGTGTGGGTGGTGCGGGACGGTGACGCGCTCGGCGTCTGGACGGTCGCCGACTCCTGGAAGGTCAAGCGGATCCGCAACCGCGCCGACGTCCTCGTCGGACCCTGCGACGTACGCGGCAACCCCACGGGGCAATCGGTCCCCGCCCGCGCCGAGATCCTCGACGCCACCGGCTCCGCCGCCTACCGCCTGCTCATCGCCCGCAAGTACGGCCTCCTCGGCCGCCTTAGCCTCCTGGGCAGCCGCGTCCGCCGGGGCACCACCGGCACCGTCGGCCTACGCATCACCCTGACGTCCTGACCCGCGGTACCGGGTCGCGAACGGTCTGCCGCGAGGCCCGTCCGCCAGGCCCAGGCCGCGATCTCGACCCGGTTCCGGGCGGCGAACTTCAGCTGGATGCTGCCGAGGTGGGTCTTGACCGTGGAGAGGGACACGAACATCGACGCCGCGATCTCCGCGTTGGTGTGCCCGAGCGTCACCGGACGGACGACATCCAGCTCGCGGTCGGTCAACGGCTCCCGGGGCGCGGCGCCTCGGCCCCGGCGGCGCGGTCCGCCTCCGCCGCCACGTGCTTCAGCAGACGGACCGTCACCGACGGAGACACCAGCGAGTCACCCACCGGGGGCGCCCGCACCGTTTCGGCCAGCAGTGTCGGCCCCGAGTCCTTGAGCAGGAAGCCGCAGGCGCCGCCGCGCAGCGCCCCGTACACATACTCGTCGAGGTCGAACGTGGTCACCACGACCACCCGCAGCGGATCGGCCACACCCGGCCCGGCCAGCAGCCGCGTGGCCTCCAGACCGTCCAGCTTCGGCATCCGGATGTCCAGCAGACACACACGGGCCGCGCCTCACGGGCCAGCCGCACGGCCGCCTCGCCGTCGGCGGCCTCGGCGACCACGATGATGTCCGGCTGCGCGTCGAGGAAGAAGCGGAAGCCGGTGCGGACCATGTACTGGGCCGGGTCTCGGTGCGGGACGACGGCCGCGGCCAGGCCCGTCTGCCGGAGGCGGCCCGGGGCGGCGGCTTCGGACTCGTCGGCCTCAACGAACGCGTCACCGCGCTCGGCGGACGCCTCCAGGCCCACGGACGTACCGACGGCCCCGGCTGGGAGGTCCTCGCCGTGCTGCCCGCCGCACCGGCGGGCAGCCGATGAGCTGAACCCTCCGCGCGGTCCTCCCGTATCTCCTCACGGGGATGGCGGGAGACCGCTCGCACGGAAGGAGAACAGCGTGTCGATGCCGCCCGAACCAGGGCAGACGACGAAGCGTCCCACGATCGAGCCGACGTACGTCATGCGCCGCCGCCGGACCGAGGCCCTGGCGGAACTGCTGCGTGAGTTCGAGCTGTACAAGGGGACGACGGCCCCGAAGGAGGAGTACGAGACCGTCGTCGTCCCGCCGGCACCGGCCCCGGACCCGACGTCCGTCCCGGCCCCGGAACCCGCCCCGGAGCGGATCCTCCCCCTGACGGAGGAGTACGAGACAGAGGAACTCCCGCCGGTGAGGGCCGGGGAGGACTTCGCCACCGGCGCCGCCCCGCACACCGGGCGACGGCAGAGGAGGCAGCCGGCACCCAACGGCGGAGCCGGCCTGAAACGGGCCGCGGTCGTCGTCGGCATCGGCGCGGCGGCCCTCCTGGGTTTCGGCGCCGCGCTCCTCGTACCCGGCGCAGACACCCGGCCGGAAGCGCGGCCCACCACCCCGACGCCCTCGGCGCCGGACGCCTCGGCCCCCGCGCCCGCCGCCCCGGCACCGGACGAAGCCGTCGACCCGGACGGCCCCGGCACCCTCCGCGAGGGCGACAGCGGCCCCGAGGTCTCCGAACTCCAGCAGAGGCTCCGGCGCATCCCCAACGTGTACGACAACGGCCCCACCTCGGGCGAGTACGACGTCGTCCTCAGGGAGGCCGTCGCCCGTTTCCAACTCTGGTACGGCATCCGCGGCGACGAGACCGGCGTGTACGGCGACGACACCCGCAAGGACCTGGAGTCCCGCACCACCGCCTAGTAAGGCTGTCCGGACAGGTTGTGGTGCTGTGACCGGACCGCGATCGCCGCTCGCCGCGGCGGGGCCGGGACCCGGTGCGCCCGCGGCGCATCCGGGTTGTTGCCCCGCCACGATCGGACCATCCTGGCCCTATGGCGACGAAGGCGTCCGGCGCGCGGCGGGCCGCCACGGCCGGCGAGGCGATGGCGGTGGTCGACGGCCACGGCCTCGTCTCCGGATGGAGCGAGGGCGCGCGCCGGCTCACCGGGTACACCTCCGCCGACGTCACCGGCCGACCGGCGTCGGATCTTGTCGACGGGGACGCGACGGCGGCCCGGCGGGCGCTGCTCGCGCACGGCGAGACGGTGCTGACCCTGCGCCACCGGGGCGGCCGACCGCAGCAGGTCGCCGTGCGGATGGTCCCGCTGCTGGGCAGCGACGCACAGCGGGGGTTCGTCGTGGTCGCGAGTCCGAACCCGGCCGACCGCGCCCTCGGCGAGCTGGCCTTCCAGCAGGCGTCCCTGTCCATGTCGGTCTTCGACACCGGACAGCGCTATCTGCGGATGAACGACGCGGCATGCCGGGTCATGGGCCGGCCGGAGACGGAGTTCTTGCACCGGTACTACCCGGAGACCGTGGAGGACGCCGACCGCAGCCGCGGCTTCCTGCGGCATCTGGAGATCGTCGTGGAGACCGGACGGCCGGTCCACTACGAGAGCTGGACCCGCTCACCGTCCGGCCGCCGGGTGCACGCCTGGAACCTCGAGATGTGGCCGGTGCGCGACCACACCGGAGAGCTGATCGGCACCGCCCTCGCCGCCTTCGACAGCAGTGAGCAGCACTGGGCACGCCGGCGCCTGGCCCTGCTGAACGAGGCCGCCGGGTCCATCGGCACCAAGCTCGACGTGGTCCAGACGGCCCGGGAACTCGCGGAACTGGTGGTGCCCCGGCTGGCCGACTTCGTCAGCGTCGACCTCCTGGAGTCGGTGCTCCAGGGCGAGGAACCCGAGACGGGCCCGGTCGACGGCGACGTCGAACTGCACCGGGCCGCCCACCACTCCGGCACGCCCGGTGTCCCCGAAGCGGCGATCGGCCTGGGCTCCGCCGACGTCTACCCGCTCTTCTCGCCGCCCGCCCGCGCCCTCCTCACCGGCGAGCCCGTCCTCACCCGGACCGGCGACCACGACCTCGACACGTGGTTCTCCCGGCACGACGCCCGCTCCGCCAAGCTGCGGGAGGCCGCGGAGCACGACCTGTCCCTGATGGCCATACCACTCGTCGCCCGGGGTACCACCCTGGGCGTGGCCGTGTTCGTCCGGAGCCTCACCGTCGAACGCCCCGACGCCTTCGACCAGGACGATGTGGCCCTGGCCGAGGAGCTGACCAGCCGGGCCGCCGTCTGCGTCGACAACGCGCGCCGGTACACCCGTGAACGCACCACGGCGCTCGCCCTCCAGCGCAGCCTCCTGCCGCGGGCGGTGGCGGGCCAGGCGGCCGTCGAGTTCGCCTCCCGCTATCTGCCGGCGCTGTCGCAGGCCGGGGTGGGCGGCGACTGGTTCGACGTGATTCCGCTGTCCGGCACCCGCGTCGCCCTGGTCGTCGGCGACGTCGTCGGACACGGCATCCCCGCCTCCGTCACCATGGGCCGGCTCCGGACGGCGGTGTGGGCGCTCGCCGACGTGGACCTGCCGCCCGACGAACTCCTCACCCACCTCGACGACCTGGTGGAGCACCTCGCGGCGGGCGACGGCAGCGGCGGAGGGGAGATCGGCGCCACCTGTCTGTACGCGGTGTACGACCCGGTGGCACGCGCCTGCTCGATCGCCTCGGCGGGGCACGTGCCGCCCGTGGTCGTACGGCCCGACGGCGACGTGCAGGTCATCGACGTGGTGGCGGGACCGATGCTGGGCGTCGGCGGGCTCCCTTTCGAGTCGACGGAGCTGGAACTGCCCGAGGGCTCGGTCCTCGCCCTCTACACCGACGGCCTCGTGGAGGCCCGGGACCGGGACGTCGACACGGGCACCGCCGCCCTGCGCGCCGCCCTGACCGGGCCGGTCGGCAGCCTGGAGCGCGCCTGCGACAACGTGCTCAGGGACCTCCTGCCGGACACCCCGGCCGACGACGTGGCCCTGCTGCTTGCCCGCACCCGCGCTCTCGACGCGGAACAGGTGGCCGTCTGGAACTTCGCCGACGACCCCTCGCTCGTCGCCGACGCGCGCAAGCTCGCCACCGACCAGCTGGTGCGCTGGGGCCTTGAGGAGGCCGTCTTCGTCACCGAACTCGTCGTCAGCGAACTCGTCACCAACGCCATGCGCTACGGCGGTGCCCCCATCCAACTTCGGCTCATCCGTGACCGCACCCTCATCTGCGAGGTGTCCGACGCCAGCAGCACCTCGCCGCATCTGCGCCGGGCCCGCACCTTCGACGAGGGCGGCCGCGGTCTGCTCCTCGTCGCCCAGCTCACCGACCGCTGGGGCAGCCGGCCGAGCGGCGCGGGCAAGACCATCTGGGCCGAACAGGCGCTGCCGCCGACCCTGTGAGACGACGGTCGGGGGGGGGGGGGGGGCCCACCCCCACCCCCCCCCCCCCCCCCCCCCCCCACACCCCCCCCCCCCCCCCCCCCCCCCCCCCCCCCCCCCCCCCCCCCCCCCCCCCC
>NZ_JBVIDX010000009.1:194336-204493 GCF_055572155.1 Streptomyces sp. NPDC030814
ACCGCCGTTGGGGAACGGGGGCGGGGCGGCGCGGAAAGGCCTATCGTAACAAAAGAGGTAGCGCGTACAACTTTGGAGGAGGCCGCTCGGGGGAGGCCTCCCCCCCCCCCGACCGCCTCCCCGGACTACTTCTTCCGCAGACGCACCGACACGCCGTGCCCGGTGCACACATGCTCGGCCGTCCAGCCCTCGACGGCGACGGTCACCTCGGAGAACCGGCCGCGCAGGGACCGCGCCCCGATGACCGCCACCGTGCTGCCCGAGCGCGGCGGCTGCTCGGCGTCGAAGCGGACGACCAGCTCGCTGCCCCGCTCCAGAACCGCGCGCCCGTCCACCACCAGAGCCGGGTCGACGCCCCGGTCCAGCGTCACGTCGAGGACACCGGCCTGCGTGTATTCGCCGCGTACCCGGACCGTGCGGTCGCCCGTGCTGAGGGTGCCGCCCGCCACCCGGACGTCACCCCGGCCGAGGGCCTCCTTCGAGCCTGCCGCGAGTACCCCGGCCTCCACCGTGGTGCCGCCCGTGTACCGGTTGGCGCCGGTCAGCGTGAGCGTTCCGCCGCCCCGCTTGACCAGGCCGCCCGGCCCCGAGATGTCGTTGCGCCAGGTGTCGGCCGTGTGGAAACCACCGAGCGAGGCGTCCAGGGTGACGGTGACGTTCGTGGCGAAGGCGCCGTAGCCGTCCGCCGCCGCGAACAGGTTCAGCCGCCCCCACTGCTCCCAGCCGTCCAGCAGCACATACCCGGACGGCAGCGCGGTGGTGCGCAGCACCTCACGCCGCTGGTCCGCGTCGAGGTACGGCAGTCGTGTCTCCAGCAGGACCTCGGCGCCCTTCGGCACGGTCAGCTCCTTCGAGGGGCCGCGCCGGGTCAGGATGTACGTCAGCTTGGGCTCGACCAGCCGGGCGTTGGCCACCCGGTCGGCGTACGGGTCGGTGTCGGTGCCGGCCGAGTGCGCATACGCGAACAGGGTGTCGGCCGTGGTGCCGGTCTTCGCCCGGAAGTACTCTGCGGCCTGCCTGCGCGCCGCCGCCTTCAGCTCGGCGTTCTTCGGGTCGGCGAGCGCGGCGGCGGCCAGGGCGGTGGCCATGACCCGGCCGCCGAGGACGTCCACCGCGGAGTGCATGCCGGAGACGATCCGGTCGTGGCTGGTCTCGAAGGCGCGGGTCACCATCTCCTGGAACCGCTCCGGTACTGCGTACGCGTAGGCCAGGGCCGCGAGGTGCAGGGCGTTGGTGTGACCGCTGGGGAACCCGCCGTCCTCGGCCGGGTTCTCGCCGCGCTGGCGCAGCAGCTGCGGGGCGACGATCACCTCGGACTCGTACACCGGGAAGCCGAACTCGTCCTTCTGACCGGTGTCCACGACCTCGCTGTTCTCGTTCATCCGCCAGGGCCGCGGGTACTGGTACGAGAACTTGGCCGGGTTGCTCGACGCGAACGGGCCGCGCACCGCGTTCACCAACTGGGCCACCAGGCCGAGCTCGGAGGTGGTCGACCCGGCGCCGTTCGCCGATCCGGCGGGCGCGTCGGCCGGCACGGAGTCGCTGACCTTGCCGGGCGGGGTGCCGTCCGGCGCTGAGGTGATCGCCGTGACCGCCTTGGCGCCCGCCTTGTAGAGGTCGGCGAGCGGGCCGAGGCCGGAGATCACCGAGTAGCTCTGGTGCTGCCGGTCGGTGATGAACGCCTGACGGGCCTGGGCGTCCGTACGCCGGGCGGTGACCCGGGCGCAGTAGCGCATGTTGGCGCGCAGGATCTCCGGCAGCAGCGGGGTGCCGGTGTTCCACGCGCCCCCGGTCTTCCAGATCGCGGCGAAACCGCCGAGGGCGCGGATCACCGCGTTGGTCTCGGGCGTCAGGTTCGCCGTGGTGTTGGTCGTGTAGTCGTCCACGAACGCGGCGAACGCCGTGGCGGCCTTGGCCTCGGGGGCCTGCCACAGGTCCGCGAGGGTCGGAGCGGCGAGGAGGCCGGCCGAGACGCCGAGGGAGTTCCTGAGGAAGACGCGCCGGTTGAGCGTGTGGTGCCCGGCAGATGACGGCATGGGGGTGCCGCTCCTTTCGAGGTGGGGTGATCGTGCGGGCTGAGTACTGGAACGTGTGACCAGTACATGACCAATCGACCGGGCGGTGATCAGGAGTCGGCCCGTCGAAGGAGGGTTCGTGCGAGTGCCACCGCCCCCTCGACCGGCGGCACCTGGAGGGGCTGCGGCCGGGCGAGGGGGAGCGTGTGGGTCAGGGCGACGGCGAACGCCGAGTACAGGGCGGTCCGCGAGAGGATCGTGCCCCCCGCGACCACCACGTCGTCGACGGCCACGCCGCGTGCGGCGAGCCGCTCGACGAGCGAGGCGAGGGCGCGGCCCCCGTCGTCGATCACCCGGTGGGCGAGGACGGAGCCCTGCTCGGCAGCCTCGAACACCACAGGAGCGTGCCGGCCCCACTCGGCGGACACGTCCGTGGCGCTCTCCAGGGCCGCGCCCAGCGCCGGGACCTCGCGCACGTCGAACGAGGCGATCAGCAGCCGGGCCAGCGGGTCGGGGGCCTCCCCGCGGTCGTGCGCCGCCCAGACGGCACGGGCCGCCTCGCGGACCAGTCCGGCCGCGCCGCCCTCGTCCCCGAGGACCGCGCCCCAGCCGCCGACCTGCACCGGAGTGCCGTCGGCGCGGCGCCCGACCGCCACCGAACCGGTGCCGGCGACGAGGGCCGCGCCCTTGGCGAGCCCGGCGGCCGGGACGAGCAGTTCGGCGTCCCCCACGACCAGGCACGGCACCTGAAGCCGGGCCTCCAGGGCGAGGCGGATCTCCTCGCACTGCCGGGGGGTCTCGCAGGCGTGCGCGCCGACCGCCAGGGCGGCCGGTGCGACGCGCGCGGGCAGCACCTCCTCGACCAGCGCGGCGAGCCACTTGGCGGCAGCCGCCGGATCGTGCGGTCGCCAGCCATGGCTCGTACGGACGTGGTCGGCCACGCGCTCCGTCCCCGTGACAGCACGGAGATGGGTCTTGGTGCCGCCCACGTCGATACCGACCGCGGGTCTGCAGTCCTGCACGGAAGGCCTCTCTCGTCGTTGCGTTGCGAAGGGCGCTGCGACGGCGGGCGAACCGTGCCTGGACACAGAAATGTCAGTGGGGGGTGCTCGGGAAGCCCCGGGACGGGCCTCTGCTGGTGCGGCAGGCGAGTACCGCTTGACTTCGTTAGGAAATTAACTAACGAATTAGAGAGCGTCAAGAGGTTCGGACCCGGATGCCGCACGACCCGTGCGGACCGCCGCGGCACGACTGGGGAGACCATGTACCTGAGCGAGAGCGCCCGCACCGTGTTCGCCGTGCTGGCGGCCACGTGCACCGCCACCCGCCCCCAACTGGCCGCCGGGGCGGGCCTGTCCAAGCCGACCGTCTCGTCCGCCGTGGCCGAGCTGGAGGCGGCCGGACTCGCCGCCCGTTCCGGCACCGCCTCCGGCGGCACCGGCCGCTCCGCCGCCGTCTACGTCCTCGGGGCCGCCGCCGGCGCTGTGCTCGCCGTCGACCTGGGCCCCAGCCGCACCCGGGTGCGCGGCTGCGCCCTCGACGGCACCCTGCTCGCCGAGGGCGCCGGCTCCCGCCCAGACGCCGCCGGCGTCGTGAGCGAGGTCCTCGCCGAGCTGCCGCCGGACGCCCCGCTGAGGGCCGTGGTCGTGGCGGTCGGCGACGTGACCACCCGGGGCCGCGAGGGCGGCGGGGAACGCCCGGCGACCGCCAAGGCGGGCCCCGTCTTCGATGCCATGTCCGTCGCCCTGCCGCCCGGCGTCCCGGTCCACCTCGAGAACAACGTGAACTGCGCCGCGCTCGCCGAACTCCACGAGGGCGCCGCCCGCGGCCGGGACACCTTCGGCTATCTGCGGATCGGCGTGGGCATCGGCCTCGGCGTGGTCATCGGCGGCCAGGTGCTGCGCGGCGCGAACCACGCCGCCGGTGAGGTGGCCCGGCTGCCCTACCCGTGGGACGAGGACCGGGAACCGCGCCACGAGGGCCTGGAGGCGCACCTCGGGGCGGGGTCCCTGCTCCGGCGGGCGGCGACCGCCTGGCAGGACGCCGACGGGCCCTGTCCGAACACCGCCGAGCGGCTCTTCGGCCTCGCCGACGAGGGCCACCCCAGGGCGTGCGACGTAGTCGGCCGGCACGCCGCCGACGTGGGCCGGCTGGCCGCCGCGGCCACGGCCGTGCTCGACCCCGGCCTGATCGTCCTGGGTGGCGCCGTCGGGTCGAACCCGCAGCTCCTGCCCGGTGTACGGGCCGAACTGGCCCGGCTGAGCTGGCCCACCGAGGTGGTGAGCAGCGCGCTGGGCGAGAGCGGCACTGTCGTGGGGGCCAGTCGGCTGGCTGTGGCCCGAGGAATCCAAACCGTGACCGGAGGGGTGCGGGTGAAGGATTGACGGACTCCACCGACATCTGCCAATGTCCGGACAAGCGCTTTCTAAGTCGGCCGGGACGCTGGCTTGGGGCGAGTCTCCCGCCCGTACGAGACGTACGGCAACCGCACGAGGGGCGTGCCCGTGCGGTGACGGCCACAGCGGCCGGGGATACCGCCCCGCGTGGACGACGCGGCCGGGCGAGGCCGCGCCCCCGGAAAGCGACTTCACCTGCAAACTGCACCCGTGCCGCCTCGGTCGGCGCCGTGCTCTGTCCCCTACGACGAAAAAGGGAACGAAGATGATCACTGTGGGTGTGCGGCGCTCCCGCCGACTCGGCCGCGGCGGTATGCGCCGCCTGGTTCCCCTCGCTGCCGTTGCCACGGCAGGTGGCCTGCTGCTCTCGGCGTGCGGCGGGGGATCCGAATCGGGCGGGACCTCCAAGTCGCTGACGTTCTGGATCTCCACGGTTCCGGGGCAGGACGCGGGCTGGAAGAAGATGGTGGCGCAGTACGAGAAGGAGACGGGCGTCAAGGTCAAGCTCGTCAACATCCCCTACGAGGGCTACACGGCGAAGCTGCACAACGCCGCGCAGGCGAACTCCCTGCCCGACGTGGCCGCCGTCCCGGCGCTGGACCCGATCTGGTCGAACAAGCTGATCGACCTCAGCTCCATCGCCGGCAAGAAGAGCAACAACATCAACGCCAACTTCCTGGCGAAGGACAAGTCCGGGAAGGTGCTGTCCATCCCCTCGGACGTCACCGCGTCCGGCATGTTCATCAACAAGTCGCTCTTCGAGAAGGCCGGCGTCTCCTACCCGACCTCGCCCCAGAAGACCTGGACCTGGACCGAGTTCATCAAGGCGGCGAACAAGGTCCGGGAGAAGACCAAGGCCAAGTACTCGCTGACCTTCGACCAGTCGCCGTCCCGGCTGCGCGCCATGGTGTACGAGATGGGCGGCAAGTACGTCCACGCGGACGACTCCGGCAAGTTCTCGGTGGACGCGGCGACCAAGAAGGCCGTGAACACCTTCGTCGGGTGGAACGACGACAAGACCATGCCGAAGTCGGTGTGGACCAGCGGCGCCGACCCGTCCGCCATGTTCCAGAGCGGTGACGTGGTCGCCTACTGGTCCGGTGTGTGGCAGGTTCCCGCCTTCGCGGAGAGCATCAAGAAGTTCGAGTGGGCGAGCGTCCCGACTCCCGCCCAGCCGGTGCAGGCCAGCGACGTCAACAGCGGCGGCATGACCGTCGGCTTCAACAACAACGCCGATGCGGCCGCCGCCGCGAAGAAGTTCCTGTCCTGGCTGTACGAGCCGGACCACTACCGCGCCCTGTGCGAGGCATCCGGCTTCCTGCCGGTCGAGAGCGGTCTGAACCCGAAGTACCCCTTCAAGTCGGAGGCGGCGCAGGCGGCGTTCAAGCTGTACAACGAGTCGATCCCGCTCTACGACCCGATCTCCGGCTACTTCAACAGCGCGCAGACGCAGTGGGTGCTGAACGGCAAGAGCCTCACCGAGGACCCGACCAAGACGGAGCTCGCCAAGGCGATCAACGGCCAGCAGTCGGCCGACAAGGCCCTGGAGAACATCGTGGCCGGCTACAACCAGCAGGTCGGCGGCTGATCATAGGCTCCGAGGCCCGGGCGGCGGGGTCGAGACACCGCCGCCCGGGCCCGTCGGGCCCCATGTGATGCCGGGCTCACGGCCCGAGCCCACCGGAACCCCATCCACCAGCACGGAGTCAGGAAGATGACAAAACGCGCCTCGGACGTGTCCGTGAGCCCGCCCAGGAGACGAAGCAAGTACACCCTCGCTCCGCTCGTCCTCATCGCGGCCAATGTCGTGCTCTTCTCGCTGTTCTTCGTCTGGCCGGCGGTGATCGGGCTCCTCTACTCCTTCACCAACTACACAGGAGTGGGCGCGTTCCAGTTCATCGGACTGGACAACTACGACAAACTGGTCGGGGACTCCACCTTCTACGACGCGCTGACCCGGACGCTGCTGTACACGGTGCTCTTCGTGCCGCTGAACTTCGCGGTCTCGCTGCTCGCCGCCAACCTGGTGGTGAACAAGCACGCCAAGGGTTCGTCGGTCGCCCGCGTCATCTTCTTCATCCCATGGCTGCTGTCGCCCATCGTCGTGGGCGTCCTGTGGCGGTGGCTGTTCGGTGAGAACTTCGGACTGGTCAACTACATCATCGGCGAACTCGGCGGAAGTGCCGTTCCGTGGCAGTCGAACGCGGACCTGTCGCTGCTGGTGGTGGTGATGGCGGCGTCCTGGATGTGGACGGGTTTCACGATGCTGCTGTTCATCGCGGCGATCAAGAACGTACCGGTGTCGTACTACGAGGCGGCGTCGCTCGACGGCGCCGGCCCGTGGCGCCAGTTCTTCAGCATCACCCTCCCGAGCATCGCGCCCACCTCGTTCATCGTCATCCTGCTCAACACGATCAACGCGATGAAGGAGTACCCGGTGTTCGTCGCCCTCAACAACGGCGGACCCGGCACCTCGAACAACCTGCTTGTCCAGTACATCTACGAGACCGGCTTCAAACGAGGCCAGATCGGCTACGCGAGCGCCGCGTCATTCGTGCTCATGCTCATCCTGATGGCCGTCGCGATCATCCAGCTGATCGTCAACCGGCGGGTGGAGAACCGATGACAACCACAGACATGCCACGCCCGGTCGACACCGGTTCCGGACGGGCCGTCTCCAAGATCACGCCCCCCAGGGCGGTCGGCGGTGGCCTCCGGCGGCCGGTGCCCGCGACGACACTGCTGTGGATCCTGGCCTGCCTGTACGGGCTGCCGGTGCTGTGGTTCATCCTCAGCTCCCTCAAGCCGGCCAGCGACCTGTTCTCCTATCCGCTGTCGCTGGTTCCCGACGACCCCACCCTGTCGGGCTACATGACGGCGTGGCGCAGTGCCAACTTCTCCCAGTACTTCATCAACACGACCATCGTGTGCGTGATCACGACGATCCTCACGGTGGGAGTCAGCTGCTGCACCGGGTACGCGCTGGCCAAGTACGACAACAGGTGGCTCAAGGCCTTCTTCGTCTGCATCCTGGCCACCACGATGCTGCCGGGCGAGGTCATGCTCGCCCCGTCGTTCCTGGTGGTCCGCGACCTGGGCCTCTACAACTCGTTCGGCGGCATCATCCTCCCGGCCGTGCTCACCGCGACGGGATGCTTCATGTTCCGCCAGTTCTTCCTGACGGTTCCCGACGAACTCGTGGAAGCCGCACGCATCGACGGCGCGCGCGAACTCTCGATCTTCCTGCGGATCATGGTGCCGCTCTCCCGGCCCATCATGCTGACCCTCGCCATCCTGTCCTTCCAGTGGCGGTGGAACGACTACATCTGGCCGCTGCTGATGCTCAACGACCCCAACAAGTTCACCGTGCAGATCGGCATCCAGAGCATCGTCGGCGCGCAGAACATCAACTGGTCGGTTCTGCTCGGCGCATCGGTCATCTCCATGATCCCGCTGATCGTCGTCTTCCTGGTCTTCCAGCGCTACGTCATGAACGCCGACATCAATGCCGGACTGAAGGACTGACCTTGCCCACCCCGATCGACCACGACTTCGTCCGCGGGGCGGCCCGCGCCGCCGACCGGGAGGCCGCCCCGCTCGCGGCCCGCCCTGACGTGGAACCCGCCGGTGCGGCCCACCGCGCTCTGGCCCGCCGGGTGAAGACCCTGGTCGCGGCATACCGGTCCCCGGACTCGGCACTGCACGGCAGCGATCAGGCCGTCGCCGCCGCGATGACCCACCTCGCCGCCCTGCGGGCCGCACAGACCGCCACCGGCCTCTTCGCCGGCGGCGACAACGTGCAGTCACCGCCGGACTCCGCGTTCACCGTCAACGACGTGTGCGACGCGCACGTCCTCGCGGCCGGCGCGGGGCCGGACCTGCGCGACGTCACGGCGACGCTCGCCGAGATCGCCGGCGCCGCCACCGGCAGCCTCCTGACCGGTGGGGTGCACACCCCGAACCATCGCTGGGAGTTGTGCGCGGCGCTCGCCCGGCTGCACAGGTCGTTCCCGGAGGGCCGGCTGCTCGACCGCGTCGAGGAGTGGCTCGCGGAGGGCGTCGACATCGACGCGGAGGGCCTGTACTCGGAACGGAGCGCCAACTACGCGGCCCATGTGTCCAACCCGTCGCTGCTGCTCCTGGCCGATGTGCTCGGCCGCGCCGACCTGTCGGACGCCGTCGAACGCAACCTCACCACGACCCTGGACCTGATCAGGCCGGACGGCACGGTGGAGACCGTCCACTCCCGACGCCAGGACCAGCACCACCCGTTCCCGCTGGCGCCCTACCTGCCCCACTACCGGCTGCTCGCGATCCGCACCGGCCGCGGCGATTTCGCTCGGGCGGCACGGCTGGCGGCAGCCGGCGGCATCGACGACGCCGACCTGCTCGCCCAGACCCTCCTCACCCCGGACCTGGGCCGCGCCCTCCCGGCCCCGGCCACGGAAACCCTTCCGCGTCACCGATACCTCACCACCGCACGTCTCGCCGCCCGAGCCTCGGCCACCGCCCACACGGTGGTGTACGGCGGCTCCGACGTGCCCGCGCACCGGCGCATCCGCTCGGGCCTCGCCTGCAACCCCACCTTCCTGCGTCTGTTCTCCGGCGACGCCGTCCTGGACGCGGTCCGTCTCTCGCGGGGCTTCTTCGACCTGGGACCGTTCCGCGCCGCTGACATGCGACAGACCGCCGACCACCGGTACCGCCTCACCGAAACCCTCACCGCCGCCTACTACCAGCCGCTCTCCAAGGACGACAGACGCGACGACGGCGTCTACCGGCTGGTGGACGAGGGGCGCTTCTCGGCCGCGATGGCCTTCCCGGACCGGCCTCGGGACGAGGTCTCCCACACGACCCGCGTCGAGGTGGACCTGCGGGAGGACGGCGCCGACCTGCGGATCGACCTCAGCGGACCCCGGGTGCCCTGGGCCCTCGAACTGACCTTCCGACCCGGCGGCGTGCCCGAGGGCGCCGTACCGATCGGCGACGGACGCTGGTGCCTGACCACCGGGCCCATGACCTACCGGGTCGGCGAGGACGAGATCCGGGTCGAGGCCGACATCGAGGCAGGAGAACCGCTGGCCGGACCTGACCGTGGCGACGTACTGCGGTACGACCCGGGTCAGGACTACACCGTGGTGGGCGGCACCGATGCCACGGCCGGGAACCGCGTCTACCTCGGCGGGCAGGGCCCGCACACACTGACCGTCGCGCTGCGCGCCCGTCGGCCCCTCCCCATCGTGTGACGGAGACGAACCACGCCGTGGCCATCCGGGCATGAAGGGCTGATCCCCGTCACCGCACGTCCCCTCCAGTGCGCCTCACCCACCAGCGCGGCCCTCTGCACGACCCGCCGACCACCCCCGAGGCGTACGACGACGTCCTCGCCTCCGTCACCGAGGGGCAGCCGGAGGGCCTTGGCACGGTGCGGGGCGAGGGCCGGCAGCGAGGTGACGCCGGGAGAGGTGACGCCGAGGGAGGTGTCGCCGATGTCGTCGACGCGGTCGGGGTGTTCGAGGTCGCCCTCGGGCGTGGGCCGGGCGAGGGCCTCGACAACCCCGGCCACCCCGACCTGAGGGTCCGACTGCGGACCGCCGCCCCGCGCGACCTGGCCCGCGGCGAGCCGCTGCTCACGCTGCTCGCCTGAGACCCGAAACACGGGGGCGGGGGGGGGGGGGGGGGGGGGGGGGGGGGAGCGGGGGGGGGGGGTTTCTTTTGTTCTCTCCCCTTGTTTTCGGTTTTTTCG
>NZ_JBVIDX010000009.1:204501-348010 GCF_055572155.1 Streptomyces sp. NPDC030814
CGTCCCCCCCCCCCCCCCCCCTCCCCCCCCCCCCCCCCCCCCCCCCCCCCCCCTCCCCCCCCCCCCCCCCCCCCCCCCCCCCCCCCCGCCCCCGTGGTTCACCGCTCCGCCGCGTCCGCCTTCGGCATCGCCGTCTGCGGGACCACCAGATCCGCCCGCTCCCGAGTCGTCGCCACCAGGTCGGCGTTGCGCTGGTCCGTGCCGAGCACCCATGCGACCGCCTCGTCGTGACCCTTGCCGAACTCCTCGTGACGGGCGACGAGGCGCCGCACACGCTCGGTCTCGTCGGGCGCGCAGAACCAGACCTCGTCCAGCCGGGCACGGACCCGGGCCCATGCCCCCTCCTCCAGCAGCAGGTAGTTCCCCTCGGTCACGACCAGGCGGGCATCGGGCGGCACGGGGATCGCCCCGGCTATGGGCTGCTCCAGCGTCCGCTCGAAGCCCGGCGCGTACACCACGTCGGGCTCGTCGTCGCGCAGCCGCCGCAGCAGGGCCGCGTACCCGGCCGCGTCGAACGTGTCCGGCGCGCCCTTGCGGTCCCGGCGGCCCAGGCGGTCGAGTTCCACGTCGGCGAGGTGGAAGCCGTCCATCGGGACATGGGCGACCCAGGGGTCCCCGCCGCCGTTGAGCGAGCTGGTCAACCGCTCGGCGAGGGTGGACTTCCCGGCTCCCGGGCTGCCGGTGATCCCCAGCAGGGCGCGGCGGCCGGGGCGGACGAGTGAGGCGGCCCGCTCCAGCAGGTCCTCGAAGGTCAGGGACATGCGGACGACGGTAGACCTTATTCGGCTTAGCCGGGCCCGGACGGGGCAGGGGAGCGGTGCTGGAGCCAGGAGCGGGACGTGCGGGAAAGCGGAAGGTGATCATGGGAGAGGAGCGCGAGCCGGAGTCGGTGGGCGACGTCGAGGCGATGCGGGAGGAAGTGGCACGGCTGCGGGCGGAGATCCGGCAGCTGCGCACCAGGACGGCGGGCCGCCCTGTGATCGCCCAGGCCCAGGGCATGCTGCGGGAGCGCTACGCGCTGCCCGACGCGGAGACCGCCTTCGCCCTGCTCCAGCGCGCTTCGCAGCAGTTCAACGTCAAGCTGCGGGCCCTCGCCGAGGCCGCCGTGAGCGCGCCCAGACCCGAAGGGCGCAGCGCCCTGTGGTTCCCCGGCCGGGCCCGACGGCCGGAGCCCCCGTTCACCTTCGAGGAAGGCCGTGCCCGCCGCACCGGGCGCGGCAACCGGAGCGCGGTCCTGGCCGCCGTGCTCAGCCAGACGCTCGCCGTCGTCGGCACCGACATGGGCAACGTCCAGATCGCCGACCGTTCCGAGGGCGGACTGCGCATCGAGCGCCACACGGGCCTCACCGCGGACTTCGTCGACTTCTTCGCGTTCGTCGGCGAGGAGGGCACCTCGTGCGCACTCGCCGCCCGTGATGTCACCCAGGTGACGGTCCGGGACGTGGCGACGCACCCGGTGTTCACCGAGGACGCCCGGCAGGCGATCCTCCTGGCGGGCAGCCGCGCCTGCCACAGCGTGCCCCTGACCACCACGTCCGGGCTGTGCGTGGGCATGGTCTCGGCTCATCTCGCACACCCGGTCAAGGAGCTGACGCGCGCCCAGCTGAAGGCCCTGGCGGTCGTGGGTGCCGAGGCCGGCGAATGGCTCGCCTGGTACGACCGCACCGTCGTCCTGGACGCCCTGGAACACCTCCATGCCCTCGGCCGCGCCCACAGCGGCAGCCGCGTCCCCCGCCGCTGACCGGTTCTCGCGATCTTCCCCCACTGACTCCCGCCGCACGGGGAACCTGACTTCCATGACAGAGACGACCGAACCGACGGAACTGGGCCTCCCCAAGCCCATCCGGGCCTGCCTCTTCGACCTCGACGGCGTCATCACCCGGACCGCCGTCGTGCACGCCGCAGCGTGGAAGCAGGCGTTCGACGAGTTCCTGCGCCGACGCGACGGCGACTCCTTCCGGCCCTTCGACCGCGGCGGCGACTACGACGAGTACGTCGACGGCCGCCCCCGCGCCGACGGCGTACGCACCTTCCTCGCCTCACGGGGCATCCACCTGCCCGAGGGCGGCCCCGACGACCCGCCCGACGCCCCCACCGTCCACGGCCTCGGCAACCGCAAGAACGACCTGCTCCTCCAGCTCATCCGCACCGACGGGGTCGAGGCCTACGAGGGCACCCTCCGCTACATCGAGAAGGCCCGCGCCCAGGGCCTGCTGACCGCGGTCGTCTCCTCCAGCGCCAACTGCCGGGACGTCCTGCGCTCCATCCACGCCGAGCACCTCTTCGACGTGCGGATCGACGGTGTGGTCGCCGCCGAGCGCGGCCTGCCCGGCAAACCGGCTCCGGACACCTTCCTCGCCGCCGCCCGCGACCTCGGAGTCGAACCCGCGGAGGCCGCCGTGTTCGAGGACGCCTTCGCCGGCATGGACGCCGGACGCGCGGGCCGTTTCGGACACGTCGTCGGCATCGACCGCGTCGGCCAGGCGGACGCCCTGCGTGCCCACGGCGCGGACGTCGTCGTACGGGACCTGACGGAACTGGGGGACTGGGCGTGATCATCCACCGGTCGTACGGCGTCGCCCCCTGGGCCCTGCGCGAACGGCGCCTCAAGCTGGACCTCCTGCCGCAGAGCGAATCGGTGTTCGCCCTGTCCAACGGCCACATCGGCTGGCGCGGCAACCTCGACGAGGGCGAGCCCCACGGCCTGCCGGGCACCTACCTCAACGGCGTCCACGAGACCCACCCACTGCCGTACGCGGAGGCCGGCTACGGGTACCCGGAGTCCGGGCAGACGGTCATCGACGTCACCAACGGCAAGATCATCCGCCTGCTCGTCGACGACGAGCCCTTCGACCTGCGCTACGGCCGCCTGCGCTCCCACGAACGCGTCCTCGATCTGCGCTCGGGCTTACTGCGGCGCACCTGCGAGTGGACCTCCCCGGCCGGGACGACCGTCCGTGTCCGCTCCACCCGCCTCGTGTCCTTCACCCAGCGGGCCGTCGCCGCCGTCGCCTACGAGGTGGAGGCCGTCGACAGCGGGGCCCGCGTCGTCGTCCAGTCCGAACTGGTGGCCAACGAGCAACTCCCGCAGCGCAACGGCGATCCCCGCGCCGCCGTCGCCCTGCAGTCGCCGCTGGAACCGGAGGAGCACTTCGCGGACGGACCCCGGCTGAGGCTCGTCCACCGCACGCGACGCACCGGACTGCGGGTCGGCGCCGCCGCCGACCACCTCGTCACCGGACCCGATGAGATCACCACCAGCGGTGAGAGCAGGGACGACGTCGCCCGCCTCACCGCCACGACCGTGCTGGAGCCCGGCCAGAGCCTGCGCGTGGAGAAGTTCGTCGCCTACGGCTGGTCCGGGACCCGTTCGCTGCCCGCCGTCGCCGACCAGGTCGACGCCGCGCTGTCCGCCGCCGCGTACGGCGGCTGGGAGGGACTCGTCGACGAACAACGCGCCTACCTGGACGACTTCTGGGCCCGCGCCGACGTCGAGGTCGACGGCGACGAGGAGATCCAGCAGGCCGTACGGTTCGCTCTGTTCCACGTGCTCCAGGCGGGCGCCCGCGCCGAACAGCGCGCCCTGCCCGCCAAG
This sequence comes from Streptomyces sp. NPDC030814, assembly GCF_055572155.1. Lineage (NCBI taxonomy): Bacteria > Bacillati > Actinomycetota > Actinomycetes > Kitasatosporales > Streptomycetaceae > Streptomyces > Streptomyces sp. NPDC030814. The sequence goes on from NZ_JBVIDX010000009.1 coordinate 208,097, forward strand.
GGCCTCACCGGCTCCGGGTACGACGGTCACGCCTTCTGGGACACCGAGACCTTCGTCCTGCCCCTGCTCACCTACACGGCGCCCGGCGCGGTCACCGAGGCCCTGCGCTGGCGGCAGAGCACCCTTCCGGCCGCCCGCGACCGCGCCGCCCAACTCGGCCTGAAGGGCGCCGCGTTCCCCTGGCGGACCATCGACGGTTCGGAGGGCTCCGCGTACTGGCCCGCCGGCACGGCCGCCTTCCACGTCAACGCCGACATCGCCGACGCCGTGGTCCGCCACACCGCCGCCACCGGCGACACCGACTTCGAACGCGACACCGGCCTCGAACTCCTCGTGGAGACAGCCCGGCTCTGGCGCTCGCTCGGCCACCACGACCCCCACGGCGCGTTCCACATCGACGGGGTGACCGGCCCCGACGAGTACAGCGCCGTCGCGGACGACAACACGTACACCAATCTCATGGCCCGCGCGAACCTCCTGGCCGCCGCGGACGCCGCGGAACGCCACCCCGAGCGGGCCGAGCGGCTCGGCGTCGACGACGAGGAGAGCGCCGCCTGGCGGGACGCCGCCCACGCCATGCACGTCCCCTACGACCACGAACTCGGCGTCCACGAGCAGCACGCCGGGTTCACCCGCCACCAGCGCTGGGACTTCCGGGACACCCGCCCCGACCAGTACCCGCTGATGCTGCACTTCCCGTACTTCGACCTCTACCGCAAACAGGTCGTCAAGCAGGCGGACCTGGTCCTCGCGATGTACAAGTGCGGCGAACACTTCTCCGAGGACCAGGTGGCCCGCAACTTCGCCTACTACGAGCCGCTCACCGTCCGCGACTCCTCCCTGTCCGCCTGCTGCCAGGCGGTCATCGCCGCCCAGGTCGGCCATCTCGAACTGGCCTACGACTATCTGACCGAGGCGGCGATGATGGATCTGCGGGACCTGGAGAACAACACCCGCGACGGTCTCCACATCGCCTCCCTCGCCGGAACCTGGACGGCACTGGTCGCGGGCTTCGGCGGAATGCGCCACCGGGGCCCGACCGTCGACTTCGCCCCCCGGCTCCCCGAGCGGCTGAGCCGGCTCGCCTTCAGCCTCGGACTGCGGGACACCTGCCTGCGCGTCGAGATCAGGCCCCGCCACGCCACGTACGAGCTGCTCGGCGGCGACTGTCTGACCATCCGTCACTACGGCGAGCCGGTCAACCTCGACGGGGAGAAGCCCCTGCGGCTGGACATCCCGGCCGCGCAACCGGTCGGTCCGCCCCCGCAGCAGCCGCCACACCGGCGCCCCGGCCGCCGCGGGAGGCGGAAGGTGTGAGACACCCGACGCCACGGATCGCCGTCGGCCGGGCGCTCGCCTTTCGGGGTCAGCCGCAGAAGGCGGCGTCCAGCGTGCGGTTCATGGTGCTGTACACCGTCCCGTTGTTGGAGGTGTTGGCGAACGACGTCAGACTCCGCTTGGCCGACTTCGAGGTGAACGCCCAGGTGTAGTAGCCCTGCACGGTGCCCGTGTGCCCGTACACCGAGATCCCGCACGACAGATCACGGCGGCGCAGCCCCAGCCCGTACGCCTGTGTGCTGTTCACCGGTGTCCACCGCAGCATCTGCTTCAACTGGGCGGCGGAGGTGAGCTCGCCCCGCAGCAGCGCGGAGAGGAACGTGTTCAGATCCTTGCCGCTGGACACCAGGGCCCCCGCGCTCTGCGCCCAGGACACGGTCTGCCGCGTCGAGTCGATCTTCCGGCCGGAGGAGTCGGCGGTCATGTAACCGCGCGCGTACAGGCCGGGGATCGTGTTCTTCGGATGGACGTAGTAGGTGTCGGTCAGCTTCAGCGGCTTGATGATGCGCTCCTGGTACACCGTCGCCACCGACTTCCCGGTGAACTTCTTGATGAGCATGCCCGCCACGACGAAGTTCGCGTTCGAGTACGAGTAGACGGCGCCCGGCTTGTTGGTGAGTGGCTTCGCGAGCGACAGGTCCATCAGCTGGCGGAGGGTGTAGACCCGGTTGCGCACGTTCTCGAAGCCCTGGACCGGCCGTGCGAAGAGGGTGCTGGCGTGGTCGTACAGACCGCTGCGGTGGCTGAGCACATGACGCACGGTGATCCGCTTGTCGGGCAGCAGGCCGGGCAGATAGGTGTTCACCGAGGTGTCGAGCTTCAGCTTGCCCTCGTCGACCAGTTGCAGCAGCACCACCGTCGTGAAGGTCTTGGTGACACTGCCGACGCGGATCCGGTCCCCGGTGCCGATGGCCCGTCCGGTGCTCCGGTCGGCGACGCCCTCCGCCAGATGGATGGCCTTTCCGCTGTCGTCGATCCGCGCGAACGCGCCCGGCGCACCCTGCGACAACGCCGTACGCAGCACCTTGCGCAGCTCAGCCTTGTCCGGTGCCGCCAACGGGGCCACGGCCGCGGCGGGGTCCGGCCGCGCTGCGGTGCCGTGCGCGACGGGCGGCGTGGCCGCCTGCGCGGGGACCGCCAGGAGGGACGACACGACCGCGCCCAGGGCCGCCGCGCTGGTGACCACCGTTCTCGAAACCATCTGATTCGTCTCCCGTCGCCTTCAGTCCGTCGACAGGGTGCATTGGAGTCCAGTGGTCACGGAGAGTCAAGTAGCGAGTGGGGGTGCCGAGTTGAGCGACTCGAAAGAGGGAAAGGCGCCGGGGTTCGGTTTCAGCCGCCGAACAGCTGCGTCCAGTAGGTGCCCGCGGCGCCGCCCCCGGTGAATCCGACGCCCATGTGGGTGAAGTCGCGCTTGAGGATGTTCGCGCGGTGTCCCGGGCTGTTCATCCATCCGTCCACGACCTCGGCGGCGGAGCGCTGCCCGCACGCGATGTTCTCCCCGATCGACCGCCGGGTGGAGCCGGCCGCCGCCGCCCGGTGCCACGGCTCGCCGCCGTCGGGGGACGTGTGCGCGTAGAAGGCCCGCGCCACCATGTCGTCGCAGTGTGCCTGCGCCGCTGCGGTGAGCCGCGGGTCCGAGGTGAGCGGGGGCAGACCGGCCGCGGCCCGCCGGGCGTTGGTGAGGGCGGTGACCTCGTCGGCCGTCCGCCGCAGCCCTTCGGCGGAGAAGGGCTCGGCCCACAGTGCCGTCCAGAACACGGTGTCCGAGCGTGGGCCGGTCGCCCGGCCGAGGCCGGCCTCGGTGCATGCGGGCAGGCAGAGGGTGTGCCGGGCCTGCGGGTCGGAGAGACAGTAGTCCACGAACTCGGCCGGAGTGCGGGGACCGGAGACCAGGTGCTCGCCGACGGTCAGACAGCGGTAGCCGCCGATGGCGACCCGCTGGTGGACGGAGAGCCCGTCCGCCCCTTCCGAGGCGAGCCGGCCCTGTGCGGCCATCGCGGCGGCGTGCTCCTGCGCCGCGGCCGTGAGGCGGGGGCTGAGCGATACGGGAGGGGAACCGGCTGAGGCCCGGGCGGAGTTGACCAGAGCGAGGAAGCCGTCGGGGGAGGCGGCCCGCGGGGCCGTGGGCGCGGTGCGGGGCGGTGCGGGCGGGGTGACGCCATGCCGGGGAGCCGCCCGGGTCGCGGCGTCGCGCCCTCCCCGGGGCGGAGCTGCCGTGTCCTCCACGACGTCGACCCCGAAGTCCCTCGCCACGCCGGCCAGTCCGTCCGCATACCCCTGCCCCAGGGCCCGCAGCTTCCAGCCCGGCCCCCGGCGGTACAGCTCCGCCAGCAGCAGTACCGTCTCCCGCTGGGGCCTCGGCGGGGTGAAGCGGGCGAGGGCGCGGCCGTCGACACCGGTGACGAGCAGGGTCGGAGCGGGGAGGCCGCCGAGGGGCGTGCCCGGTTCGGCCGGGCTGATCACGACGGTGAGGCGGGTCGCTCCGGCGCGCAGCGCGGGCGGATCCACCGTCAGGGTCGTGCCTGCGAGGCGGGCGCCGGGCGCCGTCGGCTGGTTGTAGAAGACGAAGTCGGTGTCGCCGCGGACCTTGCCCGTGTCGTCGGTGACGAGGGCGGAGACGTCGAAGGGGCCGGGCACCCTGATCGTCAGGGTGCCGTGCGGCAGGGGCACATTGCCCCCGGGTACCAGCTCGCTCATCGGGGCCGTCCGTCGCAGTGACCGTCAGCCCGACAACGTCTCACCCCCGCAGGGCGGTTCCCGTGCCGTCACCGCGCTCGGCGGCCAGGGCGTCCTGCCGTCCGGAGCGCAGGGACTTCAGGGCCAGCAGCAGGACGCCGATGTCGTCGAGGTACACCGGGTCGGGCAGCACGTCCGTCGGCAGGACGAGATAGAGGACGGCGCCCCAGAACACCCACTTGGGGCCGGTGGGGAGTCCGGCCCGCTGGAGGTCACGCCGGGTGCGCACCAGTCGCAGGAGCAGCCATACGGCCACGCCGAGGACGGCGGCCGCGACCACCACGACCGCGACGATCACACCCCAGGTCCAGGAGTCCATCGGTCCCGCCCCTCGCTCGTACGTACCCGTACCTTCTCATCGTCTTCCCGGCACGGGCGCCGCCTACCGCGTCCGGACGCACGTGTCAGTGCGAGGCGCGGGCGTGGTTGTGGTCCACGAGGGCCTGGCTGACCGCCCGGATGGAGCGGGCGATGTGGCTCAGCTGCATGACCTCGGCCGCGTACATCTTGATCGTGTGCTCGATGACCGACTCGGACATCCCGAGGCCGGGCAGCTCGGAGCGGGCGGTCTGCAGGGCCGTGCGGGCGACCCGGATCTCGTGCTGGACCTGGATCTGGGCGTGCCGGGCGAGCAGCACGGGGTGCCGCATCATCGCCGGGTAGCTGCCGTAACGCGCCGGCACCAGCTCGCGCAACCACTTGGCCGCAGACCGCTCCCAGTCGTAGCTACCGGGTGTCTTGACCTGGCACGGCCAGTCCGTGCGGATCGGCGAGGTGGTGAGGGCCATGTTCAACGCTCCGGTCTTGCATCGACGCGAAAAAGTCCAACAGGTGGAGTCCGGGCGGCCCCGGTCTAGGGGATGGCCGGGGCCGCTGCACCCGGGGCGCCGTGGTGGGTAGGAGCGGACGGTCCCGGGCGGACGACGCGTCCCGGTGTCCCACCGGGCCGCGATCCGGGAGCAGTATTTATATATACCGATGAGTTTGCAAGGGCATGAAAAAATTCATGCCGGAAAAGATCTGAATAAGCCCGTGCTGTCGGGACGTAGGGGGACTCAGTCCCTGAGGAAGAACTGATGCTGCTCGGAGACCTGCTCGTACGCCTCCAGCCGCGCCTGGGTGCGTTCCGGATCGGCGTCCGTCATGGCCTGGAGCAGCGCCGAGGACATCATCACCGGGGCGGCGTAGGAATCGAAGACCAGGCGTGATCCGGTGCCGGTGGCGAAGACGGCGTCGGCCTCGTCCACGAGCGGTCCGAACCCCAGGTCGGTCACCAGGGCCACCCTCAGCCCGGCCGTGCGCGCGACCCGCAGCGCGGTGAGCGTCTCCTGCGCGTGGCGGGGCATGGAGAACGCCAGCAGCCAGGTGCCACCCGCCTCACGGGACTGCAGCAGGGCGTCGTAGGCGACCGTGCCGCCCTTGGTCACGAGCCGGACGTCGGGGTGGATGCGGCGGGCGGCGTAGGCGAAGTACTCCGCGAGGGCGCCGGAGATCCGCAGGCCGAGGACGGTCAGCGGGGTCGAGCGGGACAGGGCGCGGCCCACCTCGATCACCTGGTCCGGGTCGGCGAAGTCGCGCCGCAGGTTCTCCAGGTTCTCGATCTCGGCGTCCACGGCGGCCTGGAGTTCGTTGCTGCGGTCCGGCGCGGGCGCACCGGGCGCGCTGCCGAGGGCGGCGAGCGCGATGGCCTGGAGCCGCTCCCGCAGCGCGGGATAACCGCTGAAGCCGACGGCGGCGGCGAACCGGGTCACCGAGGGCTGGCTCACGCCGACGCGGTCCGCGAGGTCCGTGATCGACAGGAAAGCGGCCTCGGTGATGTGCTCGATGAGGTACTGGGCGATGCGCCGCTGCCCGGGGGAGAGCCGGGGCCCGTCGAACAGCTCCCTGAGCCGGGCCGTGGGCGACGGCTCGGTCTCCTCGGCGGTCCGCCCGGACGTGATCGCTGATGCCTGCGCGCGTGCCTGCTGCGGCGATGGCACCCGCGTGCCTCCTTCGTCTCCCACGACCACTCAACATAGCCCACGGTCAGCGCGGTCACGGGCGGGTCCCAGGTCACCCTCCGGGCCGGGCGCCCGGTGCGCGTGGACACCGCTGCGGGCGGTCGACCGGTGCGCGACCTGCGGCAACCCTGTTTCGGGCCCACCATGGGGGTACCCGCACGCTGTCGTCCACACCAGGGAGAAGGCTCGTGACTCTGCCACGTCTGCCCGTGTCACAGGTCGAGGTCGTGCTCTGCGACTGCTCCGCACAGGACGCCGAGCGTGTCTTCGCGTGCCTGTGCGCCCATTTCGAGTCGGACCGGCGTCCCGAGGACCCGCCGCACGAGACCGCAGGCGACCGGCCCACCATGTGGACCGGCACCTACGACACGGCGGCCGTCCCCGCCGGCGCCGAGGAACCCGCCGCACGGCTGTCCGGCCCCGTCACCGTCGATGTGCAGGGCAGCCCGCCCGCCGTACGGATGCTGCGGGCAGCACTGGAGGAGAGCTATTCGGTGCGGCAGGTGGGTGTGGACGCCGGTGACCAGGAAGTGAGCCTGCAGCTGCGGCTCGAAGGACGACAGGAGAGCTGATGACGGCAGTGGGGGTGGGCAGCGGGCAGGCGGCCCGCGGTTCCGCGACGGAGGGTGCGGCCAGGGCCGGGCTGACGGCACGCGGAGTCATCTATCTGCTGGTCGGGGCACTGGCCCTGCAGATCGCCTTCGGCGAGGGCGGGCAGCAGGCGGACCGGCAGGGCGCACTGGAGGAGATGTCCGAGAAGCCCCTGGGCTCGGTCCTGCTGTGGGCATTGGGCATCGGCGTGGTCGGCATGGCCCTGTGGCGGCTGTCGGAGGCGGTGTTCGGCGCGGCGGGCCCGGACGGCCGCAAGTGGACCAAGCGGCTGGCCTCCGCCGCGCGGTTCGTCTTCTACGCCTTCGTCGCCTACTCGGTGCTGATGTTCGCGGCAGGCTCGGGCGGCGCGAGCGGCGGAGCAGGGGGCTCCAGCGACGAGCAGTCCAAGGACGTGACGGCCCGCGCCCTGGAGCTCCCCGCCGGCCAGTGGCTGGTCGGCGCGGCGGGGGTCGGAGTGATCGTCGCGGGCGTCTGGATCGCCGCCCGGGCCCTGATGCGCTCCTACCACAAGCACCTGCAGCTCGGTGAGATGTCGCGCCGCACCCGTCGCGTCGTGGACATCACCGGGGTAGGCGGCGGGGCCGCGCGGGGCGTGGTGTTCGCCGCGGCCGGTGCCTTCGCCGTCCGGGCCGCCATCGACTACGAGCCGGACAAGGCCAAGGGCCTGGACGACACCCTGCGCTCCTTCGCCGACACCCCCGCGGGACCCGCGCTCCTGGCCTGTGTCGCGGCGGGCCTCGTCCTGTTCGGCCTCTTCTCGTTCGCGATGGCGCGCTGGCGGCGGGTCTGATATTCGCTCACGCGAACAGCCCGTCGAGGAAGGGTCACGCCGGGCTGGGACAGGGCACAACTGGCCGATGCACCGAGCGGGTTCACTCATGCGAGTGAAGTGGTCGATGTTCCCGCTTGCCTGTGCCGGGCGCGGCGCCATCCAGGAAGGAGGACACCCACCGAGCCTGGAGGACGCCGTGCCCGAGGGGACCGACAACGGATACGCCACTCCGGAGCGAGGCCGCGACGAGACGGCGGACGAGCGCGCCGACCGCCGCTGGGGCGAACTCATCCAGGAGGTACGGGTCGCCCAGACCGGGGTGCAGATCCTGTTCGGCTTCCTGCTCACGGTCGTGTTCACCCCGCGCTACGCGGAGCTGGCGCAGACCGAGCAGACCATCTACATCGTGACAGTCGTCCTCGGCGCCGCCGCCACCGGCGCCCTCATCGGCCCCGTCTCCTTCCACCGGATCGTCGCCGGCCGCCGCATCAAACCGGCCGCCGTGCTCTGGGCCGCCCGGCTGACCGTGGTCGGCCTGATCCTCCTGCTGGCCACGATGACCGCCGCGCTGCTGCTGATCCTGCGCGTGGCCAGCGACGACGGCTATGTGCCCTGGCTGGTGGCGTGTGTGCTCGTCTGGTACCTGCTGTGCTGGTTCGCGCTGCCGGCGTGGATCCGGCACCGTCACGCGGGCGGGTGACGTCCGCGGCCGGCGTGAACGGTGTGGTTGCCCCCGGGGCTCATGGTGCGCAAGCGTGACACGTCATGGCCCCTGACCACAGCAGCCCCGCCCCTTCCCTGAGCCGCCGTCAACTCCTCGCCGCCACCGGCGCCGCAGCGGTCCTCGGTGCCGCGGCCTCGGCGACGCCCGCAGCCGCCCGTGACCGCGCCGCGACCGCTGCCGGTCTCGCTCTCACCTTCACCCGGGCCACCAACGGCGCGGCCACCCCCGCACCCGGCGGCGACACCCTGATCGCCGAGGTGCAGAGCGAGCTGTGGTCCCTGCCCCGAGGCGGCGGCAAGGCGGTCCCCCTCACCCCGGCCGGACTGGAACCCAACCGGCCGACGCATTCCCCGGACGGCTCCCTCGTCGCCTTCTGCGCCTACCAGGGCGGCGGCTTCCACCTGTGGACCATGCGCCCCGACGGCACCGGCCTGCGGCAGCGCACCCACGGACCCTGGGACGACCGGGGGCCCGCCTGGTCGCCCGACGGCACCCGGATCGCCTTCGGCTCCGAACGCGGCGGCGACCCCGTGACGGGCAGTCCGTACCGCATCCACGTCCTGCACCTGGCCACCGGGGACATCACCCGCGTCACCGGCCTCCCCGGCCAGGAGGGCCCCCTCCAGGACGGCGGCTGGGAGGACTTCGACCCCACCTGGTCACCCGACGGCAGCCGGCTGCTGTTCGTGCGGGCCAAGGTCGTCACCTCCGCCTCGGGCACGGGCGTCGAGTCCCGGACCATCGCCGCCGTGTCCGCCGACGGCACCGGCCCGGTCACCGTCGAACACACCGGGACCGGGGCCGCGCAGGTCATGACGCCCGCCGTCGCCCCCGACGGCCGCCTCGCCCACCTGCGCACCACCGCCTCACCCAACGGCTCGTGCACGCTCGTCGTCGACGGCGAGCCGGTCCGCGTCGACGGCGACATCGCCCCCGTACCGCCGCGCTGGACACCCGACGGGGCACTGCTGATCACCCTGGACGGACAGTTCACCCTCGTCCGCCCCGACCGCCCCGAGCAGCCCGACACCATCCCCTTCGAGGGCGTGCTCCCCGTCGACCGGCCGCGCTACCGCGTCAAGGAGTACGACCTCGGGCAGACACGGGTCGGGCCCGTGCGCGGCATCCATCTGCCCGCGCTCTCGCCCGACGGGCGGAGCGTCGCGTTCGCCGCCCTCAACGCGCTCTGGCTGGCCGGGACCTCGGGCGGACGTCCCCCGAGGCGGCTGCGGACGTCCCCGCCGACCCGCTGCCTCCTCGCGCCCTCCTGGTCCCGCGACGGGCGTTTTCTCGTCTACGCCGACGACCGCGACGGCCTGCTCGGCGTGTACCGGCACGATCTCGCCACCGGCGAGGAGACCGCCCTCGCGACCGGTGGCCGTGTCATGCCCGCTCTCTCGCCCGACGGAGGCCGACTGGCCTGCCTCGACCTGACCGGACGCCTCGTCGTCCGCGACCTGGCGAGCGGCGAGGAACGCGTCCTCGCCTCACCTCTGGGCGGTGGCGGGCTGCCCGGCAGACCGAGCTGGTCCCCCGACGGCAGGTACCTCGCCCTGTGCGACCGCAACCGTCTGGGGGCGCGCTTCCGGGAGGGCTACAACCTCATCCGGGTCGTCGACACCACCACCGGGGCCGACCGTCTGCACGCGGTCGCCCCGCACGCCTCCATCGCCGACCGCTACGACTCCGGGCCCGTCTGGTCGCCCGACGGCCGCTGGATGGCCGTGATCGTCGAGTCCGCGCTGTGCCTGCTGCCCGTCGCCGCCGACGGCACCCCACGCGGCGAACTGAGCACCCTCACCACCGAACCCGCCGACCACCCCACCTGGTCCGGCGACTCCAGGACCCTCCTGCACCTTTCCGGCACCCGGCTCCGCCTCCTCGACATCGCCGACGGCCGCACCCGCACCGTCCGCGTGCCCCTCGACCGCCCCCGGAGCACCCCCGCCGACACGGTTGTCCACGCCGGGCGGCTCTGGGACGGCACCGGCGACACCGTCCGGGAGGACGTCGACATCGTCGTACACGGCGGCCGCATCACCGCCGTCGAAGCCCACCGCACCGGCCGCCGGGCCACCCTCCACCGGGTCGACGCCTCCGCGCACACCGTGCTCCCCGGCCTGTGGGACACCCACACCCACCCCTGGCACAGCACCTACGGCAGCCGCCAGGCCGCCGGCCAGCTCACCTACGGCGTCACCACCGCCGTCTCCCTCGGCGGCTTCGCCTACGAACAGGTCCGCATCCGCGAGGAGGTCGCCGCCGGCCGGCTCGCCGGGCCCCGGCTGCTCACCACCGGTGAACTCCTCGACGGCGCCCGCGTCGCCTACAGCATGGGGCGCGCCCACCGCACCAGGGCCGGCCTCCGCCGCTCCCTGGAACGGGGCGCCGCGCTCGACTGGGACTTCGTCAAGACCTACGTCCGGGCACCCGGCTGGGTGATGAGCGAGGCGGCGCGCTTCGCCCACGAACGGCTCGGCGTCCGCACCGGAAGCCATCTGCTGTCACCCGGGGTCCAGCTCGGCCAGGACCTGACCACCCACCTCCAGGCCACCCAGCGCGCCGAGTTCGGGCACGCCCTCACCACCACCGGGCGCGCCCACCAGGACGTGGAGGAGGTCTACAGCGCCCACGGCGTCGGCTTCTCCCTCATCGCGACGCCCTTCACCGCAGCGCCGCTCCTCGGCGCGGACCCCTCCCTCGCCGACGACCCGCGGGTCACTGTCGTGATGCCCCCGTGGGACGCCGTCTCCGTACGACAGTCCGCGGGCACCCCTCCCACGCCCGCCCAGCTCGCCGCGCTGCGCACCGAGACCGACGTCTACCGGCGGATCCTCGCGGCCGGCGGTCTGGTGGCCCTCGGCACCGACCAGCCGCTCCGCCCCGTCGGCCTCTTCCTCCACCTCGCCCTGCGTGCCCTGCACGCCGGAGGCCTGAGCCCCGCCGAGACCCTGCGCACGGCGACCGTCATGCCGGCCCGGCTGTTCGGTCTCGACGACCATCTCGGCACCGTCGAGCCGGGCAGGCTCGCCGATCTGACCGTCGTCGACGGCGACCCCTTCACCGACTTCGACAGTCTCGTGCGGACCGTGTCGGTCCTCAGGGGCGGCACCCACTACTCCACCGAGGACCTGGTGGCCGCGTACCGGCCGACCGCGCGCCGGGCGAAGGCCGCCGAGAGCGACGAGCACTGGCTGGAGGTGGGCCGGCTGATGCGCAGGGACGAATGCTGCGACATCCACTGACGGGCTGACGGGCCGGAGCCTTCTAGCGATCGGTGTCCTTGCCGATGAACAGTTCGGCGAACGTCGACGCGGCGGCGGGAGAGCGCAGGACGCGCCGCAGCCTGGCTCTCGCCGTGCCGGCCCGGAAGGGGTCACCGGACGACGGGCCGTGCAGCAGCTCCGCCAGCCACTGCGAGAACTCCTGGTAGTGCCAGACCCGCCGCAGACAGGCCGCCGAGTACCCGCGCAGCCCGCTGTCGTCGCCTTCGCCCAGATACGCCACCAGGGCGTCCCCGAGCAGCAGGGCGTCGTGCAGCGCCAGGTTCATGCCCTTCGCGGCGATCGGCGCGACCAGGTGGGCGGCGTCGCCCGCCAGGTACAGCCGCCCGTACGCCATCGGTTCGGTGACGTAGTTGTGCATGTCCAGGACCCGCTTCTCGACCAGGGGCCCCTCCGTGAGCGGCTCGGCGCCGGTCACCGCCAAGCGGGCGTGCAGCTCGGACCAGACCCGCTCGTCCGGCCAGTTCGCCGGGTCGTCGCCGGCCGGGACCTCCAGGTAGTAGCGGGTGACGTCGGGGCTGCGGGCCATGTGCCCGGCGAAGCCTCGCGGATGGACGCCGAGGATCACACAGTCCGACGACGGCGGGGCCTCAGCGAGGAGTGCCAGCCAGCCGACGCCGTGGTCATGCCGGGCGACGGTCGTGTGCTCGGCGGGCAGCGCCGTCCGGGTGACCCCGCGCGCGCCGTCGCAGCCCGCGACGAACTCACAGCGCACCAGCCGCCGTTCATCCGTCTCCGCGTCCGTGTACGACACCGAGGGGTGCCCGCCGTCGAGGTCGTGAAGCTCCACGTCGCGTACACCGAAGCGGATGTCGCCGCCCCGGACGTCCGCGTACTCCCGCACCAGATCCGTCACCAGCAATGGTTGCGGATACACGTAGTGGTGGTGCCCGGTGAGCTCCGTGTACGGGAACCGCTGCCGCTCGCCGTCGAAGCGGAACTCGAACTCGGTGTGCACCGGCGCCCGCTCCACGAGGCGGTCGGCCAGCCCCCGCCGCTCCAGTGCGCGTACCGCCCACTCCTCCAGGAAGCCGGCGCGCGCCCGCCGCTCGATGAACTCCCGGCTCTCGGTCTCCAGGACCACACAGTCCACGGCGGCGGCCCGCAGGATGTTGCCGACGGTGAGCCCGGCGGGCCCCGCGCCGACGATGACAACGGGGGTGCGCCCGGCAGTGGGGGAGACCGGACAAGGAGTGGGGGTGGTCACCCGGGCATTATGCCGGGCGCCTCCGCGAACGTCCTCAAGTGCTGTGGGGACCAAGCTGGTTGGCGCAGACGGGCACGGCGGACGTCACAAGCCGAACCGCCGTGCCCACTCCGTGATGTCCGCCGGGGTCGTGTTGCCCCCGCACACCACCAGGCCGAGCCGGGCCCCTTTGCCGACACGTTCCACGACCCGCCGGGCGGCGGGCAGCAGACAGCCGGCGGCCGGCTCCGCCCACACCTTGGCGTGCTCGGCGAGGTCCAGAACACCGCGGACCGCCTCGGCGTCCGGCACCACGAGGACGTCCTCGACGAGCGCGGACACATGGTCGTAGGTGAGGCGGGAGGCGGAGGGGGCGCTGAGCGTGGTGACGACCGAGGAGAGATCGACGGTGACGGGCCCGCCCGCCGCCAGGGCCTCGCTCATGCAGGTGGCGCCCTCGGTCTCCACCCCCCAGACGCGGACCTCCGGGCGCAGTGCCCTGAACGCGGCGGCGACACCGGCGATCAGACCGCCTCCGCCGATGCTGACGAGCACGTCCGTCACTTCCCCGGCGCCCCCTGCGCCTCCTGTGGCCCCTGTGGCCCCGGTGTCCTCGGCGAACTCCAGGCCGACGGTGCCCTGACCGGCGATCACCACCTCGTCGTCGAACGGGTGGACGAGGGTGAGGCCCTCCGCCCGCAACCGCTCCGTGAGCGCGAACGCCTCGGCCATGCCGTCGGTGAGCCGCAGCGACGCGCCGGCGGCCTCGACGAGTTCCGTGGACCGCCTGGGCGCGGTCCGGGACATCACCACGGTCGCCTTGACGTGCAGGGCCGCCGCCATGTGGGCCAGGGCGATGCCGTGGTTGCCGCCGCTCACCGCGACGACGCCGGCCGCCCGTTCCGCCTCGGTCAGCGACAGGAGCTTCGCGGTGGCGCCGCGGGCCTTGAAGGAGCCGGTGCGCTGCAACAGCTCCAGCTTGGCGGTGACCGGTACGCCGAGGAACTCGCTGAGCCCAGGGCTCCGTACGGTCGGCGTCCGTACGACGTGATCGGCGATCCGCTCGGCCGCCGCCCGGATCTCGGAGAGCCCGATCAACCCATCCACCCCGTTCCACGATGCCCTTGCCGACGCCGGCCGGCCCGGCGTTCTGCCTCGACCTTGATCCACGACGGCGCGGAGGTCAAGCGACATCGGATGCCCAGCAGCTCAGGGGCGCGGGGAACCGTGCGAACAACCCCCACCTAACCGCAGCCGCCAACGCACCCGAACCCGCCGGCCACCAGTCACCCCGGCTCACCCCAGGCGTTGCGCCCAGTCCGACGGCACGCGGCCCGCGGGGCCCGGTGCCGGCTGGTCCGCCGGGTGGCTGTGCGGCGGCGCCAGGTCGGGGCCCGACTCGTACATCTCGGACGTCTCGTAGTTCCAGAACCACGTCTCGCCCGGCTCGTAGCTCTGGACGAACGGGTGCCCGGCGGCCGCGGCATGCGCGGTGGCGTGCTTCGCGGGGGAGGAGTCGCAGCAGCCGATGTGCCCGCACTGGGCGCAGCGCCGCAGGTGGAACCACCAGCCGCCCGCGGCGTCGCACTCCACGCAGCCGTCCCCGCTCGGCGGTACGGCGGGATCGATCCCGGCAGGCAGGCTCATGACGTCTCCTCGGGCGCTTCGGATTCGGGGGCGAGGGTGAGGTCGAGGTCCGGCGCGGGCGCCGTCAGCGGCAGGAAGACCTGGAAGCGGGTGTCGCCGGGTTCGGAGTGGACGTCGATGTGCCCGTGGTGCTTGTTGACGACGATCCGCCAGGAGATGTCGAGGCCCAGCCCGGTGCCCTGCCCGACCGGCTTGGTCGTGAAGAACGGGTCGAAGATACGGCCGCGGATGCCGGCCGGGATGCCCGGCCCCGTGTCACGGAACTCGACGAGCAGCTGGTCGCGCTCGTCGCGGGCCGTGCGCACCGTCAGCGTTCCCTCGCCACCGGTGTCATTGATCGCGGCGACCGCGTTGTCGATCAGGTTCGTCCACACCTGGTTCAGCTCACCCGGATAGGCGGGGATCTTCGGCAGTGTGCGGTCGTACTCCTTCACGACCCCGATGCGCTCCCCGATCTTCCCGGACAGCATCAGCAGTGTGCTGTCGAGGAGTTCGTGCACATCGGCGTTCTGGTACGGGGCCCGGTCCAGCTGGGAGTACTGCTTCGCCGCGTCGACGAGCTGGCTGATCCGGGTCGTGGAGTCCTCGATCTCGTTCATCAGCAGTTCGGTCTCGACCGTGTAGTTGAGCCAGCGCACCGCCCCTTCGAGGGTGTGCTCGTCCACCGCCGCCGCGACCCGGTCCAGCCAGTCGGTGTCGAGTCCGGCCTGCACGAAGTTCGGCGCGAGCTGCCAGCCGCCCGCGATGCCGTGGTCGTCGAGCCAGTCCGTCAGCTCGTCCTCCCGGTCGGCCGCCTCCAGCGGGCTGAGCGGCATGGCCTTGGAGACCTGCTCGGCGGTCCGCTCCTGGAGCTCGACCAGCGACTCCAGTGTCTCGCGCCGGTACGACCCCGAGGCGATCGCACCCAGCTTGTGCCGCATCCCGGCCACCCGTTCTCGTAGCGCGGACGTGGCCCGTACGGCTGCCGCGGCCGGGTTGTTGAGCTCATGGGTGAGGCCCGCCGACAGCGAACCGAGCGCCAGCAGCCGCTCGCGCTGCCCGATGGTCCGCTGGGTGTTCTGGCTGCCGAAGAACAGCCCCTCCAGCAGATGCACGGCCATGGGGAACCACTCGCGCATGATCTCGGCGAAGGAGGCCGAGGGCAGGATGAAGAACCGGGACGGCTCGATGACCCGCATCGAGCCCTTGTAGCGGGCCTGGTCGGCCTGGTCGCCCAGATACGCCTGGAAGGCGCCCGCGTACACCCCGCGCTGCGACGTCCGGTTGAGCTCCACGTCGTCGTCGCCGACCTGCCGCGACATCACCAGCGTGCCCTGGAGGAGCACGAAGAAGCAGGTCGCGGGCTCGCCCTCACGGTAGACCCAGCCGGGTTCGAATCGTTCCACCCGGCCCTCACGGCACAACCGGTCCAACTGCTCGGGCGACAGCTTCTCGAAGAGGAACAGCGTGCCGAGCTCCGCCCGGTCGCAGTCCAGCGGCTGCCCGCTCACGACAGCATTCCCGGAACCCGGGCGGAGCTCATGACTGCTCCAGATAACGGTGCACGAGCATGACGGCCATCGCTCCCTCTCCCACGGCGGACGCGACCCGCTTCGCGGACTCGTACCGGGCGTCCCCGGCGACGAACACGCCGGGCACATTGGTCTCCAGGTGGTACGGCGGCCGGTCCAGCTCCCAGCCCGCCGGCGGGCCCCCGTCCACGGTCATGTCGGGCCCGGCCAGGATGAAGCCGCGCTCGTCGCGCAGTACGGTCCCGTCCAGCCAGTCGGTGAGCGGTTCGGCGCCGATGAACACGAACATCCACTGCGCGTCCACCAGCTCCTCGTGCCCGCTCGCGACGTCCCTGAGCGTGAGCCGCTCCAGCTGGTTGGTGCCGTGCGCGGCCTCGACGACCGTGCCGGTGCGGACGTAGATGTTGGGTGTCTCCGCGAGCTGCTGGATCAGGTAGTGCGACATGGACGCCGTCAGTGAATCCCCGCGGACGAGCAGCGTCACCGACTTCGCGCCGCGGGACAGGTACATCGCGGCCTGCCCCGCCGAGTTCGCGCCGCCCACGATGTACACGTCGTGCCCCTGGCAGGCGGCGGCCTCGGTGAGCGCCGAGCCGTAGAACACGCCGCAGCCGTTGAGGTCGGAGCAGCCCGGCGCGTCGAGCTGTCGGTACGACACGCCGGTCGCCAGGATCACGCTGTGCGCGGCGACGGCCGAGCCGTCCGAGAACCGGATGGTCCGCGCCGCCCCGTTCACCTCCAGGCCGCTGACCTCACGGGCGGTCAGGATCTCCGCGCCGAACTTGGTGGCCTGCCGCCGGGCCCGCTCCGTGAGCTGTGCGCCGGACACCCCGTCGGGGAAGCCGAGGTAGTTCTCGATCCGCGAGCTCTGCCCCGCCTGGCCCCCGGTCGCCGACCGCTCGACGAGCAGCGTCCGCAGCCCCTCCGAGGCCCCGTACACGGCGGCGCCCAGCCCGGCCGGGCCACCGCCGATGACGACCAGGTCGTAGAACTCCTCCGCCGGTGTCGTCGCCAGCCCCACCCGCTCGGCCAGTTCCGGGTCCTCCGGCGCCACCAGCGGCGTACCGTCCGGCGTGACGACGAGCGGCAGCCGCTGCCCGTCCGCGCCGGCCGCGGCGAGCAGCCGCCGCCCCTCCGGCTCGTCGGACGAGAACCAGCGGTACGGCACCTGGTTGCGGGCCAGGAACTCCCGGACGCCCGAGGACCGCGCGGACCAGCGGTGCCCCACCACCTTCGTCGTGCCGACGCAGGTCCGGTCGGCCGCCCGCCACGCCTGCAGCAGGTCGTCCAGGACCGGATAGAGCTTCTCCTCCGGCGGGTCCCACGGCTTCAGCAGATAGTGGTCGAGGTCGATCACATTGATCGCGTCGATGGCGGCGTTGGTGTCGGCGTACGCGGTGAGCAGGACCCGGCGGGCCCCCGGATACACGTCCAGGGCCTGCTCCAGGAACTCGATGCCGTTCATCTGCGGCATCCGGTAGTCGGCCAGGACGACCGCCACCTGGTCGCCGCGCAGCTTCAGCTCCCGCAGCGCCTCCAGGGCAGCCTCGCCGGACTCGGCCCGCACGATCCGGTACGACTCGCCGTATCGCCGCCGCAGGTCCCGGGCCACCGCACGCGACACCCCCGGATCGTCATCCACGGTGAGGATCACGTTCCGCGCCGGACCGACTGCCTGAGTCATATGCCTCCCGCCCCGAGCCAATGCGCTCATCGTATGTTCGGATGTTCGGGTTCGCGCGGTTTCGCGGTCTCCTCGGCACCGGGGCCCGTGCGGGCCGCCCCTCAGGCCCGGCGACCGGAGAGGACACAGAACTCGTTGCCCTCCGGGTCCATGAGAACGACCCAGGTCTCGGCGCCCTGCCCGACGTCCGCGTGCCGGGCACCGAGGGCGAGGAGACGGGAGACCTCCGCCGCCTGGTCCACGGGACGGAAGTCGAGGTGCAGCCGGTTCTTGAGCGTCTTCGCCTCGGGGACCGGGGTGAACAGGAGTCCCGGCAACCGGTCGGGCGCCGGACGGATCTCGTACTCCTCGGGCGAGTCGTTCACGACCACCCACCCGAGCGCCTCGGCCCACCAGCGCCCGAGGGCCACCGGATCGGCGGCGTCCACCACAACCTGCTCCCAGTTCAGGTCCATGGCGCGAGGGTAGTGAAGACTGGGCCCGTCAGCCTGATGAGACGAAGAAAGGTGGCCGATGTCGACGCGCCCGATCACTGCCGGAGTGGACGGTACGTCCGAGAGCCTCGCCGCACTGGCGTGGGCCGGCCGGGAGGCCGTACGCCGGGGCACAGCGCTCCGAGTGGTGCACGCCTGGCAGTGGCAGCCGCACGAGGCGATCACCGTGGACCGGGACGGACAGGCCCGGTGGGCACTGGACGCGCTTGCCGAGGCCGTGCGGAGCGTGTCCGAGCGGAACCCGGACCTGGAGATCTCGACGGACCTCGTCGAGGGTCCGCCCGTCGAGTCCCTGACCGCCGCCGCGGAGCACGCGGAGACCTTGGTGCTGGGCTCGCGCGGCCACGGAGCGGTGGTCGGCTTCCTCCTCGGCTCCGTCGGACAGCAGGTCCTCGTCGACTCCCCGCGCCCTGTCGTGTTCGTCCGCGCCGGGGACGATGCCTCCGCCGAGGCCGCCGGACGCGAGGTCGTCGTCGGCCAGAACGGCACACCCGAGGACAGCGCCGCCACCCTGCGGTTCGCGTTCGAGACCGCGGCTGCCCGAGGCGCCGCCCTGCGCGCGGTCCGCGCCTGGACCCTGCCCCCGCTGTACGCGTACAGCCCCGGTTCGCTGAAGCTGCTCGACGAGGCGGGCGGCCTCGAACCGTACGAGAAGAAGGCACTGGCCGCCGCCCTCCAGCCGTGGCGGGACCGCTTCCCCGACGTACCGGTCACCGAACACGTGGAGATCGGCAGCGCCGGTCAGGTCCTGCTCTCCGTGGCCGGGCACGCCCAGCTGATGGTCGTGGGCCGCCGCGCCCGCCGTACGGCCGTCGGCGCCCGCATCGGCTCGGTCGCCCACGGCGTCCTCCACCACGCGGGCTGCCCGGTGGCCGTGGTTCCGCACGACTGAGCGGCGTCGGGTGAACGGCGAGGTCACCCCCCGCCCCGGCCACACAGGCCGGCCGCGGAACCGCATGGGCGGCCCCAGCACCGGCCCCAGCCCGTGGGTCTTTGCGCTGGCGGCGGCCACAGGTCCACGACCCGCCTCGCCCATCGGGACGGGGTCCGCAGGCGCTCCAGGTCCGTGTCCGGCCCCTCGTCCACGGCCGGGGGCCGCGCGAATTCACTGGCCGAGAGAAAGGCCCTCACGGGATGCTGCGCACGTGATCGAGCGAGAGGCCGCCCTTCGGGCTGTCCAGGAACAGCTGGAGTGCGACTATCAGAAGTGGCGGGCCGTCAGCGCGGACGCGGTGAGGATGGCTGTGGTCCGTGTCAAGGAGCACGAGCTGGTGTGGATCGTCTCCTGGCAGTCCGCGGCCTTCCTACGCACCCGGAACTCGAAGTACGCGCTGGTCGGAAATGGGCCGTACCTGGTTGACCGCGTCGATGGGGGACTGCACCGGATCGGCGTCGTATCCGCCAGAACCGGCGCCTGGGAGACCGACTACCGAGCCCGCATACGTGGGTTGCCGGTACGCACCGCAGTGGACGATCTGCACGATGCGGTACGCCAAGTCGCCGCTGCACGCGGACGCATGCACGCTGTGCGAGAACTGCGCCGGAAGCTGCCCGTGCTCTCGCCTGCAGAGGCCGTCGAGTACCTGAGCGCGCTGCTGGACGGTGCTGCGCCCGCGCGCCTTGTGGCCGTCGCCACCAGGGAACTCGTCGAGCCTCTCAACCCGGTGCTTGCGGTGAAGACCGTTCTGAGCGGGGCGGCGATCCGAGCCGGTCGGAGACCTGACGGATGACGGGAAAGCCGGTCGGCATACCGATCACTCAGCCGGTCCGCTCACATCGCCGTGACGTCGTCCACCGGCGGCGGCAGCACCGCGCGCGCCTTGGGCAGGACGTTGTCGATGTAGTCCTTCACGGCGATGTCCAGGCCGATGTCGTGCTGTGCCCGCTCCGACAGGAACCAGCGGTGCTCCAGCAACTGGTGGTAGATCTCCGCCGGGTCCATCGAGCCGCGCAGGCCCGGTGGTACGGCCCGCACGGTCGGGCGGAACACCTCGCGGACCCAGCGGTGGGCCAGCACCTCGGGGCGGGCGCCGAGGGGGTCGCCCGGCGCGTAGTCGTCCTGGGTGGCCATCCAGCTCTCCAGGTCGTTCAGCAGTCGGCGGGCCTGGTTCTCCTCGGTGTCCAGGCCGGTCAGCCGCAGCAGCTGCCGCTGGTGGTGGCCCGCGTCCACCACCTTCGGCACGAAGGTGACCGTGTCACCGTTGGAGGAGTGCTCGATCTGCATCTCGGCCACATCGAAGCCCAGGTCGTTCAGACGGCGGATGCGGCGCTCGATGTAGTGGTACTTGCCGGCCGGGTACACCGAGGTGCGCGTCAGCTCCTCCCACAGCTTGCGGTAGCGGGAGCAGATCTCGTTGCCGAAGTCGATCGGGTCCACCGAGGGGTGCAGCGCCCCGGAGGCCTCCAGGTCCAGCAGCTCCCCGCTGATGTTCACCCGGGCCAGGTCGAGGTCGTACTCCCGCTGCCCGGTGCTCAGCTGCGGGTGCAGGTCACCGGTCTCGGCGTCCACCAGATACGCGGCGTACGCGCCCGCGTCCCGCCGGAACAGGGTGTTGGACAGTGAGCAGTCGCCCCACGCGAAGCCCGTGAGGTGCAGCCGCACCAGCAGCACGGCCAGCGCGTCCATCAGACGGTGCATCGTCGCCGGACGCATGGTCGTCTCGAACATCGAGCGGTACGGCATCGAACCGCCGAGGTGCCGTGTGATCAGCACCGGCTCCAGCGGGGCGCCGGCGTCGTCGGTGCGGCCGGTGACCACGCCGAGGGCGTCCACAGCCGGGATGCCCAGCCGGTCCAGGTCGCGCAGCAGCTGGTATTCGCGCAGCGCGGGCCGCTCGGCGAGCTCCTTGACGGCGATCACCTCGTCGCCCGCGCGGGCGTAGCGCACGACGTGCCGGGAGATACCGCGGGGGAGCGGCACGAGGTGGTGCTCGGGCCACTCCTCCAGGGGCAGGTGCCACGGCAGTTCGAGGAGCAGCGCGGGGTGTTCCGGGTTGGTGGCGCTGATCTGCAGTGCCATGGGTCCTCTGCCTTCGTCTCACGGTCGAACGGGGTGCTCACGGGCGGGCGGCCGACCGCCCCCGCTGGAGCATCTCCGCATCTGGAGGACCGTTTCGTCAACAGAGGGTGAAGCAGACACGTCCGCCGGGGGCACGGGCGGAGGCGGCGGACCGCGTCGTCACGGGCGGGGGCGGCGGAAGACGTCGTCGGAGTCGTCCCAGCCGGGGATGTCCTCCGTCACCGAGCGGCGGGCGGCCCGCGCGGAGGTCGCGTACATCGTCTCGATCTCCGCCGCGTACCGCTGCACGATGGTGTCCCGACGCAGCTTCATCGACGGGGTCAGCATGCCGTTGGCGAGGTCGAAGGGCTCGGGGAGGACACGGAAGACCCGGATGGACTCCGAGCGCGACACGGTGCTGTTCGCAGCGGCGATCGCCCGCAGCAGCTCCTGTCGCAGCGCGTTCTCCTCCCGTGCCTCCGGCCCCATCAAATCGTTCGCGGGGCCCAGCGCTCCCCGCCAGTGGGCGAGGAACTCCGGGTCCAGCGTGATCAGCGCGCCCACACAGGGCCGGTTGTCGCCCACGACGACCGCCTGGTGGATCAGCGGGTGCATCCGCAGCTGCTCCTCCAGCGGCGCCGGGGCCACGCCCTTGCCGCCGCTGGTGATGATGATGTCCTTCTTGCGCCCGGTGATCGACAGATAGCCCTCGGAGTCCAGCCGCCCGATGTCCCCCGTGGCCAGCCAGCCGTCCTGGAGCGCGGCCCGGGTCCCCGCCTCGTCGTTGATGTACCCCTGGAACACCGACGGCCCGTTGACCAGGATCTCCCCGTCCCGCGCCACCCGGATCTCGGTGCCCGGCAGCGGCCGGCCCACGGTGCCGAACTTCTCCCGGCCCACCGGCTGCGCGGTGATGCCCCCCGCGGTCTCCGTCAGACCGTACCCGTCGTGGACGAGGATCCCGATCCCGGCGTAGAACAGCGCGAGATCGCGGTTGAGGGGGGAACCGCCGGAACAGCCACCGCGCACCCGGCCGCCGAGCGCGGCACGCAGCTTGCGGTACACGGTCCGGTCGTAGAAGGCGTGCTGGAGCTTCAGATCCATTCCGGGACCCGGTCCCGTGTCGAGGCGGTGCCGCTCCGCGGCGAGCGCGTAGTCCTGCGCGGTGCGCACCGCGCGCTCGAACACGGCGCCGCGTCCGGCCTGCTGGGACTTGCGCAGGAAGTTCTTGTAGATCTTCTCGAAGACGTACGGGACGCCGAACAGGAACGTGGGCCGGAACGACAGCAGCGCCGCCGACAGCGCCTCCTCGCTCAGCTCCGGCTCATGCCCGAGCAGCAGCCCGCCCCGCAGGCACATCCCCTGGATCATCAGACCATAGACGTGGGAGAACGGCAGGAAGGCGAGGATCGCCGGCTGCTCCCCGGGTGCCGACGCGGTCTGCCGCCATCCGGCCAACAGGACATCGCAGGGGCCGGCGAGACTGCGGTGGGACAGCGCACAGCCCTTGGGGTGGCCGGTGGTGCCGGAGGTGTACGCGATCACCGCCGTCGAGTCGGGCATCACGATGCGGCGCAACGAGTCCACGGTCGCGTCCGGCACGTCCCGGCCGACCTCGACCAGCTGCGGCAGGGCGTCGGCGTCCAGCTGCCACACATGGCGCAGCAGCGGCAGCTTGGCGCACACCGAGCCGACCGTCATCACGCTCTGCTCGTCCTCGACGACCACGCCCACACAGGCCGCGTCCCGCAGGATCCACTCCACCTGGTCGCGCGACGACGTCGGATAGATCGGCACGATCTCCGCGCCCACCGACCACAGCGCGACGCCGAGCACCGTCCACTCGTAACGGGTCCGCGCCATCACGGCCACCCGGTTGCCGGGCCGGATCCCGCAGGCGACCAGCCCCTTGGCCAGCCCCACCACCTCGTCGCGTACCTCCGCCGCACTGAGTGGCGTCCAGCCGTCCGGGGCGCCGGACTCGCGGCGCGCGATCTGCGGCAGCGCGGGATCACGCTGCGCCGTGTCGAACAGTGAGTCGGCGAGTCCCCCGGTCATGACCGGGAGCGCCGACGGAGCAATGCCGAACGTGCTCATGCGCTGCTCCCCAGCCCTTCCCTGCGCGCGATCCCGCCGATGGTGCGGTGACCGGCGGTGATCGAACGTAGCGTACGGCGCCGACACGCGCGCGTGGAATGGGGAAGTCGTCGCCACGTGACGCATCGGGCGGGGCCGCCCGCTCGTATCCGCACAACGGGCGGCGAACGTGATGTACGGCACGTGGGGGACCCCGCCCCGGACCCTTTGGCGGGAATCGTCGCTGCACACGGCTTGATCACCTCTGACCGGCGGTTATGCCCCGACTTCGGACGCCCGGCAGGTGTGGCACTGTGGTGCGCGCGAGCGCGGGAGTTGTCCCGCCGACGTGGAGAGGTGGACGGTGCGCGAGCCCAACGTGATCGGGGACTGGCAGGAGTACGACGGCGACCTGGCCGGCCTGCGTGTGCGCGTCCACGGCCTGGAACCCGCACAACCGCCGCGAGGCGGCGACGACGCCGCCGAGGGACTGACGTACTTCCGGTTCCGGGTGACCGTGGAGAACCGCGGCACCGGCCACGTCGGCCTCCACCTGGAGGACGGGCAGCTCGACATCCGCACCGGCCCCGAAGGTGAGAGCGCCTTCCTGGACTGGCGCAACTCCAAGTTCATCGAGGGCTTTGACCTCTACCCGCTGCGCCGCGCCACGGCCGTCCTGTACGCCGCCGCGCCCGAGGCCCAGCTCATCCAGCTCGACATCCAGGTCCAGCTCCGGGCCGACGAGGAGTGGACCGAGCGCTATCTGTGGTCCGGCGGCATCGGCGTCGCCGAGGAGCTCCACGACCCGGCCTGCGGCACCGTCCGGGAAAGCCTCGCCGGTCAGATCAGCGCGTTCCTGCACGAGGAGGCGGAGCGGGGCGCGGGCTGAGCCCGGCCGCCCCGTCGTGTGGGCGGAGTACGCGGGTGATACTCCGCCTTGCGATGCACTGCACCGGACGCCGCGAGCTGTCCGGCAAACCTTTCCGGTCGCAGCACTACTGTAGGAGCGGTCCCGCAGCCACGACCGGCGCCCGGCCGCGGGTGCCGGGGGAGTGCCGGTGGGGCGCGTCGTCACAGTCCCAGCTCCTTCAGCACCGACACCACGCGTTCGTCCTGGGCGTCCAGGAAGTCACCGAACTCGTCGCCGGTGAGGAAGGCGTCGTCCCAGCCGTTCTGTTTCAGGGACTGCCGCCACTCCGGGGAGTCGTGCAGTTCTTCGACCAGCCGGGTCAGCTTGTCCCGCTCGGCGTCGGTGAGACCGGGCGGGGCGACGATGCCGCGCCAGTTGGTGAAGTTCACGTCGTAGCCCGCCTCCCGGAGCGTCGGCGCGTCCAGTCCGGCCACGCGCTCGGGGCCGGTGACCGCGAGCGGCCGCAGTTCGCCCGCCCTGATCTGGTCCAGGTACTCGCCGACCCCCGACACCCCGAAGGCGACCTTGTCGCCGAGGATCGAGGCGAGCAGCTCACCGCCGCCGTCGAAGGGGATGTAGTTGACGTCCTTCGGCGCGATCCCGGCCGCCCGGGCCATCAGCATCGGCGCCAGATGGTCCGGCCCGCCCGGCGCCGAGCCACCGCCCACCGGGAGCTTGCCGGGGTTCTCCTTCCAGGCGCCGATGAGATCGTCGATGGTCCGGTACGGCGAGTCCTTGGCGACGACCACGACGTCCTGCTCCTCGGTGAGCCGCGCGATCGGCGTGGTGTCCGCGAGGGTCTTGGGCGCGTCGTTGGAGCGGACGGCACCGACGACGCCGAGGCCCATCGACATCGCGAGCCTGCCGTTGCCGTGCTCGCTGACCAGCCGGCTCAGCCCGACCGTGCCGCCCGCGCCGGGCAGGTTGAACACCTCGATGCCGTGCGTGAGCCCGGCGTCCTCGGCGTTCTTCGCGGCCGTGCGGGCCGTGATGTCGTAACCGCCGCCCGGCGTGTTCGGCACCATGAAGCGCAGGCCCGGTATCTGCGTGCCCGTGTCGCCGCCGCTGCCGGTCGTCAGCAGCGGCGGCCCCACGAAGACGAGCACGGCGGCGCCGAACAGAGCGAGGGCGTGCCGCCCCCGAGGGGTGCGCAGGCGCACGAGTTGTCACCACCAGTCGTGTACGTCGAGGAAGGAAAGTGACCCGGGACACAGCGTGCCCAGCATCAAGGAACGTGTACCGGTTGCGAAGGCAAGGGAGGTTGTGGTCTTTGTGGTCACGGCCTCTGTCACCTTATGGGCACTCTCCTCCCACCTCTCTTCTCCTGACCCCCCACGAGCGCCATCATTGTGCGACCCACCGCACGAGCCGACGTCCGAGCCCCCGGCGTCGCTTCCGCACCAGAGATGAGTCCGTCGTGGTCGCCGAGTTCCGCCGCCATACCCTCGCGGGCGAGATGCTGGTCCTCCAGCTCGCCATCGTGGTCGTGGTGCTGCTGGCGGTCGCCGGGGTCTCGCTCACCCAGTCCGCGGCCACCTTCAACCGGGTCGAGGGGCGTCGCGTCACCGCCCTCGCCGAGCAGCTGGCCGCCAACCCCCTGGTCCGCGACGGGCTCGCCCGGGCCCTGCCCCAGGAGGCCCTGGCTCCCCTGGTGAACTCCACCCAGACCCAGTCGGGCGTCACCTCGGTCACCGTCGCCGACGCCGACGGCAGGATCGTCAGCTCCACCAACCCCACCGTCATCGGCGACCGGCTCCCGCTCGGCGAGGGCGCGGCCCGGGGTCGCGGCTGGTCCGGCTCGCTCACCCTCGACGACAGCCGTCAGCTGGTCGCCCAGGTGCCCGTGCTCGGCGCCACCGACGACAACCTCGGCCGGCTCCTCGGCACCGTCATGGTCGGCGAGGCCTCCCCGACCGTGTGGCAGCGCCTCAGCGGCGCCTCCTCGTACCTCCTCGCCTACCTGGGCGTCGCCAGCGGCCTCGGTGTCGCCGGCTCCTGGTTGCTCGCCCGCCGTGTCAAACGCCAGACCCTCGGCCTGGAGCCCCGCGAGATCGCCGGCCTCGCCGAACACCGCGAGGCCATGCTGTACGGCATCGCCGAGGGCATCGTCGCCCTGGACCCGCAGCACCGGGTCACCCTCGTCAACGAGGTGGGCCTGCGCCTGCTCGACCTGCCCGTGGACTGCGTCGGCAAGAGCCTGAGCGAGCTGGGCGTCAAAGGGCGACTGCGGGACGTGCTCACGGGCGCGCAGGAGATCCCCGGCGGCAAGGGCGACGAGGTCGTCATACGCCGGGGCCGCGTCCTCGTCATGAACCGGATGACCGTCACCAAGGACGGCCGCCACCTCGGCTCGGTCACCACCCTGCGGGACCGCACCGAACTCGCCAGGCTGGAACGGGAGATGGGCTCCTTCCGCAGCTCCTCGGAGCTGCTGCGCGCCCAGGCCCACGAGTTCGCCAACCAGCTGCACACCATCTCGGGGCTGATCCAGATCGGCGAGCAGGACGAAGTGGTCCGCTACATCCGGGCGCTGAGCCGTCACCGGCAGTCCCTCGACATGACCCTCAGCCGCCGTGTCCGTGACACCGCGGTCGCCGCGCTCCTCATGGCGAAGGCGTCCCTCGCCGCCGAACGCAAGGTCAGTCTGCGGATCTCCGAGAGCACCGCGCTGGACCGCCTCGCCCCGGAGGACGCCGCCGACGTCGCCACCGTGGTCGGCAACCTCGTCGACAACGCGGTGGACGCCGCTGCCGCCCCCGGCGAACCCGGCGACCGCGAGGCCTGGGTCGAGGTGGAACTGCGCCAGGACGCCTCCAGCGTGGAGATCGTCGTACGCGACTCCGGCCCCGGCGTCGCCCCCGAACTCGCCCGTGAGGTGTTCTCCCACGGTTTCACCACCAAGGCCGCCCAGGAGGGCGAACGCGGCATCGGCCTCGCCCTCACCCGCCTGGTCTGCGAACGCCACGGCGGCGAGATCTCGGTGACCAACACCCCCGACGGGGCGATGTTCACCGCCCGCATGACCGTCAGCCACCTCACCGACGCGGTGGCGGAAGGAGCGACACCATGAGCCCTGGGCCGCCCACGATCGATGTGCTCGTCGTCGACGACGACTTCATGGTGGCCAGAGTCCACCGCACCTTCGTCGAGCGGGTCGAGCCGTTCCGGGTCGTCGGGGTCGCCAGTACCGGGGAGCAGGCGGCCGCCGCGGTCGACGAACTGCGCCCCGACCTCGTCCTGCTCGACCTGTACCTGCCCGACGTCTTCGGCCTCGATGTCATACCCCGGTTGCGCACGGCCGGCCACGACTGCGACGTCATGGTCATCAGCGCCGCGCGGGAGGCCGACACGGTGCGCGGCGCGGTCCGCCACGGCGTCGTCGACTACCTCCTCAAGCCGTTCGAGTTCGAGGAACTGCGCTCCCGGCTGCAGCGCTACGCCGCCCAGCGGGGCCGGCTGCTCACCGCGGTCGTGCAGAGCCAGGCCGATGTGGACCGGGTCCTCGCGGGGGCGTCGGCGCCGCAGGCCTCGGCGGCCGGCGCCCTGCCCAAGGGCATGAGCGTCGAGACCGCCGACCTCATCGAACGCACCCTCCGGTCCGCCGACGGCACCCTGTCCGCCACCGAGTGCGCGACCCTCGCCGGCATCTCCCGCGTCAGCGCCCGCCGCTACCTGGAGTACTTCCACGCCAACGGCGCCGCGGACGTCTCCCTCCGCTACGGCGTGGCGGGGC
Organism: Streptomyces sp. NPDC030814; assembly: GCF_055572155.1. Lineage (NCBI taxonomy): Bacteria > Bacillati > Actinomycetota > Actinomycetes > Kitasatosporales > Streptomycetaceae > Streptomyces > Streptomyces sp. NPDC030814. The sequence continues at coordinate 235,805 of NZ_JBVIDX010000009.1, forward strand.
GCCCGGAGCGCCGGTACAGCTGGCGGGTGTGAGGGGAGCGGAGCGCTCTCCTGCGCTACCGCATCCCGAGACGGGCCTCGGCGGTCGGTATCCGTTCGAGGACGCCTCCCGCGAACACGTCGTACAGCGGCAGGGTCTCCAGGTGGACGTAGCCGATGTGGCAGTCGCAGACGGCCAGCGGGCAGACGCGGGGCGCGAGGGCCGTACGGAAGGAGCCGTCGTAGAGGTTGCCGAGTTCGTCCCGGACGAAATGGCACCGCCTGACGGTCCCGTCACCGTCGACGGACACCACCGTCGAGCCGGTACGGCACGCGCGGCCCGCCGACCGGTGCGGATGGCGGCTGAACGGGAACAGCGGGTCCAAGGCGGTCCACAGGGCCGCCTCCTCGTCGGTGTAGGTGTGGCCCTCGGCGGCGTTCACCCACAGGTACACCTCCGCCGGCAGCTCCGCGCGCAGCCGGCCGGCGTGCTCCAGATGTTCCGGCAGGCCCACGATTCCCACACTGAAGCGGATCCCTGTCGCGGCGAGCCGTCGGGTCTTGCCGAGGAACCGGTCGTACGGGGTCTGGCCAGGGTGGTACGTGCACCACAGAGCCACCGTGTCCCGGTCGGCCTCCGTCAGCCACTCCGTGCGGCAGCTGAGGTTCGTCTGGATCGCCACCCGGTCGATGTGCGGCTCGTGCGACAGCTCGACCAGCGCCCGCCGGTACCACGACCGCGTCAGCCCCTCACCCCACGGGGTGAAGAGCAGCGAGAGCCGGTCGTCGGTCTGTGCCCGCGCCCAGCCGGTGAACCGGTCCAGCGCCGCGCGGTCGGCCCGCAACTGTGCCGTCGAGTCGCGGCGCTTGGCGAACGGGCAGTAGGGGCAGTCGTAGTCGCACGAGGCGAGCGGCCCGCGGTACAGCAGGGTCAGGTCCATGGCGGCCGTCACTTCAGCTCGTAGTCGGCCATCGCGGCCCGTACGGCCGGGGAGAAGAAGCCGGGACCGATGGCGTCCGAGTGGGCCAGCCCCTCGTCGGACAGCTTGAGAACGGCCCCGCCCGTGTCCGCCAGCCAGCCGCGCGAGGCCAGCCGCTCCAGTTCCGCCGGGAAGTCGTCGTAGGGATCGGCACCGAACCGCCGCCGGTAGTCGGCCACCGGCAGGCCCTGCGCCTGGAGCAGCGACTGCAGCAGATGACGGCGCCGCGCTTCGTCCTCGTCGACCTCACGGCCGTGCACGGCCCGCCCGAAGTCCTCGGTGGCGGTGTAGTCGTCGATGATGCCCCGGATCTCCCGCATCGCCACCGCGTAGTCGAAGGAGTAGTGCAGCCTCGACGTGTACGAACGGGCGCCGCAGCCCAGGCCGATCATGCCGTCGGTCTGGCAGGCGTAGTCGTCCGGGCCCTGCGGCGGCGCGTCCGCGCGGCGGAACATCCGCATGGAGACCTGCTCATAGCCCCGGGCGAGCAGATGGTCACGGCCCTCGCGGTAGCGGCGCAGCCGTGCGGCGTCCCAGGCGCGGTCCGCCGACTCGGGGTCGGCGTGCCGGCCCAGACCCGTCAACGGCCGTACGTACAGCGGGTAGAGGTAGATCTCCTCGGGCCGCCAGGCGAGGGCCGCGTCCAGGGAGAGCCGCCAACTGGCCGCCGTCTGCCCGTCGATGCCGTAGATGAGATCGATGTTGAGGACCGGGATGCCGACGTCGCGGATACGGGACAGCGCCGCCTCCACAGCGGCACGCCGCTGCGGTCGTACGGCCGCACGCGCCTCCTCCTCGACGAAGCTCTGCACACCGAGGCTCAGCCGCGTCGTGCCACGCCCGGCCAGCACGGACAGCCGGTCGGCCGTCGCCGTCGCGGGGGACGCCTCGACCGACAGCGGGATCGCCCGCAGATCCGCGCCCATGTGCCGCTCCGCGATGTCGCAGAGCCGCTCCAGCTCCGCGGCCTCCAGATAGGTCGGGGTGCCACCGCCGAACGCGGCGTTCGCGAACCGCACCGGCTCCGTGTCGCCGAGCGCGTCCCGGACGGCGATCGCCTGCCGCTCCAGGGCGTCCAGGTAGCGTCCGGTCAGCCCGTCCGGAGCGCCGATCCGCGTGAACAGGTTGCAGAAGCCGCAGCGGACCTCGCAGAACGGTATGTGCGCGTACAGCGACAGGGCCGCCTTCGGCTCACCCGCCCACAGGTCGGAAAGGCGCGGCCGCTCCGGGAGCCTCCTGTACGCCGTCTTGTGCGGATAGGCGTACACGTAGTGCTGGTACGGGCGAACGGGGGGCGCGGTCACGGTCATGCGGACGGCTCCAGGAAGAAGTGGCTGTAGGGGACGGTCCACACGGCCTCGTGGCCCAGGCGGTGCCCGGTGTAGCCGTCGTCGCCGTAGGTCGTCCCGTGGTCGGAGCAGACGACGGCGAAGCAGCGGCGGCGCGAACTCATCGCGGCGAAGAGCCGCCCGATGTGCCGGTCGACGTACTCCAGGGCCGCCGCGTGCGTGGCCAGGCTGTCGCCCGCCTCACGGGTGGCGCCCGGCAGATGGAACCAGTTCGGCTGGTGCAGCGCCGAGGCGTTGAGGAACAGGAACAGCCGCTGCTCGGCGGGCAGCCCTGCCACCACCTCCTCGGCACGGGCCACCTGGGACTCGAAGGAGGTGGGGGACGCGACGGAGAACTCCGGCTCCCAGTGGCTCTCCTGGAACATGCCCGGCAGGACGCTGCCGAGCGCCCCCTGCTTGTTGAAGAACCCGACACCACCGACGCACACCGTGCGATAGCCGCGCTCGGCGAGCGCCGACACCAGGTCGGGGCTGTCGAACACGAAGGTGCGGCCCGCGGTCGTCTCACTGCCGGCGAACCGGCTCGCGAACAGCCGGGGGTGCGGCCCCGGTGCCGCCGGGGTCGGCAGGAAGCCCGCGAACATTGCCTGGTGCGAGGCGTAGGTGAAGCTGCCGGGCGCGTGCCGCTTCTCCCAGACGCCGCCGGGCAGACGGGCCGCCAGGTTCGGGAGCCGGCCGGCCGCCGCCAGCTCCGCCGCCACGTCGTACCGGAGCGTGTCGAGGGTGAGCAGCAGCAGGTCGTCCCGGCCCACCACCTCGTTCATGTCGGGTGCGGGTGCGGGTGCGGGTGCGGGTGCGGGTGCCTGGGCTGGTGCTTGGCCCGGGTCGCGTGCGGCCTCGGCTCCGGGCAGCCGGGGGGCCGTGTCAGAAGGGCGCATGGTCGTTCCTTGGCTGGGGGTGGTGCGAGAATGCCGGCGGCAGCCGGTCCCGTACGGCCGCGATCTGCGCCGTGTAGGTGTCCTCTCCCTCCGCCGGTCCGCCCGGCAGGCCGGTCAGCCGGGGCAGCAGATCGCCGAAGGCGTTGACCTCTCCGACGGCGAACCGGCGCCAGCCGATCGCCGGGAGCAGATCCACCCCGACGCTCAGTGTGCCCGGGAAGCAGGCCGCCGCCCGCTCACAGATGTCGAGGGCCTGGCGCCAGCGGTCGCCCGCCGCGTCGACGACCGACGTCAGATCGCCCCGCGCGCCGCCGAGATGGAGGTTGGTCAGGGGGAAGCGGCTGGTGCGGACCACGGCGTGGGTGGCCCGGCCCGCCACGACCACCACACGCAGATCGGCGGACCTGCCCTGGGCGGACGCCTTCGGCAGCCAGCGTTCGATGTGCAGACCGTCGGGCGCGAGAGCATCGACGATCCCGGCGATCTCCCGCTCGTCGGTGTACCGGCGCACCCGCAGCGAGTTGTGCAGCCGGAGCGGGGTGCGCAGCCGGCCGTCCGCCGCGACCTCCACCGAGGTGGTGGCCCTGACCCGGCCGCCCGCCGCCGACTCGACGGCCAGCACACCCGATGCGGAGGAACCGTGCGCCGGTTTCACGAAGACACGCGGCATCCCGTGCTCCCGCATCATCGCCCGTACGTCGTCCCAGCCGCGCACCGTCGTCGCGGCGCCCGAGGTGGGCGAGGGCGGCACCGGGACGCCCGCCGCGTCGAGCCGGGCGTGGCACAGCCGTTTGTCGAACAGCACCGCCAGCTCCGCCGGATCGTCCAGCCGGACCCCGCCCCGCAACGACCCGACCGCGTCCAGGAAGCGCTTGTACCAGGTGGCCGAGCCCTCCACGCGCGTCGGATCGTCGACGTCCCGCAGCAGCCGGTCCACCGCGGCGTTCTCGCCGGGCGAGTCCAGACGCACCACCTCGTCGTCGGCGAACTCGTGGCCGCCGTCGCGCAGGACGTCCCGCCACTCGACGACCCGCGGTGTCCCCACGCCGGCGGCCTGGGCCGCCGCGACGAACAGCCCCACCCGGCGGTTCTCGCCGTTGCCGACGACCGCCCACCTGAACGGGTCCGCACCCGCACCGGTCCGACCGGACACACCGACACCCCTCACCTCGAACCCCCCGAAACCCTGTGCCGCGCGCCGTTACTCGCCGACCGCGACGAAGCGCCAGACCGTGCCGTCGTCGTCCTCGTCCGAGTCCGCGTCGTCCGGGTCGACGTCGACCTGGACGCCCTCGGCCTCCAGGGAGTCCCGGAGACGGTCGCGGATCGCCGAGCTGAGGTAGTTGTGGTGCAGGTCCAGCGTGGTGAGGTGGGTCAGCGGCTGCCCGGTGAGCAGCGCGGTCGCGCCGTCGTCGGTGAGGACGCCCATCGACACGTCGAGGACGTCGAGGCGGGCCACCACCGGGGCGGAGGCCAGCGCCGTGCAGATGTCGTCCTGAATCTCGCTGTTGCGCAGCGCCAGATGCTTCAGGGCGGGCAGCCGGGTGCCCGCCAGGATCGGCGCCAGGTCGGCCACCTCACAGTCACCGCCGTACTCGGACGTGCCGAGCCACAGGTCGAGGTGGACGAGGGCCGGCAGATCGCTCGCCGCCACGCCCCGCACCGCCTCGACGGGCATCCCGCCCGTCTCGACGGTCAGCTTCCGCAGCCGCTCGTGACGCAGTGCCGGGAACACGAGCCCCTGCCCACCGCGCACACCGAACTCCTCCAGCTCCGTGAAGGCCGCGAGCAGCGGGCTGACGTCGCCCTGGTTGATCCAGGAGATCTCGCACTCCTCCATCACGATGTCCCCGAGGAACAGCGCGCGCAGCGCGGGCAGCCGGTCCTTCGCCGCCACCAGGGTCTCGATCACTGTCTCGGGCCCGCTGTCGTACGCCTCGCTCCACGCGCCCACGACCAGTGCCCGCACCCTCGTGGTGTCGACCGCGGCGAGGAACCGCGCGAACGCGTCCTCCCACGCCTCTTCGCTGTCGTACGCGTCGACGGCGACGGACCAGGCCACCTCTCCCGGAGCGGGCAGCTCACCGGCGTCCTCCGGTCCCTTCACCGAGTCGGGGAACTGGACGACGGGCAGGTCGTGGAACTCCCGCAAGTGGCTTCCGATGGTCATGTGTCCCCGCCCCTTCGTTCCATGTCGGTGGGCAGGATCCGAGCCCGTGCGCGGATCCCCCCGTTGCTCCCCGGTGCGCACACGGCGCCGTCGGGTAGGGGAGTTCTACCAAGTCCCTCTGACAACGCGGACAGCGGACCCCGTTGCTTGTGGACCGGCACCTGACCGGCACCGTGAACAGGGGCTCAAGGGGCCCCGCGTACGGGGCGATTGTCAGTGGCTGCCTCTACGGTCCTTTCCATCCGGAGCACAGCGAGTGCCCCGACGGGAGGGAGACCCATGTACCGGCAAGGAGACGTCCTCATCGTGCCGATCGCGGAGACCGCCGTGCCCGACACGGCGCGTGACGCCGCGTCGGAACCGCGCGACGGACGGGGCCGGCTCGTCCTCGCCCTCGGCGAGGTCACCGGACACGCCCACGCCGTCGTCGGACCCGGCCGCCTGATCCGCGAGACGAACGCCTTCGGACCGATGCTGCTGCACGTGCCGGAGGGCGCCCGTGTCGTCCACGAGGAGCACGCGCCCATCTCCCTGCCGAAGGGCTGGTACCGGGTCGTACGCCAGCGCGAGTACGTGCCGGGTTCGGTGCGGATCGTCGCGGACTGAACAGCTGGGATACGGCAGCCCCGGCACACGGCTGCCGGAGGACAGGACGACGAGATCGTGACATCCAGGAGGAACGGCGTGGCGGAGCGGACGAGTTGGCGGACGGTGGCGGCGGCCACGGGACCGGGCGACAAGGCACGGACCGAGGCGGGCGTACGGCTCGCCTACCGGCGGGCAGGACTGCCGGAGCCCCGGCGGATCGTGTGGGCCCGCTCGCCGCTGGAGGCGGTGCGGCTGTTGTCGGGAACACCGGCCGAGGGCGGCGAGGCGCTGACCGGCACCGGGGCGAGCGTCCGTGACGCCGTCCGCAACCGTCCGGTCGCCGCCGCGCGCGACATGCTGCACACCCGTCTGGGCCCGGCGGGCTGGAGCGACCACTGGCGTGCGGCCGGCGCGGACCTTTGGGAGACCACCCGCCCGCTCGTCGACCGTGTCCGCACCGGCGTCGTCGAGGCACTGGCCCCGGACGACCGCAAGGAGGAGACCCGCATCCGGCTCCTCCTGCTGGACGCGGTCCTCGGACAGCACGACGCGGCCTGGCTCTCCGCCTTCGACGAGACCACCGGCACGGGGGGTTCGCCCGTCACCGGCACGAGCACCGAGTCCGTGACCGGCCCCGGCACTGCGCCCGGCCCCGGCACTGCGCCCGGCCCCGGCCTCGACGGACTCGCCGAGGTCGCCCGTACGGCGGGCTGGTGGTGGCCGTACGAGAACGTCGCGGTCGTCACCGAGCGCCCCACCGAACTGCACCGGGACGAGGCGGGCCGGCTGGACCGCGGCGACGGCCCCGCCCTCGCCTACTCCGACGGCTTCGCCCTGCACGCCTGGCGCGGCCTGCCGGTGCCCGGCGAGTTCCTCGACTCCCTCACCGCGCTGACGCCGGCGCGGATCCGCGAGGAGGAGAACGCCGAGCTGCGCCGCGTCATGCTGGAGCACTACGGCTACGACCGCTACCTGGAGGAGTCCGGGGCCAAGCCGGTGAACCGGGACGAGACGGGTGTGCTCTGGCGCGTGGAACTGCCCGGCGACGAGGACGTGGTGATGGTGGAGGTCGTCAACTCCACCCCGGAGCCCGACGGCACGAGCCGTACCTACTGGCTCCGGGTGCCGCCCACGACGCGCACGGCCCGCGAGGGAGTGGCCTGGACGTTCGGGCTCGGCGCCGAGGAGTACGAGCCGCTGCGCCAGACCTGAGCTCTGGCGGCGCGGCGCAGGACGTACGCCCCGGTCACTCGAACCGTGAGGTGTCGCCCGCCCCCTTGCGGATGATCTCGGCCTCGCCGCTGGAGAAATCGATCACGGTCGTGGGCTCCGTGCCGCAGTCACCGGAGTCCACCACGGCGTCGACCTGGTGGTCGAGCCGCTCCTTGATCTCCCAGCCCTGCGTCAGCGGCTCCTCCTCGTCGGGGAGCAGCAGGGTGCTGGAGACCAGCGGCTCACCCAGCTCCGCGAGCAGGGCCTGGGCCGCCTTGTGGTCGGGGATGCGCACCCCGACGGTTCGCTTCTTCGGGTGGAGCAGCTTGCGCGGCACCTCCCGGGTGGCGGGAAGGATGAACGTGTAGCTGCCGGGCGTCGACGCCTTGACGGCGCGGAACACGTCGTTGTCGACGTGCACGAACTGGCCCAACTGCGCGAAGTTCTGGCACACGAGGGTGAAGTGGTGGCGGTCGTCGAGCCGGCGGATCGTACGGATCCGCTCGATCCCGTCACGACTGCCCAACTGGCAGCCCAGCGCGAAACACGAGTCCGTCGGATAGACGATGAGCCCGTTCAGACGGATGATGTCGGCCACCTGACCGATGGCGCGCGGCTGGGGGTTGTCGGGGTGCACGTCGATGTACTTGGCCATCTTCCGAGCTTATGCCTCCGCTGGGCCGGTCAGCGGACCCGCCGGGCCAGTACCTGTCCCGGCCAGGTTCCGGACAGGAAGCGTTCGGTGCGTGTGAAGCCGTTGCGCTCGTAGAACGCGACGAGTTCGCCCCCGCCGCCCGCCCAGCAGTCGACCCGCAGCAGTTCCACACCGGCCCGCCGGGTCTCCTCCACGGCGTGGGCGAGCAGGGCCGCCCCGATGCCCCGTCCGGCCTGGCGCCGGTCGGAGACCAGCAGCCGCACGTACATCTCGGGCTCGTCGGCCGGCGGGATCGGCATGTGCGGGCTCGGTCCGGAGTCCAGGACCAGAGCACCGACGGGTGTGCCGTCCCGCTCGGCGATGTGCGGGGCGTTCTCCGTCATGTACCGCTCGATCCGCTCCGTCCCGTCGGGCCGCCGCGAATACGGGATCGTGCCCCACTGCTCGGTGTTGCCCCGGGCGTTCATCCAGGCCACGGCCCCGTCGAGCATGTCCAGCACGGCCGGCGCGTCGGTGCGGGCGCCCGGCCGGATCCGCAGGTCGTCCGTCATGTCGTCCACGACGCAGAAGCCTAGACACCCCCTGTCACAGCCGCGCACCCTTTTTCGCCGAGGGCCGGCGACTGCTCCTGGGAGCGCGGGGAACTGCGCGACCGGCCACGAACGACACGCAGGCCGACCACGGTCGGCAGTCCCCCTGAGGCTTCCCGGCGGAGCCTTACGCGCCGCTCGCCCGCAGCATGTCCTCGCGCTCGACGATCTTCACGCGTTCGCGGCCCTGCGGCTCGCCCAGCGCCTTCTCGGCGGCATCGAGCCTGTACCAGCCCTCCCACGTCGTGAAGCGCACCTCGCGCTCCGCGAGGAAGGCGTCCACGGCCTCGGGTGCCGGGGCGGAGGGCTCGTGCAGACGGCCGTTCGCGAAGTCGTCCAGCAGGTTGGAGACCGTCTCGTTGGCGTCGCCCTTGGTGTGTCCGATGAGGCCGACGGGGCCACGCCGGATCCAGCCCGTGACGTACGTCGACTGAAGGTGCTCGCCGGTCTCCTGGAGGACCCGGCCGCCCTCGTCCGGGACGGTGCCCGACTCGAGGTCCCAGGGCAGCTTGGGCAGCTTGTCCGAGAGGTAACCGACCGCCCGGTAGACCGCGGTGACGTCCCAGTCCTTGAACTCACCGGTGCCCTTGACGTTGCCGGTGCCGTCGAGGGCGGTGCGTTCGGTGCGCAGGCCGACGACCTTGCCGTCCTCGCCGAGGATCTCGGTCGGCGACTCGAAGAAGTGCAGGAACAGCTTGTGCGGGCGCTCGCCGATGTCGCGGATCGCCCAGTTCTCCAGGGTCTTGGCGACCATGTCGGCCTGCTTGTTGCCGCGCCGGGTCGCGATGGAGCCCTCGTCGTAGTCGATGTCCTCGGGGTCGACGATGACCTCGATGGTGGGGGAGTGGTCCAGCTCCCGCAGCTCCATCGGGGAGAACTTCGCCTGCGCCGGGCCGCGGCGGCCGAAGACGTGGATCTCCAGCGCCTTGTTGGCCTTCAGGCCGTCGTAGACGTTCGGCGGGATCTCCGTCGGCAGCAGTTCGTCGGCCGTCTTGGCGAGGACACGGGCCACGTCGAGCGCGACGTTCCCGACACCGAGGACGGCGACCTTCTCGGCCTCCAGCGGCCAGGTGCGCGGGACGTCCGGGTGGCCGTCGTACCAGGAGACGAAGTCGGCCGCGCCGTACGAGCCGTCGAGGTCGATGCCGGGGATGTCGAGCGCCCGGTCGGCCGTGGCGCCCGTGGAGAAGATCACGGCGTCGTAGAAGGCACGCAGGTCGTCGAGGTTGATGTCCGACGGGTAGTCGACGTTGCCGAAGAGGCGGATCTGCGGCTTGTCGAGCACCTGGTGCAGGGCGGTGATGATGCCCTTGATGCGGGGGTGGTCGGGGGCCACGCCGTAGCGGATCAGTCCGAACGGGGCGGGCATCCGCTCGAAGAGGTCGATGGAGACACCGGGTTCGGTGGCAACGTCGGACTTCAGCAGCGCGTCGGCGGCGTAGATACCGGCCGGGCCGGCTCCGACTATGGCTACCCGCAGAGGGCGGGGCATGGTGAGGTTCCCTTCGAGCGGAGACAAGCGACTCGACGGCAACCCTAAACTAAGGCAACCCTTACCTGGTACGCGGGTCGGGTCTATGACCTCATAAGCTGATCTTATGGCATGGGGGCGTGCCGGCGGTCGGCAGGGCGGTACTCGACCAAGGCGTCGGCCATGGATGTGGACGCGATGTGTTTGCCCGCGCGGTGAACGGCAACGCGGACTCCATGAGCCGAACCAACAACGACACCAACGAGAGCACTTCGTCCGCCGAGACGGCCGCCGCCAAGACGCGCCGGACCGCCGACAAGGCGACCGCCCCGGCCACCGGGACCGCCAAGAAGGCCGCCGCCAAGGCGGATGACGCCGCGTCAACCGCCAAGAACGGGGCCGGACGTGCGGCCGACACCGCGAACAGCGCCATGCACAGCGCGGTCAAGGGTGTCGAGGCGGGCCGCCAGGCGGTCGTCCAGGCCTCCGGTCAGGTCGCCGCCACCGCCAGGACGGCGGTGACCGTCCTCGCGCACCGCAAGTTCGTCGCCGCGGGCGTGGGCGCGGGGCTGACCGCGCTGACCGCCGCCTCCTACCTGGCCGGACGCCGGTCGGAGCGTCATGTGCACGGCCCGCTGACCCGGCTCACCGGCGGACGCATCTGACCTCCGCCCGCAGGACGCCGCACCATCGCGGTACGACGCTCGGGAGGCGGCGAGAGCGCTGCCTCCCGAGCGCCAGCGCGACCGGCCGCGGCGCCGGGTGGTCGGACCTACCAGCGACCCTCGACCTGGTCCTTGATGCGCCGGTCGTACAGGTCTCGAATCGCGGTGAGCGTCTCGTCGGAGAGCGCCGGCAGCGCGGCCGCGGCCGCGTTGGCCCGCGCCTGCTCAGGCGTGCGGGCGCCCGGGATCACGGTGGTGACACCCGGCAGCTGGATGATCCAGCGGAGCGCCAGCTGGGCCGGGGTGAAGCCCTCGGGCGCCAGCCCGGCGAACTCCACCGCGGCCTCGACCCCCGTCTCGTAGTCGACACCCGAGAAGGTCTCGCCCTGGTCGAAGGACTCGCCGTGCCGGTTGTACGTGCGGTGGTCGTTCTCGGCGAAGACCGTGTCCTTGGTGTACTTGCCCGACAGCAGCCCCGAGGCCAGCGGCACCCGGGCGATGATCGCGACGCCCGCCCGCTCGGCCGCCGGAAGGACCTCCAGAAGCGGCTTCATCCGGAACGGGTTGAGGATGATCTGCACGCTCGCCACGTTCGGCCGGGCGATCGCCGTCAGCGCCTCCGCGCAGGTCTCCACACTGACGCCGTACGCGGCGATGCGCTCCTCCTCGACGAGGGTGTCGAGCGCGTCGAACACCTCGTCGGAGGAGTAGACGGGCGTGGGCGGGCAGTGCAGCTGCACCAGATCGAGACGGTCCACGCCGAGGTTGCGGCGGGAGCGGTCGTTCCAGGCCCGAAAGTTGTCGAGGACGTAGTTCTCGGGGATCTGGGCGACGCGACGGCCCATCTTCGTCGCGACGAACACATGGAGGTCCTGCCGGCTCCGCAGGAACGTGGCGATGGTCTGCTCGCTTCGCCCGTCGCCGTAGACGTCGGCGGTGTCGAAGAAGGTCACCCCCGCCTCGGCCGCCGCCTCCAGCACCGTCAGGGCTTCCTTGTCGTCGACGTCTCCCCAGTCGGCGCCCAGCTGCCATGTGCCGAGCCCGACCACGGACGCGTGCTGACCCGACCTACCGAATGCGCGTTCTTCCATGCGGTCAGTCTGTCATCCGTCCCCCCTGCTCAGTGCGGGAAGGCACGCGGACGGCGCTGTCGGGGCAGCTCGTCCCGGAACTGCTCGATGACCGAGCTGATCTGCCGGGTGAGGACGGTCTTCTCCAGCCGGTCGAGATAGAGGTTGCGGCGGGCGAGACCCACCGCGTCCACGCAGAAGTACAGGGCCATCAGCGGATTGACGAACAGTTCGCTGCCGCGGGTCCGCTCGGTGAACCGGACGTCCCCGAAGTCCCCGCGCACGGCCGCCGCCACGGAACCGTTGACGATGCTCGGATACTCGGGCGTGCACCGCTGCGCGTGGGCCACCGCGTCCAGGTACAGGGCTCCCTCAGTGCTGTCGCGCGGCAGCGAGAACGCGCCCAGGTAGGCGCCGTCCCGGTCCAGCGCCGCCAGGTTCTCCAGGACCAGCGCGTGGCTGACCCCGTGATAGGCGTCCACTCCGAAGCCGAGGCAGGCCACCAGCCGGTCCGGGACCTCGTCCAGTCCTGCCACCGCGCCCAGACTCGCCATGTCCTCCTCCGGCGTCCCGAGCCCGTGTTCGTCCCCGCGCATCAGGATGTCCGTGCCACCGTCCACCAGCACGATCGCGTCCACGCCGCCGAGGTGGTCCAGCAGCGCGCGGTAGGCGTCCCTGAGCGGTGCGACGCCCGTACGGGACAGGGCGTGGACCGTCGCGGGCATCCCGTGCAGGTCGAGCCACCGGGCGAGGGTGCGCTCGGGGAAGTAGTCCCCGCGGGAGACGGTGTCCGGGCCGATGGCGGCGACGTCCTGCTCCACCCAGACGTCCAGATCGAGGCCGTACAGATCGGCGAAGGAGAGGTTGGCGAGGTGGACCTGCTTGCCCGCCGAGCGCAGGGCGAGGGCCAGCGGCAGGCCGGCGTAGACGTCGAAACCGCCACCGGCACCGGCGACGAGGACACGCCGGGCGTCATGCAGGCGGGTGAAGAACGCGGGCTCAAGGAGGGAGAACACCCCGGGGAAGCTAACAGGGACATGCGCTCGGGGCGCGGGATTTGCCGACGGCCGCCCCCCGCGATCGGCGGCCGGCCGGCACCACGGATGCGCGGACCTCGGATTTCCCCCGCCGGCGACGGTGACGAAGAGCCACCCGGCCGGTTACCGTACCGGGCAGTAACCGGAGCGTATCCAGGAGGCACCCATGCCGCAGCTCGAAGTCGCCGGAGCGAGCCTGACGTACGACGACGAGGGCCCCCGCGACGGCGACGGGGTGCCCCTGGTCCTCATCCACGGCTGGACGGCGAACCGGCACCGCTGGGACCACCAGCTCGCCCATTTCTCCGGCAAGCGCCGGGTGATCCGGCTCGACCTGCGCGGGCACGGCGAGAGCACCGGCGCCGGGGTGCGCACCATCGCGGAACTCGCCGACGACGTCCTCGCGCTCCTCGACCACCTGGAGGTCGAGCGGTTCGTCCTCGTCGGCCACTCCATGGGCGGCATGATCTCCCAGACCATCGCCCTCGCCCACCCCGACCGGGTGGAGCGCCTGGTGCTGGTCAACTCCATCGGCCGGATGGCCTACAGCCGCGGCCGGGGCCTGCTCATGGCCGCCTCGACGCGCGTCCCGTTCAAGCTCTTCGTCGCCGCCAACATCCAGCGCGCCTTCGCCCCGGGCTATCCGCGCGAGGAGATCCGCGAGTACATCCGCGCCTCCTCGGCCACCCCGCGCGAGGTCGTCATGACCCTGTACGGCGCCATGCGTGCCTTCGACGTCCTGGACCGGCTCGGCGAGATCCGTATCCCCACCCTCATCGTCCACGGCTACCACGACATCCAGCTGCCCGTCTCCCAGATGCTGCGCATGGCCAAGGCCTACCCGGACGCCGAAGTGCGCATCCTGGACGCCGGCCATGAGCTCCCCGTCGAGAAGCCGGCCGAACTGACCGCCACGCTCGACCGCTTCCTCACCGGCAGCCGCGTCTGACGCCCCCGCTTCGCCGCCCGCACCGTGGGGGCGAGGCTCACACGGCGGGACGTGACCGCGAGGCCCCCCGCCCCAGCAGATCGCCGAGCGACCGCAGCCACCGCAGTGCGGCACCGATCACGGCCCTCGTCCTCGCCAGCCGCCCGATGTCCTCGGCGAGGGACAGCGCCGCGCCGGTCCACGCGAAGCCGAAGGACCACACCGACAGCCATTCGCACAGGTAGAGGGGCGTGATCAGCCAGTCGTCGCCGACACCTGTGGCGGCAGCCGCTCCGGCCAGCGCCATGAAGACGAGGATCAGCACCCCGGCCACCAGATACGGCCGCCGGACGTACGACCGCTCCTCGATGCCGGGCGCCCAGTACATCAGGAGGCAGAACCCGGCCATCGAGGTCAGCAGCCCGACCGCGAAGACCAGATGGAACACGGAGACCGTCAGCTGCCCGGCGTCCGCGCCGGAGGCGGGCGCCGTCGGGAAGAGGGCGACACCGAGCGCGCAGCACCCGGCGATCGTGCCCATCACGTCGTTCATCCGGTTGAAGCGGTAGATGACCAGGAAGGTCCCGAGCGCGCAGAGACTTCCGACGAAGACGTCCCGCGTGCTCGTGTGGTACGCGCCGCTCATCGAACCGGGCCACACGCCGTCCCCGGAACGACCGTCGAGCAGCGCGGCGATCCAGTTGCCGAGCGGCAGCGCCAGGGGCAGCAGGACACCGATGATCCCGACCCCCAGGCGCAGCCGCATCACTGTGCGCGCGTCCTGATCCCGCTGTGCCGTTGCCACCCGGTCCCGCAGGGGCACGGTGACGGTCCCGTCCGTGCTCACGGAGCACCTCCTCACCGGAATGCGCCGGGCGAAGGCGTGCCCGCCACCGGGAGATGACCGGAAGCAGTCGAACGCAAACTCGAACACGCTCGGTGTGTGGGGCCTTTCAGACAGTCAACCGCCGTTCCGCCGCGGCAAGTACCTCCGTCACGCGAAGACCGAACGCCGCGTCGCAGGGATGCGGCCGGCCGCCACGGGCCGCCGCCAGTAGGGCGTCACCGGCCCGCACCAGTGCCGGTACGACACCCCCCTCGTCGGACGAGGGCAGGACGGTCGCCCCGCTCCGGCCCCGGAACTCGGCGGTCGCCCCCGAAGCCGCGGGCGGCGCGGAGAGGCTGAGCGTCACCGTGCTCGACGCGCCACCGGTGTGGACGAGGACCAGGTGCACCGTGTCCTCGGCCCCGCGCACGGCGGTGACCTTCCTGACGTCCCCGAGCACCGGCAGCAGCACCGACAGGGCATGCGGGCCGACATCCCACAGGGCGCCCTTCTCCCGCCGCCACGGCGACGCCGCGAACGGGCTGTCGCTGTCGCCGTGGAACAGCGATCCCAGCCACTCCGCGCGGGCCGTGAACCAGCCGCCGGCGTCCGCCTGTTCGGTGATCCACGCCTCTGTCGCCGTCTGGAAACGTGCGGTGAAGAAGACCACCGAGGCCACCCCGGCCCGCTCGACGGCCTCGACGACGGCCCGCCCCTCCGCGACGTCCGTGGCGAGCGGCTTGTCGAGCAGCAGATGGCAGCCGGCCTGCGCGGCCCGCACCGCGAGCGGTGCCTGGACGGACGGCGGCAGGGCGACGGCTACCGCCTCCACATCGGCGAGCAGCGCGTCCACGTCCTCGTACACCGGCAGCCCGCCGTGCCGGTCGGCGAGGGCCTTGGCGGCCTCCGGACGCCGGCCCCACACCCCGGCGAAGTCCAGCTCCCCGTGCGCGCTCAGCGCGGGGGCGTAGGCCGTCTCCGCCCACGGTCCTGTCCCGAGCAGTCCGATACGCATGCCGTTGTCTCTCCTCGACGCGATGTGATCCGTGCCCTGGGGGACCTCGGGAACCTCAGGACAGTGTCTGTTCGGTCCAGATGGTCTTGCCGGTGGGGGAGTAGCGGGTGCCCCAGCGCTGGGTGAGCTGGGCGATCAGAAAGAGCCCGCGCCCGCCCTCGTCGGTCGTCGCCGCGTACCGCAGATGGGGAGAAGTGTGACTGCTGTCCGTGACCTCGCAGATCAGGTTGCGGTCGTGTATCAGCCGGACGCGGATGGGCCCGCTGCCGTACCGGATGGCGTTGGTGACCAGTTCGCTGAGGATCAGCTCCGTGGTGAACACCAGGTCGTCCAGGCCCCATTCGGTCAGCTTCCGGGTGGCGTCCGCGCGGGACCGGCCGACGGCCGCCGGGTCGGCGGGCACCTCCCATTCGACGACACGGCCGGTGTCCAGCGCCCGCGTTCGGGCGACGATCAGCGCGATGTCGTCGCTCGCCCGGCTCGGCGGCAGCGCGTCGAGCACGGCCCGGCACGTGCCCTGCGGCGAGGCGTCGGCCCCGGCCAGCGCGGTGCGCAGCAGCTCCAGACCGTCGTCGATGTCCCGCCCCCGGTCCTCGACGAGTCCGTCGGTGTACAGCACCAGCCGGCTGCCCTCGTCGAGGTCCAGCTCGGCCGTCTCGAACGGCAGACCGCCGAGTCCGAGCGGCGGACCGGCCGGGACGTCCGGGAAGTCGACCCGGCCGTCGGGCCGGGCCACCGCGAGCGGCGGGTGACCGGCCCGGGCGACGGTGCAGCACCTCGACACCGGGTCGTAGATCGCGTACAGACAGGTGGCCCCGGTGATGGGGGCCGAGCCGTCCTCCGCCTCGTCCTGGTCGATCCGGCTGACCATCTCGTCGAGCAGCCCGAGGATCTCGTCGGGCGGCAGGTCCAGCGCGGAGAAGTTGTGCACGGCCGTCCGCAGCCGCCCCATGGTGGCCGCCGCGTGCAGCCCGTGACCGACGACGTCGCCGACGACGACCGCGACCCGGCTGCCCGACAGGGGCAGTACGTCGAACCAGTCCCCGCCCACCCCGGCCTGCGCGGGCAGATAGCGGTAGGCGACCTCCAGGGCGCTCTGCTCGGGCAGGCTGCGCGGCAGCAGGCTCCGCTGCAACGTCACGGCCAGGGTGTGCTCGCGCGTGTAGCGCCGCGCGTTGTCGATGGAGACCGCCGCCCGGGCGACGAGCTCCTCGGCGAGGGCCAGCTCCTCCTGGTCGAACGGCTCCGGCTTCTCCGAGCGCCAGAAGCTGGCGACGCCCATCACCAGGGGGCCCACGCGCAGCGGCACGGCGATGAGCGAGTGGATGCCGTACTCGACCACCTGCGCCGACCGCTCCAGGTCCTGCGCCTGCCAGCCGGGCGACCTGCTGAGATGCGTCTCCAGGACCGAATGGCCGCTCTCGATGCTGCGGGCCTGCGGGGAGGAGGCGACCAGCTCGATCTTCTCGCCCACCTTGTACAGGGGGGCGTCCTTGCGGATCCCGCTGAACGCCGTGCGGCGCAAGGTGGTGACAGCCTCGGGTTCGTCTCCGCTGAGGGCCGCGGGAGCCAGGTCCACCGTCACGAAGTCCGCGAACCGGGGGACGGCCACCTCGGCCAGCTCCTCGGCGGTACGGGTCACGTCCAGGGTGGTACCGACGCCCACCCCGGCGTCGTACAGCAGCTTCAGCCGGCCCCGCGCGGACTCCGCCCGGCCGGAGAGGGCGCGCAGCTCGGTGGAGTCGCGGAGCGTGGCGACACTGCCGGACGGCTCCCCCTGGAGGTCGGTGGGCCGCTGGTTGACCGCGAGCAGCCGGTCGCCCACCAGGTGCACCTCGTCGTTGGCGATCCGGCCCGACGCCAGCAGATCCGCCATGTGCGCTTCGAGCCCCAGGGAGGAGACGTCCTGCCCCTCGGCGCCGGCGGGCAGGTCCAGCAGGCGGTGGGCCTCGTCGTTGGCGAGCAGCAGCCTGCCCCCACCACCGACGATCATCACGCCCTCCCGCACGGCGTGCAGCACGGCGTCGTGGTGCTCGTACATGCGCGTCATCTCGGACGGGCCGAGGCCATGGGTCTGCCGCAGGAGCCGCTTGCTGACCAGGGCCGTGCCCGCCGTGGCGAGAGCGAGCGCGGCGGCCGCTGCGGCCAGGACGAGGGGCAGCTGCTGCTCGGCGACCCCGCCCACCTTTTCCGTCGTGATCCCGGCCGAGACCAGCCCCACGACCTGCCCGTCCGGGTCCTTGACGGGCACCACGGCCTGGACGAGCGGCCCGAGGGTCCCGGTGATCGCCTCGGTGAAGGATTCGCCCTTCAGCGCCGGTTCGAGGGTGCCGACGAACTTCTTGCCGATGCGGTCCGGCTTCGGGTGGGTGTAGCGGATCCCGTCGGTGTTCATCACGACGACGAAGTCCACCCCGGACTGGACCCGGGCGGCCTCCGCCCGCGGTTGGAGCACCGCCGTCGGATCCCCGGCGCTCAGCGCCTCCCGGGTGCCCGGCGCGTTGGCGAACGTCTCGGCGACGGCGAGCGAACGGTTGCGCGCTTCCTTGGTGCTGTCGTGGCGAACCTGGAGGACCAGCGCCACCACGGCCGACACCACCAGCACCAGCACGATCACCACCTGCAGCAGGAACACCTGCCCGGCGACACTGCGCCCGCTCAACGCCGACCACAACCCCCTCAGCGGCCGCCACCCCGGTTCCTTGCCAGGGGCGGCGGATCCGTGCGGTACCCGCCGGGCGCCGTCGTCCCGGCCCTGCTCACGCTGACCACGTGGACGGCGGGTCGGCTGAGCACGGGATCGACCCAGGAGACGGACCATGTGCCCATGTCTACACTGCCCCGCGTCCGTAGGCGAGAGGGGGTCACACCAAGTGACAGGCGTTCCCCCCGGCCGTACGGCCGAGATGCGTTCCGACGCGGCCCGAGCGCGTCCGACATGGCGATTCCCATGAGTTTCCTGTGAATCCGTGAACCTCTTGAACACACTGCGGTCCGGTTCCGTATGGGGCGGGGGCTTTGTATGCCCGGACCGACCGCGACGTTGTAGGAGTCACCGTGGGACGCACCACCAGGCGCAGACGCCCGACAGGAGCACGGCGCGCGACCTCCGCCGCGATAGCGCTGATCTTGGGCGGAGGCGGGCTCGTGGCCGCGAACGTCTACGCGTCGGCCACCGAGGACGGCGGCACCGAGGAAGCGGGCCAGTGGGCCAACTCCGCTGCCGCGACGATCGACTGCCCGGACGTCGGCAGCAAGCTGACGGATGTGCCCGAGGGCGCACGCGGGGAGGTCGACAACGAACTCGCCGCGCTCGACCGGCAGATAGCCGAGGCCTACCAGCGGCTGCAGAACTCCGCGCAGGCCCAGCAGCAGGACAGCGGCTTCGCCGAGAACGCGATCATGAACCCGCTCAAGGAGAAGCGGGCCGCGACGATCGAGCGCATCGCCATCGCGATCGACCGCGTCGGGGACCGCCCCGAGGGGCTCGACTCCCTCGCCGGGTGCACGTTGCGCGAGACCGGCAACGAGAACGGGGGCGACCAGGACGGCGGCGACCAGAACGGCGACGGCGCCGGACAGGACCAGGGGGGCGACCAGCAGGGGCAGCAGGGCAACGGCGGTCAGGCCGGCAACGGCCCGGTGGCCGCGGACTTCACGGACATCACCTCCGTCCAGCCGGCCGCCCAGGGCCCGGCCGAGGGACAGAACGCCTCCCGCGGCTCCTTCACCACTGCCTGCGGGGTGAACGCGAACGGCGTGTTCAACTCGGACAACGTCATCGTCGCCCCCGGTGTCAGCAACGGCGCCCACCACTTCCACGACTACGTCGGCAACCAGGCCAACAACGCCTTCGCCAGTGACGAGGACCTCGCGGCAGCCGAGACCAGCTGCGAGAACCAGGACGACAAGTCCTCCTACTTCTGGCCGGTGCTGCGTCTGCAGAACGGCACCGCCGAGCAGGACGCCAACTCGCCCGGCGGCGGCATCGAGGGCAATGCCGGCGAGATCGTGACGCCCAAGGAGGTCACCATGACCTTCGTGGGCAGCCCGCGGGGCGAGGTCGCCGAGATGCCGCGGCTGCTGCGCATCATCACCGGTGACGCCAAGGCGTTCGTCAACGGCCCGGCCAACGCCAACGCCTCGTGGAGCTGCACCGGGTTCGAGGACCGGCAGTTGAAGGACAAGTACCCGCTGTGCCCCGACGGCAGCGACGTCGTCCGCACCTTCAAGTTCCAGAGCTGCTGGGACGGCCGCAACATCGACAGCGCCAATCACCGCACGCACGTGGCCTTCGCCGCCGCCGACGGCAGCTGCCCGGGCGGCTTCCGCGCCATTCCGCAGCTCGTCCAGCGCATCGTCTACGACGTCGACGCGCCGAGCCTCGAGGACGGCGGCCGTACGGTCCCGCTGTTCGCGGTCGACTCCTTCCCCGAGCAGGTCCACAAGCCGGTCACCGACCACGGTGACTTCATCAACGTCTTCGACGAGGGCCTGATGCGCGAGATGGTCGACTGCATCAACGAGGGCCGTGAGTGCGACGCGGCGGACCTCGGCGGCGACCAGGGCGACGGCGGCGACCAGGGTGGCGACGCCGGCGGTGACCAGGGCCAGGGCGACGAGCAGCCCGGCGGTGACCAGGACAACGGCGGCGACCAGAACCAGGACGACGGCCAGGACCAAGGTCAGGACCAGGAGCAGCCCGGCAACGAGCAGGACCAGCAGCAGAACCAGGACCAGGACCAGGACCAGGACCAGGGGCAGGACCAGGACCAGGACCAGGACCAGGTCCAGGACCAAGGGCAGGACGAGAACCAGAACCAGGGCGAGGACGGCGACGCGGGCGAGTCCACGGACAAGGCCGACGCGCCCAAGACCCTCGTCTCGCCGAAGGCGACCCAGCGCGGGAAGACCGCCGGGGAGAGCCGGGGTGACGACCAGGGCGACGAGGCCGCCGCCGACCAGACCCCGGCCGGGAACATCCCCTCGGCCGCGGGCGCGGGCCAGGCCGGTTCCCAGGGACCCACGGGCTCCCCGTCGGCCATCGGTGACCTCGCCGACACCGGCGCCCAGATGTGGCCGGCCGTACTCGGCGGCGTCCTCGCGCTCTGCGGTGTCGTCCTGCTCCGCCGCGTGCGACGCGGAGGGATCCGATGAGGCCTCAGGGCCGCTGACACCGCCACCCCTCCGCCGTCCGGGCACAGTCCCGAAGCTCCGCCAACCTCGTGTCCGGAACGGGAACTGATCCCGTATCGGATACCGGGCGAGGCGGATGACGGCGGAGGGGTGGGCCCTTCCCGGCGCGCTGAGGGAAGGAGCCGATCCGAGGCCACCGGGCACGGGGGACGATCCCCCGGACCATCGCCGCGCCGGTGGTCACGAAAGGTCATCGATCTTCCCCGAGCGACCGGAATCGGCTGTCGCGCCCTCTGCTTTCAGCCGTACACTGACAAATCGTAGGCATGTGGGTGTAGTTGACGGGGGGATCCGACATGTCCGGAGACCAGTTCGGTCCATACGGAACGAGAGACCAGGACGGCTGGAGCCACAGCTACGTCGTGCCGCCGATGCCGTCGGCGCCGCCGCCCGGACCGGCGGACCCCTGGCGGGCCGTCGGCGTGGGGCTGCTCAACCTCAGCGGTCTCGGCCTCGGTTACGCCCTCGTCCGCCGGCCCCTGCTGACGCTGCTGTGCTGGGTGGCCACCGGCCTCCTGCTCTTCACCGTGCTGCCGGCCGACCCCGACGGCGTGTCCGGCACGACCCTGGTCGTCTACGGCCTGTTCCTCGTCCTCACGACCGTCCACGGCGCCATGGTCGGCCTGCGCAACCGTCTGGTGTGGCCCGCGCAGTCCCCGCTCGCGATCGTGCTCGGCGTCCTGCTCCTCGGCGTACCCGTCGCCGGCTCGCTGCTGTACGAGAGCGCGCGGAACGAGGCCACCGAGCAGATGCTCCTGGACCGCCTCGACACCGCCGACGACCTCGTGCGCAAGGCCTCGGGCGAGTCCTTCAGCACCACCCAGTCCGAGTACCGCAGGGCCCTGAGCGCCTACGACGACCTCAGCACCGACCACCCAGACTCCCGGGCGGCCGAGAAGGTCCCGGACCGGCTGAAGACGTTCTACACGACGGTCGGCGCGCCCTACGAGGAGCAGGAGTACTGCGACGCGATCGCCCCGCTCGAGTACCTGCGCACGGTCCCGCAGACCCTGAGCAAGAAGGACCTCGGCTCCCTGTCCACCTGGCCCGACGACCGGCTCGCGACGTCCCTGTACGAGTGCGCCTCGGCCACCCTCGCCAGCGGCGCGGGCGACTGGACCGACCACTTCCGCGACCTGCTGAACGACTTCCCCGACTCGGAGCAGGCGGCGAAGGTCGAGCCCGACGTCAAGACGGCCGTCGACAAGGCGATCAAGGCCGTGGGCGGCGACGACCCGTGCACCGCCGTGCAGCAGCTGGAGTCCCTCAGCCTCCAGGTCAAGGGCCTGCCCGGGGAGAAGGCAGGCGTGGACGAGGCCCTCGCCGACGACGCCGCCCGGGCCGACCGCTCCGCCTCCACCGGCGTGTACGCCTGCGGTGTGTCCCAGTACGAGGACGGTGAGTTCGCCGACGCGGTGACGTCGATGAACGACTTCGTCAAGGCCAACAAGAAGCACAAGAACGCGCCCCGCGCGAAGAAGATCGCCATCGCCGCCGAGATCGCCCAGGAGGTGCCGGCAGCAGGCAAGAAGCTGCCCACCACCCGTACCGGCGGCAGCATCACCGTCACCGTCAAGAACGACAGCCCCGACGAGATCCAGGTCATGTACACCGGCCCGGTGACCGGCACCTTCACCCTGAAGGGCTGCGGCGGCTGCACCAGCTACGACTGGAGCCGCACCCTCGACCCCAACTTCAAGCCGTGCAGCGGTGGCAAGAACTACCCGCAGCGCACGATCAGCCTCCCGGTCGGCACCACGTACTTCCTGCACAAGCCGAAGGGCGGCACCTCCTCCAGCCCCGCCTCGGACACCGCCAAACTGCAGTCGGGCTACATCTACACCGAGTGCGCCTACGTGACCACTGGCCTCGGCGCCAACTCGTGACGCGACCAGGGCGGCCGGGCGGTCGCGACCGGACGGCCGACGGGGGCGGACTCAGCCCCTTCGGCCCTCCACCCACGCGGCGACGTCGTCGAGGTCCTTCGCGACGGCCCTGCGCACCGCACGGGCACCGACCCCGCCCAGCACCCTGGCCAGCACACCGGCGACGGCACCCGTCGGCACCGCCGTGAACGTCATCCGGACGGTCGTCGCCGCGGGTCCGTCAGGACGCAGCTCCCACTCGGAGACGTAGCGGGAGCCGTGGGACCGGGCCTCCACCACATAGCGCTCGGGCGGCTCGCTCAGCGTCACGCCCATCTCCTCGGTGGCGTCCTTGCCGAACATGCGCCGGGTCTCCCGCCACCGCGTGCCCACCCCGAACACCCCGCCGGTGAGGACCTCCACCCGGACGACACCGCTCAGTATCCGCTCCATGCCGGCGAGGTCCGTCAGGGCCCCCCACACCCGCCCCTGAGAGGCGGCGACCCGCCGCTCCACGACGACACTCCCGCTGGTCATGACTCCCATGAAAGCACCGGGCCCCGACCACCGCCCCAGGACGACGGCCGGCGCCCCCACCCGGAGCACCCCACCACCCGCGAAACGAGGAGAAGCCGATGACCGACCGTCCCGAGGGTGCCCCGGCCCAGCCCCAGCCGCAGGATCAGCCGTCCGCGACTCCCCCCGGCCTGCCCGGTCCCGGTCCTGAGCACCAGGCCCAGGCCCAGCCCCAGCCGGCGCCGCAGCCGCAGACGCCGACACAGCCCCAGGTGCCGTCGTCGCCGAGCACCTACCCGTACCCGAACCCCCAGTCGCCCGCCGGATTCGGCCCTCCGGCCGCCTCCCTGCCCACGCAGCACAACCCTTACGGGCAGCCGCAGCCCGGCACCTACCCGCCCGGCGGCTACCCCGTGACTCCCGCCGCCCCCGGCTCGGGCGGCGCCGGACGCGCCGTGCTGTGGGCCGTGCTGGGCGCGGTGCTCGCCTCCGCCGCGTGGGCCGGCGGCGTCTTCCTCCTCGGCCGCGACGAGGAGGCGGACCTGCGCGGGTACGAGGTCAAGTCGGAGCTCTGCCGGGAGGTGGACTACTCCTCCTTCAAGGACGAGTACCCGGAGGAGGACTCAAGCCCCGTGAACCAGTCCCTGGAGCACGAGGCACTCGACCAGAGCTACTGCAGCCTCTCCCTGAAGACGTCCTCGGCCTCCACCCTCTCCGACGCGTACTTCTCGGTGGAGCTGGAGCTGCACAAGAAGACCGACCCGGGCCCCGAGTTCACCGCCCGGTGGTCCGAGTACGACCAGCGCTACGACGACTACGAGGTCGAGAGGATCAGCGGCTTCGGCGACGAGGCGTACCTGGTCACCGAGGACACCACCTCCGGCGACGACAGCAGTGGCAGCCGCTCGGCCACGCTCGCGGTCCGCGACGGCTGGGTGACGTACGAGATGAGCTGGAGCGCGTACGCGTCCTCGACCTACGACGACGTCAGCCTGCCGGAGGTCGAGGAGGTCACGGACTGGCTCAAGACCGACACCACCGCGACGCTGGAGAATCTCAAGGAGATCGACGGGGTGTAGCGCCGGGGCCGCGGACCGGAGCGGAGGCGGGGGCGCGAACGCCCCCGCCTCCTTCCCTCTCACCCTCACCCGGTTCAGTCACCGGCGGCCTTGGCGTAGTCCTGGGCCATCTGCCCGGCGAAGTCGTAGACGACGCACTGTTCGTCGCCCACGACCCACGCGTCGTGGCCCGGCGGGCAGACGAAGACGTCGCCCGGTCCTACCTCGCCCTCACCGCCGTCGTCCATGCGGATGTGCATGCGCCCCTGCGCGATGTAGCCGTTGTGGTGGATCTCGCAGCTGTCCGTGCCCGCGATCGGCGCGACCGACTCCGACCAGCGCCAGCCCGGTTCGAAGACGCCCACGGCGAAGTCCAGCCCTGTGAGGTGGACGGCTTCGAGGTGACCCCGCGGGAAGTCCCGCCGTTCGTCAGGCTTCTCGACCGTCTTGATCTCCAGCATGGCGGCTCCTTCCGTTCCGTCCCACCTCCCCATCGTCCGCCCGTCAAGCCGGGGCCGCCATCCGGGGGACGGGTGGTGCAGAAGATGCCGGGGTGGGCCGAGGGCCGTCTAATGAGGGTCGGAGATCGTTCCCAGGGAGAGACATGCGCTCAAGGCGTTCCCACGGCAGCGGCGGGGGCAGTAGCGAGACCGGCGGGCTGCGGAGACTGGGCGAGTGGTGCGCCCGCCACTTCGTGATCGTCATCGTCGCCTGGCTGGTGGTGCTGGCCGCCCTCCAGGTCCTCAACCGCTCCTTCGGCGGCGAGTACTCGGACAACTTCTCCCTCTCCGGCGTGCAGTCCCAGAAGGGCCTGGACGTACTGAAGAAGCACGATCCCGCGGCCGGCGGCTACAGCAGTCAGATCGTCGTGCACGACGAGGACAAGCCGCTGACCCAGCTCGGTTCCCAGATGTCCGATACGGTCGACGACCTGCAGAAACTGCCGCATGTGCTGTCGGTGCAGAACCCGCTCACCACGGCCTCCTCGCAGTCGTCGGACCAGTCGGACCAGTCGGACCAGTCGGGCCAGTCCGATCAGTCGAAGCAGCCGAACGTCGGCCCGCTGTCCTCCGACCAGAAGACGGCGTACATCACCATCCGCTTCGACGTCCAGCCGTCGACCCTCCAGGACAGCTACCTCAACGGTGTGGACGACTCCGTGCAGCCGCTGCGGTCGGCCGGCGCCGAGGTCGAGTACGGCGGCCCGCTCGGCGAACTGGCCCGACCCGCCGCCGACGACCGGGTGAGCGAACTGATCGGCTTCGGCGTGGCGATCGTCGTCCTGCTGATCGGTTTCGGCAGTGTCATCGCGGCCGGTCTGCCCCTGGTGACCGCGCTGCTCAGCGTGATCGGCGGCCTGGCCTGCCTCGGTCTGCTGGCCGCCGCCTTCACCTTCGCGACGGTCTCCCCGACCCTGGCCACCATGATCGGAATCGGCGTCGGCATCGACTACGCCCTGTTCCTGATCACCCGTCACCGTCAGGCCCTCATGGACGGCGCGGACCCGGTACACGCCGCCGGCCGCGCCGCCTCGACCAGCGGCCATGCGGTTCTCGTCTCCGGCTGCACGGTGATCGTCGCCCTCGCCGGGCTGTACGCGTCCGGCGTGAGCTTCATCGGCAAGCTCGGGCTCGCCGCCGCGACGACCGTCGTCTCCGCGATCGCCGGCGCCCTCACCCTGCTCCCGGCCCTGCTCGGCCTCATCGGCAGACGCATCGACCGGTACCGCCTGCGCCGTCCGGTCGCGGAGACCGGCGTCCAGGAAGGTGAGGAGATCACCGGGACCTGGCACCGCTACGCCCAGCGCGTGGAACACCACCCCTGGCGGTTCCTGTCGGCCGGCGTCGTGACCGTGGCGATCCTCGCGATCCCCGTCTTCTCCATGCAGCTCGGCCACATCGGTGACGGCGCCGACCCCACCTCCTTCACCGACCGGCGTGCCTACGACCTGATGACCGACGCCTTCGGGCCCGGCTCCAACGGGCCCCTCACCGTCGTCGTCGACCAGACCTCCGTCCCGTCCTCCGACCGGCAGTCCCTGCAGAGCACCGTGCAGAAGGACCTCGACGACGTGAAGGGCGCGTACGCGGTCACGCCGCTGACCCCCACTCAGGACGGGGACGTCCTGGTCGGCACGGTCTACTCCGACGAGTCCCCACAGAGCGCCGACACCACGGACCTCGTGAACCGTCTCGTCGACGACAAGCTGCCCGCCGCCGTCTCCGGCACCAAGGCCGAGGGCTATGTCACCGGCACCACCGCCTCCCAGGTCGACTTCCGCGACATCGTGGCGAGCCGGCTGGCCGTCATCATCGCCGTGGTCGTCTCCCTCGCCTTCCTGATCATCCTCGCCGTCTTCCGCGGTCCGCTCGTCGCGCTGAAGGCGGCGGTCCTCAACGTCCTGTCCATCGGGGCCTCGTACGGGGTGGTCGTCGCCGTCTTCCAATGGGGCTGGGGCGGCCCGGCCCTCGGCGTCAACGGCACGGTGCCCATCGAGAGCTACGTCCCGATGATGATGTTCGCCATCATCTTCGGCCTCAGCATGGACTACGAGATCTTCCTCCTCTCCCGTGTCCACGAGGCCTGGCAGCGCACCGGGGACGCCCGCGCCTCCGTCGCCCACGCCCTGGAGATCACCGCGCGCGTCATCACCTGCGCCGCCCTCATCATGGTCAGCGTGTTCGCCGCGTTCATCGTGAGCGACAACATCGTGGTGAAGATGCTCGGCCTCGGTCTCGCCGTGAGCGTGCTGATCGACGCGACGGTCGTACGCCTGCTCATGGTCCCCGCCGTGATGACCCTGCTGGGCAGCCGCGCCTGGTGGACGCCGCGTTGGCTGGACCGGGTGCTCCCGCACATCGACGCGGAGGGGGAGACGGCCAAACGGCCGGTCCCCACCTCGGTGGGGGCCGACCGCCCGACGAGCCGCTCACTCAAGTGATGTGACGTAACGTCTGATATGACGTACCGTCAGAACGTCAGCTTCCAGCTGTTGATGTAACCGGTGTCGAGGCTCGCCACGTCCTGGACGCGCAGCTTCCAGGTGCCCGCGGCGGTCTCGGAGGACGCGTCCACCGTGTACGTCGCGATCACGTCGTCGGCCGAGTCGGAGGACGAGGAGTTCTTCAGCCGGTACGCCGTGCCGTCCGGGGCGACCAGGTCGATGACCAGGTCACCGCGCCAGGTGTGGACGATGTTCACGTCCACGGTGAGCGGGTTGGACGCGGCCCCCGCCCGGTTGACGTTGATCGGGGAGTCGACGGTGGAGTTGTCGGGGATCTGGTAGTCGGCGGTGTTCTCGAAGACCGACTGGTTGCCCTCCTCGTCCACCCGCCAGGCGAAGCTCGCCGTACCGGTCTCACCGGCCGCGTCCGTCACGGTGACCGTCGGCGTCCAGTTGCCGGCCGTGGTCGGCGTACCCGAGATGCGGCCCGTGGCGGCGTCGACGGACAGCCCGTCCGGCAGACCGGTGGCCGCGTACGACAGGGAGCCGGCGTTGGTGGAGGACGCCTGGACGTCCAGCGTGACGGCCTGGCCGACCAGCGAGTACTGGGCCGCCGGCGGGACGACGGTCACGCCGTCGAGGATCCGGGAGCCGACGTTGATGGCGGCCCAGGCGTTGGCGGTGTTGTTGTAGGTCACCGAGCCGAGCCCGTACAGGTCGGCAGCGGCCTGCAGGGTGGCCGTGCGGGCGCCCGCGTAGTTGGTCGTGGACGTCATGTACGTGGTGAGCGCGCGGAACCAGATCTTCTCGGCGGCCTCGCGGCCTATCGGCGTCACCGGCAGACGGTCGTACGTCGGGGAGTCGTAGGAGACCCCGTTGACGACCTTGGCGCCGCTGCCCTCGGAGGCCAGGTAGAACCAGTGGTTGGCCGGACCGGAGGAGTAGTGGACGTCGATGGAGCCGAGCGAGGAGGACCAGTAGTCGCGCGAGACGCCGTCCTTGCTGGGCTTGTCCATGTAGCGCAGCGGCGTGCCGTCGCCATTGATGTTGATCTTCTCGCCGACCAGGTAGTCGCCGACGTCCTCGGGGTTGCCGGCGGCGAACTCGACGGCGGCGGCGAAGATGTCGGAGGTCGCCTCGTTCAACCCGCCCGACTCACCGCTGTAGTTGAGGTTGGCGGTGACCGAGGTGAGGCCGTGGGTCATCTCGTGCGCGGCCACGTCGATCGAGGTGAGCGGGTTGGCGTTGCCCGAGCCGTCGCCGTACGTCATGCAGAAGCAGGCGTCCTGCCAGAACGCGTTGACGTAGTTGTTGCCGTAGTGGACCCGGCTGTACGGGGCGACACCGTCGCCCCGCAGCCCGTTCCTGCCATGCACGTTCTTGTAGTAGTCCCAGGTCAGCGCCGCGCCGTAGTGGGCGTCCGCGCCCGCCGTCTCCAGGTCCGCGGTGGACCCGTCGCCCCAGATGTCGTCGGAGCCGCTGAACAGCGTGCCGGTGCCGGAGGAGCCGCGGTTCAGGTTGTACGTGCGGTGGTTGCCCCGGTCCGCGTCGGTCAGCGTGTACGAAGACCCCGACTGACTCGTGCCGAGGGTGACCGTGCCGCTGTAGCGGGTGTTGCCCGTGCCGGTGTGCACACCCTCGTACTCGAACAGCTTCTTGCCGGTCTGCGCGTCGGTGATGACATGCAGTTCGCTCGGGGTGTCGTCGTGCTGGAACCCGCTGACGACGGTCTCGTAGGCGAGGGTCGGCGTGCCCTTCGCGGCCCAGACGACCTTGCGGATGCTGTCCGCCCCGGTCTTGGCGGACCCCTCCTCCTTGGCCGCCTTGAGGGCCTGCTTCTCCGCGGCGGCCCGGCTGACCTCGGCGCTGAGGTCGGACACCTTCAGCCGGGGCTTGTAGGAGCGGGTGACGCTCTCGACCGCGCCGGACTTCGACGCGTGGACGATCAGGTCGCCGCCGAGGACGGGGAGCCCGGCGTAGGTGCGCTCGTAGCGGGTGTGCACGGTGCCGTCGGCGTCCTTGACGACGTCACGGACCCGCAGCTCCTCCTGGCCGCCCAGGTCGAGCCGGTCGGCGGTGCGGCCGGTGGCCTTCTGGGCCTTCCGGATGAGGGTCTTGCGCTGAGCGGGCGTCAACTTCGCCGGCAGTGAACCGCGGTCGGGCTTCGCGGCCGCGGGACGGGCGGTGCCTTCGCCGCCGTCGCCGCGAGCACTCGCGGGGCCGCCCGGTACCGCCACCGCGAGCATCGCTGCCGCGACGACGAGGGTGCCCATGGCCGTTGTACGTCTGTGGGGGGTGGATCTCACGCGAACTCCTTTGCTGCGGCCGACGTTGGACGAACGGCCGTACGAAGGACCCGGCGCACGGATGGGGCACCGGGTGGTGCAGGAAGAGCTGCGATGCGGGTGCGCGTGCTCCGTTGTGAGACGGAGTGGGCACAGAGTGACAGACGTGCGCTGCTTATGTCAGGGGCATATCAAGTCTTTGGCCGGAAAGTGTTCGATGATCGAGTGGCCGTCGGCGGTCTGACCACGGCCTACTCGCCGTCGGCCGGAGGAGTGTTCGAGGAGACCCTGAGTGCCGTCCGTCCCTTCGGGCAGCGACGGGTCGGACGGCACCCGGGTCCGGACGGAGGAGTGTGCGGTACCGGTGTCAGCCGTGGGCCGGGGGCGGTTGCGGGCCGCCCTCCAGGGAGTCGGCGTTCTTCAGATGGTCGCGCAGCCACTGCTCGGTGTGGTTCACATGCATCAGGGCGGCGGCGTGGCTGAGGACGGCATCACGGGTCGACAGGGCGTCGAAGATCGCCTCGTGTTCCGCCAGCGTACGGCCCGAGGCCTGGTCGTCGACCAGACCACGCCAGATACGGGCGCGCAGCGTACGGCCGGAGATGCCCTCCAGCAGGGTCAGCAGCGTTTCGTTGCCCGTGGCGGAGACGACGGCGCGGTGGAACGCCGCGTCGTGCGCGTTCAGCTGCTCGACGTCGTCGCGCGCCGCGCGCATGGCGTCCAGGTGCCGCTTCACCTCCGTCAGCTGCTCGTCGGTGATCCGGGTGGCGGCGAGTGAGGTGGCGACCGGTTCGAGGAGCCGGCGCACCTCCATCAGGTCCAGCAGCGCCACCGAGTCGCCCTGGAGCAGCTCCACCGCACCACCGAGACCCTCGAGCAGCAGGCTGGGCTGCAGACTGGTCACATAGGTGCCGTCGCCCCGGCGCACCTCCAGGACGCGGGCGACGGCGAGCGCCTTCACGGCCTCGCGCGCCAGGTTGCGGGACAGGCCCAGCTGCGCCGCCAGCTCCGGTTCAGGCGGCAGCTTCGAGCCCGGTGGCAGCGCACCGGTGCGGATCAGCTCGCGGATCTGCTCAATGGCCCGGTCCGTCAGAGACAACGCCCACCCCTTCCGTCTCCGGAGTGCGCTCCGCGCTGTTCCGCGTGGGTACGTCCGGTCTGATCAGGCCCCGGGCGCGAAGGTCGTCCCAGAGGCCTTCGGGCACGCGCCGACGGTACAGGTCCACATTGCGTCTGACCTGCTCCTCATTCCTCATTCCCAGGGTGACATTGATGATACTGGGATGGCTGAAGGGGAAGGCGATCGCGGCGGCGGGCAGGGTCGTCCCGTGGTGTTCGCAGACCTCGGCGATCTCCTGCGCCCGGGCGACGAGGTGCGGCGGGGCGTCCGCGTAGTCGTACTTCATGCCGGGGGCCGGGCGGTCCCGTGACAGCAGACCCGAGTTGAACACGCCGACGGCGACCACGCTCCTGCCGTGGTCGACGGCGGCGGGCAGGACGTCGTCGAGGGCGGACTGGTCGAGGAGGGTGTAGCGGCCGGCGAGCATCACGACGTCGGCGGCGGTCTCGCGCAGGAAGCGGGCCAGCATGGCGGACTGGTTCATGCCGGCACCGATCGCACCGATGACCCCCTGGTCGCGCAGGTCGGCGAGGGCGGGCATGGCTTCGTCGGCGGCCTGCCGCCAGTGGTCGTCGGGGTCGTGGAGGTAGACGAGGTCGAGGCGGTCGAGTCCCGTCCGCTCCAGGGTGGCGTCGAGGGAGCGGAGGACGCCGTCGCGGCTGAAGTCCCACGCGCGGCGCAGGTCGTCCCGGACGACGAACCCTTCGCTGTCGACGCCTTTCGGGCGCTCGTTGGGTACGAGGAGCCGGCCGACCTTGGAGGAGACGACGTACCGCTCGCGGGGACGGTCGCGCAGGGCGGCCCCCAGGCGCCGCTCGGACAGACCGAGCCCGTAGTGGGGCGCGGTGTCGAAGTACCGGATGCCCTCGTCCCAGGCGGCGTCGACGGCGGCCGACGCGTCCCGCACCGGCGTGACGCGGTAGAGGTTGCCGATGACGGAGGCACCGAAGCCGAGCTCGGTGACCTCGACAGAGGTGTTCGTGATCTTCCTGATGCGCACGACGTGCTCCTGGGGGACTTGGGCGGGACAGGGCGCCGGTCAGCGCCGGACGGCGGCCGAGCCACCGGCCACGAGCGCTTCGACCTCCGCCAGCGAGGCCATGGAGACATCGCCCGGAGTGGTCATGGCGAGCGCCCCGTGCGCCGTGCCGTAGGCGAGGGCGTGCTCCAAGGAGGTGCCGGTGAG
Source organism: Streptomyces sp. NPDC030814 (assembly GCF_055572155.1). Classification (NCBI taxonomy): domain Bacteria; kingdom Bacillati; phylum Actinomycetota; class Actinomycetes; order Kitasatosporales; family Streptomycetaceae; genus Streptomyces; species Streptomyces sp. NPDC030814. Next base: position 267,387 of record NZ_JBVIDX010000009.1, read on the forward strand.
CAGCCCGTGGATGAGACCGGCCGCGAACGCGTCACCGGATCCGATGCGGTCCAGGACCTGCAGACCGGGCATGTCGGGGCCCTGGAGGAAACCGGTCGTCGGTGACCAGGCCGCCGAGGACCAGTCGTTCACGCCCGCCGACGGCACCGCGCGCAGGGTCGTCGCCAGCACCCGCACCGACGGCAGCCGGCCGGCGACCTCGGCGAGCGCGTCGGGTACCTCGTCCGGGCCGACCCGCACCGCTCCCGGGTACGGTCCGGCCAGGCCGAGGGCGCCCACCACCACGTCGGCGTGGCGGGCGAGCCGCAGATCGACCTCGCGGGCCCGGTCGGCACCGCCGCGGCCCGCCCAGAGGCTGGGACGGTAGTTGGGGTCGTAGGAGACGGTGACGCCGTGGCGGCGGGCGGCTGCCATGGCCTCGTCGGCGACCTCGACGGTGGTGTCGGACAGGCCGGCGAAGATGCCGCCCGTGTGGAACCAGCGGGGGCCGGAGGCGAACAGCGCATCCCAGTCGATGTCGCCTCGGCGCAGCTGGGAGACGGCGGTGTGGGCGCGGTCGCTGACACCGAGGGCGCCGCGGATGCCGTAGCCGCGCTCGACGAAGTTCAGGCCGTTGCGGGCGGTACGGCCGATGCCGTCATCGGGCACCCAGCGGATGAGTGAGGTGTCGACGCCGCCCTGGAGGATCAGGTCCTCGACGAGGCGGCCCACCGCGTTGTCGGCGAGGGCGGTGACGACGGCCGTGCGCAGCCCGAAGCAGCGGCGCAGGCCACGTACGACGTTGTACTCGCCGCCGCCCTCCCAGACCTGGAAGGTGCGGCTGGTGCGGATGCGGCCCTCGCCCGGGTCGAGGCGCAGCATGACCTCGCCCAGGGCCACCACGTCGGTCACGGGGCGCCCCTCTCCACGGCCTCGGCGGTCAGCCGGCGTATCCCGTCGAAGTCGCGGCGCTCCAGACGACCGGGAGTGGCCATCCAGCTGCCGCCGACGGCGAGGACCGCCGGGTGGGCGAGGTAGTCGGACATCCCGTCGAGGCCGATACCGCCGGTCGGTACGAAACGCATCCCCGGGAAGGGGGCGGCCAGCGCCCTCAGCAGCGCGCTGCCGCCGAGCGGTTCGGCGGGGAAGAGCTTGACGGTGTCCAGGCCCGCCCTGAGAGCGCGCATCAGCTCCGTGGGGGTGGCGATTCCCGGCACGACGGGCACTCCGAGTTCGTGGCATCGCCTGATGACGTCCCCGTCGTAGCCCGGGGAGACGACGAAGCGCGCACCCGCCGCCACGGCTCGTTCCGCCTGCTCGGCGGTGAGCACCGTCCCGGCCCCGACGACCAGGCCGCCGTGCGCGGCCATGGCTTCGAGGACCTGCTCGGCGTCGCGGGTGCGGAGGGTGACCTCGGCGCAGCGTGCGCCGCCCGCCGTGAGCGCGTCGGCCAGCGGGACGGCTGTGGCGGGGTCGGGCACGGTCAGTACGGGCAGGATCCGACAGCCGTCGAGCACGTCCGCCAGGTCGGCGCGGCTCATCGGCCCAGCCATCCGCCGTCGACGGGCAGGATCGTGCCGTGGACGTAGGCCGCGGCGTCCGAGGCGAGGAAGACGGTGGCGCCGGCGAGGTCGTCCGCGTTGCCCCAGCGTCCGGCGGGGATGCGGTCCAGGATCGCCTTGCTGCGGACCGGGTCGTCGCGCAGGGCCTGGGTGTTGTCGGTGGCGATGTAGCCGGGGGCGATGGCGTTGACGTTGACGCCGTGCGGCGCCCACTCGTTGGCCAGGGCCTTGGTCAGACCGGCGATGCCGTGCTTGGCGGCGGTGTAGCCGGGCACGGTGATCCCACCCTGGAAGCTGAGCAGCGACGCCGTGAAGACGACCTTGCCCCGGCCGCGCGCCACCATCGCCGCGCCCACCGCCCGGGTCAGCGCGAACTGGGCGCTCAGGTTGACCTGGAGTACCGACTCCCAGTCGTCATCGGGGTGGTCGACGGCGGGGGCGCGGCGGATGGTGCCCGCGTTGTTGACCAGGATGTCCACCGGGCGGTCCCGGCCGGCCAGCTCCGCGCCCAGGGTGCGCACGGCCGCGGGGTCGGCGAAGTCGGTCCGGATCGCCTCGAAGCTGCGGCCTACGGCGGTGACGTCCTTCTCCACGTCGCTGCCGGACTCCTCCAGGGAGGCGCTCACTCCGATGATGTCGGCTCCGGCGGCGGCGAGTGCGCGGGCCATGGCCCGGCCGATACCGCGCCGGGCGCCGGTGACGACGGCGAGCCTGCCGGTGAGGTCGAAGGCGTTCATACGGTGGCTCCCTGCGCGTCGTCGGTGTTGTCGGTGCAGTCCACCAGGATCTTCATCACGTCACCGCCGCCCTCCAGCGCCTCGAACGCAGCCGGCGCCTGGGTGAGGGGGACGACCTTGCTGATCAGCCGGTCGGCGGGGATCGTGCCGTCCGCGACCAGGGCGGCCGCCCGCTCGAAGTCGGAGCGGTCGTACAACCGGGCGCCGACCAGGGTGAGTTCCCGCCAGAAGAACCGGTGCAGGTTCACCTCGCGTGGCCGGGGATGGATCGCGACCAGACACAGCCGGCCACGCACGCCCAGCACCTCGACGGCCGTGTCCACACCGCCCGCCGCACCGGACACCTCGAACGCCACGTCCGCGCCCGCGTCGGCAGTCCACGAGCCGACCAGGGCGCCGATGTCGTCGGCGGCCGGATCCCAGACGGTCAGCCCCAACTCCTCGGCCAGCGCGCGGCGGTGAGCGCTGACCTCGACCACCCGCACCTCGGCCCCGGCAGCCCGCGCGACCAGAGCGATCAGCACACCGACCGGCCCACCGCCCACCACGACGGTCCTCTCGCCCTCGCGGACCTCCGCCCGGCCGACGTCGTGGACGGCCACCGCGGTGGGTTCCACGAGCGCGGCCCGGTCCAGCGCGAGTGATTCCGGCAGGCGGATCAGGGTGGTGGCGGGTACGGTCCAGCGCTGCTGCATGGCGCCGGGGGAGTCGATGCCGATGAAGTCGAGGTGCTGGCAGACATGCCGGTGACCGGCCCGGCAGGCCGGGCAGGTGCCGTCCCAGCGCAGCGGCATCACGGTGACCGCGTCCCCGACCTGCCAGCCCTCCACGCCCGGGCCGACCCGGACGATGCGGCCGGACATCTCATGGCCCAGGACCGCGGGCGCGGCGACCCGGGCGTCCATGTCGCCGTGGAAGATGTGCAGATCGGTCCCGCAGATACCGACATAGGCGGGGGCCAGCTCCACCTCGCCCGGGCCCGGCGGCACACTCGGTGCGATAGCCGTGTCCAGCGTGCGGGCGGTCGTGTAACGGACGGCGAGGGTCATCGTGTTCCCGTGGTCTCTACGGCGCGGACGCCGATGGTCAGCAGCAGGTTGGCGTAGGTGCGGATGTCGGCGGTGACGATCGCCAGCGCCAGGTCGGGGGAGCGGGCGGCGTCGTAGAACGCGAAACGGCCGAGGCTCTCCACCGGGGCGGGCGCCAGACGCGCGCGGTACTCGGCCACGGCCGGCGGCTCGGGTTCGCCCTCGGGGGGCACCATCACCTGGGCCGACTCCACGGGCAGCGCGGTCAGCAGGACGTCGAGGACGGTCGTGACGTCCAGCAGACCGGGGGCCAGGTTCAGGTGGACGGTCCTCGCGCGGTCACCGGTGGCGGTGCTCGCCGGGTAGTGGCCGTCGGCGAGCAGGACGCGGGCGCCGTGGCCGGCGCCGGCCAGCGCCTGGAGGATGCCGGGGTGCAGCAGGTCGGTCAGGAGCACGGTGTTTCCTCCTTCCTCTCGGGGGTTGGTGGTTCAAGGGGGCCGAGGCGGTAGAAGTCGGTCGCGGTGCCGGCGAGGATCGCCTCCGTCTCGGTGACGGAGCAGTCGCCGAGCAGTTCCTCGACGGTCGCCGCCCACGCGTTCCAGCCGCCCGCGAGTACGCAGACCGGCCAGTCCGAGCCGAACATCAGCCGTTCGGCGCCGAAGACGGAGAGCAACAGCTCCCACACCGGGCGGATGGCGTCGGTCGTCCACGTCCGGTGGTCGGCCTCCGTGACCAGACCGGAGACCTTGCAGCGCACCTGCGGATGACCGGCGAGCCGTCTCAACCCCTCTTCCCAGGCGTCGAGTTCGCCCGAGGCGAGGGGCGGCTTGCCCGCGTGGTCGAGGACCACCGGCAGACCCGGCAGACGCTCGGCGAGCCGCACCGCCTGGTCGAACTGGTGGCCGCGGATGAGGACGTCGTACGCCAGGCCGCGCTCCGCCACCGCTCGCAACGCCCGCTCCACGGAGGGCCGTTGCAGCCATCGCGGGTCGGACTCGCCCTGGACCAGATGGCGTACGGCACGCAGATACCTGCCGCCGGGCCCCTCCCGCATCTCGTCGAGGACGTCGCCGACGTCCGGAGAGGTCAGGTCGGCCCAGCCGACGACCGCGCCGACCAGGGGGTCCCGCTCGGCCAGGGCGAGGAGGTCACGGGTCTCCGGTACGGAGGTGACGCACTGGACGACCACGGTGCGGCCCAGCCGCCGCCCGGCGATCGGCCGGGTCGCGGCCGCCCGCAGGTCGTCCGTGCCGAAGGTCCGGCGGAGCGGCTCATGACCGGGTTCGTTCAGCCAGGGCTGTGGGCGGTGGTCCAGGTCCCACACGTGGTGATGGGCGTCGACCAGCCGAGGGGCGTCAGACACGGGCCGACCAGACCGGGCCGTCGGGATAGGCGTACTCCTTGAGCGACTCGGGGTGCATCTGTGCGCTCAGCCCGGGCCGGGAGGGCGCCAGATAGAGGCCGTCGGCGATGCGGACCGGGTCCACGAAGTGCTCGTGCAGATGGTCGACGTACTCGATGACCCGGTCCTCGGTCGTGCCGGAGACGGCGACGTAGTCGAACATGGACAGGTGCTGGACCATCTCGCACAGGCCCACCCCGCCCGCGTGCGGGCACACCGGCACGCCGAACTTCGCGGCGAGCAGCAGGATCGCGATGTTCTCGTTGACGCCGCCGACCCGCGCGGAGTCGATCTGCACGATGTCCACCGCCTCCGCCTGGAGGAGCTGCTTGAACACGACCCGGTTGGCAACGTGTTCACCGGTGGCGACCTTGATGGGGGTGAGCGCCTTGCGGACGGCGGCGTGGCCGAGGATGTCGTCGGGGGAGGTGGGCTCCTCGATCCAGTACGGGTCGTAGGGGGCCAGCTCGCGCATCCAGTCGATGGCCGGCTGGACGTCCCACCGCTGGTTGGCGTCGACGGCGATGCGGATGTCCGGGCCGACGGTCTCGCGGGCGGTACGCATGCGCCGAATGTCGTCCTGGAGGTCCGCGCCGACCTTCAGCTTGATCTGCGTGAAGCCGTCGGCGACGGCCTCGCGCGCCAGGCGGGACAGCTTCTCGTCGGAGTAGCCGAGCCAGCCGGGGGTGGTGGTGTAGGCGGGGTAGCCCCGCTCCAGCAGGTGGGCGATCCGCTCCTCGCGGCCCGGCTCGGCGCGGCGCAGGATCTCCAGTGCCTCCTCGGGGGTGAGGGCGTCGGACAGCCAGCGGAAGTCGACCTGCGCGACCAGTTCCTCGGGCGTCATCTCGGCGAGGAAGCGCCACACGGGCCTCCCGGCCCGCTTGGCGGCGAGGTCCCAGGCCGCGTTGACGACGGCTCCGGTCGCCATGTGGATGGCGCCCTTCTCCGGGCCGAGCCAGCGCAGTTGGGGATCGTGGACGAGGGAGCGGGAGAAGGCCCCGAGATCGCCGCAGACCTCCTCGACGGACAGGCCGACCACGTGGGGTGCGAGGGCCGCGATGGCCGCGGCCTGGACATCGTTGCCGCGGCCGGTGGTGAAGGCCAGGGCGTGCCCCTCCAGCTCGTCACCGGCGTCGGTGCGCAGGACGACGTACGCGGCGGAGTAGTCGGGCTCGGGGTTCATGGCGTCCGAGCCGTCGAGGTGTTCGGAGGTGGGGAACCGCACGTCCAGGACGTCCAGGGCGGTGATGCGGGCGGATGAGGGCACGGTGGAGGACATGGGCGGCAACTCCTGTGACGGGCAAGGGGGAATCGGTCCCCATGCGACGAGACGTGAACGCGGCGGAGGTCGGGCGGCCGGCGACGGCCGCCCGGGTCACTCCTGGACCTTGCCGCCGGTGATGCGGGAGATGGCGAGGGCGACCAGGATGATCAGGCCGTTGAGGGCGCCGATCCACTGGGCGGGGACCCCCGCGAGGGTGAGCACGTTCTGGATCATGAAGAGCAGCAGGATGCCGCAGAACGCGCCGAACATGGTGCCCTTGCCGCCGTTGAGGCTGATCCCACCGATGACGGCGGCGGCGAAGACGGTGAAGATGTAGCCGTTGCCCTGCGCGGAGGCGACCGAGGCGAGACGCCCGGAGAGCATCAGCCCGGCGAGCGCGGCGAGCACGCTGCCGGTGACGATGACGATCCACAGCACCCGGTCGGTGCGGATGCCCGCCGCCTTCGCCGCGTCGACGTTGCCGCCGATGGCGTACAGCGACCGGCCGAAACCGGTCCAGCCGAGCACGACGATCGCGACGGCGAACAGCACCAGGCAGATCCAGATCGACGCCGGCATCCCGAACCATGCGGCGGTGCCGAGGTGGAGCATCGACTCCGGCAGCTGGAAGAAGGTCTGGCCGCCGGAGATACCGGTGAGGACACCGCGCAGCACGATCAGCATGCCGAGGGTGACGATGAAGCCGTTGAGGCCGAACCGAATGATCAGCAGGGCGTTGACCACGCCGACGAGCGCGCCCACGGCGAGGGTGACGGGCACGGCCCAGGCGCCGGGAAGCAGCCCGAGTCCGTGGCCGGCGCCGGTCGGCACCACCAGCCAGGCCGCGACTCCGGGCGCGAGGCCCATGGTGGACTCCAGCGACAGGTCCATCTTCTTGACGATCAGGATCATCGTCTGGGCGAGGACCAGCAGGGCCATCTCGGACATCGTCTGCAGGACGTTGACGAGGTTGTCGGCCTGGAGGAAGACGGGGTTGACGATCTGTCCGACGATCGCGATGACCACGATGGCCGGGACCAGCGCGAGGTCGCGCATCCGGGCCAGGGGGATCCGGCCGCCGAGCAGCGCGGCCCGCTTGGCCCGTGGCTCGGTCACCCCGGTCGCGGCGCTGTCCGCGAGGACGGATTCTGGCATCACGTCAGGCATGCAGGTCCACTCCTTCCATCGCGGCCACGAGTTCGTGGTCGTGCCAGCCGCGGGCGATCTCTGAGGTCACACGGCCCTGGAACATCACCAGGACCCGGTCGCACATGCGCAGGTCGTCGAGTTCGTCGGAGGCGATGAGCACCCCCGTGCCGGTCTGCGCGGTCTCCTCGACCTTGCCGAGGAGGAACTCCTTGGAGCGCACGTCCACGCCCGCGGTCGGGTTGATCAGGACCAGCAGCCGGGGGTCGTCGGCGAGGGCGCGGGCCATGACGACCTTCTGCTGGTTGCCGCCCGAGAGCGCGGAGACGGGCAGCTCGGGTCCCGGTGTCTTGATCGCCAGCTTCTCGATCATGTTGCCGGCCAGCCGGTCCCGTCGGTCACGGCTGAGGAAGCCGTTCGTGCCGAGCCGGTGGGGAACGGACAGGGTGGCGTTGTCCGCGATCGACATGTCCGGTACGAAGCCCTGGTGGTGCCGGTCCTGGGGGACGAACCCGGCGCCGGCGGCGAGCGCCGCGGGCACACTGCCCGGCCGGGGGCGCTTCCCGGCGATCTCCACCTCGCCCGCCGCCGCGGCTCTCAGGCCGACGACGGTCTCGGCGACCTCGGTGCGTCCGCTGCCGGCGGCGCCCGCGAGCCCGACGATCTCGCCGGCCCCGACCCGGAGGGTGACGTCGTCGTAGCCGTCGCCCCGCAGGGCGTTGACGTGCAGCGCGGCCGGGGCTGCGGCGTCGAGGGTGCCGGCCCGTTCCGTGCGCCGGTCGGTCGCGGCCTCGCCGGTCATGGCGGCGACGAGGTCGGTCCGGGCGAGGTCCGCGACCGGCGCCGTCACGATGTGCCGGGCGTCGCGGAAGACCGTCACCATGTCGCAGATCTCGTAGATCTCCTGGAGGTGGTGGCTGATGAAGAGGAAGGTGACGCCCTGGCGTTGCAGATCGCGGATGCGGCCGAAGAGGCGGTTGATGGCGGCACCGTCGAGTTGCGCGGTCGGCTCGTCGAGGATGATGAACCGCGCCCCGAAGGACAGGGCCCGGGCGATCTCCACGAACTGCCTTTGCTCGACGCTCAGTTCCCCGGCGGGGGTCTGCGGGTCGACGTCCACCGACCAGGTCGACAGCAGTTCCTGTGCGCGGCGCCGGGTGGCCTGCCAGCTGATGAGCCGGCCGCGGGCCCGGTCGTGCCGGTTCAGGAAGAGGTTCTCGGCGACCGTCAGGGTGGGGATGATGGTCGACTTCTGGTAGACGCAGGCCACGTGGCGCCGCCAGGCGTCCCGGTCGCTGAGCCGGGGAGCGGGCCGGCCGCCGAAGGTCACCGTTCCCTCGTCGGGGGCCTGGAGACCGGTGAGGACCGACACCAGGGTCGACTTGCCGGCTCCGTTGCGGCCGACGAGGGCGTGGGTCTCGCCGGGCCGGATGGTGATCCGGGCGCCGTCGAGGGCCACGGTCGGCCCGAATCGTTTGACTATGCCCGCCGCCTCGACGACGGGCGGGTCCGAGGGGGCCCGTCCGCCGTCCGCCGGGGCGGGCGCGGGGGTGACTGTCCGCTCCCCGTCGCTCATCTCAACCGCCTTGTTCTCGTGAGCCTTCGCATTCGGGTGAGGGATCAGCCGAGGTTGTTGCCCCACAGCGACTTGTCGTCGCTCTTGACGCTGGGCACACCGCCGTAGGAGCCGCCGTCGGCGGTGACGAGCGGGGCGGAGAGCTGGTCCTCCAGCAGGCCGTCGCGGACCTTGATGATGGTGCTGTCGTGGTCGGTCTTGCCGGGCTTGAACGTCTTCCCGTCGATCGCGGCCTTCAGGTAGTACAGGGCGTACTTGGCGTACAGGTCGGCCGGCTGGGAAACCGTGGCGTCGATCTTGCCCGCGCCTATGGACTTCAGTTCCTCGGGGATGCCGTCGTTGGACACGACGAACACGTGCTTCTTGTCCTTCGGGTCCACCAGCAGACCCTTCTGCTTGAGGACCTGCAGCGTCCCCGACAGCGCGAAGCTGGACTGCATGTAGATGCCCTTGATGTCCGGGTGCTGGGTCAGCCGGGTCTGGAGCTTCTGCGCGGCGACCGCGCCGTCCCAGTTGGTGGCCTCACCGAACACCGTGATGTCCGGGTAGTTCTTCTTCATGCACTCGTTGAACGCCTCGGTGCGGTCACGGCCGTTGATGGAGTCCAGACCGCCCTGGAGCATCACGACCTTGCCCTTGCCGCCGAGCTTGGTGCCGAGGAACTGGCAGGCCTTCTCGCCGTAGGCGCGGTTGTCGGCGCGTACCACCATGAACACATTGCCGCTGTCGGGGCGGGTGTCGACCGTGACGACGGGGATCTTCTTCGCCTCCAGCTGCGCCAGGCTCGGGGCGATGGCGGCGGTGTCCTGCGGGGCCATCGCGACGCCCTTGACGCCCTGGCTGATGAACGTCTGCGCGTTGGCGGTGAGCTTGGCGACGTCGTTCTGCGAGTTGGTGGTCTTGAGGGAGAGGCCCAGCTCCTTGGCGTACTCCGGCGTGTACTTGATGTACGAGTTCCAGAAGTCGGTGTCGGAGCGCGGGTAGTCGACGCCGACCAGCGGCTTGCCGCCCGACGCCGAGGAGTCGGTGGAGCCGCTGCCGCACGCACTGAGCAGCGCCAGTGCGGACAGGGCGGATACGGCGGAACAGAGGGCTGTTCTGAGTCTCATGAGGGCTTCCTCGCGCTGGTCCCGTAGCGGGAGTTGTTTCGCCTCGACGACATCCGTGTATCGCGGCGCAGTAGAGATGGGATGTCTTTATAGGCTCGCTTCGGCCCGGCTGTCCAGACTCTTGCATAACTCCAGGGAAATGGGCAGCTCAGTGGGTGTCCTGGTGATGGGTCTGACCTGATGAGTGCAAGATCCATCCCATGAATGCGGCGGGCGGATCCTTGCGGACACGCCGAGGTCGGGAGCGAATACATACCATGTCTATGCATGTGCATAGCGGGACAGAGCGCGACAATTGGGGGCAATGCCGCTTCCCTCTAGTGCTTTTCATCCCTGCACGCCCGTTGACATCCCGAGGCGGCGTGCCCGAACTTCGACCGTGTCCCCCTGCGTTCCCCCCTCCCCCTCCGCATCAGGGATGTGACCATGTCTAGTTCGATCAGCAGACGCCGGCTCCTGGCCGGGGCCACCTGGGTGGCCGCCGCGGCCGTCGCCGGCGGTGTCCTCGGCGCCGGCGTGGCCCAGGCGGCGCCCAGTACCTACACGCCCGACTGGAATTCGGTCGACCAGCACCCGCCGGCCCCCGAGTGGTTCCAGGACGCGAAGTTCGGCATCTACTTCCACTGGGGCGTCTTCAGCGTCCCGGCCTTCGGCAACGAGTGGTACCCGCGCAACATGTACCGGGCCGGCGACTCCGCCAACCAGCACCACATCGCGACCTACGGCCAGCCCTCGGCGTGGCCGTACCACAACTTCATCAACGGTGCTCAGGACCTGGCGGGCAACTTCGTGCAGTTCGCGCCGAAGCTGAAGTCCGCCGGCGGGAAGTTCGACCCCGAGGAGTGGGTGCAGCTGTTCGTCGACGCCGGGGCCAGGTTCGCGGGCCCGGTCGCCGAGCACCATGACGGTTTCTCCATGTGGGACAGCCAGGTCAACGAGTGGAACTCCGTGAAGAAGGGCCCAGGTCTTGACCTGCTGAAGCTGTTCTCCACGGCCATCCGCGCCAAGGGCCTGAAGCTGCTGGTGGCCATGCACCACGCGTACAACTTCACCGGCTTCTACGAAGCCGCCCCCGCACAGACGGACCCCAGCCTCAAGAAGCTCTACGGTCAGCTGGGTTCGACCGCGGAGAACCAGCTCTGGTACGACAAGCTCAAGGAGGTCATCGACCGCGCCCAGCCCGACATCCTGTGGCAGGACTTCAATCTGGACGCCGTCGACGAGCAGCAGCGCCTGAACTTCCTGGCGTACTACTACAACCAGGCCAACAGCTGGGGCCGTGAGGTCGTCGCCACCTACAAGGACGGCATGAACGGCAAGGGCGAGGTCTTCGACTACGAGCGCGGCGGCCCGGCCGACCTCACCACCCCGTACTGGCTGACCGACGACAGCATCTCCAACAGCAGCTGGTGCTACACGCAGGGCATCGGCTACTACAGCATCAAGCAGATGCTGCACTCGTTCATCGACCGCGTGAGCAAGAACGGCAACGTGCTGCTCAACATCGCGCCGATGGCCGACGGCACCATCCCGCAGGCGCAGAAGGACATCCTGCTCGGCATGGGCGACCACCTGAAGCGCTTCGGCGAGTCGATCTACGCGACCCGTGCCTGGACGGTCTACGGCGAGGGCCCGACGAAGATGGGCGGTGGTTCCTTCACCAATCCGACGGCCGGCACGGCGCAGGACATCCGCTTCACCCGCAACAAGGCCGACAACGTCCTGTACGCCACCGTCCTGGGCTGGCCCGGCAGCTCCCTGACCATCAAGACGCTCAGCTCGGACCGCATCAACCTCTCCTCGCTGACCTCGGTGAAACTGCTCGGCTCCACCGCCGGCACCACCATCGACCTGCCCGCACCGACGCAGAACTCCTCCGGCCTCACGGTCGCCCTGCCGTCCTCCGCGCCCTACAGCGCCAACGCCTACGTCCTGAAGCTCTCCTTCTCCGGCACCATCCCGGCCGTGGCGCCGCCCGCAGGCGCCATCGCCTTCTCGGACGTCAACTACTCGGGCAACTCCGCCCCGTTGGCCCTCGGCGACTACACGGCCGCCGACCTGACCGCGGCCGGACTGGCCACACGCACCATCTCCTCCCTCCGCCTGGGCCCGGGCCACCAGGTGATCGGATACTCGGGAGACAACTTCACCGGCACCTCGTGGACGTTCACCGCCGACAACCCCGACCTGCGGAACACCGGCAACAACGACCAGATCACCTCCCTGAGGGTCCAGTTCAACCCGGCGACGTACTTCCGGATCACCAACCTCACCAACGGCCTGGCCCTGGACAGCGGCGGCGATGTCGCCTCCGGGTCCAACCTCAAGCAGTGGACGTGGGACGGCCACAACAACCTCCAGTGGCACGCCGAGCCGATCGCGGGCGGCTACTACCGGCTGGTCAACCGCACCAACGGCATGGTCGCCGACGGCTGGGGCGCCACCTCCGACGGCTCCGCGGCCAGGCAGGCGTCCTGGAACGGCAGCCCCAACCAGCAGTGGAGGATCACGAACCGGGGCGGTGACCGCTACACCGTCGCCAACCGTGCCACCGGCCTGGTCCTCGACGGAGGGGGCAACGTCTCCTCCGGCTCCGTCACCAAGCAGTGGACCAACGGGAGCAGCACCAACCTCCAGTGGACGTTCACGGCCCTCTGACCGGTCGGACGGCTGCGGCGCACGAACTCCGGCCGACAGGCGGGGGTCCCCCCGCCGATCGGCGGAGTGACGGCGGGCCGCCGGCGCGATGGGATGGGCCATGCCGCGCACACGAGGCGGCTGAACACGGAAGGTCCCCCCACACCGCCGGCGGGAAGCGGCGGAGGACACCGGCCCCTGAGCGGACGTCCTCCTGACGCCGGCGGGCGCCCCTCCGCCGCCCCCGGGCGGAGGGGCCTTCCCCCGTTCCACGGGCCGACCACGACGGACGGGCCCCCGGCGAACCACGCCGGGGGCCCGCGGCCGTCAGCATCCGGCGTCGGCGCACCGGAGCCGGTCCGGTGCGCACCGGCGGCCGGCCTCTGAGGTCAGGGCGTGCCGCCCATCGTGGTGAGCGTCGACCGGTAGGCCTGCTTCTTGTTGCCGCCGCGGTCGAACAGCAGCGGGTTCTCCCCGCTGCGCCAGGAGTCGCTGTCGCGGATGCCCCACACCGTGATGCCGGTGCAGCGCGCCACGTTCAGACAGGCCCGGACCGTGTTGGCGTACGCGTTCGCCGGGGCCTGCGCGATGTCCAGCTCGGTGATCTGCACGTCCACCCCGAGAGCGGCGAAGCTCGACAGCGTCGTCTGGAAGCTGCCGGGAGGGCCGCCGGCACCGAAGTGGGACTGGAGACCCACGCAGTCGATGGGGACGCCGCGCGCCTTGAAGTCGCGCACCATGCGGTAGACGCCCTGCGTCTTCGCGGCGTTCCAGTCCTCGATGTTGTAGTCGTTGTAGCAGAGCTTGGCCGACGGATCGGCGGCCCGGGCCGTGCGGAACGCCTCCTCGATGAAGCCGGTGCCCAGCACGTCCCGGAAGACCGAGCTGCGCATCTGGCCGCTGCCGCCGTCGGCGAAGGCCTCGTTGACCACGTCCCAGGAGTGGATGCGTCCCCGGTAGCGGCCCGCCACGGTGGTGATGTGGTTGTTCATCACGCTGCGCAGCGTGTTCGCGTCCCTGATGGAGTTGACCCAGCCGGGCAGCTGGGAGTGCCACACCAGGGTGTGACCGCGGACCTTCTGGCCGCGGGACGCCGCGCGGTTCACGATCTGGTCGGCGGAGCCGAAGGTGAACTGGCCGCGGCTGCGCTCGGTCGCGTCCCACTTCATCTCGTTCTCGGGTGTGACCTGGTTGAACTCGCGGTCCAGGATGCCGGTGTACTGGCCGTCACCGAGCCGGCCCGCGGCCACGGCGGTGCCGAAGTACCGTCCCGACTGGGCGGCTTGGGCGCCCAGCGTGCTGGCCCTCGGGGCGTCCGGCGAGTCCGGTGCGCGGTCCGCGCCGTTCGCGATGCCGGGCGTCACCAGGGCCACGACGGCTGCCAGGCCCAGTACCGACGCGCGACGTCGGCCGAGCCGTTTCGACGGGTTCATCGTTCTCCTCGTACGGTCGGGTGCGGGTGATGGTGATGCGGGTGCGACGGCCTCAGGGCGTGGACAGCTCGAACCGCGTGACGCGGACCGCGCCGCCCAGCGCCTGTGTGGCGTGGTTGAAGAGGGCGAACCGGTAGCCCATGAAGAAGCGCCAGTCGTTGCCCATGGAGAAGGCGGGACCGAGGCGGGTGAAGGTGACGCCGTCGGTGCTGTAGGAGAAGGCCGCGGGCCGGGGCGCTCCGGGACGGATGTCGGCGGTGGCCCGCAGCCAGACGCGACCGCCGGGCGCGTTCGCGCTCGCCCGCTCCACGCCCGTGCCGGTGGTGTTCCAACTGCCGTCCATCGTCAGCCCGTCCACCATCACGAGCCGGGTCACGCCGCCGTCGCGCTTGAGCCCGATCCAGGCGGAGGAGTCCCGAAGCAGCGCGAGTCCGGCCCGGTCGCCGTCCCGCATCGCCGAGTGGTCGAGCTGCACCGTGGCGGTGGACGTCGGCCCCTGGATGCGGTGCGTGAGGGTGTTCCGGGCCCAGTACAGGTCGTTGGTGACCGTCGCCGTCCGCAGGGTCAGGCCGTTGTTCACCGACCACTTGGTGTTGTCGGGGTTGTGGTTCCACTCCCACCTCGGCTTGAGGGCCGTCCCGTCGAAGGTGTCCACGCCGGTCATGGGGGTGACCTGGCGGGGCGGGGCGGGCACCACCGGGGCGGGATACGAGGTGCCCCACGCGCCGTTCACCAACTGCACCACGGGCCAGCCGTCCGAGGTCCAGGTGATGGGGGCCAGCGCAGGCACCCGGCCACCGGGGTAGGCGTCCACGAACGCCAGGTAGTACCAGGCGCCGTTCTGCGTCCGCACCAGCCCGCCCTGGTGCGGGACGCCCCCGCCGGGGATCGGCCCGCGCAGGTCGAGGAGGACCTGGCGCATGGTGTACGGACCGAAGGGGCCGCTGGACGACTTCAGGATGTACTGGCCGTTCGCGGGGCGGGTCAGGAAGATGTAGTACTGCCCGTTGATCTTGTAGAAGCGGGAGCCCTCCAGGGTGCCGACACTCGACGGTGTCGTGAACACCTGCTGGGTACGGACCTGGGTGCGGCCGTCGGGCGACAGCTGCGCCACGCTGATCGTGGTGTTCCCGTACGCCACGTACAGCGTGTCGTCGGTGTCCACGAGCAGCCCGGCGTCGTAGTACGGCGTGTTGATGGTGGTGAGCCTGTTCCAAGGTCCCTCGACGGCGGTGGCCGTGTAGATGTACGTCCTGGCGAAGTCGATCTGGCCGAGCCAGTAGAAGGTCCCGTTGCTCGGCCGGTGGGCCAGGGAGGACGCCCAGATGCCCCGGACGTACCCGCGACCGCCGTTCAGGTCGTACTTGGCGCCGAAGTCGAGGCTCGGCACCGAGTGGCCGGCGATCTCCCAGTTCACCAGGTCGTACGAGCGCAGGACGGGGGCGCCCGGCGAGTAGTGCATCGTCGAGGCCGAGGCGTAGTAGGTGTCGCCGACGCGGATGACGTCGATGTCGGCGAAGTCCTGCCAGACGACCGGGTTGGTGAAGTTCGCCGCGGCGCTGCCCGGCCCCTCGGCGGCGATGCCGCGGGCCGCCGCGGTCAGGGGGAGGAAGGCGCCCGACGCCAGCCCCGCGGCCGCGGTCAGCGCTCGACGACGGCCCCACTGGTGACGAGGGCATGACATATCCATGTCGGTCTCCTTGTGTGGCCGGGCCATTGGGGGCGGCGGGCGAACCGCCGGCGGCCGGGCGGTGGGGGGGCGGCGCCGGAGTGAGGTGCGGGTACGGCGATGTGCGCGTGCGTGGGGGGTGCTCTGTCTCTTCTCGCGGTGTGCGGCGATCGGGAGGGTCAACCCTGTTCGCCCTCTCGGACACCAGCCGACTCATCGAGCACTTCGGATGATAGGAGCACGATGAACCGAGTCAATACCCCTCGCATGATTCGCCTTTGAACTCGAAATCTTTCGCTCGATCAGGGGGCTGAAATCGAGCGGATGGGGCGCGAGGTGCGTCGGTCGAGAGGTGTTGACATGTACTGCTGCCTCTCTATGCTCCCGGACTACCACCGGGCGGCCGGTGTGGTTCGATCGTGAACAAGCTCGAATCTTGCGCCCGTTCATCAATGTCAGGTGCACGACATTTCATCGGTCCGTGACCGCTTCGGCGGTGAGGCGCTCACGGACGCGCGGTGCCCGCATCGGCCCCGCCCACCCCGCGCAGCCGTATTCCGAGACAGAGGAGTCGCATGATCACCAGGACAAAGAACCTCTTACGGCCCGCCGTGGTCGCGGTCCTGCTCGTCCTGACCATGGCTGGCACAGCCCTGACCGCAGGCCCCGGCGCGGGCTCCGCGCTCGCGGCCTCCGAACCCGCCGCCGGACCCGCCCGGGAGGCCGCCGCGAGCCCCGGCTGCGGCAAGGCGCCCGGCCTGGCCAGCGGTACCCACACGATCCAGAGCAGCGGCAAGAACCGGAACTTCATCCTGCGGGTCCCGGACGGCTACGACCGCAACCGCGCCTACCGGCTGGTCTTCGGCTTCCACTGGCTGGGCGGCACCTCCAACGACGTCGCCACGGGCCGTACCGTGGAGACCGGCACGTGGGCGTACTACGGGCTCCAGCGGCTGGCGAACAACAGCACGATCTTCGTCGCGCCCCAGGGCCTCAACAACGGATGGGCCAACTCCGGCGGCGAGGACATCACCCTCGTCGACGACATGCTCAGGCGGATCGAAGGGGCTCTGTGCGTCGAGACGACGCAGCGCTTCGCCCTCGGCTTCAGCTACGGCGGCGCCATGTCCTACTCGATCGCGTGCTCCCGCGCGAACGTCTTCCGCGCGGTCGCCGTCCAGAGCGGCGGCGTCCTCAGCGGATGCAACGGTGGTAACCAGCGCATCGCCTACCTCGGTGTGCACGGCCTCAGGGACAGCGTCCTGAACATCTCCGGCGGACGGTCGATGCGGGACAGGTTCGTCAGGAACAACGGCTGCGCCGCCCAGAACCCCCCCGAGCCGGCGCAGGGCAGCCTCCAGCACCGGGTCACCACCTACTCGGGATGCGCGGCCGGGTACCCGGTCGCCTGGGCCGCCTTCGACGAGGGGCACATCGCCGCGCCGCAGGACGGACGTGGCGGTGACAGCGGCTCCCGGACCTGGCTGCCGGGCGAGATCTGGAAGTTCTTCACCCAGTTCGGTTAGACCACCGCGCCCCGGGCGGGTCGGCCACGGGGGACCGGCCGACCATGACCGGCCGGCGCCGGACGCCGCACGAGCGTCCGGCGCCGGTCGTGTCACGCCCTTGTGCAGGCCGTGCCGTTCAGGCTGAACGCGCCCGGCGAGGCGAAGGCGCCGCTGTAGGTGCCCTGGAAGCCGAACGTCTGACTGCCACCGGGGGAGATGCTCGCGTTGTGCGCCAGGCTGCTCGCCGTGACGGAACCCGACGACGGCGACACGGACGCGCTCCAGGCTCCGGTGATCTGCTGACCGGACGGCAGGGTGAAGGCGAGCCGCCAGCCGTCGACGGGCGACGAACCCGTGTTGGAGACCGTGACGTTCGCGGTGAAACCGCCCTGCCACACGTTCGTGGCGTACGACACCGCGCACCCGGAGCCGCCGCCCGGACCGCCGGGCCCGCCGCCCGTCTCGACGGTGGAGGAGAACGAGTTCACGGACAGCCCCGTGCCGTTCCGCCAGGGCTCGAAACCGGCCTGAACACTCGTCAGGTACCAGTTGTTCTGCGCCATCCCGCGGGCCACGGCCTGCCGGACGAAGTCCATCACGTCGAAGCTCCAGCTGCCGATGGCCGACGGGGCGACGAAGGACAGCACGTCGTTGGAGCCGTTGCCGCCCTGCCACACCTGCCAGCTGCGCCCGCCCACGGTGGCCGTGCCGACCTGGGAGCCGATGGGCTGGATCGGGCCCACCTTGTTGAGCCAGATCATGATCTCGGTCCGGTTCACCCCGTCGGTGCGGGGCGTCGGGTCCAGCCAGATGTCGTACGAGGCGTTGTAGACGGCGTCGCCGACGTACCCGTACGAGATGCTGCTCGGCGCACTGGAGATGCGGGAGAGCTGCGCGGGGAGGTTCGTCCCCGGCGAGCAGTTGGTGTAGTGGCAGCCGTTGAAGACGGAGGGGTACGACTTCGGCGCGCCGTTGGTGGGGACGGAACCGTCGGCCCGGCTGACCCGGAAGCCGGAGCTCGTGGTCGTGACGCACTGGGTCTCGTTGCTGCCCCATCGGTTGTTCTGGACGACGTACCGGCCCTGGATGACGGCCGAGCCGAACTGTTCGCACACCGTCGTGTCGGCCTGGGCCGGCGGTGTGGCGGCGAAGAGCGCCGCGACGGTGGTGAGCGCGGTGACGAACGCGCCCAGCGGGCCGCGCAGGAGGCGCGGAAGACGTGGTGACGGTCGCATGGGGGACCTCTTTCGGAGGTACGGCCGGGAAGGTGGGGGTCTCGCAGGCGCTCCGGGCATCCCGCTATGGGAGCGCTCCCAATTCCTGTTCCGCTGTGGACTGTAGGAGCGCGGCCATGCCCCTGACAACCCTGGTGCAGTGGGTGAGTCCTCCTGCGTCACCGGGCCCGCAGCGCGTCCAGTGCGGCGAGGGCCACATGGAGTTCGGTGCGCTCCTCCCCGGATTCGAGGTCCCGGCCGAGGAGCCGCTCGATGGTGCGCAGACGCTGGTACATCGTTTCCCGGGCGAGACCGCCCCGGCGTGCGGCGGTCGTCTTGTTGCCGGCGGCGTCGAGGTAGTGGCGAAGCGTCGTCAGCAGGTCGGAGCCGTGCTGGGTGTCGTGCACGACGAGCCGGCCGAGCTGCCGCTCGGTGTACTCCTGGATCCGGGTGTCCTCACGCAGGGCGTACAGCAGACGCCGCAGTCCGATGTCGGACAGCTCGTGGAAGGAGCGGCCCTCAGGGCGGGGCGGGTTCGGGGGAGTGGCCTCGGCGACGCGGGCCGCCTCGCGGAAGGAGCGGGCGGTGTCGGCCAGATCCATGACCTCGCAACCGACACTCACGACCGGTCGCGGCTCCCCCTCCACAGCGGTGGCGCACAGGTGCTCGACGACCGGGCGCCAGGGCTGGGCGGGACGCAGGGCCAGCAGAACCCCGACACGGCCGGGCGCCAGCTCACCGACGAGCCCCGCGACGCCGGTCGCGTGGAGCACTTGGAGCAGTCGGGCCTCGGGCTCATGCCCCCCGCCGGCCGAGGGAAGGTCCACGAGGACCGCGACGAAGCGGCTCCGGTCGGCGGGCAGACCCAGCGCGGCACACCGGGCGCGCGCGTCCTCGGCGGAGCGATGGCGCTGTTCGACCAGGTCGCGCAGCGCGTTGCGGTGCGCGGTGCGCTCCCAGGGGGTGGGGTGGATGAGACGGGCCACGGTCAGGGCCATGGCGGTCCGCTCCAGCACGGTGCGGTCCTCCGGCCCGAAGACCTCCCCGTCCGGCCCGGCCGGGAGCATGGCCACCCGGCCCCAGCGTTCGCCCTGGTACTCGACGGGTGCCGTGAGCCAGCCCTCCGGTCCCTGGACCGCCGCACCCTCGTCCGGTCCGGTGGCCCGGGAGCGGTGTTCCCAGCCGGTGAGCGCCTCCTCGACGGTGCTGCCGGACGGCTCGCAGATCAGCGCCTGGTGCACCAGGTTCTCCAGGACGACCGTGCGACCGCTCATCTCCGCCGCCGCGCGGACCACGTCCTCCGGCCCCGCTCCGCGCAGGGTGAGAGCCGTGAACGCCTCGTGCACGCGCTGGGTGCGCCGCATCGCGTCCGCCTGGTTGCCGAGCAGCAGCGCGTGCACGACCTGGGTGACCTCCAGGAAGTTGACGTCCTTGGCCAGGGTGACGAGGGGCAGCTCCCGCACACGGCAGGCGTCGACCAGCGCGTCCGGCGGCCGGTGATAGCGGCGCACGAGTTCGATGACCAGCGCGGCGGCCCCGATGTCGGCGAGTTCGTCGACGTACCGGCGGACACCGGCCGTGTCCTGCGGCAGGGGCATCCCGGTGGTGAGGACGAGTTCACCGCCCTTCAGGAAGGACGCGGGATCGGTCAGCTCCGTGATGTGGACCCATCTGACCGGCCGGTCCAGCTGCGCCTCACCGGCCATGACCTGCGGTTGTCCGGCGGCCAGCACGGGGAGGGCCAGGGCGTCGGCCACGGTGAGCGGACGGGCCGGCCCCTGAGCGGCCCGATGGTTGTCGTTCACGGTGTCTCCCTGGGGTCCCCCGCAACCGTGCAGGCGGGGAGTGCCCGGCCACTGTGACAAGCGTCGCTGACCTGCGCAAGAGCGTTCCGAGGAGGAAAACAACCGGCGCCTTCCCGGTGGCGCTGACACAACGTCCGGATGTCGCGTCCCGCCCGGACACTTCGCGCGTTGGCACCGCCCGGCCCCGCCGAGATGCTCGAAGGGCCGCAGCAGAACGAAGACCGAGGCCGGGAGACGAACATGACCGCACTGTCACCGCACCTTCGCCAGGCCACGCCCGTGGTGGCCACCCGGGGCGAGGGCGTCCACCTCTACGGCGAGGACGGCCGCCGCTACCTCGACTTCACCGCCGGCATCGGCGTCACCAGCACCGGACACTGCCACCCCAAGGTCGTGGCGGCCGCCCAGGAGCAGGTGGCCACCCTCGTCCACGGCCAGTACACGACGGTGATGCACCGGCCCCTGCGGCAGCTCGTCGAGAAGCTCGGCGAGGTACTCCCGGCCGGCCTCGACAGCCTCTTCTTCACCAACTCGGGCAGCGAGGCCGTGGAGGCGGCGCTGCGCCTGGCCCGCCAGGCCACCGGCCGCCCCAACATCCTCGTCTGCCACGGCGGCTTCCACGGCCGCACGGTCGCCGCCGCCTCCATGACCACCTCCGGTACCCGCTTCCGGTCCGGCTTCTCCCCGCTGATGAGCGGTGTGGTCGTCACCCCCTTCCCGGCGGCCCACCGCTACGGCTGGGACGAGGACACCGCGACCCGTTTCGCCCTGAAGGAGCTGGACTACACGCTCCAGACGATCTCCTCGCCCGCCGACACGGCCGCGATCATCGTCGAGCCGGTGCTCGGCGAGGGCGGCTATGTGCCCGCCACCCGCGCCTTCCTCGAAGGGCTGCGGGAACGCGCCGACCGGCACGGCTTCCTGCTCATCCTCGACGAGGTGCAGACCGGCGTCGGCCGCACCGGCCGCTTCTGGGGCCATGAGCACTTCGGCGTCACCCCGGACATCCTCGTCACCGCCAAGGGCCTGGCCAGCGGCTTCCCCCTGTCGGGCATCGCCGCGTCCGAGGAGCTGATGGCGAAGGCCTGGCCGGGCTCGCAGGGCGGCACGTACGGCGCCAACGCCGTCGCCTGCGCCGCGGCCTGCGCCACCCTCGACGTCGTCCGCGACGAGAGGCTCGTCGAGAACGCCGAGGCCATGGGCAAGCGGCTGCGCCAGGGTCTGGAGGCGGTGGCCGACCGGACCCCCGGCATCGGCGACGTACGGGGCCTCGGCCTGATGCTGGCCACGGAGTTCGTCACCGAGGACGGCGCTCCCGACCCCGAGACCGCCGCCCGGGTCCAGCGCGCCGCCGTCGACGAGGGCCTGCTCCTGCTGCTGTGCGGCGCATGGAATCAGGTCGTCCGCATGATTCCGGCCCTCGTCATCGACGAGGCCGCGGTGGACGAGGGCCTCCAGGCCTGGGCCACCGCGGTCGAGGCCGGCACATCGGGAGCGGCACAGCGATGACCGACACCACCACGGCCCTGGAGGGGCTGGTCGCGCGGCTCACCGAGACCGCACCCGGACTGCGGGTGGAGACCGGACCCGGCTCCACCGGTCTCTACGCCTACGACGCCTCCAACTACCGGGTCCCCCCGCGGGCCGTGGTGTTCCCCCGCAGCGCCGACGACGTGGTCGCGGTGATGCGCGCCTGCCGGGAGGCCGGAGTTCCGGTCACCGCGCGAGGCGGCGGCACCAGCATGGCGGGCAACGCCGTCGGCCCCGGCGTGGTCCTGGACTTCTCCCGGTACATGAACCGGATCCTCGACATCGACCCGGTCGCACGCACCGCCCGGGTCGAGGCCGGCGTGATCCTCGACGCGCTGCGCAGCGCCACCGCCCTCCAGGGTCTGACCTTCGGCCCCGACCCGTCCTCGCACAGCCGCTGCACCCTCGGCGGCATGATCGGCAACGACGCGTGCGGCAACCGGTCGGTGCGCCACGGCCGGACCAGCAGCCACATCGAGGCCCTGGAGATCGTGACGGCCGACGGCGTGCGGGCCGTCGCCGACCACAAGGGCCTGCGCGCGGCGGACCCGAGCGACACGGCGGCGGTCCGGCGCGTCGCCCGCCTCCGCTCCGACGTGCGGGGCCTGATCGACGCCAACCTGGCGTCGATCCGCACCGAGCTGGGCCGTATCCCACGCCACGTGTCCGGCTACCAGCTGCACCACCTGCTGCCCGAGCACGGCTTCGACATGGCCCGTGCGCTGGTCGGCACCGAAGGCTCCTGTGCGGTCGTCACCGCAGCGACGGTCCGCCTGGTGGCGACCGCACAGGCCTCCACGCTCCTCACCCTCGGCTACGAGGACGTGGTCGACGCCGCCGAGGACGTCCCCGAGATCCTGCGCTGGAATCCCACCGCCGTGGAAGGCATGGACGAGGCGATCGTCGCCACCATGCGCGCCCGGCGTGGCCCGGACTCCGTGACCGGACTGCCCGAGGGACGGGCCTGGCTGTACGTCGAACTCGACGGCGACGACCAGGCGTCGGTCGACGCCCGCGCCGCCGAACTGCTCGACGTGCTCAAGGCCCAGGGCCGGATGACCGGCGGGCGGGTCGTGCGGAGCTCGCAGGAGCAGCGCTCACTGTGGCGGGTCCGCGAGGACGGCGCCGGGCTCGCCGCCCGCCTCGTCGACGGCGGGGAGTCCTGGCCCGGCTGGGAGGACGCGGCCGTCGCACCCGAGAACCTCGCCGCCTATCTGCGGGACTTCCGCAAGCTGCTGGCCTCCCACGGGCTCACCGGGGTGCTGTACGGCCACTTCGGCGCAGGCTGCGTCCACGTCCGCATCGACTTCGACCTCGCCACCGACCCCGGCCGGGCCGTCGCGCGCCGCTTCCTCGGCGAGGCGGCGACGCTCGTGGTCTCCCACGGCGGCTCCCTGTCCGGCGAGCACGGCGACGGGCGGGCGCGTGGTGAGCTGCTGGAGGTCATGTACAGCCACCGGATGATCCGGACGTTCGCCGCCTTCAAGGAGATCTTCGACCCGGAGGGGCTGCTCAACCCCGGTGTCATCGTGGACCCGGCCCCCCTCGACGCCGACCTCGCGCTGCACACCCCCGCCGAGGTGCTGCCCGTGGAGACGCTCTTCACCTTCCCGCACGACGAGGACGGCTTCGCGGGCGCGGTGCGCCGCTGCGTCGGCGTCGGCCGCTGCCGCAGCGACGCGGGCGGCGTGATGTGCCCCAGCTACCGGGCGACGGGGGAGGAGAACGACTCCACGCGGGGCCGGGCCCGGCTGCTCCAGGAGATGGTGCGGGGCGGGACCGTCGAGGACGGCTGGCGCTCGACCGAGGTGCGTGACGCCCTCGACCTGTGTCTGTCCTGCAAGGCGTGTTCCAGTGACTGCCCGGTCGGCGTCGACATGGCCACGTACAAGGCGGAGTTCCTGCACCACCACTACAAGGGCAGGTTCAGACCCCGTTCCCACTACTCGCTGGGCTGGCTGCCCCTGACCTCGGCCCTCGTCGGATACGTCGCCCGCCCGGTGAACGCGCTGCTGCGCGGCCCGTTCGGCAGGCTGCTCGCCCGCCTCGGCGGGGTGACGGTGAAGCGCCGGATTCCGGCTTTCGCCTCCCGGCACGCGCTGCGACGGGCCCTGCGGCGGGCGAGGACGGGCGAACCGGCGAAGACACTGCTCTTCGTCGACAGCTTCACCCGCGCCTTCCGGCCCGAGGTCGCGGGAGCGGCGAGCCGTGTGCTGGCCGACGCCGGCATCCCGTGCACGGCCCGGGACGGCCTGTGCTGCGGCCTGACCTGGGTCAGCACCGGTCAGCTGTCCGTCGCCCGCCGGGTCATGGCCCGTACGGTCGCCCGCCTCGACGACGGTGACGACCGCCCCATCGTCGTCGCCGAACCCAGCTGCGCCGCCGCCCTCAAGCGCGACGTACCCGAACTGCTCGGCACCGACGCGGCCCGGCGCGTCGCGGACCGCGTCCACACCCTCACCGGAGCGCTGGCCGATCTGGCGGCGCCCGGCTGGACGCCACCGGAGCTGCCGGAGAGCGTCGTCCTGCAGACCCACTGCCACGAGTACGCCACCTTCAAGGGCCGCCACCCCCGCGACCTGCTCGGTCGCCTCGGGGTGCGGAAGGTCGACGAGGCCGAGGGCTGCTGCGGACTCGCCGGCAACTTCGGCTTCGAGGCCCAGCACTACGACACCTCGATGGCCGTCGCCGACCTGGCGCTGAAGCCCCGCCTCGACGCCCTCGACGCCGGGGCACCGGCCGTGGTCGTGGCCGACGGCTTCAGCTGCGCCACCCAGATCGACCACCTCGCCGGTGACCGGGGCGTCCGCGCCCTGCACCTCGCGGAACTGCTCGACCCCGCCGCCGATCAATCTGGAGGAACCCCATGACCGACACACCCACGCAGTTGTTCATCGGCGGCGCCTGGGTCGATGCCGCAGACGGCGCCACCATGCCCGTCGACGACCCCGCGACCGGCGAGATCCTCTGTCATGTCGCCGACGCGGGCCCCAAGGACGCGCAGCTCGCCGAGGACGCGGCCGTCGCCGCGCAGGAGAAGTGGGCCCGTACGGCGCCCCGGGCGCGCAGTGAGATCCTGCGCCGGGCGTACGAGATCATCGTCGAGCGCACCGACGAGCTCGCCCACCTGATGACCGCCGAGATGGGCAAGCCGCTGGCCGAGGCCAGGGGAGAGGTGGCGTACGCGGCGGAGTTCTTCCGCTGGTTCTCCGAGGAGGCCGTCCGCATCGACGGCGGTCTCGGCACCCTGCCCGACGGCCGCAACCGCATGCTGCTCTCACGCCGACCGGTCGGCCCCTGCCTGCTGATCACTCCGTGGAACTTCCCGCTGGCCATGGGCACCCGCAAGATCGGCCCGGCGATCGCGGCGGGCTGCACGATGGTGCTCAAGCCGGCCCCCCAGACCCCTCTCTCCAGCCTGGCCCTCGCCGCGATCCTCAAGGAGGCCGGGCTGCCGGACGGCGTGCTGAACGTCGTCACCACCTCCCGTGCGGGGGAGGTGTGCGAACCGCTCCTGCGCGGCGGGCGGATTCGCAAGCTGTCCTTCACGGGCTCCACGGGCGTCGGACGCCTGTTGCTCGCCCAGAGCGCGGAAGCCGTGGTCAGGACCTCGATGGAACTGGGCGGGAACGCGCCGTTCATCGTCTTCGAGGACGCCGACCTGGACAAGGCGGTGGACGGCGCGATGCTCGCCAAGATGCGCAACATGGGTGAGGCGTGCACGGCGGCCAACCGCTTCTTCGTCCACACCTCCGTGGTGGAGGAGTTCGGGCGGCGCCTGGCCGAGCGCATGGGCGCACTGGTCGTGGGCCCCGGTACCCGGGACGGTGTCGACGTGGGTCCGCTGATCGACAGGACCGGACGGGGCAAGGTCGAGGAGCTTGTGGCCGATGCGGTGGAGCGCGGTGCCCGGGTGCTCGTCGGCGGCCGCACGCCGGAAGGGCCGGGCTGCTTCTACCCGCCGACCGTGCTCACCGACGTCGACCCGGGCAGCCGGCTGATGGACACGGAGATCTTCGGCCCGGTCGCGGCGATCCTCACCTTCGACGACGAGGACGAGGTCGTCCGCCGGGCCAACGACACCCCGTGGGGTCTGGTCGGTTACGTCTTCACCGAGGGCCTGGACCGCGCCCTGCGCGTCAGTGAACGTCTGGAGGTCGGCATGGTCGGCCTCAACACCGGCCTGGTCTCCAACCCGGCCGCGCCCTTCGGCGGAGTCAAGCAGTCCGGGCTCGGCCGCGAAGGGGGCCGGGTCGGGATCGACGAGTTCCTGGAGTACCAGTACCTCGCGGTACCGGTGGGATGACGGCGGCGGCGGTCCGGGGCACCGCCCCTCACCCGGCGCGGCTCCTCAGCGCAGGTGGCGGGCGGTGATCTCCGCGGCCGTGTCGGTCACCAGCCGTCCCAGCTCGGAGAGCCGGCCGGCGTCGAAACGGGAGTCGGGCAGGGAGACGGCCACGGCGGCCAGTGGGACGCCGTCACCGTCGAGGACGGGTGCGGCGATGGCGCAGACACCCTGGATGTACTGGTTGTGGTTGACGGCGTATCCGCGGTCCTTGACGCGGCGCAGTTCCGCACGCAGTTCCCCGGGGTCGGTGATGGTCTGGTCGCCGTAGCCCTCGAACGTGCCCGTCGCGAACGCGTCGAACTCGGACATCGGGAGGTGGGCGAGGACCGCGTGCCCTGCTGCCGTGGCGTGCAGCGGCGAGGTGTCGCCGATGGCGTGGAAGGTGCGTACGGCGTGTGCGCAGTCGACGCGGTCGACGACGACCATGCCGTGCAAGGCGTCGGGCACCGAGAGGTGGATCGTCTCGTTGACTGCGTCGCGCAGCCGGATCATCGGGTCGCGGGCGGCGGCGAACAGGCTGGAGCCCTGCAGTGCGGCCGGTCGTACGGCGAGGACGCGCGCCCCTATCTCCCAGCGGGTGGTGTCCTTGCGGTTGGCCCGCAGCCAGCCGGCCTCGTTGAGCGTGATCAGGGTGCGCTGCACGGTGGACTTCGGGAGACCGAAGATCTTCGTCAACTCCCCGACGGTCACGGGCTGGTGCTTGGCGACCGCTTCCAGGATGCGCAGCGACCTGGTGACGCTCTTCATCTCCATCCGGTGCCCCCTCAGGTCGGTTGGGTTGGTCCTGCCCGGTTCTTGACTCCCTGGTGGAGCCACAGCAAGATCGTGCCGGATTCTAGCATGGCGTTCCACAATATGGCATGCATGTCTGATGTCGGTCCGCCGTCGGTCGGCATCCAGGGGAAGGGGGATCAAGTGCCCGCGCGGCGATGGACAGCGATTGGCCCTGACCAGGCCATACCGCGCCGCGTGGTGCGATCGCCCTGTGTCCGGCTCCCCCCGGCCGGGCACAGGGCGGTGGCTGCGTCAGGCGCCCAGGCGGCGCCGGGCGATCTCCGTGGTCGTGTCGGCGACGAGGCGGCCCCACTCGGGCACCCGGTCCGCGTCGTACCGGGAGTCGGGCATGGAGATGGCCACGGCGGCCAGTGGGTTCCCGTCCTCGTCCAGCACGGGTGCGGCGACGGCGCAGACGCCGGGGCGGAACTGGTTCCGGTTGACCGAGTAGCCGTCGGTGCGGATCCGGTCCAGCTCGGCACGGAGCTCAGCGGGATCGATCGGTGTCGTGTCGCTGAAGCGTTCCAGTCCGCTCTTGAGGAACTCCTCGACGTCCCCCTTCGGGAGGTGGGCGAGGATGGCGCGCCCGACTGCGGTCGCGTGCAGGGGGGAGATGTCGCCGATCGTGTGGAAGGTGCGCACCGCGTGTGCGCAGTCGACGCGGTCGACGACGACCATGCCGTCCAGGGCGTCGGGCACCGAGAGGTGGATCGTCTCGTTCACCTGGTCCCGCAGTCGCACCATCGGGTCGCGGGCGGCGGCGAACAGGCTGGAGCCCTGCAGTGCGGCCGGTCGTACGGCGAGGACGCGCGCCCCGATCTCCCAGCGGGTGGTGTCCTTGCGGTTGGCCCGCAGCCAGCCGGCCTCGGCCAGTGTGACCAGCGTGCGCTGCACGGTGGACTTCGGCAGCCCGAAGAGCTTCGTCAACTCCCCGACGGTCACCGGCTGATGCTGTGCGACCGCTTCGAGGATGCGCAGCGACCTGGTGACGCTCTTCATCTCCATCCGGTTTCCCCCCGTTGATCCCCGGAATTTCTTGTGGACACCCTCTTGACTCCCCTCCGTACCGCTGTCATTGTCTGTGCCAGATTCTAGCACAGCGTTCCACAATGTGGCACGGTTCTCCAGGAGAAAGTCCGAGGGTGAGCCGGAGCACTCCGAGAAGCGGACGGATGCGAGCCGCGGGCCCCAAAGGGTCAAGCCCCCCGTCCAAACCCACTCGAATCGAACATCCTCGCGTCGAGGCCAGCATGCGCCTCGGTGGTACGAAAGGAAAGTCCTGTGTCAGCTGCCAGGAAGCGTGTCGCCGTCGTCGGTGTGGGAACGATGGGCAGCCAGGCCGCCTGGCGTCTGGCCGCCCGCGGCGCCGAGGTCGTCGGATACGACCGGTTCGCCCCCGGCCACGACCGCAGTGCCGGCGGCGGTGAGACCCGGATCTTCCGCAGCGCGCACTTCGAGGACTCCCGCTACGTCCCGCTCCTCAAGCACTCCGACACCCTGTACGAGCAGCTCCAGCAGGAGACCGGCCGCGAACTGCGCCGTCTGACCGGATGCCTGCTCATGGGGTCGACCGAGCACCAGCAGATGGCCACCGTCCTTCAGTCCATCGCCGAGCACGACCTCGACCACGAGGTCCTCGACGGTGAGGCCCTGGCCAAGCGGTTCCCGCAGTACCGGCTCGAGGACGGCGACGCGGCCGTGCTCGACCGGCGCGCCGGCTTCATCCGCCCCGAACTGACCATCCAGACCGCCGCCCGCCGCGCCGAGCAGCTGGGCGCCGTGATCCACCGCTACACAACGGTCCGTGAGATCGTCCCTGTCATGAACGGTGTGGAGATCCGCACCGACGCCGGCAGCCAGCGCTTCGACGCTGCCGTGGTCACCCCCGGCCCCTGGGTCAACGACCTGCTGCCCGGCCTGCCCTGGGAGGTGGACATCCGCCGCCTGGTCAGCGCGTGGTTCGTGCCCACCACTCCCGACGACTGGTTCGGCGAGGAGCGTCCCGCGTTCATCCGCACCGCGCCCACCCACTGCTATGGTCTGCCCTCCCCGGACGGCGTCTCCGTCAAGCTCGGCCTCTCCCAGGCCCTGCACAGGCCCGCGGGCGACCCGAACGCGCTGGACCGCACGGTGCAGCCGGAGGAGCTGGAGATCTTCAGCGAGCTGATCGGCCGCTATCTGCCGGATGTGCACCCGGACCCGACGCGTCTGACCGTCTACATGGAGGGCTACACCGAGAGCAGCCGCCCGCTGGTCGGCCCGCTGCCCGGCGCCGAGAACGTCGTCCTGCTCGCCGGGTTCTCCGGCCACGGCTTCAAGCTCGCGCCCGCCTTCGGCGACATCGCCGCCGACCTGGCGCTGGACGGCTCCTCCGGCCAGCCCATCGACTTCATCTCCACCGTCGACCGCACCGCGGCCTGATCCGAACGAGGTTGAGACATGACCCTGACCATCGGCTCGCTGCGTGCCGAGCCCGGGCAGAAGAGCCGGGGGAGCCTGCCCGCCGACCTCGGCACCACATCGGTGGACGTCCCGCTGATCCTCGTCAACGGGTCCCGTCCCGGACCCAGGGTGGTGATCACGGGAGGTGTGCACGGCGGTGAGTTCATCGGCGTCGACGCCGCCACCCGCCTGGCCGGGCTGCTGGAGCCGGACGAGGTCGCCGGCCAGGTGGTGATCTGCCCCGTGGCCAATCCTCCGGCCGTCTACGGGGGCAGGCTCAACATCTCCCCGCTGGACGGCGTGAACATCAACCGCGTCTTCCCCGGCGACAAGGACGGCGGCCCCACCGACCGGATGGCGGCCTGGCTGTTCGAGAACCTGATCGACGGCGCCGACGCCTACATCGACCTGCACAGCGGCGGCATCGACCAGCACCTGCTCGACTTCGTCGGCTACCGTCTCACCGGCGACGACGAGCTGGACGCGAAGAACAGGGCGATGGCCCACGCGGTCGGATACGAGCTGGTCGTCTTCGGCACCAGCGCCGACGGCGGCAACAGCCACGCCGCCGCCAACCGGCAGGGCGTTCCCGCGATCCTCGTCGAGACCGGAAAGCTCGGCGACCGCGACCCCGCCACCGTGGACAGGCTGCTCGACGCCCTGTACCGGCTGCTGCACCACCTGGGTGCCGTCGAGGCGTCGGAGCGCGTCAGGCCGGCGACCGCGCAGCCGAGTGACTGGATCTGGACCGGAGAGGTCGCCTCCGAGGTCACCGGTCTGTGGTACCCGGACGCGGTCACCGGTGACGAGGTGACCGAGGGTCAGACCATCGGCCGCATCATCGACCCGGTCGACGCCGCCGAGCACAAGGTCACCGCCACCGCCACCGGAACGATCATCTACGGCATGAACGGGCTCTCCGTCCGCCCCGGCACGGAACTCGCCGCCATCGCCACCCCGCACCACTGACGGGCCGCACGTCCGCCGGCCTGCCGACGGGCCGCATGCCCCCCACCGACTCCACCCCCCTACCTCACCGAGCTGGTCCCCCATTGCGCTACTTCCAGGAGATTTGTCATGAGTGATTCCATGATCGGTCGCAGAGCGCTCCTGCGCGGAGCAGGCGGTCTCGCCGCCCTCGCCGCCCTTCCCTCCCTCGCCGCCTGCGGCTCCGGCACCAGCCGGGTCTCGTCCGGCGGCGGCAAGGGCGGCAGCAAGACGGTGATCGTCCGTGACAGCGGCGGTTCCTACGGCGCGGCCCTGCAGAAGGCGATCTACACGCCGTTCACGCAGGAGACCGGTATCCAGGTCAAGGTGCTCAACCTGGACGACGCCCCGCTGCTGGCCCAGATCAAGCAGGGCCGCCCGCAGTGTGACCTCATCAACAACTCGATGATGTCCCACCTCAAGTACGTGGGTCAGAACGCCCTGGAGATGCTGGACCACGATCGGATCAAGAGCGTGAAGAGCGCGAAGATCCCCGAGGCCCAGGTCAGCGACCATGCGATCGGCAGCAGCTTCTACGGTCAGTGCATCGCGTACCGCACGGATGCCTTCGGCGGCCGCAAGCCCGAGTCGTGGGCGGACTTCTTCGACACCAAGGCGTTCAAGGGCGGCCGTGCGATGTGCAGCCCGGACGGTGACCTGCCGGAACTGGAGTTCGCGCTGCTGGCCGACGGTGTGCCCGCGGACAAGCTGTACCCGCTCGACGTGGACCGTGCCTTCAAGGTGCTGACCCGGCTGCGGTCGAGCATCAAGAAGTTCTGGGACAGCGGCCCGCTGCCCGGCGTCCTGCTGAGCCGCCAGGAAGTGACGATGTCGACCGTCTGGGACGGCCGGATCGCCGACCTGGAGAAGCAGGGCGTGCCGGTCACCCGGCAGCTGAACGGTATGCGCCGCCAGTTCCAGGGCTACGCCATCGCCAAGGGCGCGGCGAACGTGGACAACGCCTACCTGCTGATGGACTTCTCGCTGCGGGCCGAAAGCCAGGCCAACCTGGCGAAGGCCTTCCCGTCGAACCCGTCGTCGCCGCTGGCTTACGCCAAGCTCACCGAGGACCAGCGCAACGCGCTCGCCGGTGCGCCGAAGTACTACGACAAGGGCTTCGACACGGACGTCGACTGGTGGCTGAAGAACGAAGCGGCCGTCACCAAGCGCTGGCTGGAGTGGGCTCGTGGCTGAATTCGGTGTTGCCACACCGTCCGTCGAGGTGGCCGGCGTCAAGCCGGCCGCCGCGACCGGCAAGGCGCTGTCGGTGGTGGCTCTGCGCAAGACGTACGGGGGCGTCGTCGCCGTCGACGAGGCGTCCATGGAGATCGCCGCGGGGGAGTTCGTCACCTTCCTCGGCTCCTCCGGGTCGGGCAAGACCACGACGCTGATGATGATCGCCGGGTTCTGCGAACCCGACTCCGGCACCATCACCGTCGGGGGCCGGGACGTCACCCGCCTCGCCCCGCAGAAGCGGAACCTCGGTTTCGTCTTCCAGCAGTATCTGCTCTTCCCGCACATGACGGTCGCTGAGAACGTCGCCTTCCCGCTCACGCTGCGCGGCGTGGGCAAGGACGAGATCCGCCGCCGGGTGGGGGAGACGCTGGAGATCGCGGGCCTGTCCGGGTTCGGCGGCCGCAAGCCGCGCGAGCTGTCCGGTGGGCAGCAGCAGCGTGTCGCGCTGTGCCGGGCGCTGGTCTACCGCCCGCCGGTCATCCTCATGGACGAACCGCTCGGCGCCCTGGACAAGAAGCTGCGCGACCAGCTCCAGGTGGAGATCAAGACCATCCAGCAGGAACTGGGCCTGACCGTCATCTATGTGACGCACGATCAGGAAGAAGCGCTGGTGATGTCGGACCGTATCGCGGTGATGCGCAACGGTCTGATCGAGCAGTTCGACACCCCGCGGGAGCTGTTCGAGCGGCCGAAGACGCCGTTCGTGGCGGACTTCCTCGGCGCGGCCAACTTCCTGCCCGGCCGTGTGGACAAGCACGACGGCGAGCACACGTTGGTCCGCCTCGACAAGTCCGGCGGTCTCGTGAGGGCCCGCCGTCACCAGCTGGCCCCGGGTACACAGGTCAAGGTCGCCGTGCAGCCGGGCCGGCTGCGGGCCTGCGCCGCCGACGACGGGTTCTGTACCGGCACGGTCGAGACCGCCACCTACGTGGGCACCCTGGTGCGGGCGGGTGTCCGCATCGACGGCGGTGAGGCGCCGCTGCTGCGCCTGGAGGTACCGGCCGGGCGGGGCCCCGTCGCGGGCGAGCGGGTCGGGATCACCGCCGACCCCGAGGACGTCAACCTCTTCCCGACCGAACAGGGCGGGTGAGCCATGGCCGCCACCCTCACCGCGGGGGCCCCCGCCCGCCCGCGCAAGCTCCTCGCCTCGCGCCGCACACGTGTCGGAATCCTGTACGCGCTGCCGGTCGTGGTCTATCTGCTGGTGCTGTTCGTCTACCCGATCTTCAGCACGCTGCTGCTCAGCCTGAAGGACGCCGACGGATCGTTCACCCTGCACTGGTACGCCGACGCGCTGACGGGCGTGAACCTGTCGGTGCTGTTCACCACCCTGCGGATCTCCGCCGAGACGGCCGTGCTGAGCCTGGTCTTCGGGTTCATCCTGGCCCAGGCGATCTCCCGGCTCAAGCCGGTGTGGGCGGGCCTGGCGATGCTGGTCGTCGTCGTCCCGCACTTCGTCTCCGCCCTGGTGCGCACCTACGGCTGGATCATCATGCTCGGCGACAAGGGCCTGGTGAACGAAACCCTGGCGTGGGCACCGGGCGCCCCGTTCCAGCTGCTCTACAACGAGCTGGGCGTGGTCATCGGCACCACTTCGATGATGCTGCCGTACACGGTGCTGCTGCTGTACGGGGTGATGCGCGGGGTGGACCGGCGGCTGCTGGCCGCCGCGGCCAGCATGGGCGCGGGCCGGGTGACGATCTTCCGGCGGGTCTACCTGCCGCTGGTCGCCCCCGGGCTGGCCAGTGCCGGACTGCTCAGCTTCATCCTTTCGCTGGGCTACTACATCACCCCGGCCCTGATGGGCGGACCCAACCAGACGATGATCGCCACCCTCATCAACCAGCAGGTCACCAAGGAGAACCAGTGGAACGGGGCGGCCGCCCAGGGCGTCATCCTGCTCCTGCTCACCCTGGCCGGACTGCTGCTGGTCAAGGTCGTCAGCTCCCTCGGCGCCAGCCGTAGAAGGAAGGGCGGATCATGATGGAGCTGCGCAAGACCCTCGCCGGGCGGATCGTCCTGACCGCCATCGCCACCCTCATCCTGCTGTTCCTGGCGCTGCCGATCCTCGTCATCCTCGTCACCTCCTTCAGCAACAACGCCTTCGCCGCCTTCCCGCCCGAAGCATGGACGCTGAACTGGTACAAGGCCCTGTTCGCCGACGGCAGCAAATGGCCGGCCGCGCTGTCGCTGAGCGCCCTGGTCGCCGCCCTGAGCACCGTGTTCTCCCTGATCATCGGGGTGACCGCGGCGACCGCCCTGACCCGCAGTGAACTCCCGCTGCGCTCAGCGGTCTTCGCCCTGGTCCTCGGACCGCTGGTCATCCCGCAGATCGTCACCGCGCTCGGGTTGTTCCTGCTGTTCGAGCCCGCCGCGATGCTGGGCAGCCCGATCGCCATCGCACTCGGTCACACGGTGCTGGCCTCGCCGATCGCGGTGCTGATCCTGATCGCGACCCTGCGCGGCATCGACGAACGCCTGGAGGACGCCGCCGCGAGTATGGGTGCCGGCCGGCTGACGATCGCCCGGAAGATCACCTTCCCGCTCGCCGCACCCGGCATGATCGCGGCAGCGATCTTCTCCTTCATCACCAGCTTCGACGAGTTCTACATCTCCCAGTTCCTCTCCTCCGTCGACACCGTCACCCTGCCGGTGCAGGTCTACAACTCACTCACCTTCGAGATCGACCCCAGCGTGACCGCGGTCAGCGCGATCCTCATCGCCTTCGCGATCCTCGCCCTCGGCCTGGTCGCCCTGGTGCGCTGGCTCGGCTCCGGACGCCAGGAATCCCTCCTCTCGGTCGAGAACACCGTCGGAGTCGCCAACCCCGGAGGTGAAGCCGTATGACCGCCGCCGCCGCTCAGCCGGCCGCGGCCACCGCTCAGCGGCACCTGCTGCTGAACATGACCGCCAACGGATCGCTCGGCGTCGAGGGAGAAGAACTCCTCGTCGTCCGGCGAGGGGAGGGCCCGTACGTCGACGACGCGGACGGCAGGCGCTACATCGACGGCCTGTCGGGGCTGTACTGCTGCCAACTCGGCTACTCCTACGGCCCCGAGTTCGCCGAGGCCGCCGAACGGCAACTGCGCGAGCTGTGCTACAGCCCGCTGTGGACCGGCTCCGCGCACCCGACGGCGATCGAACTCGCCGAGCGGCTGTCCCGGATCGCCCCCGTCGACATCGAGCACACCTTCTTCTCGAGCGGCGGCGCCGAAGCCGTCGAGACCGCCTGGAAGATCGCCCGCCGCTACCACGCCCTGCGCGGGGAGCCGGGCCGGGTCAAGGCGATCGCCAGGCGCGGCGCCTACCACGGGCTCACCGTCGGCACCCTGTCGTTCACCGACGACCCCGGCCTCACGGAACCGTACGGCCCGCCGGCGATCGACACCCGGTTCGTGTCGAACACCAGCCGCTTCGGTCTCGCACCGGAGTTCGCGGACGACGAGGTGTACACGGCCTGGCTGCTCGCCGAGCTGGAGGCCACCATCCTGGCCGAGGGCCCCGAGACCATCGCGATGCTCATCGCCGAACCCGTGCAGAACCGGGGCGGCTGCATCACGCCGCCCCGAGGCTACTGGCAGGGGTTGCGGGCGCTGGCCGACCGGTACGGGTTCCTGCTCGTCGCGGACGAAGTGATCACGGGGTTCGGCCGGCTCGGGGAGTGGTTCGGCGGGGACCGCTACGGCGCCCGACCGGACATGGTCACCGTCGCCAAGGGCATCACCTCCGGCTACGCCCCCCTCGGCGCGACCCTGGTCGGTACCAAGGTCACCGACGTCATCAACCGGCCCGGCGTGGTCCTCAACCACGGCTACACCTTCGCCGGGCATCCGCTGAGCGCGGCCATCGCCCTGCGCAACCTGGAGATCCTGGACCGGGACCGCGTCCTGGACAACGTCCGCGCCCTCCAGGGCGACCTCGCCCAGCGGATGGCGGCCCTCAAGGACCTGCCGATCGTCGGCGACGTCCGCGGCACCGGGTTCTTCTACTCGTGCGAACTCGTCGGCGACCTCGACGACGGCGGCTTCAGCGACCTGGCCCGCGCCGGTCTGATCGCCGACCTGATCCCGCGCCGGCTGCGCGAGGCCGGCCTGCTCGCCCGTGTCTACAACCGCTCGTCACCGCTGGTCCAGATCGCACCCCCGCTGATCAGCGACCGCGCCGTCCTCGACCGTATCGCCGCGATCATCGCGGGCGTCCTCGCCGAGGCATCGGCCCGCATCTGATCCACGTCTTGGAAAGGTTCCCCATGTACTCCA
Organism: Streptomyces sp. NPDC030814; assembly: GCF_055572155.1. Taxonomy (NCBI): domain Bacteria; kingdom Bacillati; phylum Actinomycetota; class Actinomycetes; order Kitasatosporales; family Streptomycetaceae; genus Streptomyces; species Streptomyces sp. NPDC030814. Next base: position 303,032 of record NZ_JBVIDX010000009.1, read on the forward strand.
TAGGTCCGCTGACCGTCGCCCCCGGCGAGCGCGCCCAGGGCCTGATCCCGGTCGGCACCAGCAGCTACGGCGTGGAGCTCGGCATTCCGCTGATCGTCGTCAACGGCGCCCTCGACGGCCCGGTCCTGTGTGTGGACGCGGGCGTGCACGGCGACGAGTACGACGGCCAGGAGGCCATCCGGCGCGTGCTCGCCGAGCTCGACCCGGCCACCCTGCGCGGCACCGTCGTCGGCATCCCCTGCCTGAACACCCCGGCCTTCGAGGCCGCCGCCCGAGCGAGCGGCATCGACCACCTCAACCTCAACCGCATCTTCCCCGGCGACGCCGAGGGCTCCTACTCCCAGCGCCTGGCCGCCACCTTCGTCGAGCAGGTCGTCCCCGCCGTCGACGCCGTGGTCGACCTGCACACCGGAGGCGCCTACGGCGAGATAGCCCCGCTCGTCATCCTCCAGGGCGGCTACGAGGACCTCGCCACGGACCTCGCCCTCGCCGCCGGGCACGAGCTGGTCTGGAAGGGCGGCAAGTGGGGCGGCACCGTCCGCCACCCCGTCCTCGAGGCCGGCAAGCCCGCCATCACCATCGAATGCGGCGGCGCCACGTACCGCGAGGCCAACGTCGAGCACCACATGAACTCGATCCGCAACATCCTGCGCAGCCTCGGCCTGATCGACGGCGAGGCGGAGCTGCGGGACACCTACACGACCGTCTCCGGGACCTTCGCCCGCTCCGCCGCCGGCGGCTTCTTCGTCGCCCACGCCGAGCCGGGGGAGACCTGCAAGGAAGGCGACCTGATCGCCACCATCACCGACCACTACGGCACCACGCTGGAGGAGGTCCGCGCGCCGCAGGAAGGAATCGTGCTCTGGGTGCGCCGCATCCGCACGGTCCGCCCCGGCGACGAGGTCGTCATCTTCGGCGAGGTGCTCGGGGAGATCCGGCCATGAGCAACGAACTCCAGTTGACCGAGCTGCTCATCGACGGCAAGCAGGTCCCCGCCGCCGACGGCCGCTCCTTCACCGTCCTCGACCCCTCCGACGGGACGGCCATCGCCCAGGTGGCGTTGGCCGGCAAGGCCGATGTGGACCAGGCGGTGGCCGCCGCCCGTGCGGCGTTCACCTCCCCCGAGTGGGCCGGCCTGCGTGCCGCCGACCGTGGCCGCATCCTGTACCGGATCGCGGAGGCCATCCGCTACCAGGGAGAACGACTGGCCCGGCTGGAGAGCCAGGACGTCGGCAAGCCGCTGCGCCAGGCCAGGAACGACGTCGAGGCCGCGGCCCGCTACTTCGAGTTCTACGCGGGCGTCGCCGACAAGCTCGGCGGCTCGACGGTCCCGCTCGGGCCCGGCCTCATCGACTACACCGTGCGCGAGCCGATCGGTGTCTCCGGCCAGATCATCCCGTTCAACTACCCGCTGCAGAACACCGCCAGGGGTTCCGCCCCGGCGCTGGCCGCGGGCTGCACGGTGGTGCTCAAGCCGTCGCCGGAGGCGCCGCTGACCCCGCTGGAGATCGGCAGGATCGCCCTGGAGTGCGGTCTTCCCCCGGGCGTGCTGAACGTGGTCCCCGGTGACGGCGAGACCGGCGCGGCCCTCGCCGGGCACCCGGACATCAACCAGGTCACCTTCACCGGCTCGGTGCCGACCGGCATCAAGGTCGCCCAGGCGGCCGCCGCCAACGTGGTCCCCTCCGTCACGGAGCTGGGCGGCAAGTCCCCCGTCGTCGTCTTCGCCGACGCCGACTTCGACGCCGCGCTCGGCGCCGTCACCGCCTCGGCGTTCGGCAACGCCGGGCAGACCTGTTCGGCCGGCACCCGGCTGCTCCTCCAGCGCGGCGCCGAGGAGTTCCTGGACAAGCTGGTCGCACACGCCGCCTCCCTCAGCATCGGCCCCGGTCTCAGCGACCCGGACGTCGGCCCCCTCGTCGCAGCACGGCAGCGGGACCGGGTCCTCGGCTACCTGGAACTGGCCCGGGAGGAGGGCGCCGTGGCCCGGGCCGGCGGAGGTGCCCCCACCGACCCCGAACTGGCCGACGGCTACTACGTCCAGCCCACCGTCCTGACCGGCCTGGACAACCAGGCCCGGTGCGCCCGCGAGGAGATCTTCGGTCCCGTCGTCACGGTCATCGAGTTCGACGACGCGGACGAGGCACTGGAGATCGCCAACGACAGCCCGTACGGCCTCGCCTCCTACGTCTGGACCCGCGACATCGACCAGGCGATGCGCCTCGCCGAGGGCATCCGGGCCGGCCAGGTCTACGTCAACGCCACCGGCGTCGGCACCGGCGTCGAGCTGCCCTTCGGCGGTTACAAGCACAGCGGCTGGGGCCGGGAGAAGGGCCTTGAGGGCCTGTCGAGCTACCTGCAGACCAAGAACGTCTGCATCGGGTTCGGGCACCGGTCATGAGATACCGCAGCCTCGGAGAGCGCGGCCCCACCGTGTCGGTGGTCGGCGTGGGCGGCAACAACTTCGGCAGCCGCCTCGACGAGGACGGCACGAAGGCCGTCGTCCACGCCGCCCTCGACGCCGGGATCACCCTGTTCGACACCGCCGACATGTACGGCGGGTCGGGTGACCGGGGCGGCCGCCGAGGCGACGGTGAACGGCTGCTCGGTGCCGCGCTCAAGGGCCGTCGCGACGACGTGGTACTGGCCACCAAGTTCGGCATGGAGATGTGCCGGGACGCCGACCTGTACGGTCCGCGCGGGGCCCGCGCCTACATCCGGTACGCGGTGGAGGCATCGCTGACCCGGCTCGGCACCGACCGGATCGACCTGTACCAGTACCACGAACCGGACGGCGTCACGCCGCTGGACGAGACGGTCGCCGCGCTCCGGGAACTGGTCGACGAGGGCAAGATCCGCCACATCGGCTGCTCCAACCTCCCGGCCGAGCAGCTCACGGACGCCTTCGTCTCCACCCAGGCCTGCTACCACCTGCTCGACCGCGGTGCGGAACGGGACCTGATCCCGGCCTGTCTGCACCACGGCCTCGGCCTGCTGCCGTACTACCCGCTGGCCAACGGCCTGCTCAGCGGGAAGTACCGCCGCGGCGAGCGGCCGCCGCCCGGCAGCCGCCTGTCCTGGCGGCAGGGCTGGCTCACCGACGCCGCCCTCGACCGGGTCGAGGCGCTCACCGCGTACGGCGCCGCACGCGGCCTGACCCTCCTCCAGGTCGCCGTCGGCGCCCTGGCGGCCCTGCCCGCCGTCGGCTCCGTCATCTGCGGCGCCATGACACCCGAACAGGTCACCGCCAACGCGGCGGCGGCCGACTGGATACCGAGCCCGGCCGACCTGGCCGCGCTGGACGCGATCGTCAGCCCCGGCGAACGCGTCGTCTGAAGCCCCCCACTCCTTGAAGAACCCCCGCGAGATGAGGCTGAACACCATGCGAGAGATCGTCACCTTCGACGCGTATGCAACCCTGATCAACTTCGAGCTCGGCCCCACGACCCTGAAGGTCCTGGAGGACCGGCTGGACCTGGACAACCTGGACGTCGACGAGTTCCTCGACGACTTCCGCGTCATGCGCTTCCAGGCCGTCCTGGAGGCCTACCGCCCCTACCACGAGGTCCTGCACTCCAGCCTGCGCAACGCCATGCGCCTGCACGGCCTGGAGTACCGCGAGTCCGACGGCGACGCCCTGGTCGAGGCCGTCCCCACCTTCGGCCCCTTCCCCGAGGTCCCGGACGCGCTGCGCGCCCTCAAGACCAAGTACGAGATCGCCATCATCTCCAACACCGACGACAACTTGATCGCGCGCAACGTCGAGAACATCGGCGTCGAGTTCGACTACGTCATCACCGCCCAGCAGGCCGGCGCCTACAAGCCCGACCGCCAGACCTTCGAGTACGCCTTCAAGACCATGGGCGTCGAGCCGTCCCAGGTCATCCACACCGCGCAGGGCTGGGAGTACGACCACATCCCCACTCGCGACCTCGGCCTGAAGCGCCGCGTATGGATCAACCGCTACGGCCACCCCGGCAGCGCCGACTACCAGCCCTACGACGAGCTGCCCGACCTGTCGGGCCTGCCGAAGCTGCTCGGCTGCTGACCCAGGGCCCGACGGCGAAACAGGACCGAGAACACAGAGGACGCACGCCATGAAGCAGATCCCCTACTGGCTGGACACCGCTCCGGCCCGACCCGACCGTTCCGGAAAGGACCTGCCCGACGAGGCGGACGTGGTGGTGATCGGCGGCGGCCTCACCGGCCTGTCCACCGCCTACCACACCGCCCGCAAGGGTGCCCGGGTCGTCCTCGTCGAGAAGGACCAGGTCGGCTCGGGCGCCTCCGGGCGCAACGGCAGCATGTGCACCCAGGGCATCACCATCAGCCCCGCCGAGGCGCGCAAGCGCTACGGCCAGGAGCGCGCGCTGGAGCTGTACAACGCCTTCCGTGAGGCGGTCGACGTCGTCGAGGAGCTCACCAGGACCGAGAACATCGACTGCGACTTCCACCGTGCCGGGCGCCTCGGCGCCGTCTGCAAGCCCGGCCACTTCGACGGCCTGCGGGCCAAGCAGCGTGACCTGGCCGACAACTTCGGCCACGAGACGGTCGTCCTGAGCAAGAGCGAACTCCGCGCCGAACTCGGGACGGACTACTACCACGGCGCCCTGCTCGACCCGGACAGCGCCGCCCTGCACGTGGGCAAGTTCGTAGGCGGCCTCGCGGACGCCGCCGAGCGCGCCGGCGCCGAGATCCACGAGCGCAACGCCGCCACCGGACTCACCCGCCTCCCCGGCGGGGGCTTCGTGGTGGAGACCCTGCACGGCACCATCCGCGCCAAGCAGGTCATGGCGGCGACGGATGCCTACACCGACAAGTCGATGCCGTGGTTCCGCAAGCGGCTGATCAACGTCGGCAGCTTCATCATCGTCACCGAGCCGCTGGGGGAGGCGCGCGCCAAGGAACTCATCCCCAACGGCCGCCTGCTGGTCGCCCACAAGAACGTCGGCCACTATGTCCGCCTCACCCCCGACAACCGTCTCGCCTTCGGTGGCCGGGCCCGCTTCGCCCCCTCCAACCCGGCCTCCGACGTCAAGAGCGGTGACATCCTCAAGCGGGAGATGACCGAGATCTTCCCGCAGCTCGCGGGGGTGCGCATCGACTACGTGTGGGGCGGCATGGTCGGTTTCTCCTGGGACCGCATTCCGCACGCCGGCGAGGCCAACGGCCTGTACTACTCCATGGGTTACTGCGGACACGGTGTCCAGATGGCCACGTACATGGGCCGAGCCGTCGCCGAGATGATGGACGGCAGGCCGGAGGCCAACCCGCTGCGCGGCTTCGGCTTCCCGAAGGTCCCCGTCCCCTTCTACAACGGCACCGCCTGGTTCCTGCCGTTCGGCGGCGCCTACTACAAGGCGAAGGACCGTCTGTTCTGAGCAGGCGCCCACACCGGTGACACCACGGGGGCCTTTCGCGCGGCAGACGCGGAAGGCCCCCGCGCCGCCCTTTGAGAGAGAGCCCGTACAGCCATGACCGCCGCCACCCGCAGCGAACACGATCTCCTCGGCGACCGGGACGTCCCCGCCGACGCGTACTGGGGTGTCCACACCCAGCGCGCCACGGAGAACTTCCCGATCACCGGCATGCCGATCTCCGCGTACCCGCACCTGATCGAGGCGCTGGCCGCGGTCAAGGAGGCCGCCGCCCTCGCGAACGAGGAACTGGGGCTCCTGGAGGCGAGGAAGGCCGCCGCCGTCGTCGCCGCATGCCGGGAGATCCGCTCCGGCAAGCTGCACGACCAGTTCGTCGTGGACGTCATCCAGGGCGGCGCGGGCACCTCGACGAACATGAACGCCAACGAGGTCGTCGCCAACCGGGCGTTGGAGCTGCTCGGGCATGCCAAGGGGCAGTACGGGTTCCTGCACCCGAACGAGGACGTCAACCTCGGCCAGTCCACCAACGACGTCTACCCGACCGCCGTGAAGATCGCGACGGTGTTCGCGGTGCGGGGCCTGCTCAAGGCGATGGCCGTGCTCCAGGACGCCTTCGCGGGCAAGGCCGTGGAGTTCCGCGACGTGCTCAAGATGGGGCGTACCCAGCTGCAGGAGGCCGTGCCGATGACGCTCGGCCAGGAGTTCTCGGCCTTCGCCGTCATGATCGAGGAGGACCGGTCCCGGCTCGCCGAGGCCGTCGAGCTGATCCATGAGATCAACCTGGGTGCCACGGCCATCGGCACCGGCCTCAACGCGCCCGCCGGGTACGCGGAGTCCGCGCGTCGTCATCTCGTGGACATCACCGGACTGCCGCTGGTCACGGCCGCCAACCTCGTCGAGGCCACCCAGGACTGCGGTGCCTTCGTGCAGATGTCGGGTGTGCTCAAGCGGATCGCGGTCAAGCTCTCCAAGAGCTGCAACGACCTGCGCCTGCTCTCCTCCGGGCCGCGCGCCGGGTTCGGCGAGATCAACCTGCCGCCGGTGCAGGCGGGTTCGTCGATCATGCCGGGCAAGGTGAACCCGGTGATCCCCGAGGTGGTCAACCAGGTCGCCTTCGAGGTGATCGGCAACGACGTCACCATCACGATGGCCGCCGAGGCCGGACAGCTGCAGCTCAACGCCTTCGAGCCGATCATCCTGCACTCCCTGTCGGAGTCCATCACCCACCTGCGCAACGCCTGCCTGATCCTGGCCGAGCGGTGCGTGCACGGCATCACCGCGAACACCGGGGCACTGCGCGCGGCCGTGGAGAACTCCATCGGTCTGGTCACCGCGCTCAACCCGCACATCGGCTACACGGCGGCCACCGACATCGCCAAGGAGGCCCTCGCCACCGGCCGGGGCGTCGCCGAACTGGTACTGGAGAAGGGCCTGTTGCCCGCCGAGACACTCGCCGGCCTGCTGCGCCCGGAGGTCGTGGCCGGCAGGGGCCAAGTGCTGGCCTGACGGCCGCCGACGCCCACGCCCGCACTCGCCCGCGACCCCGGCCCTCACCCGACCGACGAGGAACACCCATGAGACTGCAGGACGTCAACGCCGTGATCACCGGGGCATCGAGCGGGATCGGTCAGGCGGTCGCCGCCCACCTCCGGCGCGAGGGCGCCAACCTCCTGCTGACCGGACGGCGGCCCGAGCTGCCCGAGCGCCATCCCGACGACCTCTACCTCGCGGGGGACCTCGACGACGAGGGGTTCGTCGTCGATCTCGCCGCTCGCGCGAAGGATCACCTGGGGGACGTGGGGGTGGTCGTCCTCTGCCACGGACTCCAGCGGTCCGGCCCGCTTACGGAGACGACCTACGACGTCGCACGCGATGTCCTCCACGCCAACCTCCTCAGCGCGTTCCTGGTCATGAAGCACCTGATGCCGCTGGCTCCCGAGGCGGGGGCGTCGATGGTGTGCGTCGGCTCCCGCCTCGGCATGGTCGGCATGCCGAACCAGACCCTGTACTCCGCCGCCAAGGGCGGCCTCATCGCGCTGGCCCGCGGAGCCGCGATCGAATGGGCGGACCGCGGCATCCGCGTCAATGTGGTCGCCCCCGGTCTGACCGTGACGCCGATCATCGAGGCCTCGTTCCAGCGACGCACCGACCCCGCCGCCTACCGGCGCGTCAGAGAGGAGTCCATACCGATGCGCCGGCTCGCCACACCCGAGGAGATCGCCGACGCGGTCCTCTTCCTCGCCTGCCCGGAGTCGTCCTACGTCACCGGCGCCGTGCTGCCCGTGGACGGGGGCTACACGGCGTTCTGAGCCCCACGGAACCCGGGACGGCCGGGGGGCGAGCCCCGCGCCGCAGCGCGGCGACACCGTCACCAGTCCGTGTCGTCCCATTGGTCCAGCAGCGCTTCGGCCGTGTCGGCGTCGGGTTCGGGAGGGGTGCCGTGCACCGACTGCTCGGTCCAGATCACCTTCCCCCGGGCCAGGTAGCGGGTGCCCCACCGCTGCGTGAACTGCGCCACGAGGAACAGACCGCGCCCGCCCTCGTCGGTGTCGGCGGCCCGGCGCAGGTGGGGTGAGGTGCTGCTGCCGTCGGCGACCTCACAGATCAGACTGGCGCCGTCACGCAGTACCCGTAGCCGCCTCGGGGCGCTGCCGTAGCGGATGGCGTTGGTGACCAACTCGCTGATCACGAGTTCGGTGGAGAAGGCGAGGTCCTCCAGCCCCCACTCCGCCAGCCGGCCGGCGACCCCGGCCCGTATCCCGGCGACGGCGGCGGGATCAGCGGGGATGTCCCAGTCGGCGACCTGGGAGGGATCCAGCAGGCGGGACCGGGCGACGAGCAGGGCGATGTCGTCGCCGGGGCGGGCCGGCAGCAGGGCGTCGAGCACCTCCCGGCAGGTCTCCTCCGGTGTCCGGCCCGGCCCGGCCAGGGCCTCGTGCAGCAGCGCGAGACCGGTGTCGATGTCCCGCTTCCGGTCCTCGATCAGCCCGTCGGTGAACAGGACCAGCCGGGAGCCCTCGGCCAGGGTGTACTCGGCCTTCTCGAAGGGAAGCCCGCCGCCCAGCCCCAGTGGCGGGGAGACAGGCACGGCCAGCCGCTCGACCGTGCCGTCCGGGTGCACCAGGGCTGGTTCCGGATGCCCGGACCGGGCCAGGGAGCACCGCCCGGCGACGGGGTCGTAGACGGCGTACAGACAGGTGGCCCCCGTGATGCCCTCGTCGTCGACGCTCCCCTCGTTGTCGACCCGGGTGACCAGCTCGTCCAGATGCCTGATCAGCTCGTCCGCGGACAGGTCGAGGGACGAGAACGTGCGCACCGCCGTACGCAGCCGGCCCATGGTCGCCGCGGCGTGCAGACCGTGACCCACCACGTCGCCCACCACCAGCGCCACCCGGGCCCCGGGCAGGGGGATGACATCGAACCAGTCGCCGCCCACACCCGCCCGCGCGGGCAGATAGCGGTGGGCGACCTCGACGGCGGACTGCTCGGGCAGCGAGCGCGGCAGCAGGCTGCGCTGCAGGGTCACGGCCAGGGCATGCTCGCGCGTGAAGCGGCGAGCGTTGTCGATGGCCACCGCGGCCCGGGCGGCCAGTTCCTCGGCGAAGGCCAGGTCCTCCTCCTCGAAGGCGTCCCCCTCCGCACGCCACAGACTCACCACACCCAGCACCACACCGCGGGCCTGCAGAGGCACGGTGATCAGCGAATGGAGGCCGGAGTCCAGGATGCGTCGCGCGCGGTCGTCACCCTGGGCCCGCCAGCCGCGCGAGGAGGTCAGGTCGGCGTCCAGGACGGGCCGGCCCTGCTGGACGGCGACGGCCACGGGAGTGCCGGGTACGAAGCCGATGCGCTCACCCACGGGGAAGAGGGGCCAGGCCCCCCGGTCACTGTGCGCCGCCGCGCGACGCATCTCCAGGCTCGGCCCGACCGGCTCGTCACCCTCCAGGACCGGATCCCGGAGGTCGACCGTGGCGACGTCGGCGAACCGCGGGACGGCGACCTCGGCCAGTTCCTCGGCGGTGCGCACCACATCCAGCGTGGTGCCGATCCGCACCCCCGCCTCGTACAGCAGCCGCAGCCGCTCTCTGGCCACGGCCGCCCGGCCCGCCAGAGACTGCAGCTCCGTGGTGTCCCGCAGCGTCGCCACGCGGCCCCGCCTGTCGTCGTGCCGGTCGACGGGGCGGATGTTGACCGCCAGCAGATGGTCGCCGGCCAGATGGACCTCGTCGTTGACCGCCCGGCCCGACGCCAGCAGTTCGGCCGTACCCGCTTCCAGGCCCAGATCGGTGACACGGCGCTGCTCCGCGTCCGCGGGCAGGTCCAGCAGGCGCCGTGCCTCGTCGTTGGCCAGCAGCAGCCGTCCGTCACCATCGATGATCAGCACCCCCTCCCGCACCGCGTGCAGCACCGCGTCGTGGTGCTCGTACATCCGGGTCATCTCGGCGGGACCGAGACCGCGGGTCTGCCGTCGCAGTCGCCGCGACACCAGCGCGGTACCTCCCGTGACCAGTGCCAGCGCACCGCTGACGGACCCGAGCAGGATCGGCATCTGGCGTTGGACCACGGAGTTGACGTTCTTGACCGTGACCCCGACGGACACCAGACCGACGATCTTGCGCCCTCCCGCGTCGAAGACGGGGACCGTCGATTCCACGGCGAGCCCGAGGCTGCCCTCGATGTCCTGGGTGAAGGGCCGACCGGCAGCCGCCTCCTTGCGCAGGGCGAAGACATGTTCCCCGATCAGATTCGGGTTCGGGTGGGTCCAGCGGTAGCCGCGCGGATCGATCGCGACGACGAAGTCGACGCCGGTCAGCTCACGGGTCTCCTCCGCCCGCGGTTGCAGCACGGCGGTGGGGTCGGCGGACTTCATGGCCTCGGCCGTTCCCGGGGCACGCGCGAAGGACTGGGCGACTCCCAGCGACAGCCGACGGGCCTCCTCCGTGCTCGACGTGCGGGCTTGCAGCACGAGCGCCACGCCCGCGGCGGCCGCGAACAGAACCACCAGCACCAGCTGCCACAGGAACACCTGACCCGCGACGCTGCGCGCGCTGAGCACGGAACGCGAACGGGTTCCGGGCGGGCGGGAGGGCGAGCGGGGTGACGCGTCCAGTTCCTCGATCGGGGGCGCGGTGGCTGCCGCACGGGAACGACGACCGCCGAGCCGCTCGGACGACCGGTCGAAGATGCTGGTCATGTCCACGGGATGTCCTTCCCGGTGCCCGGCGGGAGCCGGCGGTGTCGAGAGGCGGTGCCGATCCGCCCCTCTCCCGTGTCCTCAGGACCGCACCCACTCCTGCCAGCGCTTGATCACGGCTTCCTTGTTCTCGACCCACCAGCCGACGTCGAGGTCGAAACCGGTGTAGAGGTGCTCCGGAGAGCTGGCCAGATCCGCGGCGGCCCTGGGCAGGTACTTGTACGCGGTCGGTACCACGGGGCCCATGGGGTAGATCTCGGCGAGGGCGGCCTGCACCTCGGGGCGCAGGGCGAAGTCGATGAGCTTGTAGGCGGCATCGGGGCGCCGGGCGCCGTGGGGGATGCCGAAGCCGTTGCTCTGCCGACGGGCGCCGTTCCACTGGTAGGCGAGCGGGGCGCCCCGCTGGATGAGATGGTTCGTGCGGCCGTGCCAGACCGTGGTGGCGGTGACCTGTCGGCGGTCCAGCAGCAGCCCCGGCGTGGCGCCGTCGTCCCAGAACTCGCGCACGGCGCCCTTGATCTCGTCCAGGGCCGCGAAAGCCCGGTCGATGTCGAGGGGGTAGAGCCTGTCTGCGGCCACACCGCCGGCGAGGAGGGCGAACTCCAACTCGGGCGGTCCCGCCTCCGGGCTCTGCAGGGAGCGGACGCCCGGAAGCACCTTGGTGTCCCAGAAATCGGCCCAGGACTCCGGTGCCCTCCCGTCGAACGCGTCGGTGCGGTACGCCATGACGCTGGCCCAGTAGTTCTTGCCGACGCCGTGGGAGGTGAGCAGGGACTGGGCGATGCCGGCCTTCCGCGTGCTCCTCAGCCGGTCGTAGTCGAGTTCCTGGGTGGCGCCGTCCTTCGCGAAGAGGGCCAGTGCGCTCATGTCGATGTCGATGAGGTCGGGCGGGTGCCCCTCCTCGATCCGGGCGAGGATCTGCGCGTACGCCGGGATGTTGACCACGTCGACGCGGATGCCGGTCTCCTTGCTGAACGGTTCGTAGACCGCCTTGCGGTGCGCTTCGCCGTAGGCGCCGCCGATGTCGCGGACGACGACGGTCCTGCTGTTCCCGGGTCCTCCGGTGTTCCGGGCGGTGGGGGTCCCGCACGAGGTGGACGAGAGGGCGGCGGCACCCGCCGTGACTGTGCCGATGCCTCGGAGAAACGTTCTTCGGTCGATTCCGGCGTCCTTCACCGTGTGCCTCCTGCGAAGCCGGATGCGGTGCCCGTGGACGGGACTGTGGGCGGGACGCCGCCGACGTTCGCGGCTGGGACGCGAGCCGGATCATGAGTCGGCCGGGGCGACGGTGAGCCCGGTCACGTCATGGTACGGCCATCCGACGTGATGCCCACATGGTTGTGCCCGGCATTCCCGGCGCAGCGGGGCGGACACCGCCGTCCGCCCTTGACCAGGCGGGTTTCCAGACACCGGGTGCCGGAACGAAGGCCTTCGTCGGCCCCTCCGCGTGGGACGGAGGTCCCTGGCGGCGCCCGGTGCGACGGTCGCGGCATCCGCGACACCTCGCGCGGGCGGCGGTCGGCAGTGCCTCGCGATCGCCCGCGCACCGCTGGGACGGCCCCGGCCGCCGCGCATGGCCGAGGCGACCGAGCAGTGCGACGCCGTCGCCGTCGGCGGTGATGGGTCACACGGCCACGAGCTGCCACTCCTGGCTGGTGCCGGTGCCGACGGGCTGCTGAACGACGCGGGCGCCCGCCTGCGTCGAGGCGCCGTCGACGTCCACGCACCAGCCGTTGCGGACATTGACCAGCCGATGGTGGCCGTCGCCCGCGTCGACGAGCCTCCAGTGCTGGTTGTCGCTGCCGGCGTCCTGCCACTGGATCAGCTGGGCGCCCCGGCCCGAGCCGCCGGGGCTGTCCAGCAGCCGGCCGCTGTGGCGGGCGGCCAGGCGGAATGAGCCGTCGGCCTCGGGCAGCAGTCGCCACTGCTGGTTGACGGCGCCGGACCAGCCCCACTGGATGATCCCGGCGCCGTCGGCGGTGCTCGCGCCGGGGACGTCGAGGACCTGGCCGCTGCGCCGGTTCACGATCCGGAAGAAGCCGCTGAGCAGGGAGACGGTGATCTCCGTGGGCCGGCCGGCGGCCAGCGACACCTTCCTGGCGTGGGAGCCGAGGGAGGACGGGGTGACGGTCGCCGTGGTCGACACGGAGGTCATGCCACGACGGCTGATCAGGGTGACGTCCTGGTCGACGGCGGAGGTCACGGACAGCGTGGCGGTCCGTGCGGCCAGGTCCCACGCGAGGCTGTGGATCCGGATGCGCCCACGGGCCCGGACCCCGGTGATCGTGCCCTTCGGGAACTGTTCGGGAAGGGCGGGGAGGATCTCCAGCACGCCGGGGCGGCTGTAGAGCAGGGCCTCGGCCAGCACGCCGGGGATGGCGTTGGCCGCGTCCGCGTTGTAGATGTCGAGATCGGGGTTGTGGGAGGTCATCAGCGACTTGAAGACCATGTTGTTGCCGAGGATCTTCCGCAGGTTCCCGTAGACCTGTCCGCCGTCCTTCAGCCGGGCCCCTGCCAGGGCCCGGTGGAGGCTGCCGTGCGCGGAGACGTTCTGGTCGCCGCGCAGTTCGAGGGCCCGCTTCGCCGTGCGGACCAGGGCGGGCTCCTCCTCGGGGTTGGCCTCGTGCAGCGGCCAGGCGCCGTACAGGTGCTGGACGTGCCGGTGGTTGTAGCGGTCGGTGAGGCTCGGCCAGGACCATTCGGCCAGCGCCCCGTCACCGTTGACGCGGTAGTCCGGGATCTTCTTCAGCAACGCCGTCCAGCGTGCGACACCCTGACCGGTGCCCTGCTCGACACCGAGGGCGTCGGCGGCGTCGATCGCGGCCCGCAGCGCGTGCTTGCCGGCCATGATGTCGCCGGTGGCGTTGACCGAGAAGCAGACGCCCGTGTTGCCGGGGGAGTTCTCCATGGAGAAGGAGGGCACGAAGACGGCTTTGCCGTTCGCGTCGGTACGGGTGAGGAAGTCCTCGTAGAAGAGGGCCAGTTCCATCAGTGCGGGGCCGAGTCTGTCCCGCAGGAAGGCCTGGTCGCCGGTGACCTCGTAGTACTCGAGCAGCGGGTACAGCAGCCAGTCGGCGCCACCGGTCCAGGTGTGGCCGGGGAAGTCGCCCCCGTTGAAGTGGAGCATGTGGCCGTATTCGCCGTCGGTGCGGGAGGGGGCGAGGAAGCCGCGCGCTCCGTAGAGGTTCTTGGCGTTGGTGCGCCAGTCGTCGAGCTGTCCGAGGATCAGGTCGAAGTAGCCCTGCATGGGCTCGGTGAGGTCGAGGATGTTGCCGCCGGCGACCTGGAGGTTGACGTTGGCGTCGGTGGTGAAGTCGTCGGCCCAGGCGGCGCCCCATGATCCCGCCCAGATGCCGGTCAGGCGGGGTGGCAGGATGCCGCTGGAGCTGAGGAAGAAGTAGCGGCCGGAGTCGTACAGCCGCTCCAGGAGCGCCGTGTCGATGACGCTGCGGTCGGCGTTCTGGCGGGCGATGAGTTCGCTGACGGAGAGCCGGTGGTCGGCGGCCGGGACGTTCAGGTCGAGGCGGGAGCGGTCGTAGAGGTCGGTGTGCAGGGCCGTGTGCCGTGCGCGCAGCTCCGCGTAGTCCGTGCCGAGCGCGGCCAGCCGGCTGTGCAGCGGCTCGGAGTCCCAGCCGGTGGACGACTCGTAGCGGTCCAGCTTCGTCAGCAGCAGCACCTTGGCCGCCCTGGCCACCACGATCGTGGAGCCGCTGACGGTGACCGTGGCGCCGGCACCGGAGGCGACGACACGGGTGACGCCCTCATAGCCGTAAGCGCCTTGGTCCGAGGGGTAGGTGCCACGCAGATTCAGGTATCCGGAGCCCTGGGCGACGGTGGCGCGCGTGGTGAAGCTCAGGCCGGCGGGCAGTCCGTCGAGCGCGGTGTGGACGCTGAGTGTCGTATCGACGGTGCGGCCGGCAGCGGGTGTCAGCTCATGGACGATCACGTTGTCGGCGCGTGAGACGAACGCCCGGCGGGTCCAGGTGCCGTACTGGTCGGTCCAGCTGGAGCTCACCTCGCCGGTGCGGAAGTCGGTGACCCGCCCGTAGTCGCGGACCGCCGTCATGCCCGGGGTGTCGATGCGCAGCTCGTACGCCGGGTGGTACGACTGCGTCCAGCGCAGGGACCAGCCCGCGGCGAAGTCCCGGTTGGCCCCCGTGTAGTCGCCCGCGAGTGCCTTGTCGCGCGCGTCTTCCAGACGGCCGGAAATCACCGGCGGCTTCACGTGACGGGTGCCGTTCGGCAGTACCAGCCGATGGTGGTTGAGGACCACCTTCTCCAAGGCGGGCGCACCGTACAGCACGGCACCGTGCTCGCCGTTGCCGGTGAGGAAGCCGTCGGTCCAGGCCGAGGCGGGGGAGGTGTCGTAGATGCCCCGCTCGGGGAGCGTGATCTGCGGTGGGACGGCCGCTGCCGCCCGGCCGGAGAGCACACCGCCGGGCACGGCTGCTGCCCCCGCAGTCAGGGCGGCGGTGGCGAGGAAGGTTCTGCGGCCGAGGGGGCTGCCCGGCTCGGCGAAGCCAGGACGATCACTTAGGGACATGGGATGAATTTATAGAGTTCATCCGTGACCATGTCCAGACCGTTAGGGAAAGGTCGGTGGGGTAAGGGGCAATCAGGACGTTCATGGGATGAATCGTGGATGGCGGCCCTACTTCCTACAGGGAGGCCAGCAGGCCGTCGAGCGCCGCCCGTTGGTGGTCGGGCGTCGTGGTGTGCGGTACGAGCAGCGCGTTGACCTGGAAACCGGCCAGTGCGGCGAGCAGGACGTCGGCGCTCCGCTCGTCCGGCGCGGTGCCCTGGATCTCGCCGGCTGCCCGGGCCTGGGCCAGGCATCCGGCCATGCGCTGCCGCCACCGGTCCACGGCGGTGACGTGGACGGCCGCCATGCGCGGGTCGTGCTGGGCCCGGCCCCAGAAGGCGACGACGACCCGGGCCTCCAGCAGCCGTGTCTCGTCCAGCGGCATGATCTCGTGGCACAGGCGGCGCAGCGCGACGAACCCGGTGGCGTCACCGATGACCCGCTCGGCCCGGGTGTCGGTGCTCTCGACGGCGTACTGGAAGGCCGCCTGGAGGATGTCGTCCTTGCCGCGGAAGTACGGGGCGAGTGCACCGTTGGCGTATCCCGCCTCGGCGGCGAGATCGCGCATGGTGACGGCGTCGAGCCCCTTGCGGGCGATCAGCGCCCACACCGCTGCGACGATCTCACGACGGCGTATGTCATGGTCGACGATCTTCGGCATGAGCCCGGCGACTCCCTTCCGGTGACGGGACCGGCTCCCTCCGGTGCCGGTTCACCATGCCATGGCCGTCATCGTCACGACCATGAGGACCGCCGCGGCGTCCTGCGGCCGGGCCACCGGGCCGTGCCCTTCGCGCAGTTGGCCGAACATGACGGTCCCGGTTCGCGTCGCCGCCCAGCAGCCGGCCACGAGCAACGCGAGTCCGCCGCTCCCCGTACCGGCACCGTGGTGCTGCCCGGCCGTCCCCGTCGGCAGGGTGGCCGCCACCAGGAGTGCCATCGTGGCGAGGTCGGCCGTCTCGGCGGCTCTGCCGCGCCCCGGGCACCCGGCACACAGACGCCACAGGGCGGCCGCCCCCACGACGGCGGTACCCGTCAGCACCGTCCCGCTCGATCGCCCGATCGGGAGGACCATGACCGCCATCACCGCCGCGACGACGACATGCGGGCCCCAGCCCCGCACCGGCCCCGGCAGATGACCGGACAGGCAGACCACCGCTGCCGCCAGGCCGGTCACCCCCAGCAGTTCATGCATCGCAGCAGCCGTGGGAGGCGGCCGCGCCGGGAGGGACGTCCAGCGTCGGGTTGCGGTCGAAGAAGCCGGTCGGCGTGAGCTTGAAGCCGGTGTGGTCGACGGGCATGACCGGCCAGTCCTCGGGGCGGGGTGCGTGGGTGAGGCCGAAGGTGTGCCACACGACGAGTGACCTGCCGTCGAGGGAACGGTCCGCGGCGGTGAAGGCGGGCAGGCCCGCGCCCCCGGGATGTTGGTTGACGAAGTCGCCGGCCGGGTAGCGCTCGGCTGGATCGTACGCGGTGACCCACAGATGCCGGGTGGCGAAGGCCGCGCGGGCGGCGATGGAGGAGCCCGGGTCGGCCAGCAGGGTCGGCCTGCCCTCCGGGTGGAGGGTGTAACCGACGGGCGCGCCGAGGGAGTTGAGCGACTCGGGATTCGAGATGTGCCAGACACGGCCGACGCTCACGTCGGCGTCCCGCTGGGCCTCCGACTCGGTCCGCAGCGGTGTGCGCCGGAGGGTGAACGCGTTGCCCCGGGGGTTGTCCGGCCCCATCGGCACCCGTACGACATCGACCTCCTCCACCTGGTTCCGGGTGCCGTCGACGGCCATGTCCAGGCGGGCGCAGAACAGATGCTGGTGGTAGGGGGCGCCGAGCCCCGGAGCGACCTCGGAGGCGTAGGGGTAGCCGTCTCCCGGATAGGCGGAGGGAAAGACGATGCCGGTGGCCTTGGCCTCGAACTCGATGGCGCCGTCAAGGTAGAGGTACCAGTAGAAGCCGTAGTCGTAGTTGCCGATGGTGGTGAAGAAGGAGAGCACCATCCGGCGCTGGCGGCGGGTCTCGGCCCGGCCGGTCCACAGGTCGGTGTGCTTCCAGAGGATGCCGTGATCCTCCTCGTGCAGGCAGATCGCGTTGCGGAGGGTGCGCGGCGCGCCCGAGTCGTCGGCGATGACCGCGTCCAGGTAGGTGATCTCGCCCAGGCAGTCACAGCCCAGTTCAAGGGCGTTCGCCATACGGCCGATCAGGAACTCGCCGGTGTCGAAGTAGTTCTGCCAGGAGCGCACCGGCGACGGGTCGGCATAGGGGACGACCATCTCGGCGATCGACGCGCGGTGGACGACGGGACGGTCGCGTCCCTTGTCGCGGTCGTGGAACGCGATCTGGTGGAGGACCAGGCCCTCGCGGGCGTCGAAGCCGATCCGCAGGGACCAGTTCTCCCACTCCAGGAGGTTGCCGTCGAGGGTGAAGCTCGACCCCTCGGGCTGGGTGATCTCGATGGGCTTCTGACTGGTGCGGCGGCCGGTGACCGCCGGGTCGCCGAAGTCGACGGACACATCGGGCAGCGGGACGGGATCGAGGTCGACGATCCGGTCGACGGTCTTGTTCAGTACGTCGACGTAGACGACCAGACCGTCGACGGGGCATCCCCAGGCGTAGTCCTTCGGGTGCTTCTGGACGAAGGCGAGGCCGCGCAGGACACGGCGTCCGGCCTCGTCCGGGTACTCGTCCGCGTAGACCCCGGCGGACAGCGGGGCGACGCGCACCAGTTGCCCGTCGAGGCCTCGTCGGGCGAGCGCCGCCCGCCACCCCTCGTCGGCGGCCACGATCTCCTCGATCAGGTCGAACTCCTCCTCAAGGATGGGGAGTTGTCCGTCCTTGGCGGCATCGAGGGTGCGGTCGGAGTCGATCGCGTGACGGGTCAGCGAGAGCACGACGTCATGTGCGGGCGCCCCCGCGGTGTCGTGCAGCATGACCCGCACGCGGCGGTCGACGGCGTCGCCCGGGGCGTACGCGATCAGCGCGTCCTTCTCCGGCTCCGCCAGACCGAGGTACGCGAAGCGGCTGGTGCCGGCCAGCAGACCTGCTTCGGCGAGGATCGCGCGGGCCGCGGTGATCTCACTCGGGGTGAGCGGCGCGAGGGGGTGCGGGACATGAGAGGTCATCGCGTTCCTTCCGGGGAGGCGACCGCCTTTTTTTCAACGTCCGTAGATGAAAAACGCGCGGTAGGTGTCCCGTCCAGAGCCCGGCAGCAGCTTTCCCGCCCGGAGCGACCCGCTCAGCCGGGTCCGTGCACGGACGGCCACCTCCGGTGCACGCGACGGTGGATCCGAGGTGAGGTGCCTCTCAACCGGCCGTGGGTGCGGGCGGCAGTGGTGCCGCCCGCAGACCGGCCCGCCGCCGGTAGTCCCGTGGGGTCTCGCCGTAGGCCGCCTTGAAGACCCGGGCGAAGTGGCGGCCGTCGAGCAGCCCCCAGCGCGCGGCGATGGCCGCCACCGGCTGGTCCCGGGTCGCCGGGTCGGCCAGGTCCCGGGCGCAGCGCTCCAGTCGCCGGGTGCGGATCCAGCCGGCGACGGTCATCTCCTCCTCGGCGAACAGCTTGAAGAGATAGCGCCGTGAGATCCCGTGCGCCCCGGCGATGGCGTCCGGCGTGAGATCCGGGTCGGCCAGGTGGCGTTCGATGTAGTCGCGGATGCGCAGTGTGGTCGCGAGATGGGGTGCCACCGGTGTCGTCCGGCTGAGCCGTTCGCACAGCAGAGCCGTGACGAGGGACACCGCCCCGTCGGCCAGCCGTGACACCTCGGGCCCGGCGCAGTGGGCGCTCTGCTCGGTCAGTGACCGCAGGAAGGGTGCCACGACCGCTCCGACACTCTGCTCGGGGGCCATCCTCTGCCCCGTCACGGCGCGCAGGGTCTCCGGCCGCAGGGGGATCAGCGGGCGCGGCACCAGCACCAGCACCGTGCTGAAGGGGCTCTCGTAAGTGAAGCCGTACGCGCGCGAGGTGTCGCACAGCGCCAGGTCACCCGGCATGAGCCGGCTGCGTACCCCGTCCTGTTCGATCACCGCGGTGCCCGAGACCTGGAGGGCGAGCTTGTAGAAGTCCTCCTCGTGCCGGGCGGCCGACGACTCCGTCCGGCGCACCCGCAACGGTCCCGCGCTCAGCGAACTCAGCCGCAGGGCGCCGACCCGGCCACTGGCGGCCGTGCCGTGGAAGACATCGGTGGTCGTCCGCGTGGTGTCCAGCGGCGCGACCATCAGACGGGACATCTCGTCGACCCAGAAGTCGAACCGCTCGTCCGGGGAGACCTGCTCGGTCGTCACGACGGTTCGCATGGACGCGCTCCATCCGGTCGGTGCTGCACCGCCACCGTATCGTCAACTCCCCGTCACCGGAAGATCGTTCGCGCCCCGGCGGGCGACCTCCCGGAGCACCGCCCCGTGCCCCCGCGACGACCCCGCGGAGCGGGCGTCAGTGCCGCCTCCATGCATCCAGTGGCGAAAGCACGTGCACGGCCGCGCACCCTCCCGTGGCCCGGTTGGCAGGACAGTGTCCCCCATCCGATCCGCACGGCGGTCACCGGAAGCCGACGCGATCCCGGCGACAGCGTGGCCGCCTCCGGGCGGGTCCGCACGCTGCCGCCCGCGCCGCAGCGCGACCTGACCCCGACGCCCCTCCCCGTGCGGCGTCTGCCGTCCGGATCCCGCGCCGTGTTCCCCCGCGGGCGCGCTCCACCCCATCAAGGAGTCCCTTTTGTCCCAGCAGTCACGCGATCCCGGACACCGCACGCACCTACGCCGTGGTGCGGTCGGTGTGGCCGGCATCCTCTTCTTCGTCCTGTCCGCGCAGGCCCCCCTCACCGGAATCGTGGGCACGTTGCCGGTGCCGCTCGGCCTGGGCAACGGCGGCGGGGCGCCGGCGGCGTACCTGGTCGTCGGCGCCGTCATCGCCGTCTTCGCCGTCGGGTTCATCACGATGAGCCGGCACGTCACGGACGCGGGGGCCTTCTACACCTATGTGACACGCGGGCTGGGCGGGACCGTCGGAGTCGGCGCGTCGCAGACCGCCCTGCTGTGCTACGGCGCCACCCAGGCGGGCATGTACGGCCTGTACGGCGTCGTGGTGAAGGGCCTGTTCCGGCAGTACCTCTCCGTCGACCTGCCGTGGTGGGTCTGGGCGGTGGCGACGATGGCCCTCGTGCAGACACTGGGCTCGCTCAACATCGAACTCGGCGCCAGGCTGCTGGCGTTCCTCGTCGTGGCCGAGAGTTCGCTGCTCGTGGCGTTCGCGATCCATGAGTTCGTCACCGGCGGAGGCCCCCAGGGGCTGGACATCACCGGCAGTTTCGCACCGTCCGCGTTCTTCGCCGGCGCACCGGGAGTGGCCCTGACCTTCGCCATCGCCTCTATGATCGGCTTCGAGTCCGCCGCCATCTACGCGGAGGAGGCCAAGAACCCCACCCGCACCGTGCCGCGGGCGACCTATCTCTCCGTCGTCGTGATCTCGCTGTTCTTCAGCTTCGTCTCCTGGATGGTCGTCAGTCACCACGGCGCGGACAACGTGCGGGGTGTCGCCCGCACCGCTCTCCGGAACGGCGACGCCACCGCGGTGGTCCTGGCGCCCGTGACCGACACCCTCGGCCCGTGGGCCACCGACACGATGGCCGTCCTGCTCGCCTCCTCACTGCTCGCGGGCATCCTGGCGTTTCACAACGCCATCAACCGCTACCTCCATTCGCTCGGCGCCACGGGCGTCCTGCCCACCCGGCTGTCGCACACCAACCGTCACGGGGCGCCCCACATCGCCGGACTGACGCAGACCGTGCTCGCCCTCTGCATGGTCGTACCGTTCGCCCTGGCCGGCGCCGACCCGGTGGTCACCTTGCTCACCTGGGGCGGGGGAGTGGCCGTGCTGTCGCTGCTGGTGCTCTACATCCTCACCTCGCTCTCCATCGTCGCCTTCTTCCGGCGGACCCGCCTGGACACCCGCCCCTGGCACACGCTGATCGCGCCGAGCACCTCCGTTCTGCTGCTGCTGGGCGTCATGATCATGGCCATCGCCAACTTCCCCACCCTGATCAGTGCCTCCGGCACCACCGCGCTCCTCCTGGAGCTCGGTGTGCTGCTGGTGTTCGCCGGCGGTCTCGTGCTGGGCGCCGTACGGCGCGCCCCGGGCGGCACCGGACGCCGGGCGGGCGCCCGTGAGGAGGAGCCGACCCCGCACGAGGTGCCCTCCTCCCTGTGAGGCTCCCGCATGCCGAAGGGGCGGTCTCCGGGGAGACCGCCCCTTCGGCATGCCGCTGCGCTCACCCCGCCGCGCCCGAACCGCCTTCCCCGGCGGTGGTGTCCGGCTCGATGCCGACGGCGCCGACCGTCTCCCGCCAGGCCTCCAGCCCGGCCTGGAAGGCGACGATGCCGGCTTCCGGCAGGGCGATCTCGATCGCCTCCAGGATCTCCCGCGGGGTGACCCCGAGGTCGAGGGCCACCCGGATGTGGCTCTTGATGTGGTGCCGGTCCGCCCTCATCACGGTCAGGCTGAGGATGAACAGCAGTTCCTTGGTGCGGCGGTCGAGACTGCGGGGCGCCAGATAGGCCGCCCTGACCAGCTCGTTCGTCGCCCGCAGGACATCGAAGTCGTACCGCGCCATGACCTTGTGGTAGTCGAGGACGTACCCCCGGTCGCGGGCCATGGCGTCGATGTACTCCTGAGCGTCCCGAGCGGGGACGGGATCGGTGGTCATACGCGGCCTCCCTCGTACGGGCAGACGTGGACGTGGTGGATGGCGGGGACGAGGAGCCGGTTGGTCTGACGCACGATCAGCTCCCGTACACGGCCGCGGAACGACGCGAACTCGTCGTCGTCCGCGAGTGCGGCGCGTCTCTTGGCGCGGTCCTCCAGGCTCTCGAAGCCCCAGAAGTAGACCAGAGTGTTGAGGTCGCCGACCTCGGTGGTGCAGCAGCCGAGCAGGTTGCCGAGGATCCGGACCTGGGGCTCTCGGCCGTACTCCTCCCACAGCCGGACGTAGTGTGCCGCCGCGCCCGGCTTGAGGAGGTAGTCACGCTGTTCGATGATCACGGGGCTTCTCCCTCCGGGACGGGCACCGAGCGCCAGGCGTCCTTGGGTTCCGCGGTCCGCGACGGCGCGACCAGCCGTTCGAAGGCGTCGGTCACCGTCCCCAGGTCGCGGGGCTCGGTCAGGGCCGCGAGATACCGGTCGGGCCGGACGACGGCGATGGCGCCCTCGTGCACCGCGAACCAGTCCCGCAGGGCACCGTCGATGTCCTCCACCGTCACCGAGCCGGTCGTCGACGTGCACCGCTCGGCACGGGACCGGCCCGAGCGGGACTCGACGACGGTGAGGTACCGCGTGCCGATCCGGTCCCAGAAGGCGCGGCTGTCGGGGTTCAGATGAACGAGCGGATCGGTGCCGTAGCCGACGAGGGCGAACCACTCGCCGAGCGTCTCGTCCAACGGAAGGACCCGCCCGTCGGCCGTCTCCACCCTCGGCTGGATGAACATCCGGCCCACCGGGGAGTTCTTCCGCGTGGGCCGACGGCGGTGCAGCATGATGCCCTCGGTGTACCGGGGGACCGGCTTGAACCTCATGTGCACCAGCCAACTGCGCACCGGCGGCGCCACGGTGAGTCCGCGCACCAGGGTGTCGCGCGCCCGGGCCACCGTGGTGTTCGTGGGAGCGAGGAACCGGCCGATGGCGTCGGACAACTTCACCATCGAGCGGGCGTGTTCGCGCCGCTCGGTGTCGTAGGTGGCGAGGATCCTCGGATGGGCGCGACCGGTGACGACCGCGGCCAGTTTCCAGGCGACGTTGGTCGCGTCCCGGATGCCGGTGTTCATGCCCTGCCCGGCCCAAGGCGGCATGAGATGGGCGGCGTCGCCCACGAGACAGATCCGGCCGTCCACGAAACGGTCGGCCACACGCGAATGGTGCGTGTAGACGCGGGCCCGGATGATGTTGAGCGCCGCGGGATCGGGGACGTGCCCGTACAGGAGTTCGTGCACCTTCTCGGGCCGGAGCATGGCTTCGGCGTCCTCGCCGGGGAAGAGCATGAACTCCCAGCGGCGGTAGTTGTACGGGAGGTCCAGGCAGACGTACGGGCGCTTGGGGTCGCCGTGCAGTCCCGTGTAGGGGGCGTCGAGGGGATCGTTGTCGCACTCGATGACCACCCACTTGCGCGGGTGGGTGTCCCCGCTCAACGGGATGCCCAGCTGCTCGCGGACGGTACTGCGCCCGCCGTCGGCGGCGACCACGTAGTCCGCGTGCACCAGCGCCCGCCCACCCTCGCGGCCGACGACGTGCAGGCGGGCCTCCGTGCCGTCCTGTTCCAGGCGCACCAGTTCGTGGCCCAGCAGGGACCGGACGTGGGGATAGCGGGTGAGGCCGGCACGGAGGGTGCGCTCGGCGAGCTGCTGCATGAAGATGTTCCGCCGCGGCCAGCCGAACTCCTTGGTGTCCGGACGGATGTCGGCCAGACAGTGGCCGTTCGCGGCGAACATCTTCAGCGGCACGTTCTGGATCATGTCGGCCAGCATCTCCTCGGCGAGCCCGACGCCCTGGAAGCTGCGCAGACACTCGTCGTCCATGCCGACCGCGCGTGGATAGTCGACGATCTCCTCGCTGCGGTCGATCAGCAGGGTGCGCACTCCGTAGAGGCCCAGGTAGTTGGCGACCGTCACGCCGACGGGTCCGGCGCCGACGACGGCCACCTGGGCACGGTGCACGACGGGATCGGTCATCGGACGGCCTCCGCGCTCCTGAGGAAACTGGTGACGTGGTGGTGGAAGGGTTCCGGGGCGTCGTCGTGCACGTAATGGCCCGCGCCCGGGACGTCCACCACCCGGATCCGAGGGTTGCGCCGCGTCATCGCGGCCGCCGTGGCGGCGGGGAGGAAGTCCGACTCGCCGCCGCGGACGACCAGCGTCGGACAGCGCAGTGCCTCGACGTACGGCCACAGGTCGACCTGGCGGGCCGGATCCGGGTCGAGGCGGGCCGCGGCGATGCCCGCCAGGTCGAACTTCCAGCGCCAGCGCCCCTCCTCGTCCGGTGCGAGGGTGTACCGCACCCTGGAGTCGAGGGCCTCTTCGGAGATGTTCGGCCGGATGCCGCGCCAGTACCGGCGGGCCGCCTCCCGGTCGGGGAAGTCGCGCGGGGTGTCCGCCACTTCCCGCTTGACGCGCTCGGCTCCCTCGCCGGACAGCGAGGAGCCGGGCCCGATGTCCTCGACGACCGCCGCACCGACCCGCTCGGGGTGGCGCGCCGTGTAGACGTACGTGGTGGCGCCGCCCATGGAATGGCCCAGCAGCACGAATCTGTCCAGGCCGAGGCGGTCGGCGAACTGCTCCAGATCGGAGACATAGGACCCCGTGTGGTACGCGCCGTGCGGGTCCCAGTCGCTGTCGCCCCGCCCGCGCGCGTCCAGAGCCAGGACGCGATAGCGGTGCGTGAGCCGCCCGGCCAGCGACTCGAACGTCCGGGCGTAGCTGCGCAGTCCGTGCAGCATGACGATCGGGGGCCGGTCCTCGTCGCCCCACTCGACGTAGTGGGCGCGCAGCCCGTTCAGCGTGAGGAAGCGGTCCCGCCCGACGGAGGTGGTGTCGGCGGCCATCTCAGCGCAGCCCGTCCAGGCCCTGGACCTCGTCGGCGCCGATACCGCCCAGCCGGGCGTGCAGCCGGCCCCGGGTGGCGAACGCGAACACGACGACGACCTCGTCCGGGTTCGGGGCGTCGGAGAAACTCACCGTGATGGTGTCGTAGTGCGAGCGGACATAGAGCGCGTCCTTGTGGGCCAGTGGAACGTCGAGGACCGTGCCGGGTCCGCCCCGCTTGCCCGTCGAGGGCACCCATGCCTTACCGCCGCCGACCGCCTCGCGCACCGGGTCCGCGAAGACGGCGGTGAGGAAGGCGTTGCCGTGCTCGTACTCACCGGCCGTACCGACCAGGCACGCCTTGCCGTAGCTCTCGATGGCGAGGCCGCCGGCCGCCTCCTGGACGCGCCTGCCGAACTCCTCACCCAGCTTCGGTGACTCGGCCACGATGTCGCCGAGGTCCTGGCTGAACCGTCCGGCGTAGGGGTTGTGGACGGCCGCCGCGATGACGATCTTGCGGACGGGCTCGCCGTCCGCGAGGACACCGGTCTCATTGGCGAGGGTGTCCTCGGTCTGGGTGAACCACTTGCGGATGTGGTACCCGGCGAAGTTGGGCTGGGGCATGGGTCTTTCCTCCGGATGCGGGGCGGTGACGCGGTGTGGGCACGGCGGGGCCGGGCCGGTGATGGGGGAGCGGGACAGGGGGCCCTAAGCGCGGAGCGGTTCGATCTCCACCGGTTCGCTGGGGGCGCCGTACAGGCCGAGGATGCGCTTGCCCTCCTCGTCGTCGGTGACCGTCTCGTGGAAGAACTCGAAGCGGTTGCCGTCCGGGTCGGTGAAGTAGAGACCGAAACCGATCTTGTGATCGGTGGTCTTCACCACGGGCACGCCCTTGGCGAGGAGCATCCCGTACAGCCGCCGCCACTCGTCGAGGTCGCCCTCCACCTCCAGCCCGTAGTGCTGGAGGCCGACGCCTCCGGCGACAGCTCCCTCCTCGGCGCGGATCAGGGCGATGTCGTGGTGCTTGCGGCCGAAGGACAGGAACACCCACTGCGGGCCGCGCGCGGTGACCTCCATACCGAGGACGTCCTCGTACCACGCGGCCGAGGCCTCCGGGTCGCGGACGAACAGCGACAGATGGGTCCGGCGCACCCTCGGCCTCACGACGTCCTGCGGACCGGCCGGGATCGGCGTGGGCTCCTCGTGCCGGGCGAGTACGCGCTCGTCGGGCTCCATGATCAGTGTCCTTCCGTGGTGGGAGCTACGGCGGGGGTCCACGTCACATCGGTGATCTCGCTGAACTCGCGCCACTCCTTGCGCCAGCTGCGCCCGGCGTCCGCGGAGCGCAGGAGATGGCCGTACTTCGTTCCCGCGAAGACCAGCTCCGGGTCGGCGGGGTGCGTGCCGAAGGCCCAGACGGTCGAGTTGGCGGGCGTGTCCAGGACGGTGTCCTGCCAGCTGCGCCCCAGGTCCTCGGAGCGCAGGATCCTGGTGGTGGTGCCGGGGGTGCCGTCACCGATGCCGAGCAGCAGGTCGTTGGTGCCGGGGAGCTGCCTGACCAGCCGGGTGTAGTAGATGCCGAACGTCTCGCGGGAGTCGGTGCGGGTCCAGGTGACTCCGTCGTCGTGGCTGACGAAGAGCGCGTTGACGACTGCGACGACGATCGTCTTCGGCGGGCCTTCGAGGACGACCACGCAGTGCACGTCGGAGTTGGTCACGCCCTGGGGCAGGGTGGCCGGAGTGCCGTCGATCCGCTCCCAGGTCTCACCCCGGTCGCAGCTGCGCCACAGGCCGCCCTCCTCGATGCCGAACCACATGTTCTTCGGTTCATGGCGGTCCACGACGCACGTCAGGATGCGAGGGCGGTTGACGCCCGCGCAGAACTCCGGGATCTCCGGCGGCAGTTGTTCCCAGGTCGCCCCGCCGTCCGTGGTGCGGAACATGGCGGCCCGCGAGGGGGCGCCGGTCCCGGCGAGCATCGTGTCCGGGTGGGTCGGGTCGATCGCCAGCGACCAGATGGTCCGGTCGTTCATGGGGGAGTCGACGCGGTGCCAGGTGACGCCGGCGTCGCCACTGCGTACGAGTCCCGCGTCGGCTCCGGCGAAGACGACCTCGGGCTGTTCGGGGTGGACGGCCAGGCAGCGGACGACGGCGTCGAACTCCAGGGCCTGCCCGAGTCCTAGACGCGACCAGGTGGCGCCGTCGTCGGAGGAGCGCAGGACGCCCTGACCGGCGGTGGCGACCAGGATGGTGCCTTCCATGCGTGGGTTTCCTTTCGGAACTACGGAAACGAACGGGTGGGGGAGGGAAGGGGAAGGGGGTGAGGAAGGTGACGAGGCGAGCGCAAGAGGAGGCCGGGGATCAGAGGAAGATGCCGCGGGTGAGACCGCCGTCCATGCCCAGCGACTCACCGGTGATCGCGGCGGCCCGGGGGGAGGCGAGGAAGCAGACGGCCTGGGCGATCTCGTCCGCCTCCAGGACCCGGCGGATCGGTGTGCGGGCGACGAAGTCCGCCTCGACCTCGGCCGCGGTGATGCCGCGCTTGGCGGCCTCGTTCTCGTACAGCTCATGGATGTGCTCGGTCTCCACCACACCGGGATGCAGGGTGTTGACGGTGACGCCGGACGGGCCGAGCTGGTCGGAGAGGACCTTGGTGAGGTGGACGACGGCGAGGTTGCGCATACCGGACAGCGCGTGGCTGGAACGGCCGGTCAGCCCGCCGATGTTGACTATCCGGCCGTAGCCGCCCGCCCTCATGTGCGGGGCCACGGCCTGTGCGCAGCGGAAGTAGCCGACGACCTTGGTGTTGAGGTCGGCCAGCAGCAGTTCGGGGTCGGCCTCCTCGACCGCGTTGCGCACCAGCCCGGACGGGGCTGCGGCGCCGTTCACGAGGATGTCGACGCGCCCCAGATCGTCGGCCACGCGCCCCACCATGGCCCTTACGGACTCGGTGTCGTCGGTGTCCGACACGAGAGGGACGACCCTGCCGCCGGTCTCCGCCTCAAGTTCCTTGGCGGTGCGTTCCAGCAGGGGCAGTCGGCGGGCGGTGATGACGACGGTCGCGCCCTCAGCGGCGAGCGCGCAGGCGGTGGCCCGGCCGATGCCGAGGCTGCCGCCGGTGACGATGGCGGTCCTGCCGCCCAGTTCGAGGTCCATGCATGGCTCCACAGAGGTGATCGGGACGAGGGGGTACGGCAACGAGGAGTTACGGCAACGAGGGGGACGCGGCGGCGAGCGACGTCGGCGGGAGGCGGCTCGGGCGTACGGGGCCGGGTGGCCGGGCCCTCGTGGATTCGCTTGCCGATAGGTGACTTCGGACGTCAGCCGAGGTTGACCCAGACGCTCTTGACCTCGGTGTAGTGGTCGAGCACGGTCCGGCCCATCTCCCGGCCCCAGCCGGACTGCTTGAAGCCGCCGAAGGGCGACGCGGGATCCGTGAGGTTGTAGCAGTTGATCCACACGGTGCCCGCCTGCAGTTCGTCGGCGATACGGTGGGCGTGGCCCAGATCGGACGTCCAGATGCCGGCCGAGAGCCCGAAGGGCGAGTCGTTGGCCCGCACGACCAGATCGTCCACGTCCTCCCAGCTCATCACCGACAGCACGGGACCGAAGATCTCCTCCCGGACGATGCGCAGACCGTCGTCGGGCGCCACGAACACCGTCGGCTCGACGAAGTAGCCCCCGTCGTACGGCGCGTCCAGCCCTGGCCGCCCGCCGCCCGCGGCCAGCCGGGCACCCTGCTCCCGGCCGGCGGCGATGAACCCGGTGACCCTCTCGTGGTGCCGCGCGGAGACCAGCGGCCCCATCTCGGTGCCCGGGTCGCTGCCGGGCCCGACCACGATGCCCCGGGCGCGCTCCGCCACCGCGTCCAGCACCTCGTCGAAGATCCTGCGGTGAACGTACAACCGGGAGCCGGCCGTGCAGACCTGCCCCTGGTTGAAGAAGACGGCCTGGGCGGCGGCCTCGGCGACGGACTGGGGGTCGGCGTCGGGCAGCACGATGTTCGGGGACTTGCCGCCGAGTTCGAGGGAGACCTTCTTCAGGTTGCCCGCGGCGGCGCGGACAATGGCGCGGCCCGTCTCCGTGGACCCGGTGAAAGCGATCTTGTCGACCCCGTCGTGCGCGGCGAGGGCGGCGCCCGCCGAAGCACCGCGCCCGGTGACGACGTTGACGACACCGTCCGGCACCCTCGCCTCCTGGAGCAGCTCGGCGAGCCGCAGCGTCGACAGCGGAGTCTCCTCGGCGGGCTTCAGGACGACCGTGCAGCCGGTGGCCAGCGCGGGCGCGAGCTTCCAGCACGCCATCGACACCGGGAAGTTCCACGGCACGATCAGTCCGGCCACGCCCACCGGTTGCCGCGTGGTGTAGTTCAGCACCCGCAGCCCGCCGCGCGGCGAGACGGGGATGGTGCTGCCCTCCAGCTTGCTCGGCCATCCCGCGAAGTAGCGGAACAGCTTCACACTGGTGCCCACGTCCACGGCGCGCGCCACGGAGACCGGCTTGCCGTTGTCGCGGGACTCCAGCAGGGCGAGTTCGTCGGCGTGCGCCTCGATGACGTCGGCGACACGGTTCAGCAGTGCCCCCCGCTCCAGGGGGCTCATCCGCCGCCAGCCGGGATCGTCGAAGGCCCGGCGGGCCGCCGAAACGGCCCGGTCGACGTCGGCGGCGTCGCCGTCGGGAGCGGTGGTGAGCACGGTGCCGGTGGCGGGGTCGACGCTGGCGAACGAGCGGCCGGTGAGGGCCCCGACCCACTGGC
This sequence comes from Streptomyces sp. NPDC030814, assembly GCF_055572155.1. Lineage (NCBI taxonomy): Bacteria > Bacillati > Actinomycetota > Actinomycetes > Kitasatosporales > Streptomycetaceae > Streptomyces > Streptomyces sp. NPDC030814. The sequence goes on from NZ_JBVIDX010000009.1 coordinate 332,491, forward strand.
CGCCGATGAGCATGGTCCGCGGCTCGGCCAGGAAGCGATCGACCGCCTCCACCGCGCCCGTGACCGGGTGTGCTGTGCTGTGCATGGCGGTTCCTCTCACAGGGCCATCTCGATGAGCTGCGGGCCGTCGGCGGCGAGCGCGCGGCCGAGAGCGCGCCGCAGCGCCTCGCCCGTCTCGACGCGTGTGCCGGGTACGCCGTAGGCCCGGGCCAGCGAGGGCCAGTCGAAGGCCGGTTCGTCCAGGCTGGTGAGCGCCGTCGCGTTGGGGCCCGGCCGGGCCTGCCCGTGCCGGCCGAGCTCGGTGCGCAGGACGTTGTAGAGGCGGTTGGAGGCGATGAGGGTGACCACGGGCAGCTGCTCCCGGGCCATCGTCCACAGCGACTGGATGGTGTACTGCGCGCTCCCGTCGGACTGGAGGGCGACGACCCTGCGGCCGGGTGCGGCGATCGCGGCGCCGACGGCCGCGGGCAGGCCCTGGCCGATGGCTCCGCCGGTGTTGGTCAGTGTGGTGTGGCGGGCGGCGTGCGACGAGGCGGTGAAGAAGGGGTAGCCGCAGGTTCCGCCTTCGACGGAGACGACGGCGTGTTCGGGGAGCAGCGCCGAGACGATCCGGCCGACCGACTGAGGCGTCAGCGCTCCGTCCGGGAGGCCTCCGTCGTCCGGCCGGGGAGGTGACGCCGGTTCGGGTGCCCCCAGGGTGTCCGCGAGGACCTCCAGAGCGTGGGAGCCGTCCTCCTCCGGTGTGCTCAGCACCTCCACGGTGTCCGGGGGGGCGAGCAGGCTCGGGATCCCTTCGTACCCGAAGTACGACACGGGTTCCAGGGCGCCCGCAAGCACGACCAGTTGGGCACCGGCCAGAGCCGCGACCGCCTTCTCCGGGAAGTAGGGGAGCCGGTCGAGGTCCGGAAGGCCGCCGCCGCGTTCGGCGGCGGCCGGGAAGGTCTCGCTGTAGAGCACCGCCCCGGTGGCGGCGGCGATCCGGGCGGCCGCACGCTGACCGCGCTCGTCGAGCGCCGTGCCGCCCAGCAGGAGGACGGCACGCTCCCCGGAGCGCAGCCGCTTGGCGAGGGAGTCGATGACCTCGCCCGCCACCTCCCGACGGCGCTGAGTGCCGGGCAGTTCGACGTCCACGGGGCCCTCCAGCACCTCCTGCTGGAAGTCGGCGGGGGCGATGAGGGTGGCCCCGCAGCCGGGCGCGGCGGTGGCGGCCGCGACAGCGCGGCCGGTCAGCTGGGCCAGCCCCGCCCCGGAGGCGGCGGTGCCGACCCAGCCGGAGACGGGCCGCGCGAGCGAGACGATGTCCGAGGTCAGGGGCGCGTCATGGGCGAGATGCCAACTGGCGTGGTCTCCAACGACGTTGAGGACGGGGGAGTGGGCCCGCCGCGCGTTGTGCAGATTGGCGATGCCGTTGGCGAAACCGGGGCCGAGGTGGAGCAGCGTCATCGCCGGTCGGCCGGCGATCCGGGCGTAGCCGTCGGCCGCGCCGGTGCAGACGCCCTCGAAGAGGCCGAGCACCGCGCGGGTGCCGGGGACCGAGTCCAACGCGGCGACCAGAGGCATCTCGGTGGTTCCCGGGTTGGCGAAGCAGACGTCCACTCCTGCGGCGAGCGAGGTCTCGACCAGGGCCTCCGCTCCGGTCATGCCGCCGAACCGGTTCGCCTGCCAGACGGTCGTGGCGTGGGTCATGGACTTTCCTCCGTGCACTATGCGCACCGTCCGTGCGTATAGTGCACAGCATCGACAGGGAAGGGCGTCGGCGTCAACCCCCGGAGGATGGGCGTCGGCCCCCGGGGCCGGCGGACCCGTGCCATACGCTGAACGCGTGAGCGGAACCAGGAAGGTGGTAAGCGGCGTGCGGGCAGAGGCCGCGAACGGCACGGACAACAGCGCGGACGGTGGGGGCGGGGAGGCGGTCAAGCGGCCCAGTCAGCCGCCGTCGCAGACGCTCGTCCGGGGTCTCGCCGTGCTGCGGGCCGTCGCTCACCAGCCCCGCGGCCTGACGGTCGCCGAGATCGCCGCCCGGACGGGACTGCACCGGACCGTCGTCCACCGCCTCGCGGGGACGCTGGCCGCGGAGGGGTTCCTGGCGAGGACCGCGGACGGCGCGTACGTGCCCGGGGGGGAACTGCACACGCTCGCGGGCACCTCGCGGCCGACCCTCGCGGAATTCGTCCAGCCGCTGCTGCAGCAACTCGCCGACCGGTACGGCGGTACGGCGATCCTGTTCTTCCCGGAACCGGACTGTGTCGTCGCCGTCGCCACGGCCGTCCCCCAGGACGCCGACTACCACCTCGCCTACCGCAAGGGCTCCCGTCAGCCGCTCGACCGCGGTGCCGCGCCGTGCGCGATCCGGGCCGGACGGGCCCCCGCCGACGACGACTCGGACGCCGTACGGGAGGCGCGCCGCCGGGGCTGGGTCGCCAGTCATGGCGCGGTGGAGCCGGGGGCCCACGCGGTCGCTGCTCCGTTGGCCCGTGACGGAGACGTCCTGGACGCCTGTGTCATGTTCGTCTCGCATCGGCAGGACCGCGTCGACGAGGCCACGCCGGACGTGGTCTCCGCCGCGCGAGCGGCCCGGGCCTTTCTGCTCGGGCCGAGGTAGGCCGCGGCCAGGTCGCTTCTTCTTGGTCAACGGCCGCCCCCGTCGGATCAGTTCGGCGGGGGCGGCCTCATTTGTGCCCGGCGGGCCTTGACACCCACCACGGGCCACCACACCATGTGCTTTCAACAAACGTACACCATGTACGAATATCGCACAGCGGTGAAACTGGAGGCTGATCGGGATGACAAGCCCTGATCGCATCACCCTGGCTCACGGCCGCCTGTCCCTGATCGGCGTCCTCACTCAATCCATCGGCTTCATGGGGCCGGTGTTCTCGGTAGCGGCTCTTCTTCCCCTGGTCGTGGGCTTGTCGGCCACAGGGCGGGGCGCCGGAGTCGCCACTCCCGTCGCGATCGCCATCGCCGGTGTCGGCATGTGCGGCGTGGGATGGGTCATCGCCCAGTACGCGAAACGGATCCATCTGTGCGGGTCGCTCTACGAGTACGTGAGCGACAGCGCCGGCCCCCGCGTCGGCGTGGCCGCCGGATGGCTCTACTACGGGGCCATGATGGTGCTGGGAGCCTCGACGTTCCTCGTCCTCGGCGGTCTCACCCGGACCTGGCTCATCAACGCTCTGTCCGTGGACGTACCGTGGTGGCCCCTGTCCCTGGGCTACGCCGCGCTCGTCGTCGTCGTTCTCGTGATCGGCGTCCAGGTGTCCATTCGGGCCCAGCTCGTCCTCGCCCTGGCCACGATCCTCGTCGTCCTTGTCTTCTCCCTGGTCATCGTCTTCCGGGCCGGCGGCGGGGGCCTGCCCGCCGAACCCTTCGACCCGTTCTCCGTGGGGCGCCTGGACCTGCTCTACGGTGTCCTCTACGGCATCAACATGTTCATCGGCTTCGAATCTGCGGCCAACCTCGCCGAGGAGACCGCGAACCCCAAGCGCCATGTGCCCCGGGCGGTCATGTGGTCGCTCACCATCGTCGGGGTCTACTACCTGGTCGTCGCCTACGCCCAAGCCGTGGGCTTCGGCCTGGACGCGCAGGCGTGGAAGGACAGCGTCTTCCCGCTGGAAGCCCTCGCCTCCGGCAAGGAGTACGGATCCACCGGCTTCGGGACCTTCATGGGGGTGCTGATCATCCTCGACGTGCTCGCGGTGGCGATCGGCGTCGGCGTCGCGTCGAGCCGGGGGATGCTCTCGATGGCCCGCAGCGGCCGACTGCCCGCGAAACTGGCCCAGTTGCACCACCGGTTCCTCACCCCGGTATGGGGCGCCGCCCTGTGGGGCGCCCTCTCCTGCGTGATCATCGTCGCCGTGCGGATGGGCGACGGCATCTTCTCGCGCGAGACCGCCCAGCCCGGTGTCCTGCAACCCCAGTGGTCACCGGCGTTCAACTGGATGGCCGGCTTCGGCGGAACGGGCCTGGCGCTGATGTACCTGATCGTCGCCGCCCTCGGGGTGAAGGGCCTGTGGCCGCATGTCGGCCACGCCAAACTCCTCGTCGCCGGGAGCGTCGGCGTACTCGTGTCGGCCGGCGCCGTGTTCGGAGCCGTCCACCAGGCGCAGAGCCCCCTCGACACCGTGCCCTGGGCCCTGCTCGTGTGGGTGGCGCTCGGCGTGGCGTGGGCCTGCGTCGTACACAGGCGGGCGTCCCGCCCGGAGGAGGCCCTCGACGAGCCGACACGCAGCGCGGGAGAGGTGACCACACCATGACGGCACCAGGATCCCCCGCTTCTCCTCAAAGCCCGACCCACTCCCCTCATCCAGCCCCCCTACCAGCAGGAGGAACGGCAGTGACCGCTGCCACGCCGCACCCGTACGATCCGCTGAGCGCCAAGGAGATGGAGCAGGCCGTCGCCGTGGTGCGCGCCGCTCAGGCCCGGCGGACGGCGATCAGATTCCCGCTGATCCGTCTGGATCTGCCGGACAAGCAGCGGGTACGGGAGTACGACCCCGCCCGGCCGATCCCCCGCGTGGCCTTCCTCGTCGTCTACGACCCCGAGGCCGGTGCCATGTTCGAGGCCCGCGTCGATCTCACCGACGACGTCCTCGTCTCCTGGGAACACCTGCCGGGCAGGCAACCGCCCATCATGATCGAGGAGTTGATGGCACTCGACGAGATCGTCAAGAACGACTCCGGCGCGGTGGAGGCCCTCGCACGGCACGGCGTCGACGATCTCTCGCAGGTCCAGTTCGACCCCTGGTCGACCGGCACCCTGCCGGTCGAGGGCGTGGACGCGCGACGCCGCGTGATCCGCGCGACCGCCTACGTCCGGCGCTTCACCGAGGACAACGGCTACGCCCGGCCCGTCGGCAACCTCGTCTTCGTCATCGACTGCGACACCCGTACCGTGGCGGCCGTACTGGAGGGAGAGCCGCTGCCACTCCCGCCGGAGAGCGGGAACTACGACGTGGGCAGCGTCGGACCGCTGCGCGACGACCTCCGCCCGATCGAGATCACCCAGCCCGAAGGCCCCTCCTTCACGGTGTCCGGCAACGTCGTCGAATGGCAGCGCTGGCGGCTGCACGCCCACATCGACGTGGTGGAGGGCCTCGTCATCAGCGATGTCTCCTACAAGGACGGCGGACGTCGACGCCCGATCCTGCACCGGGCCGGCATCAGCGAGATGGTCGTGCCCTACGGCGACACCAGCGACGACTTCTACTTCCGGAACGTCTTCGACGCGGGCGAGTACAGCCTGGGCAAGACCGTGGGCTCGCTCGGTCTCGGCTGCGACTGCCTCGGGGAGATCCGGTACCTCGACGCCGTCCTCGCCGACGAGTCCGGCACCCCGCACACCATCGGCAACGCCATCTGCCTGCACGAGGAGGACTACGGAATCCTCTGGAAGCACTGGGACTTCCGCTACGTCGAGCAGGCCGAGGTCAGACGCTCCCGACGGCTCGTGGTGTCCTCGATCCACACGATCGGCAACTACGAGTACGGCTTCTTCTGGTACTTCTACCTCGACGGGACGATCCAGTTCGAGGCCAAACTCACCGGCATCGTCCAGACCCGGACCGTGGCTCCCGGGGTGAAGCCCGCCTACGGAACGCTGGTGGCACCGCAGTTGGACGCACCGAATCATCAGCACCTGTTCAACATGCGCCTGGACATGGAGGTCGACGGACCGCGCAACACGGTCGTGGAGGTCGACGCGGTGGGCCTCCCGACGGGACCGGACAATCCGTACGGCAACGCGATCGTCGCCCGCCGCACGGAGATCACCAACGAACGCGACGGCCGCCGGATGTGTGACCCGCTCACCGCGCGGACCTGGAAGATCACCAACCCCGGCGTACGCAACCGCTTCGGTGAGCCGGTCGCCTACAAGCTGGTCCCGTTCGTCGGTCCGACACTGCTCGCCGCTCCTGAGAGCGACCTGGCACGGCGCGCCGAGTTCGCGCGGGCACACCTGTGGGTGACCCGGTACAGCCCGGACGAACTGCACGCGGCCGGCGACTACCCGAACCAGCACCCCGGTGACGGCATCGGCCGGTGGATCGAGCAGGAGCGGGATCTCGTCGACACGGACGTGGTGCTCTGGCACACCTTCGGCACCTCGCATCTGCCCCGGCCCGAGGACTGGCCCATCATGCCGTGCGACTACGTCGGGTTCGCGTTGAAGCCGGTGGGATTCTTCGACCGCAACCCGTCGTTGGACGTCCCGCCTCCACCGGGCCACGGGGCGGCGCACTGCCACTGACAGGGGGCGCCCCCCGGGGCGGCGGGTCTCAGTGCCCGGCCGTCTCGGGGCCGGACGCGCCGACCAGTTGGGTCGCGGCCGTCCTGGCGGCCTCCGTCACCAGATGGGGGACCCGGTCGTCGACGAGTCTGAGGCCGAGCTGCACCACTCCGAGGCTCGCGGTCGACCAGTCCGAGACCCGGATGGGAGCCGCGACACCGATCGCGCCCTCCTGGATCGAGCCCACGCTGACCGCGTACCCGCGGCGACGGGCCTCACGGACGTCGTCGGTGTCCTCGTCGCCGGCCGGCCGACCGGCCAGGATGGCGATGCCGTCCGCGCCGACGGTCAGGGCATGCCGGGCGCCTTCCCGCATGGCGAGGTGCATCGTGGAGTTCGGCGGTTCCGCCGTCAGCAGGATCAGGGCCTGGTCGCCGTCGGCGACGCTCAGGAGCGCCGTGCTGTTGGTCTGCTCGCTGAGTCGGCGCAGGATCGGCAGTACGGTGGCCTGCAGCCGTGGTTTGAGCTGCCCGGCCAGTTCGGCCACACCGAACCCGAGGATGTATCTCGTACCGAGGCGGGCGACGAGGTTGTGCGCCTCCAGGGTGCGCAGAAGACGGTAGACGGCCGCCCGGGCGATGGTCAGCTGCTCGGCGAGCTCCGCCGCCGTGAGACCGTCGGCGTTACGTGCGAGCAGGGACAACACCGTCAGCCCGCGGTCAAGAGTCAGGGACGTTTCCCCGCCGGTCGCCGCCACGATCTTCTCTCTCCTCCTGCCTTTGCGTGCCGCACATCATGTCACGGCGCTCGGAACGACCGCCTCTTGCCGGCCCCTTGACCCGGCGTCACCCTCATCCCTATGGTTTCAAATATCGTCCTCATAGAACGGTAATCGTACATGCTTGCACGCGTAGAGGCCGAACGGCTGGTCAGCACGGTTCCGGCGGAGCCCTACTTCGCCGGGCGATGGGACAGCAGTCAGAGCACCGACACCTTCGATGTGATCGACCCGGTGACCGAACGACGGCTCACGACCGTGGCCGCGGCCGGGGCCGGGGAAGTGGACCGGGCCGTGGCCCACGCCCGGTCCGCGCTGGACGAGGGCGAGTGGGGGCGGACCGACGGCGGCGTCAGGGCGGTCCTGCTGCACCGCCTGGCCGACCTGATCGAGGCGCGGAGCGAGGAGTTCGCGACGCTGGAGTCGCTGGACATCGGCAAACCCGGTTTCGAGCCGCGCGCCATCGATCTGCCCCAGGCGATCCAGACCTTCAGGTACTTCGCCGGCTGGGCCGACAAGGTGGAGGGCCGCTCCGTCCCCACGTCCTCTTATATGGGACGGCCCACCCACAGCTACACCGTGCGCGAGCCGGTCGGGGTGGTCGCGGCCATCACGCCCTGGAACTCACCGACGATGATCGGGTCGTGGAAGATCGCGCCCGCGCTCGCCGCGGGCTGCGCCGTCGTCCTGAAGCCTCCGGAGGACGCGCCCCTCACCTCCCTCCTCCTCGCGTCGCTGATCGAGGAGGCAGGCTTCCCCGCCGGGGCGTTCAGTGTCCTTCCCGGAATCGGCGCGGTGACGGGCCAGGCGCTCATCGACCACCCGGGGGTGGACAAGATCTCGTTCACCGGAAGCCCCGAGACGGGACACAAGGTGGCCGTCGCCGCCGCCAAGGGGTTCCGGCGCACGACGTTGGAACTCGGCGGCAAGAGCCCCCAGATCGTCTTCGCCGACGCTGATCTCGACGAGGCCGCGCAAGGGGTGGCGGTCGGCATCTTCGCCAACCAGGGCGAGGTGTGCGCCGCGGGCAGCCGCATCCTGGTCGCGCGTCCCGTGTACGGCGAGTTCGTCGAGCGCCTGGTGGCCCGCGCCCGCGACATCAAGGTCGGGGACCCGTTCGACGAGGGCACCACGATGGGCGCTTTGATCAACGCCCGACAACTGGAGCGGGTCTGCGAGTACATCGCGGCCGGTGTCGACGACGGCGCCCGCCTGATCTCCGGGGGCGGCCGCCCGCACGACAGAGGATTCTTCATCGAGCCGACCCTCTTCGCCGAGGTGGACAACGCCATGACGATCGCCCGGCGGGAGATCTTCGGGCCCGTCGGCGCCGTCATCCCGTTCGACGCGGAGTCCGACGCGATCACGATGGCCAACGACAGCGACTACGCGCTGGCCGCCACCCTGTGGACGTCCGATGTGAGCAGGGCACATGTGGTCGCCCGACGGGTGAGGGCGGGCGCCGTCGCGATCAACGGCTGGGCTCCGCTCGACCCGCGTCTGCCCTGGGGCGGTTCCAAACTCAGCGGCCAGGGGCGGGAACTCGGCTGGGCCGGCATCGAGGCCAACACCGAGGAGAAGACGGTCACGGCCGTCCTCGCGTACCCACCCGCCAAGTGACCGGGCGCTCCGCGCCCTCCTCGTGATCGTCCGCCGCCTTTGGGAGGGGTTCCCCGTGTCAGCACATGTGTTGGTCGTCTACTACAGCGCGACCGGGTCCGTGCACCGGCTCGCGCGGGCGGTGGCCGAAGGGGCCGAGTCCGCGGGCGCCGAGGTGCGACTGCGCAGGGTCGCCGAACTCGCGTCCGACGAGGCGATGGCGGCGAACCCGGAGTGGGCGGCGCATCACCGGGAAACGGAGTCGGCCGTCGAGGTGGCCGGACTCGCCGATCTGGAGTGGGCGGACGGATACGCCTTCGGCACACCGACGCGGTACGGTGCTCCGGCCGCGCAGCTGAAGCAGTTCATCGACACCGCCGGAAGTCTCTGGCAGGCGGGGAAGCTCGCGGACAAGCCGGTGACGGCCTTCGTCTCCTCGGCGGAGCGGCACGGCGGCCAGGAGTCGACGATCCTGTCCCTGAACAACGTCTTCTACCACTGGGGCGCGGTCATCGTCCCTCTCGGCTACACGGACGACGTCGTCCACGCGGCCGGCGGCAACCCGTACGGAACGTCCTGGCCCGCCGGCTTTCCCTCGACACCACCGGACGACACGGCACTGGCCTGCGCACGCTTCCAGGGCGTCCGGCTGGCGCGCTTCGCGGCCCTCCTCGCGGCGGACCGGGCGCAGGCCTCCGCCGCACAGGGCTGACCCGGCCCGCCCGGACGGCCCCACGCCGGGAAGGCGGGGGCCGGCCGGCGCGGGGCGTCGGGGGACGAGTGGGGCAGGCCCCGCCGCGGCCGGTCGGAACACCGCGTCGGCGCCCGCCCCGGGGTCACACGGATTCGACGTCGGTGGTGGCGAGCTTCGCGTAGACCTCCGGCCGCTTGCGACGGATGCGCGTGGCGAGGACGGCGCCCGTCGCGAACACGACCGGGGTGAGCGCCGCGAGCGTCCAGTTGACGGTGGGGGACGCCCCGGTGAACAGGTTGAGACGGGTACAGACCAGCCCGGTGATGACGGCCAGGAGGAGCGCGGCGGTCGCGGGCGCGACAGCCGTACGCAGCCGTCCGGCCGTGGCGGCTCCCGGGTTGCGGCGGAAGAAGACGGCCACCGAGCAGGCCGCCAGGGTCTGCAGCGCGAGGATGCCGACCACGCCGGGGGTGTTCACCCACAGCAGGAACTCGTTGTACGGGTGCGCGCCGATCGCCGCGAAGACGGCGGTGACGACGGTCGCCAGCGCGGTCTGCGCGACGCCCGAGACCCAGGGCGAACCGTGCCGGGGGTGGATACGGCCCAGCGGGGCGGGGGCGGCGCCCTCCACGGACAGGGCGTAGCCGTAGCGGGTGATGGCGTTGTGGAAGGCGAGCAGGGAGGCCAGGAGACTGCTGACGATCAGGACGCGCTGGAGGTCGGTGGCCCAGCCGCCGACGTAGTGGGTCATCGCGGTGAAGAACATCTCCGCCGGGTTCTGCGCGGCGGTCGCCACGGCCTTGTCGTCGCCGAAGGCCTGGACGATGACCCAGACGACGAAGGTGTAGAACAGGCCGAGGAATCCGACGGCGAGGTAGGTGGCGCGGGGCACGGTGCGGTCGGCGTCGCGGGCCTCCTCACGGTAGAGGGCGGTGGCCTCGAAACCGATGAAGGCGGCGACGGCGAGGCCGAGCGGTGCGCTCATCCTCGACGTGAAGACGTTGGACGGCGCGAAGGACGCCAGGCTCAGGCCGTCCGCGCCGCCCTTGACCAGGATCGCGCCGGCCAGCAGCACCAGGATGGCGGTCTCCGCGATCAGCAGCGCGGCGAGGACCTTGGCGCCGACGTGGATCGACCGGAAGCCGAGGAACCACACCACGGCGATCGCCGCGAAGGCGTAGACGGGCCAGGGCAGTTCGAGGCCCAGAAGGTCGTTCGCGGTGCCGGCGGCGAAGAAGCCGAACGCCCCGTAGGTGCCGATCTGCAGCGCGTTGTAGGAGAACACCGCGAGGAGCGCCGCTCCGAGCCCCGCGGGACGGCCGAGACCCCGGGCGACATACGAGTAGAAGGCGCCCGCGTTGCGGATGTGGGGCGTCATCGCGGTGAAGCCGACCGCGAACAGGCACAGCACGACACCGACCGTCAGATAGGCCACCGGGGCCCCGATGCCGCCGAAGAGGATGGCGAGCGGAGCGATACCCGCCATCACGGTGAGCGGGGCCGCGGCCGCCACGACGAAGAACACGATGTCGCTGACGCCGAGCGTGGCCCGCTGCAGATGACCGGTCGGGTCCGCCCCGGTGCCCGCAGGGGACGGTGGGGGAGCGGTGGAGGTGTGGGGCTCGGTCATGGGGGTCTCCGCGTGCTGCGTGAAGTCGACGGGTGGGTGGGTTGCTGTCCTGCCGCGGGCAGGCGGTGACGGTGCCGTACCGCTACCGTCCGCGGGGACGGAGGAGGCGAGGCCGGAGCCGTGCGTGCGCCGGCCGGGCCAGGTGCCCAGGACGGGCAGGGGCGGGAGGTCGTGCGGTGCGGGCGCGACCGGGTCGGCGGCGAGAGGCACCAGCTCCGCCCCCCTGCCGGGGCGCGGGACGCCCCACTTCCAGGTCCGCTCCCGAAGGAGCCGGCCGCCGTCGGGGATCTCCTCGTCGGCGAACACGATGTCGGCCTGCATGGCGGTGGCACCTCCGTCGGCGGCGACAGAACTGAAACCGATTCGGTTTCGGTAATGTAGGGGCCGCTCGAACCCACGGGAAGAGTTTTACTGAAAGTCATTCGGTAAAGTTCGGATGGCCGTGTGCGAGACGGCCCCTGCCGCCCGCACGAGCGGGGAGACGGACGAAGAGGAGCCCATGTGCCCAGGCCGCGCACGCCGCTGCTGGACCGCCGACGTATCGGCGCCGCGGCGCTGAGACTCGCCGACGAGCAGGGAGTCCTCACCATCCCCGCTCTGGCCAGGGAACTCGGCGTGGCTCCCTCGGCGCTCTACCACCACGTGTCCGGCCGGGACGAGATCATCTCGCTCATGCGGGAGGAACTGGCCCTGGAGACCAGCCCCGACGCCTGGGACCCGACCCAGCCCTGGGAGCAGGCCCTGGAGGACTGGGCCCGCTCCTACCGCACGGCCTTCGCCGGCCATCCCGGGGCTGTGCCGCTGCTCGCCACCGCCCCGCTCGCCGAGCCCTTCCTGTACGCGATGTACGAGAAGGTCGCGGAACTCCTGCTGACCGCCGGCTTCACCGCGAGCCAGGTCATGCCCCTGATCAACACGATGGAGAGCTTCGTCCTCGGCTCGGCCCTCGACCTCGTGGCCCCGCCGGTGACCGCCTCCGACGTGCCGCGGGCGACCGCCCCGCACCTCGCCGCCGTACTCGACCACACCCCGGACGACCACCGCCGCGCCGAACTCGCCTTCGACATCGGTCTCCAGGCCATGATCACCGGCCTTCGGGCGCTCCTGCCCACCTGACCGAGAGCGCGAACCCGTACACCCACGGCCCCGCACCCCCGCGGCCCGTTCGCCACCGCTTCAGGCCTCACCGGAGGAGTTCCGTCATGACCGCCTCGTTCCACGTCCTGACCACCGGCTACGCGGACGCCCGCGTGGCGGGCACCGTCACCCTGCTCGTCGACGGCGCGACCGTCGCGATCGTCGATCCCGGCATGGTCGCGGACCGCCGGCTGATCCTGGACCCGCTCAGGGAGCAAGGACTGGCCCCCGAGGACGTCACCGACGTGGTCTTCAGCCACCACCACCCGGACCACACGCTGAACGCCGCCCTGTTCCCCGAGGCTCGCTTCCACGACCACATGGCCATCTACCAGGACGACGTCTGGGAGGACCGGAACGCCGACGGATACCGGCTCTCCCCGTCGATCACCCTGATGACCACGCCCGGTCACACCGCCGAGGACGTCAGCACCCTGGTGACCACGGTGGAGGGCCTCGTGGTCCTGACCCATCTGTGGTGGACCGCCGAGGGACCGGCCGACGACCCCTTCGCGCCCGACCGCGACGGGCTGCGGGCGGCCAGGGAGAAGGTCCTCGCTCTCGGCCCGGCCCTGATAGTCCCCGGACACGGGGCGCCCTTCGTGCCGTCGGAGTCGACGCCCCTCTGACCCCGCTCCGCCCAGGCCCCCGGTGGTCGGTGCGCGCCGCGCAACCGGTTGAGAGGGCTGCGCCGCGGCGGGATGCTGGAGGCAGCGCCCGTGCCGGGCGCACAGCGCCGTGCTGGAAAACGGCAGGAACGACGTCGGGGTACGCCCATGGACAACGAGCCCGACACGACCACGGGAGCAGAGGGGCCGGCCGTACCCGACGACTTCGCGGTCGTCGTCGACGCCCGCGGAGTCGTCCTGGTGTGGAGCGCCGGCGCCCGGCGGCTCCTCGGGTACACGCCCGAGGAGGTGGTGGGCCGGCCGGCCCACCACCTGCGGACCGCGAGGCTGCCCTCCGCGACCCGGCGTCGCCTGGTCGCCCGTGAACCCTGGACCAGCGACGTGGGGCTGCGCAAACGGGACGGCGACCGGATCATCGTGCGGCTCAGGGGCACACCCCTGCTGGACGGGCGGGGCAGGACCCACTGGGTCCTCACGCCGGCGGCGGTGACCTACTCCGCCGGGCCGACGGACACGGGGCCCGCCGAACTGTGGGACCTCACGCTCGCGCAGCTCCCGCTGCCCGTCGCCATCTACGACAGCGAGGCCCGGTTCGTCACCTGCAACCAGGTGATGAGCCAGGCCATGGGGTTGAACCCGGAGGAGATGCGGGGGCGGACGCTGTGGGAGATCTACCCCGTCCCGCCCCTGGACGAGATCGACCGCCTCCAGCACCAGGCCGTGCGCACCGGGGAGATGATCTTCCGCGAGGAGCAGCCCTTCCGGGCCTCCGGTGAGGTCCGCGACCACGCGTGGTCGCTGTTCCTCTCCCCGCTGAAGGACAGGGCCGGTGCCGTGCTCGGACTGTCGGCCCTGGTCATCGACATCACCGAGCAGTACTGGGCGCGCCGTCGGCTGGCCGTGCTGAACGACGCCAGCGTGCGTATCGGCAGCACTCTCGATGTCACCCGGACGGCCGAGGAACTGGCCGAGGTGGCGGTGACCGGGTTCGCCGACTTCGCCGCCGTCGACCTGCTGGAGTCGGTCGTCCAGGGACACGAGCCGCAGCCCGTGCCGCCCGGCACACCGGTCGTCTGCCGCCGTACCGCGCAACGGTCGGTGCTCCGCGGAGCACCGGAATCGGTGATCCCCAAGGGCGACATCGACACCCACCCTCCGGACTCCCCGGCGGCCCGGGCGCTGATCACCGGACGGGGCAGCTACCACAGTGCGGGCGACCCGCTGCTGCGCGAGTGGATGGCGGCCTCCCCCGACCGCGCGGAGAACATGCGGCGATTCAAGATCCATTCGGTGCTGATGGTGCCGCTCCGCGCCCGGGGCATCACCCTCGGCGTGATGCTCCTGCTACGCCACCGCACCGAGGACGCCTTCCGCGAGGACGACCTGGTGCTCGCCGAGGAGATCGCCGCCAGGGCGGCGGTGAGCATCGACAACGCCCGCCGTTACACCCGCGAGCGGCACACCGCGATCACCCTCCAGCGCAGTCTCCTGCCCGAGCGGCTCCCGGAGGTGGAATCGGCGGACCTCGCCTACCGGTACCTCCCCGCCGGCCCGGGGGACGAGATCGGCGGGGACTGGTTCGACGTCATCTCCCTGTCCGGGGGACGCGTGGCGCTTGTGGTGGGCGACGTCGTGGGCCACGGCGTGCACGCCTCGGCCACGATGGGCCGGCTACGTTCCGCCGTACGGACCCTCGCCGACGCCGACTTCACGCCCGACGAGCTGCTCACCCGGCTGGACGACCTGGTCATCCGCCTCGACCGGGAGGAGGGCCCGGACGCGCGCAGTGCGGCGGACGGGCCCTCGGGCGAGGTCGGGGCCACCTGCCTCTACGCCGTCTACGATCCCGTGGCCGGTTGCTGCGACCTGGCACGGGCCGGACACCCGCCTCCGGTCCTCAAACGGCCCGACGGCACCGTGCGGCTGCTGGACCTGCCCGCCGGACCACCGCTCGGTCTGGGCGGACTGCCCTTCGAGGCCGCCCGGATCGCCATGCCCGAGGGCAGCACGCTCGCCCTCTACACCGACGGCCTGATCGAGGCCCCCGGCCGCGATGTCGACGTCGGACTCGACCTGCTGACCGAGGCGCTGCGTCGTCCCGCCGCCGATCTGGAGGAGACCTGCGACGAGGTGCTGCGCAAGGTGCAGCCCGACCCGCCTGCCGACGACATCGTCCTGCTCCTGGCAAGGACCGCCAGGCTCGGAGCCGACCGGGTACGCACCTGGGAGCTGCCCCTGGACCCCGCGGCCGTCGGCGGGGCGCGCCGGATGGCGGCCGAGCAACTCGACGCCTGGGGACTCGCCGACCTCGACTTCTCCACCGAGCTGATCGTCAGCGAGCTGGTCACCAACGCGATGCGGTACGGCAACGCCCCCATCCATCTGCGGCTCATCCGCGCCGACGCCCTCATCTGCGAGGTCTCCGACTCCAGCAGCGCCGCTCCCCATCTGCGGCGGGCCCGGGTCTTCGACGAGGGCGGACGCGGGCTGCTGCTCGTCGCTCAGGTCGCCGAGCGCTGGGGCAGCCGCCAGACGGCGGCAGGCAAGACGATCTGGGCCGAGCAGCCCCTGCCCGACGGGAGCCCCGACAGTTCGCACCCCGCCGGAGGCCGGGACCCCCGATGAGGCCGACCGCCGCCCCGGCGGCTCACCGCGCCAGGATCTGCCGGTCCTGGTTCTCAGTCGGCGCTCAGCGGAATACGCAGCCGTACCCGATAGCCGCCCTCCGCGGTCGGGCCCGTCTCCAGGGTGCCGTGCAGGATGTCGGCGCGTTCCCGTAGTCCGACAAGGCCCTGCTGGGAACCGGGGAGGGACAGGGAAGGAC